>JARYMM010000049.1 GCA_029907105.1 Anaerolineae bacterium | reverse complement strand
CAGCGAATGGGGGCGCGCCTCGCAATGACACAGGCCAGGCTGGCTCTCGCTCTCGCCACTAAAGTGAAATACACCCCGGTGACCTGGGGAATTGACACGACACCCTTCCCGTGCTATAATATGTCCGAACTGTACGGTTCGGATCATTGCCGGAGGGGGCAAATGAAATACATCAGCGCTGCCGAAGCGCGTGATAAACTTGCTCACGTGATCAACGAAGTGGCCTATGGAGGCCAGCAGTACATCGTCGAACGGCGGGGCCAGCCCCTGGCTGTGTTGGTCAGCGTGCCCGATTACCAATCGCTGGTCGGCCTGCTGTCCGAAGCCGGCGTTCACAGTGAAATCCACGGCATCCCCGTCCACATCCGCTTCGATGGCGAGCGGTTTTTCGTCAGCGATAATCGTTTTGGCCTCTACGGCGAGGGACCGACGCTGGATGCCGCCCGCAACGACTACTGGCTGGCCCTTCAGGACTACTACGCCGACCTGCAGGCCGATGCCGACCGTCTGGCACCCTATCTGGCCGAGCATCTGGCGGAGCTGGCGCCACTCCTGGCCGCGGCCGAAAGCGAGACGAAATGACCACGCTCAAGGCCAGGAACGTGCAACGGGCGCTGCTGCACAAGCTGGGCTTCGAGCATCGCTCGGGCCACCACGGCATCTACCGGCTGTACCTGGATGGCCGTCTGGTGGCCCGCACATACATGTCGCATGGACAGCGGGAGCTCAGCGACTATCACATCAGCCAGATGGCCCAGCAGATGCGGCTCAGCCGCCAGGAGTTTCTGGACGCTGTCGCCTGCCCCCTCGACCAGGAGACGTACCACGCCCTCCTACGCCAGCGGCTGGAAGTTCAACCCTGTTCGCCGAAGGCTCCCTGACCGAGGCGTCCCGGCTCCCGGCTACCAAATCACCTCCAACCCCTCCACCGCTGCCAAAGCCTGGTCACGGCTCAGAAGCGGCAACCCCAGCGACAGCGCCGTGGCCGCAATGATGCGGTCAGGCATGTCAGGCACCGCTTCCCTCTTAACTCGGGGGAGCACACGCAAGATGGTCAAATCAAGCCCAGCCAGTCGGTAATTGACAGCCGGCGGCTCTAACAGCGCGAAGATCTGACTGGTGAGCACCTCCGGCAGTCGTCGTTTCTCCACCAGATAGATGACTTCCACCAGGACGATAGCCGGCACCCAAATGGTGCTATTCCCGGCGTCGGCCTGGACGAAAAAGCGCCGACAGCGCGGGGATAGATGCGCATCTCTCGTCAGATGCCACACCAGGGGATGCGTGTCGGCGACAAACTCAGGCATCGAAACCCTCTCCCAGTCCAGCCCATGCCTCCCGCCGGGCGGCGGTGATCTCCTCCTCGGTGAACGTGTACCCGTCCCACAGCCCTCCCAACTTCACGACGCGCTCCTGCGGAGCAGGTTGCCTGACCTGCGAACGCAGGAAGGCCACAAACTCCCGCAGCAACCGCAAGCTCTCCGGTGGAAGAATATCCAGCGCCGAGATGATCTCGGCTTTGAGTGTTGCTACATCCTGAGCCATCTCAGACCTCCAGTCCAGCCCATCATCGGGCAGCCCGCTCTCTCGATGTGGGCTTTCTCGTATGCAACGTCTTCGCCCTTCAGTTCGTTATCCAGTATAGTGGGAAACGCAGGGCTGTCAAGTCCAAGTACGTCGCACCCTCCAACCCTGATCGCCAAAGGTCTCCTGTAAGACGGGACTGCCCTATAGCCTCGCCAGCACCTCCTTCATCGCCCTGGGGATGTCATCGAAGGCGTCCACCACCACGGCGCCAGCTTCGCGCAGCCGGGCCACCTTGCCCTCGTGCGTGCCGCGGCCGCCCTCGATGATCGCCCCGGCGTGCGAAAAGCGCGTGCCACTCTTGGCCGCCTTGCCGCCGATGAAGGCCACCAGCGGCTTGGTGAACTCCCCCGCCTCCATCAGCTCGGCCACCTGCTCCTCCTGTGTGCCGCCGATCTCGCCGAACATGGCCACGGCTTTGGTGTCCGGGTCCTGCTGGAAGATCCGGATGACCTCGGGCAGGGGCAGGCCGACGACGGGGTCGCCGCCCACATGCACCAGCGTCGTGGCCCCGATGCCCTCCCGCGCCAGGTAGTAGGCCATGGAGGAGGTGATGCCGCCAGAGCGGGAAACGATGCCCACCGGCCCCTGGAAGAACCAGGAGCGGGCCGAGGCAGCGCGGCCGCCCATCATGCCCACCACCGCCTTGTCCGGGCTGAGCACGCCCAGCGTGTTGGGGCCGACGAAGCGCGCCCCGGCTACTTTGGCTGCCTTGGCGATGCTCAAGACGTCGTAGATGGGCACACGGTCGGGGACGATGACCAGCAGCCTGACGCCGGCCTCGATGGCCTCCAGGGCGGCGCTCTTGACCAGCGGGGCAGGGATGAAGAGCACGCTGACATCGAGCGGCCCCACGTTCTCCCAGGCTTCCTGCACGGTGTCGAACACGGGCACCCCTTCAACTTCCTGCCCGCCGCGGCCCGGCGTGACCCCGGCCACTACCTGCGTGCCGTACTCCCGCATGAGGCGGGCGCGGGCCATCCCCTCCCGCCCGGTGATGCCCTGCACCAGCACCCGTTTCGTTTCGTCTATCAAGATGGACATGAAGGACTAACCTCCAGTAGCATTAATCAGCCGATAGTCGGTAGATTGGTATACTGGCAGACCGGGACATTGGTAAGTCGGTGGGGCAAGGCAATGACCAGTTTACCAGCTTCCAAATCACCCAAACTACCAACGTGTATATCGGCTCACTCGCCTGACAAACTCCAGATGCCTGGCCAAAGCCGTTGTTCGATGGCGGCCACATATCGCGGCTCCCGCTCGATCAGGATGAAGCGGCGGCCATGCCGATGGGCCACGACACCCGTGGTGCCCACGCCGGCCATGGGATCGAGCACCACATCGCCAGGGTTGGACGAGCTGAGGATCACGCGCTCCAGCAGCCGTTCCGGCTTCTGGGTGGGGTGTAGCTTCCGGCCATCCTCGCCTTTGACGCGCTCCTTGCCGGCACACACCGGGAGTTGCCAGACGTTGGCCCCCACCTTGCCCATTCCAAAAGCCTTCACCTGGTCGAAGTTGATGGTATAGCTTTTGACCTCTTTGTCCTTCACCACCCAGAGGAGCGTCTCCGTGGCGTTGGTGAAGCGTACACGCCGGAAATTAGGTACAGGATTCGTCTTGACCCACAACACGTTGTTCAGTATCCAGAACCCTAAATCCTGCAGAATGGTGCCCACTCGGAAGATATTGTGATAGGTGCCGATGACCCAGAGCGTGGCCTGGGGCTTCATGAGACGCCTCACCGCGGTCAGCCAGGCCTCCGTGAAGGCGTCGTACTCTTCAAAGCTCTCGAACTGATCCCAGCTTTCGTCGACTCCCTCCACGACCGTTCCGCTCCAGCGGATGAGTTTGCGCTTGGGCAGTTGGAGGTAATATGGAGGATCCACGAACACCAGGTCGGCGATCTCGGCAGGCAGTTTCCTCATCACCTCCAGGCAATTGCCCCAGATGACCCGGTTCAACACGTCAGACAAAGCGTAGCCCTCCACGTCGGGCTTGTCTTCAATCACCCAGTTCATGTCACTTCAGACTGGCCCGGTATTCTTCGAGACCGGGAATCGGCAACTCCACATATCCGCCGCCTGCGCCGCGGAAGAAGCAATCCACCTCACAGGCCAGACACTCCACGCAACGGCCCTTCTTCGCCTCCTCCGGCGAGATGTTGAGCACCGGCAGGCCATCCTCCAGCCGCAGGATGCCGCGCGCACATTCCTCCACGCACACCTTGCTCTCGCAGCGCGCGCAGACAGCATGGTCAAAGGTCACCGTGCCGCCGGTCACCGTCTCAAAGGTGTAGGGCTTCTCCGGCTTCGGCCGTGGCGGGAGCGGCGGCACATCCAGCAGCCGGCCCTCCTTGATCAACGCATCCAGCCGCCCGGCGCAGAACCAGGCCGAATCGTCCTTCTTGTAGCCCTCCACCGGTGCCGGCACACGGCCGTTGAGCCACTCCAGGATCTCCACCGCCTTGTCCTCGGCGTTGCCGCCCAGCCGGATGACCACGGGGATGTCAATGTGCTCCTCCAGGAAAGCCTTGACCAGCCCGCGGGCGGAGTGGAACTGCTCCTGACTGGCCACGCCGGAACCCGAGCCAAAGTAACCGTCAATGCCCGGCTGCGAGAGGATGATCTTCGCTGCCCGGTAGACCTTGGAGGCGGGTGGGTTGCCGCTGGTGTCCACGAAGTTGGCCAGCTTGTAGCCGTAGCTCAAGATGGCGTCCATGCTCATCATCGAGCCGCCGCCCCCCGCGCCGTGGAAGCCGATGTACCCTTCGCCTTTGCGAAAGCCCTGGGCCATCTGGATGAAGTAGAACGTGCCGCGGTAGTCCTTCGCCTCCACCTGCCAGGCGATTTTCTCCAGCGCCGTCGGCGGGCGATCGAACTCGCGGGCGATCTCAATGCCCAGCTCCGGATGGCGGAAGACGGCGTAATCGTCAATGGTCAACCGGCAATCGGCGGCGTACAGCTTGCCATCGCTCGTCAGCACCAGGGGGTTGATCTCCGCCGCTCGCGCCTCGTAGGTGCGGGCCACGTCGTAGAGCCCGGTCAGCAGGCCGGCCAGGTCGCTTTGCAATTGGCCGTGGATGCCCGCCTGCCGCACCAGGTTGCGCGCCTGGAAGTCCAGCAGCCCCGTCTCGATGTCCACGTGCTGCTGGGCCACCTTGTCCGGATGTTGGGCGGCGATCTCCTCGATGCCCGTGCCACCGACGCTGGCGAACAACACCAGCGGGGCCTGCTCTCGATCATCCACGATGATGCCGGCGTAGAACTCCCGCGCCACGGCGAGCCGCTCCTCCACCAGCACCTGCTCCACGGTAAAGCCTTTGACGGCCATGCCCAACATGGCCTGGGCGGCGGCGGCGGCCTCCTCAGGTGTGGCCGCCCGCCGGATGCCGCCCAGGCTGGCCCGGCCGGTGATCCAGGCCTGGGCCTTGACCATCACTTCACCCCCGATCTCGGCAGCGATGCGCGCCGCTTCCTCGGGGGTCGTCGCCATGCCGCCGCGAGGCACAGGAATCTGGTGCTCCCGCAGCAGCGCTTTGCCCTGATATTCATGTAAACGGGCCATGATCCTCCTCACTGACAAGATGCAAGATGCAGGATGCAAGACGTTTTCTATCTCAGGAGTTGCACTCTACTATCCGCCCGTCGGGTGATTCCATGCCTACAGCCAGCTCGTAGATTACGGCGGTGCCTGGCGCTGCTTCGAAGAACTCCACCACCTGATCGTCGTAAAAAGCGCCGATGCCGCTGCAACCCAAGCCCAGGGCGCGGCTGACCAGGTAGATGAACTCCCCGCGCAGGCCTGCCTCAATAAGCGTGCGGCGATAGGCGCGCTCGCCGCCACGCGCGGCCAGTTTCTCCAGATCAGCCAGGAGGAAGATGACAGCCGCAGCGTTGCCGCACAACTGCTGCTCCAGCGAGAGATAGGCTGCCCAGCTCCGCAGGTCGCCTTCCCGGACCTGGAGGAGACGGTGGTGGGCGGCGTCATAGCGGTAAGCGCCCGGCGCTATCCCTTCGACGGCATTGACGATCACGGCCACCTCCAGCGGGGGCGGCGCGGCCAGGTCGCCGGGATAGCCGGCGGCAGTGGCGGCCAACAAGGCGCTCAAGGCGACAGGCGAGACGGACTGACAGACGAAGCTGCGGCTGGAGCGGCGGCGGGCGATGGTTTCCGGCAACGGCTGCGCCGAAGCGGCCGCAGTCGGATCGGGCAAGAGAAACGAGGGTTGCGCTTCGCCGCCGGCGAGCACCGTCTGTACGAGCACGCCGCGACGCGCGGCGGCCAGCGCCTGGACATCGCTCAGACAGGTGGCGGCGTGCGTGTCCAGGATCAGCGGATAGGTGACCTCCTGAGGCGACAGGGGCCGACAGGCCGGGGCAATGGCCGGCAACGGTGGCGGCGCAGGGGACGGCGCAGCGGGCTCACCCGAACAGCAGGCCACCAGCGCCAGCGCCGCCTCTCGCTGCACCTCCAGCCCCAGCAGGCGGTTCACCTCCCCGTCCACGAAGTCGTAGACCAGCGCCGGCCGATAGCCAAGCGCCTTGCCTGCCAGCAGCAGGTTGCCCGCCAGGTGGCCGGTATCATGCAGACAGTAACGGTAGGCCCGCTGGCGATACTTCCAACTGCTGCGCCACCAGATGGCGGAGATGACAAAGATGAGATTGGCCCCGGCCAGCGCGGGGTGACCGCCGGCTGCCGCTTGCAGGACGGGCAAGAAGTCCCCCCGCCGCAGGCAACCCAGGCTGTGATCGGCCGGCGCATAGTGGTAGACCCCATCGGCCACCCCTTCCACGCCGCGCAGAGCAACATACAGCTCGCAAGGGAAGAGTGCCCCCGCCGAAGGGGCAGCCCGCAGGTCGTAGACCAGGCCGGGGTAGACCTTCTGAGCGGTGATGCCGTAGCCGAGCTGGCAGAGAGTGGACAGTTCACCCAGGCCGGCCGGACGGCAAGGCGCCGAGCTGCCCGGCTCGGCCAGGCGACGCAGCAGTTCCAGCGTGGGTGGCAAATCGCCGGAGACTTCCTGCGGCAGCGACAGCCGCTCTGCCTCCAGATACTGCTTGTACGGCGAAGGCTGGTTGGCCCAATCGAGCGTGTACGCCTCCCGCCGCACACTGGTGTAGGAATGTTTGGTCTGCTCGTGGTAGCGCAGCGTGACGGCAGTGCCCGCCACCGGCTGTTCTCCTGCCGCTCGCCTGTGCTTGGGGGAATAGGAACTCATCTCGCCTCGTTGACCCGATGTGCCCTCATTATATCACAGGCCATCACAAAGCCCAAGAATCGCCTGGGCCGATGCTTACACTTCCATTCCCGCCGCCCGCAGCCACTTATCCACCGGCGGGAGTTCGGTCACCTCGGGCTCGGTGATCACGTCAATGAAGGTGGCCTGCTCGCTCCGCAACGCCTCACGCAGCACCGGCTCCAGCGCAGCAGGGTCATCCACGCGCACCCCGCGCAGCCCAAAGCCCTGGGCGATGGCCGCGTGATCGGTCTCGGCCCGGAAATCCACGGAGAAGTAATGGCCTTCGTAGAACAGATGCTGCAGGGCCTTGATCCAGCCAAAGGTGCCGTTGTTGAACTGAAGCAACGTCACCGGCAAGCCCAGCCGGGCAATGGTCTCCATCTCCCCGGCCGACATGCCGAAGCTGCCGTCGCCCATCAGCCCGACGACGGGGGCCTCCGGCCGGGCCAGTTTGGCCCCCACCACGCCCGGTAGGGCATAGCCCAGGCCGCCCAAGGCGCGAGGGATGATCACCTGCCGCCCGGCGGGTGTGGGATAGAACGCCGCAGTGAAGGGGGTGGGCGTGCCGGCGTCGGCCACGATCACCGTCTGCGGCGGCAACACCTGCCGCAGGGCCTGCATCACCCGCTGCGGCTTGATGGGCTGCGCCGCCGAATGCATCTTCCCCGCCTGAGCCGCCCACCACGCCGCGGCCATCCCCTCGATCTCCGCCAGCCGCTCCCGCTTGGGGCGCAAGACATCGCCTGCCTGCGCGCGCAGCGCCTCCAGCAGGTCAATAAGGGCCAGCCTGGCGTCACCGACCAGGCCCACGGCGGTGGGATAGGCATTGCCGATTTCGGCCGGGTCCACGTCCACCTGGATGACGGTCACACTGCCATCGGCCGGGGGCAGGGTCCAGTTGTTGGTGGTCACGGAGTCGGCCTTACAACCCACGAAGAGCACCAGATCGGCCTCGGCCACCACCCGGTTGGCATAAGGGCGGGCGCCATTGCCGCCCACCACCCCCAGGCTGAGGGGGTGCGTGGCGGCGATGCTGCCCAGGCCATTGATAGACGTGCCCACCGGGGCGGTGAGCAGCTCGGCCAGGGCGGTGAGTTCATCCCAGGCGCGAGAGATGACAACGCCCCCTCCGGCCACGATCACCGGCCGCTGAGCCTTCAACAGCAACCGCGCCGCCTCGGCCGCTGCCGTCGGTTCGGGCCGCGTGCGGTACGCCGGATAGGCCTGGCAAGCCGGTTCGGCATAGACGGCTGCCGGCCCGACATCCTCCAGCAGCACATCATGGGGCAGGGTGATTTGCACCGCTCCGCCGCGGCCGGTGGTGGCCATGCGAAAAGCCTTACGCATGGTCTCCGGAATCTTATCCGCCCGCTTGACGACGGCACACCACCTGGTCACGGCACGGAAGAGGGCAGCCTGATCCAGCTCGGTCAGCACGTGGCGTCCCTCGCCGCTGAGGGGGATGTCGGAGGTCAAGGCGATCAGAGGAATGGAAGATGCATTGGCCTCTGCCAGGCCGGGCAGCAGATAGGAGGCCCCGGCCCCGCTGGGGGCCTCACACACGCCCGGCCGGCCGCTGAGCCGGGCGTAGACATCGGCCATGAAGGCGGCGGCCCGTTCGTCTCGGGCCATGATGTGCTGGATTGTCGCCCGGGCATGATACAGGGCTTCGTACAGGGGCATAGAGGTATCGCCCGGCACACCGAAGACGTGCCGGACGCCATAGGCCTGCAACATCTCCACGACCGTCTGAGCACCCGTGCCTGCCATGATCCTGCCTCCAGAGGGACATTGCAAGGGTAATCCCGCATACTCATCATACCACCGATTCCCCGGCTTATCAAATATGGGCAACAGAGTGTATGACAGGCGTCATGGATGTTCCCCGCCCCCTCCGGTATCATGGAAAACGGCAGCCCGGGTGACAGGGTCTGTCGGCCGCCCTGTGCTACGGCGGCCGTCACTATCCACCAGAAGGGAGGTGAAGCGATGGTTCGGCACAGGAGAACGTGATCCCGCGGCGCGGGGGGAGCGTGCCTCTCCGCCTCGCACCAACACAACCTGCGCACGCACGAGCCGCGGCCACCGACGGCCCGCCGGTGCACCGCATGGCTTATGTCTGGTCGCGTTTCAGAATCCAACCCTGCTGAAAGGAGAACCATCGTATGGCTAAGCTCAGCCGTTTCTTCGCCTCCCGATGGGGGATCATCACGGCTGGCGCTGTCGTCGGCATCCTGGCCCCCATCCTGCAAAAGCTGGGCAACCCCGGCAACATGGGCATCTGCGTGGCCTGCTTCGAGCGGGACATCGCCGGCGCGCTGGGGTTGCACCGCGCCGCTGTCGTCCAGTACCTGCGCCCGGAGATTCCGGGATTCATCCTGGGATCCCTGATCGCCGCCCTGATCTTCGGCGAGTTCCGGCCCCGATCCGGCTCCGCCCCCATCGTGCGCTTCTTCCTGGGGGTCTTCGCCATGATCGGGGCTTTAGTTTTTCTGGGCTGCCCCTGGCGGGCACTGCTGCGGCTGGCCGGCGGCGACTGGAACGCCATCCCGGCCCTCCTGGGGCTGGCCGCAGGCATTGCTATCGGCGTGTGGTTCCTCAAACAAGGCTACAACCTGGGCCGCTCGCACAAGGCATCGGCCGTGACCGGCTGGATCATGCCTGCCTTCGCCATCGTGCTGCTGCTTTTCCGCATCTTCCGGCTGCGGTTCAGCGAGGGCGGCCCCATCTTCTTCAGCGAGTCGGGGCCGGGGTCCATGTATGCCCCGCTGCTCGTGTCGCTCGCTGTGGGCCTGGCCATCGGTTTTCTGGCCCAGCGCACCCGCCTCTGCACCATGGGGGCCATCCGCGACGTGATCCTGATGGGCGACACGCACCTCTTCGGCGGCGTCGCCGCCATCGTCGTCTTCGCTTTCCTCACCAATCTCCTGCTGGGGCAGTTCCATCCCGGCTTCGCCGGCCAGCCGGTGGCACATACCAACCACCTCTGGAACTTCGGGGGCATGGTGCTGGCCGGGCTGGCCTTCGCTCTGGCCGGCGGCTGCCCCGGCCGGCAGCTTTTCCTCGCCGGCGAGGGCGATGGGGATGCCGGCGTATTCGTGCTGGGCATGATCAGCGGCGCCGCCTTCGCCCACAACTTCGCCCTGGCCAGCTCACCCGCAGGCCCGGGGGCCTTTGGCCCGGCGGCGGTCATCGTGGGGCTGGCCGTGTGCATCGTCATCGGCTTCGCCGCTCGAGAAAAGGCTTAAAGGAAACGGGGAAAGAAGGGGCCTGAGGGAACTGTGGGGGCCAAGGGGGTCCCGTCAGGCCCCTCAGCCCCTTGAGACCATCTGGCAAAGGAGTATGACTATGGCTACTATCGTTGACGCTCGCGGCTTTTCCTGCCCCCAGCCGGTGATCATGGCCCGGCAGGCTATCCAGGCGGGCCAGTTCCCCATCGAAGTGCTGGTGGAGACCGCCACCTCGCGCGAGAACGTGCGCCGCATGGCCGAAAAAGCGGGCCTCAAAGTGCGCATCGAGGAAGTGGGCGACGAGTTCAAGTTAACCATCACGAAGTAAGGCAACGAGTGTATGAGGGACGAGGCAACGGGGAACCGTCCTCGTTGCCTCGGTGCCTCGGTGCCTCATCGCCTCGCTGCCTCATTGCCTCGGTGCCTCGTCTCTTGCCAGAGGAGAGAAGGGATAATCTACTTCGACAACGCCGCCACCTCCTGGCCCAAGCCGCCAGTGGTCGTCCAGGCCATGCTCCACTTCCTGAACGAGGTCGGAGCCAGCCCTGGCCGCTCGGCACATCGGCTTTCTATCGCCGCCGGGCGCATCGTCTACCAGGCGCGGGAAACGCTGGCCGAACTCTTCGGCGCGCCCGATCCCCTGCGCATCGTCTTCGCCGCCAACGCCACGGAAGCCCTCAACCTGGCCCTGCGCGGCCTCCTGCGCCCCGACGATCACGTCATCACCAGCAGCATGGAGCATAACTCGGTGATGCGTCCCCTGCGGGCGCTGGAACGGCAGGGCGTCGAGGTGACGGTGGTGCGCTGCTCGCCGCAGGGCTTCCTCGATCCCGCCGATGTGGAGAGGGCATTGCGGCCCAACACGGCGCTGATCGTCCTCAACCATGCCTCCAACGTGGCAGGCACGCTGCTGCCGGTGCGAGAGGCAGGTGCCATTGCCCGACGGCATGGCCTGCTGTTCCTGGTGGACACGGCGCAGACAGCGGGGGCGGTGCCCGTTGACATGCAGGCGGATAAGATTGACCTGCTGGCCTTTACCGGCCACAAGTCGCTCTACGGGCCGATGGGCACCGGCGGCCTGGTCATCGGCGAGCGGGTGGACCCGGCCCGCCTGGAGCCGCTCACGCGCGGCGGCACCGGCAGCCGCTCGGAGCACGAGGAGCAACCTGACTTCCTGCCCGACAGGTACGAAAGCGGCACGCCCAACGCCGTGGGCCTGGCCGGGCTGTCGGCAGGCGTGCGCTGGGTGCTCGACCAGGGCGTGGAAGCCATCCGCAGGCACGAGGTGGCGCTGACGCAGCGGTTGCTGGACGGGCTGCAAAGCATACCCGGCGTGACCGTCTACGGCCCTCTGGATGCCGGGCGGCAGACAGCCACGGTCTCCTTCAACATCGCCGGCCTGGAGCCCTCCGAGGCGGGCTTGCGGCTGGATGAAGAGTATGGTATCATGTGCCGGGTGGGATTGCACTGCGCCCCGGCGGCGCACCGCACCCTGGGCACTTTCCCCATCGGCACCGTGCGCTTCGGGCTGGGCTATTTCAACGCCATCGAGGAGGTTGAGACGGCGCTGCAGGCGGTGAGGGACATGGCGGCGACCTGATAGATATAGATATATGATTTTACACAAAAACGAAAATAAGTCAAAGTTCGGCGTGATACTCTTTCATTCCACCAGCCACGCCTTGCGGGCGGAGAAAGTATTAGCCCAGGCCGGGATCGGCAATAAGCTGATCCCCGTTCCCCGCCACCTCAGTTCCGATTGCGGGGTTTGCCTGCGCATCGCCCATGCCGACCAGGAGGCGGCGCGTCAGATACTGAAAGCAGCCGGGGTGGAGATCGCCGCCATCTGTGATCTTTGAGATGTGACGTGGAGAGAAAGCATGACCAGGATCGTGGACGCCCGCGGGCTGGCCTGCCCGCAGCCGGTTATCCTGACCCGGCGGGCGATGGCCGAGCCGGACGGGGCGAGCATCGTGACCATCGTGGACAATGAGACGGCCCGCCACAACGTCTCGCGCATGGCGGCCAAGGCGGGCTACCGGGTGGAGGTGGAAGAGCGGGGCGACGACTTCTACCTGCATCTGAGCAAGGAGGAGGTGAAGGTCATGGCCGCGCCGCAGCCCGCCGTGGCGCCGGCCGAGCCAGCCGCCGGCCCGCTGGTGCTGGTCGTGCCTGGCGACCGTATGGGCCGTGGGCCGGAGGAACTGGGAGCCATCCTCATCCGCGCTTTCTTCCACACCCTGGGCGAGGTAGAGCCGCAGCCTGATGTCATCATCTTTTTCAACGAGGGGGTGAAGCTGGTCGTGGAAGGCTCGCCCGTGCTGGAAGACGTGCAGGCGCTGGCCGAAAGCGGCGTGGAAATCCTGGCCTGTGGCACCTGTCTGGGCTTCTTTGAACTGAAGGAGAAAGTGGCCGTTGGCGAGGTGTCCAACATGTACACCATCGCCGAGACCATGCTGCGAGCCGGCAAGGTGGTCAGCCTGTGAGGATTGGGCCGGCGACAGCGGCGCATTGTTCAAGCCGCCGGATGTGGCCATCCGGTGGGAGCTTGACCTTGACCGGAGCAAACGATGAGTGAGCGAGAAAGCGAGTGGCGGCTGACGGCGCTGACCAGCGCCGCCGGTTGAGCGGCCAAGAGGTCCCCTGAGGCCCTGGCGCAGGTGCTGCGCCCCCTGCAAGAGACTTTCAGAGCCGCCGACTTCCCCGACCTGCTGGTGGGTCTGGAAAGCCCGGACGACGCGGCCGTCTACCGCGTCAGCGAGGAGCTGGCGCTGGTGCTGACCCTGGACTTCTTCACGCCCATCGTGGACGACCCCTATCAGTACGGGGCCATCGCCGCTGCCAACGCCATGAGTGACGTTTACGCCATGGGCGGCGAGGTGGTGCTGGCCTTGAACATCGCCGCTTTTCCGCCGAAGATGCCGGCGGCCATCATCGCCGAGATTTTGCGCGGCGGCGCCGAGAAAGTGGCCGAAGCGGGCGGCGTCATCGCCGGCGGCCACACCCTCGACGACGAAGAGCCCAAGTACGGGCTGGCCGTGCTGGGCTTTGTGCATCCATCGCGGGTGGCCACCAAGGCCGGTGCGCGGCCGGGCGACCAGCTCGCGCTGAGCAAGCCGCTGGGCGTGGGCCTCATCACCACGGCGGCCAAGGGCGATCAGGCCCAGCCGGAGCATGTGCAGGCCGCCGTGGAGAGCATGTTGCAGCTCAATCGCCGGGCGGCGCGGCTGATGCGGGCGGCGGGCTTCCATGCGGCCACCGACATCACCGGCTTCGCCCTGCTGGGCCACGCCCACGAGATGGCCGAGCAGAGCGGCGTGCGGCTGCGCTTCCACCTCGACCAACTGCCCTTCCTGCCCGGCGCCAGGCGCTACGCCGAACAGTGGCTCTTCCCCGGCGGCGCCTGCCGCAATCAGGAGGCATACAGGGCCTCTGTGCAGCTTGGCCCTGGCGTGGGCGAGGAGATGGAGATGCTTCTCTACACACCCGAAACCAGCGGCGGGTTGCTCATCGCCCTGCCGCCGGAGAGCCTGGCCCGCCTGCAGGCCCTCTGCCGGGCCGAAGGCCAGCCCTTGTGGGTTGTCGGCGAGGTGATAGAGGGGGAAGGCATCGAGGTCATCAGATGACGGAGGACTGACCGGCTAAGGCTACAACCGCACTTGCCATGCTGCGGCCCGTCTCCTTCGTTTCACTCAGGACATGGTTTGGGCCGAAGCGTCTCTTTTCCCGGCGCGAGACGCTTCGCCGGCGGCCTGGGAGGCCGCAATCTGGCCCTCAGACCCGCTCAGCGTGACATGGCAGCGAAGTGCGGATGTACTGATGGCAGCGGTCGTTCGTAAGGAAAGCAGACCGATGAACTTTGTTTTGGCTGTGATCTTCGGCTACCTGGCAGGATCGGTCCCTTTTGCCTACCTGGCCGGACGATGGGTGGGAGGGATTGATATCCGCGAGGTCGGCACGCGCAGCGTGGGCGGTTCCAACGTCTACGAGCAGGTGGCTCGCTGGCTGATCGTGGTGGTGGGCCTGTTGGACATCGGCAAGGCGGCGCTGGCCACCTGGCTGCCGCGGCGCCTGGGGCTGGGGTTATGGGCTGCCGCGGCCGCCGGTCTGGCTGCCGTGGTCGGCCACAATTGGCCGCTCTACCTGCGCTTCCACGGCGGGCGGGGTCTCTCCACCAGTCTGGGCCTGCTGGCCGTCGTCTTCCCCTGGGGCGCTCTTTGGGAGCTCACGGCCATCGGCATCGGGCACATGCTGCGCCATCCGGCGGTGAACCTCTTCGGCCTGGCCGCCTTGCCTCTCCTGGCCTGGCTGCTGAAACAGCCGCCGGCGGTGATCGTCGTCGGCGCGGGGGCGTTCTTCATCGTCAGCCTCAAGCGATTGGAAGCCAACCGCGAGCCGCTGCCGCCCGGCCGGGAGCGATGGCAGGTGCTGAAGCGACGCTGGCTCCTCGATCGGGACATCGAGGATTGGGAGGAATGGGTCAGGCGCCGGCCTCAGGGCACAACATCGTCCCGCCAGACAGCGGCTCAGCAAGAAGCACAACGGGAGGAAGCCGCGGGTGAGGGTCCTCTTCGTCCTCAAGCAGATTGACTATGAGCCCCAGGGCATCCTGCACCTGTCCAGCGCGCTCAAGGCCGCCGGGCACGAGGTGGCGCTGGCCGTGGCCTCGATGGAAGACCCGGTGCAGTTCGCCGTGCGCTTCGCACCGCATGTCGTGGCCTACAGCGTGACCACCGGCGCGCACCGCTACTACCTGGAACTGAACCGCCGCCTCAGGGAGCATGTGAACGCCTTCTCCGCCTTTGGCGGCCCGCACGCCACCTTCTTCCCGGAGATGATCGAGGAAGAGGGAGTGGACGGTGTCTGCCGAGGCGAGGGCGAAGAGGCCCTGCTCGAACTGATCAGCGCTCTGGAACGGGGAGAGCCCGTGTCGGGCATTGCCAACTGGTGGATCAAGGCCGATGGCCGCATCTATCGCAACCCCGTGCGGCCGCTGATCGCCGACCTGGATGCCCTGCCGTTGCCGGACCGCAAGCTGGTCTACGACAAGGATCGCTTCACCCGTCGCAGCGGGCTCAAGCACTTCATCACCGGCCGTGGCTGTCCTTACAATTGTACCTATTGTTTCAACCAGGGCTTCAACGAGTTGTATCGTGGCAAGGGGCGGCTGGTGCGGCGGCGCAGCGTGGACAACGTGCTGGAGGAGCTGCGCCAGGTCAAGGCCGATTATCCCCTCGAATTCGTGGTCTTCCTCGACGACACCTTTATCGTGCCGGCGGATTGGGTGGAGGAGTTCTGCCGCCGGTATCCCCAAGCCGTGGGCCTGCCCTTCTTCTGCAATGTGCGCGCCAACCTGGTCACGCGGGACTTGATGCGCCAGCTCCGAGAGGCCGGCTGTGTGAGCGTGGGCATGGGCATCGAGACGGCCGACGACCGGCTGCGCAACGAGCTGTTGGAGCGGCACATGTCCCGCCAACAGATCATCGCCGCCAGCCAGATCATCGGCGAAAAGGGCATCCAGTTGATCACCACCAACATGCTGGGCCTGCCCACCGGCTCGCTGGCGACGGATTTGGCCACGCTGGAGCTGAACGTTGCCTGCCGGCCCGGCTACGCCAACGCCTTCCTCTACCAGCCTTACCCGCGCACGGCGCTGGGGGACTTCGCCCAGCGGCAAGGGCTGATGGAGGGCAGCTTCGACGACATCAGTTCTTCGGCCTGGGATCGTTCCATCCTGCGCTTCGCCAGTCCAGAGGAGAAGCGCCAGGTGGAGAATCTGAACAAGCTGTTTGCCATCGCCGTGGAGTGGCCATGGCTCCTGCCCCTGGTGCGCTGGCTGATCCGCTGGCCGCGCAATGGGCTGTTCCGGCTGGCCTACAAGCTGTGGAAGGGCTACGCCATCAAGCAGCGCATCCACCCTTATCGCCCCTCGCTGGCCGAATATGTGGAGACCGTCCAGCGTTTCATGCGTTTCGATTGAACACTCGCTCTTTGTGAGGCGTGACCGGTGGGGCGTGACCTCAGGACTGGCCCGTCTTGACATGTGTGCCTGGTGTGGGGTATAATGGCTGCACTCCGTTCGTCCGCACTTTCCACACATCCCATTTGGAGGAAAAGATGACCACTAAAGGCACAGTGCTGGTTATTGACGATGACCCCGATTTTTCAGAGGTGGTGAGGATTGCCCTGCAATCAGATGGCTTCCGGGTGCTCACTGCCGCCGATGGCGAGCAGGGTCTGGCCCTGATGCGAGAGCAGAAGCCCGACCTGGTGTTCCTGGACATCATCATGGTCGTCCCCACCGAAGGCGTCTACGTGAGCGAGGTGATGGCTGCAGACCCTGAACTGCGCGACGTTCCGCTGGTCATCGTGTCGTCCATCATCGACTCGCCGTATGCTGCTCAGTTCCCCCAGGATCGTTACCTGCATACCAAGATGTTCCTCAACAAGCCGGTCTCCATCCCCAAATTGCTGGAGATTGCCAACAAGTACGCCGTGGCTTGTTAGGTATTGAGTTGGAAGAGCAACTCTCTTTCCATACCGAACTCATAGAGCGCATTGATTGGCTTCTGCGGCTGCGCTGGCTGGCTGTCGCGGGAACGCTGGCGGCCATCCTTGCAGCTTATGTCCTCTTTCCGGGCGTTCTCCCCATCGGCCCGATGGTGGCTATCGTTGCCGCCATCGCCTTCTACAATCTCCTGTTTCTCCTCTACGCCCGTGTTTTGCACGAGGCAAGGGTTGACCGCTGGCAGCGCACGCTGTCCTTCGCCAGCGTGCAGATCGTGCTGGACCTGCTGGCTTTGGCCGCCCTGCTGCACTTCTCCGGCGGTGTGGAAAACCCCTGCGCCATGTTCTTCGTCCTGCACGTCATCATTGCCAGCATCTTGCTGCCGCGGGGGATGAGCTTCGCCGTCGCCGGCTTTGCTTCGTCCCTCTTCGCCGCTTTGGCTTTGCTCGAATACAGCGGGTTGATCCCGCACTATCCGCTCCCCGGGCTGACGGGCCTCGGCCTGCAACAGCAGTTGCCCTATCTGTTGGTCAACATCCTGGCGGTGGTCGTCGCCCTGTTCGCGGCTGTTTACATGGCCTCCTCCATCAGCGGGCAACTGCGGGCCAGGGAGAGCGAAGTGGTGAAGAGCAGCAAGGCGGCTGCGGCGCGCAGCCGTGAGCTGGAAGCGGTCACTTCGCGGCTGCGCAGGATTGACGAGGAGCGCACCCGCTTCATGATGCTGGTCAGCCACGAGCAGCGGGCGCCGCTGAACACCATTTACAGCGTGTTGGACCTGGCCACAGGGGGATATGCGCCGCCGGAGAAGTCCCAGGAGATGCTGCTGCGGGCCAAACAGCGGGTGACCGAGATGCTGAACCTGATCAACGAGCTCTTGATGCTGGCCAAGGCCCGGGAGGAGGAATTCAAGGAGGAGGAAACGGAGCTGACTCAACTGGCCGACATCTTGCAAGACGTGGTCAGGCTGATGCGCGTGGAGGCGGAAAGCAAGGACCTGTTCCTGGGGGTGGATATCGCTCCTGACGTGCCGCCAGTGTGGGTCAATCCCGACCGCATCAAGCTGGTCTGGACCAACCTGCTGAGCAATGCCATCAAGTACACCGAGCCAGGCGGCATCATCGTGGCTTCGCTGAGCGCCAACGAAGGGTTCGTGCGCGGCTCCGTGCGCGACACGGGCATCGGCATCGCCCCTGAGGATCAGCCCAACATCTTCAGCGATTTCTTCCGGGCCAGGAACGCCCGTCAGATGTCGGCCATCGGCACCGGCATTGGCCTGAGCCTGGTGAAGCGGATCATCGAGAATGCCGGTGGTCGCATCTGGCTGAGGTCGGAGTTGGGGAAGGGGAGCGAGTTTGTCTTCGAATTGCCCAGAGGGGCTTGAACCCGAGGATGGCGAAAGAAGCGAAAGCCAGGAAACCCCGGCTGCACCCAGAGGCCGGGGTTTCGTTTCGTCAAGCGTTGGCCGAAGCCCTTTTGGCCAACTCGTCCCGCGTGTGGCGCAGCCGGGGAGAAATGACGTTGGCCAATTGCTTCATGACCACGAAACCGATGTGCGTGTGCTGACTGAACAAGGCGTTGAGCTCGCCGGCCGGGATGGCACACACTTTTGTCCGTTCCAGGGCGCGGGCCGTGGCTGTGAACCTCTGCTGCTTGACCACAGACGACCAGCCGAAGATGTGCCCTGGCTTCACCTCTTCGATGGTCACGTCCCCGCTGCGCTCCACGGCAGAGCGCAGTTGGATCTGCAACGCCACCCGCCCTTCCTGAAGGATGTACAGCTCCTCGGCGGTTTCCTGGGCGCTGAAGATGGTCTCCCCCGCCTCGTATACCCTCTCCCGGCACAAAGGCACAAGCAGGCCCAGTTCCTCATCGGTGAGCTCGCTGAACAACTCACAGCAGCGAAGGTCTTCCACGGATACCATTTCCGCCTCTTCTGCTCTACACGTGATTCCTGATACCCGCTACACGAAGCTCTCCAGGAACCTGGCGACCTCGGTATACCAGAACACCGGCCCATGCACGCAGACGAACTTCTCTCCCATGTTGCAGCGCCCGCACTTGCCGATGCCACACTTCATCTTCGCTTCCAGGGTCATGAGCATCTGCTGGGGCTGGAACTTCAGCTTTTCCAGCGTCAGGAGGGTGAACTTGATCATGATCGGCGGGCCGCAGATGATGGCCACGGCGTTTTCTGGCGAAGGGGCGACGCGCTCCAGCAGTTGCGTGATCAGCCCCACGTGGCCGCTCCATCGCTCGTCGCCCTCGTCTACGGTCACGTGCAACTCGGTGTCCGGCGCGGCCGCCCACTGCTCGTATTCGTCGGTGAAGATAAGGAGCGAAGGGGTGCGTGCGGCCCAGAGGATGGTCAGCTTGCCGTAGTCGTCGCGGTGGTCGAGGATGCTGTGGATCACCGGGCGCAGCGGCGCGCCGCCGATGCCGCCGCCGAGGACGACGACGTTCCTGCCCTTGATCTCCTCCAGGGGGAACCAGTTGCCCAGCGGCCCGCGCACGCCGACAACGGCTCCCGGCTCCAGGCTGTGCAGGGCATCGGTCACCGTGCCGATGCGGTTGATGGCGAATTCCAGCACGGGGCTGCGCTCGGCGGTGGAGGCCAGCCCAAAAGGCGCTTCCCCCACGCCGAAGGCGGAGAGGAAAGCAAACTGGCCGGGGCGGTAGTCGAATGGCTGCCCATCCTTCAGCTCAATCTGAAACAGCTTGATGTCCTGAGCGATGTTTTTGATCCCGACCAACCGGCCTGGATACGGGCGCAATGGGTTGTCTCTCTCGTTCATGGGCTCTCCCCTGCCTGAAATAGACAAGGAAACAAGTACACACGTGGACAAGAAACGACCCCATATCCCTTGTCTACTTGTCTACTTTTATCCTTTTCCTTTTCCCCGTTCCTCAAGCGTGGCCGCCAGGGCGGCAACCTCTCCCAACATCTCGGTGATGTCTATGCCCACGGGGCAGACGGCGATGCAGCGCCCGCAACCCACGCAGGCCACTGCGCCGAAGTCCTGGGGGCAGTAGTTGAACTTGCAGTAGTAACGATTGCGCAGCCGGTGCATTTTCGACGGCCGGGGATTGTGGCCGCCGGCGATGCGACGGTAGGCCGCAGCCATGCAGCTATCCCAACTGCGCAACCGCTCGATGTGGATGCCGTTCGGCCCGGCGGCCCTGGTGTAGTCCCGCACGTCAAAGCAGCGGCAGGTAGGGCAGACGTAGGTGCAGGCATGGCAGCTCAGGCAGCGGTCGGACAGGCGGGCCCAGTACAGCTCGTTGAACAGCGCCGGCCAGGCCTCGGGCGCCAGGACCGGCACTGATGGGCCAGACCTGTCGGAAACGGGCGCCGGTTGATCCGTCTCTTCGGCATTCAGTCCCGCCAGCAGTGCGGTTCCCTTCTCGGTGATTTCAGAGACCAGATACCCGCCATCTACCTCGTAGAGCATGATGTCCACGTCGGCACTGTCGTCGGGCGCGCCGCCAATGGCAGTGCAGAAGCATTCGGGCCACAGGTGGGGACAGGCCAGCCCCACCAATGTTGTGTTGCGCCGCCGCTGAGCGTAGTAGGCATCCGCAGGCTCGTGCTCCACGAGCAACGCATCGAGCACGCGCAGGCCGCGGGCGTCGCAGGGGCGGATGGCGAAGAGCACCTGCTCGTCCTGTGGCAGGGCCTCGTCCAGCGTCACCTCGTTGCTTCGCTTCTCGATCTCGAAGAGCACTTCTGTGCTGGGCAGGAAATAGCCCTTCGGTGACATGGCCGTGCGCTGGAAATCGAACACCACCTCAGCGCTGGAGGCGACAGGTTGGTACAGCAGGAGGTGAGTCCCAGACCCGCCCCCACATTCCACCTGCCGGGGGGCGATGACAGTGGCCCGTTCCATCAAAGCGTCGAGCCAGGCAGCCAGTTGCTCTCTGCTGGTGAGTTTCATAGCGGCAACTCCTCGTCCTTGCGGAAAGTGGCCAGGGGCGGCGGTGTCTGAGGGTCGCCACCGGCGCGATAGCCGAACAGTGCCTCCACCTCCTTGGCGATCTTGCGGTTGAGCAGGCTCAGCGGGATGTGCATGGGGCAGGCCAGCTCGCAGGCGTTGCATTCCACACAACGCCCGGCCAGGTGGTAAGCCCGCATAACGTGGAAGAAGGCCTTCTCCGGCAGCTCGATGGCGATGCCCACCCAGAGCGGGTCCACCTGTTCGGCCATGCACTCGAAGCAGTAGCAGCCAGGGCAGGCCTGGCGGCAGGCATAACAGCGGATGCAGCGGTCGAACTCCCGCGTCCAGAAGGCCAGCCGCTCGGCAGCGCTCATCCCCTCCAATTCGACCACGTCGGCCCAATCTTCGTCCACCGCCGTCACCTTTGGCGGTTCGCCCACCAGCGCATCATAGAAGATGGGCACCCGCTCCCGGCAGCGGCGGCAGCGGGCCTGCAGTTCCTCCGTGCCTTCCTCGCACATCCCGGCGCAGGCCACGCCGATGACGAAGACCTTCTCCCGGGCGATCTGGCCTTCGTGCAGCAAGACGTTCAGCGCCCGCACGTCGCACGGTTTGGCCACGACGGCCACTCGCGGCACCTCCTCGCCGCGTCGGGGCGGCGTCTTGCGGTCGTGCAGGTAGACCATCAAGTTGTGGTGGCAGGTGTTGTCCCACACCAGGCGGTCGGCATCGGCGGGCTCGTAGATGAAGGCGGGGCGGACGCGGCCCCGCGGGCTGCGCTCATAGCCGATGACACAGCTCACCTCGCCCAGTTCCAGCAGTTCCCTGGCCCGGGTGCGCAGGGCGGTCTGGATGCTCTCGCTCATCGGCGCCTCCTTTGCAGGCCATTCCATGGCCCCAGTGGCTGCACCTGGGCGGTGAATTGGGCCACCACCTGGGCGAAACGGTGCCCTTCGGCGGCGGAGACCCAGTCAATACAGAGCCGGTCGGCCTCGATGCCCACGAAATCGAGGAAACGGTGCATGAGGGCGTAGCGGCGGCGGGCATGGTAGTTGCCTTCGCTATAGTGGCAATCGCCCGGATGGCAGCCCAGCACCATCACGCCGTCGGCACCCTCCTGGAAGGCTTTGAGCACGAAGAGGGGATCCACCCGGCCCGAGCAGGGCACGCGTATGATGCGGATGTTGGGCGGGTAAGGGATGCGGCTGGTGCCGGTCATATCGGCGCCGGCGTAGCTGCACCAGTTGCACAGAAAGCCGACGATACGGGGTTCGAAGTTGTCGCTCATAGGCTCGTCCTTTGTCACTTAAGATCAGATATAAAGACAGCCAGGGCGGCGGCAATGCGCTCGCCGTTCTGGACACTGCGCTCGTAACAGATGTCCAGGTCAACAGTCACGTAGGTCACGCCCTGGGCTACAGCGGCCATCTCGCACGTTCTACAAATAACGCAGTTCGCCACACAGGTAGTTCCACCTACGGAAAACTTCTAACGGTTTTTCCTGCGCCAGCCGCGAGGCCAGTGGGCTCCGCGCCGCTCGGTAAAAGAATGGTTCTATCCTGCCCTGCTCCTCCAGGAAGTACTGCATCGTAGAGCTGGCCACGGCATGTTAGCTTCAGCGCTCAAAATGGCTCAGGGCACGGCTACGGCCATAACCTCGGACATGGCATTGATGCCGGCACCGGCAAGCTATCTTCCAAGAGGCCTCGGATGTGCATTTCGATGGCTTCATGCATGTGACGCTTGACTTCCTCTACTGTCTTGCCAGTGGCCACACAGCCGGGCAAGTCAGGTGCGTATGCGCTGTTCCGCATGAGCCTGTGATAGGACGGCTTCATCCTTCACGCCCGGCGAGTCTTCGATGATGCTGGCAACATCATAGCCAGCAGCGCGTAGACGACGGATGTTTGTTAACGGAACATCCTCATTCGCCAGGAAACGCATCAGGCGGCTCCGACAGGCGCAAGGACGAATAGTGCTTCTTCACGCATACATTCCGTGGCAAAGGCAAACACTGCCCGCAGGCCTTGCGGTGTGAGAGTCGGATAGTTGTCCAGAATTTGCTTCTCGGTCCACCCGGCAGCGAGCAGACCCAGCAGAAACTCAACAGAGAGGCGCGTGCCTTTGACCACCGGTTTGCCCAGCAACACTTCCGGATCAGAATGAATGTACTTTCTCCAGTCCATGAGCTTTTTCCCTCACTACAGCAGGCATCCTTATCCAATCGCCACCAGCTCTGCCGGACGCAGCAGCGCCCCAAGCTGTAACAGCAACTGCTGGTCGCTGTAGCCGTGCAGGGTGATGGCCTTGCCGCGACAGGCGGCCACACACAGCCCGCACCCCTTGCACAGCGCCGGATTGACCTCCGCCAACTTCTGGCCGCGCCGCTCGACCATCTCGATGGCCCCGAAGGGGCACACCTCCACACAGAGCCCGCAGGCCACGCAGCGCAGCGGCAGCACCTCGGCCGTGATCGGCTCGATCAGCACACTGCCCCGCTGCAGGAGGCCCAGCGCCTGCGATGCCGCGCCGCTGACCTGCGCCACCGTGTCGGGGATGTCCTTTGGCCCCTGGCAGGTGCCGGCCAGGAAGATGCCATCGGTGGCCGTCTCCACCGGCCGCAGCTTGGGATGGGCCTCCAGGAAGAAGCCGTCCTCGCTGCGGGTGACGTGGAAGAGCTGGGCCACCTGCTCGGTGTCGGCGGCAGGTACCATGGCCGTGGCCAGCACCACCATGTCCACGGGCATCTCCACGACCTCACCCAACAGCGTGTCCTCGGCGCGCACCA
Organism: Anaerolineae bacterium; assembly: GCA_029907105.1. Taxonomy (GTDB): domain Bacteria; phylum Chloroflexota; class Anaerolineae; order UBA3071; family UBA3071; genus JARYMM01. The sequence continues at coordinate 4,424 of JARYMM010000049.1, read as the reverse complement.
ACAGCCGTCCGTCCTCCAGCCCTTCCACCTGCGCCCCCTTGCCGCATGAAAATCACCCCCTCTTCCTGCACCCGGTCGTAGAATTCGGTGTACCCCTTGCCAAAGGCGGTGATGTCGAAGTAGAACTCATACACCTGGGCGTGCGTCTTCTCCCGGATCAGATGGGCCAGTTTCATGGAGTACATGCAGCAGACCCGCGAGCAGTAGGCATTGTGCTGGCGGTCGCGGCTGCCGATACAGTGCAGGATAGCCACGCTCTGTGGCCTCCGTCCATCCTTCAAGAGGATCTCGCCGGCCGTCGGCCCGGCGGCGTTGGTCAGCCGCTCCACCTCCAGCGCCGTGTAGACGTTGTCCAATCGCCCGTAGCCGTACTGCGGCATCTTGCGGGCATCGTAGAGCTCGAAGCCGGTGGCCAGGATGATGGCTCCCACCTCGATCTCCTCCAGCCGCTCCTGCATGTTGTGGTCAATGGCTCCCTTCTCGCAGGCCCACACGCAGCGGTGGCACTCGGAGCAAATGCCGCAATCCAGGCAGCGGTTGGCCTCGGCGATGGCTTGCTCTTCGGTGAAAGGCAGGATGGTCTCCTTGAAGGTGCGCACCCGCTGCTCCAGCGGCAGCCGCGCCGGCTCCTGGCGCGGGGCGCGCTTGATCACCCCCAGGCGCACCTTGGCTTCCGCTTCCTCTTTGTCCCATTTCTCCACGGGACGTTTGGGAGGCGGCGGCTGGCGCAGCGGTTCGCCGCGCAGGTAGCGGTCAATGGAGGTGGCCACTTCGTGCCCCAGGGCCACAGCCTCGATGACGAAGCCCGCGCCGGGAATGACCCCCCGGCCGGCGAAAATGCCCTCTATCTCCGTGGCCAGCGTTTCTTCGTCGCCGATCAGCCGGTCGAAAGGCGGATCGAGGAAGGTCAGATCGGAGAACTGGCCGATGGCTCGGATGACGGTATCCACCTCCATGACGAACTCGGTGCCCGTCTCCGGCACCACCACCCGTTTGCCTGTTTCGTCAATGCGGCTCAGTTGCTGCGAGCGAGCGCACTCCATGCCCACCACCTTGCCGTTTTCCCCCAGGATGCGCGTGGCCACGGTGTTGAGCACCAGCTTGACCCCCTCCGCTTCGGCCTCTTCCAGCTCCCAAGGATAGGCGGGGATCTCGCCACGCGAGCGGCGGTAGACCAGGGAGACCTCCTCGGCGCCCAGGCGCAGGGCGGTAGTGGCCGCATCCACGGCGGTGATACCTCCGCCCACCACGGCCACCTTTTTGCCGATGTTCACCCGCCGCCCCAGGTTGGCCTGGCGCAGGAAGGCAATGGCCGATAGCACCCCCTCCAGGTCCTCGCCGGGAATGCCCAGGCTCGTCTGGCGGCTGACGCCGGTGGCCAGGTAAACGGCGTCGTACTCCCCGCCCCTGGACTTCAGCAGCCTGGTCGGATCGCGCACCGGGTTGTTCAGCCGCAACTCCACGCCCAGGGCCAGGATGTCGTCAATGTCTCGTTGCAGGATGCCTTTGGGCAGCCGGTGCTCCGGAATGCCGGTGCGCATCATGCCGCCAGCTACAGGCAGGGCCTCGAAGACGGTCACGCCGTAGCCCTTTTTGACCAGGTCCTGCGCCGCCGTCAGCCCGGCTGGGCCGGAGCCGACAACGGCCACCCGCTCGGCGCGGGTGCGCGGCGCCGGCTCCAGCGGGCGTGGCAGGCCGTGGGCGTAAACGTAGTCCACGACGAAGCGCTTCAGGTGCATGATGGAGATGGGTTCGTCCACCAGGCGGCGGTTGCAGCGCCCCTCGCAGGGGTGATGGCAGGTGCGCCCGCAGACGCTGGGGAAGGGGTTGTCCTCGCGGATGATGCGCAGGGCCTCCTCGAAGTGGCCCTCGCGGATGTGGGAAATGTAGCCCTGAGCATGCTGGCCGGCAGGGCAGCCGTCCTGGCAGGGGGCGATACCCACTTTGTCAATGACAAAGGCGTTGGGCACGGCCTGGGGGAAGGGCCGATAGATCACCTTGCGGTTGGCCAGCCCCAGGTCGAATTCGCTGGGCAGTTCCCGTGGGCAGACCTCGGCGCAGGAGCCGCAGCCGGTGCACTCATCACTTTGACGTAACGCGGCTTGCGGCGCACCGTGACCCGGAAGTTGCCCACATAGCCTTTCACGTCCACCACCTCGCTGTAGTCCATCAGGTGGATGTTGGGGTGGGCGGCGACGTCCACCATCTTGGGGGTGAGGATGCAGGCGCTGCAATCCAGCGTGGGGAAAGTCTTGTCGAGCTGGGCCATGTGCCCGCCAATGGAGGGTTGCCGCTCCACCAGATAGACGGGGAAGCCGGCGTTGGCGATGTCCAGCGCGGCCTGAATGCCGGCGATGCCGCCGCCCACCACCAAAGCCGCCTGCGTCACCGGTTCCTGGCGGGGATAAAGCGGCCGATGCTGCCACACCCGTTGCACGGCAGCGCGGATGAGGTCTTTGGCCTTTTCGGTGGCCGTGGGGATGTCGCTGTGCACCCAGGAGCAGTGCTCGCGCAGGTTGGCCACCTCCAGGAAGTAGGGGTTGAGTCCTGCCTTCTCCAGGGTGGCGCGGAAGGTGCGCTCGTGCATGCGCGGCGAGCAGGCTCCGACCACCACGCGGTCCAGTCCCAACTCGACGATGTCCTGGCGAATGGCCTCCTGCCCGGGGTCGGAGCAGGTGTACTTGTTGGTGCGAGCGATCACCACGCCTTCCAGCCGCCGGGCGTATTCGGCCACCTTCTCCACGTCCACCGTGGCGGCGATGTTAGACCCGCAATAGCAGATGTATACGCCGATTTTCATCGTCTGTTTCCTCTTCTTCCACGACTATGCACCGGAACCAGCCTGGCCAGCTTCTCCGGTACGCGCCAGATAAGTTAGCACCTGTCGTGCGAACTCATCGAAGTCGGTTAGATCCTGCGTCAGGGCCTGATAAACTGCCCCGTAGTCCAGGCGCCAATAGATATGCACAATCCTCTCGGCGATGAATTCCGGCCCCATCAGTGCACTTCCGACCTGATTGCTCTGTCCTCGTTGCCCTTATTTCCTCAACCACCCATCGCCTGCCAGACCAGCTCGGCCAGGTCCATCACCCGCAGGCGGGCCTTCTCCTGGCGCGCGGCGGCCATCAGCGTGCGCTTGCATTGCTGGCAGGCGGACAGGAGGACGCGCGCCCCCGTCTTCTGGGCCTGCTGCACCCGCCGGGCGGCCACCGCCGCCGTCACGCCCTCGTCCACGATCTGCACATCGCCACCGCCGCCGCAGCACATGGCGTCCTGGCGGGTGGCCTCCATCTCCCGAAACTCGACGCCGGGGATGGCCTCGATCACATAACGGGGCGCATCGTAGACACCGCTTTTGCGCCCCAGGTCACAGGGATCGTGATAGGTGACCACCTGTTCAAGGGAACCTGGCTTCAGCCGGCCGCCCTCGATGAGCCGGGCCAGGTACTGGCTGGCGTGCAGCACCTCGAAGCCCATTTTCCCTGTCCTCAGGCGGGGGTAGATATGCTCCCAGGTGTAGTAGCAGGAAGGGCAGGTGGTGACCAGCGTTTTGGTGCCCATCTCCCGCGCCCGGGCGATATTATGCTCCATCAGCGCGACCATCTGGCCCTCCATGCCGGCGCTGTACAGAGGATAGCCGCAGCACCATTCCTCGCCGCCCAGTGTGGCGAAGTCCACACCGGCGCGGCCCAGCACCTGCACCATGGCCTGGGGGATGCCGTAGACCATGGGATAAAACGAGGCCACGCAGCCGATGAAGAAGAGCACCTCTGCCTGGCGCTTCTGCCGGAAGGCCAGGGCGTTCTCTTCCAGGTTCTGGCTCCAGATGAGGCGGGTGTCGTTGGCGTCACCGGAGATGTTGTAGTGGGTGGTCACGGTGTCCCGTAGCACTTTCAGCTTCTCCGGCACCTCCAGGTCGCGCTCCATAGCCAGGCTGCGCAGGCCGATGAGGGCATCGCTGATCTTGATCTCCCGCGGGCAACGCGCTGTGCAAAGATAGCAGGAGGTGCACAGCCAGATGGCGCGGCTTTTGAGCACCCGTGTGTCCATGCCCAGCCGGATCATGTGCAGGAGGGTGCGGGGGGTGTAGTCCATAGCCGGGGCGGTGGGACAGGAGCCGGAACAGGTGCCGCATTGGTAGCAGGTGATCACCCGTTCGCCCCCGCGCAACGCAGACACAGTAGCCAGAAACGTCTCGGCCGGGGAGGTGAGCGCATTGGACATTGGTCAGTCTCCTTTCGACTGTTGGCCAAAGAGACGATGTGTGTTCTGTTCAGGACGAGCTTGAGGCCAGGCCAATTTGGCCGAGGCTGCTGCGGAGCCAATTGGCAGCATTATTATACCCTCGAGTTTAGACTATAATCTGTCGAGTTAGATGTAGCCTGTTTGTCAGTCTAGGATATGAAAACGATAAGGGCGGTTCC
>JARYMM010000048.1 GCA_029907105.1 Anaerolineae bacterium | reverse complement strand
GCCGACACTTTGCCACTCCAGAACGAGATTCTTCGTCGCTGCGCTCCTCAGAATGACAAAACCATCGTTGTAGTATCTGCATCGAGATTATACCACAAATCGCCCTCCCGTCAATCTTGCGCCCTCACCGGGGCTTGCGCAGCGATCAGGGCTCTGCCGCTGGCCCTAACAAAAGGAACGGCTCCGCCTCGGGCTGGCCGGCCAGGGGAAGCCAAGGGCCGTCGGGAAACTCGTACACCCCCACCTCGACGTGGGCTCTCTCGCCCAGGGCAGCGCGCGGGATCCGATAGACATCGGCGACCACCCGCCCCGGCGGCCAGCGGTCGGTGCTGAGGCGGCCCGCGCCCGGCGAACGCTTCCACTCCCAGATGAGGTTGCCCGAGTTGTCCACCACGCGCAGGGCCGAGCGCAGGTCGGCAGCGATGGGCTGCCAGGCCCGCCAATACAGGGTCAACTCAGCCGCCGGCCGGCCAGAGGCCCCCTCCGTCCAGCGCATCGCTGCCAGTTCCAGGCCCTCGCCGAAGAGCTGGCCCACCGGCTGCGCCTGGGCCAACTCCTCCCCATCGGGCGGTGTCGGCGGGGCGAAAGGCACCACGATCCCTGCCACCAGCGCCACCACGGCCGTCAACGCCATCAGGCCCGCCAGCCCTTTCCAAAGCAGCCCGTCCCGACCCCCGGCAAGACCGGCCAGCCCGCCGACCAGGAGCAGGGCGATAGGCGCCAGGGCGGGGAACAGCAGCCGGCCCTGGTCGGTGCCCAGGGCCATCCGGCTGTACGAGATGACCGCCAGGGCCACGAGCAAGGGTGAGCCGAGCAAGATGCAGGGTACAGGATGCACAATGCGCATCGCTGCTCGCCTCTTGCCTCCTGCCTCTTGCGGCCTGCGACCTGCGACCTGCGACCGGCATTCTCCAAGCACCCAGCCCACCCCGGCCAGCCCGATCAGGCCAGCCCACAGGGCGTAGAGAGGGGCTGGCAGTGCCAGGTGGCCTGCACCGCCGAACTTGCCCCAGAAACTGAAAAACCAGCCACGCAAAAGCCACAGGAGGTCGCTCCAGCCTAACGGCGCAGGCCGCCGATCTACTGTGGCCAGCACGAGGGGCGTGCCCAGGGGGTCGCCATAGAGCCGCCAGTTGCGCCACAGCCAGGGGGTGGCGATCAGCAGGGCCAGGCCGATGGCCAGCGTCGCCCGCCCCAGCCCGCGGCGCGGCTCCCGCCGCTCCTGAGCCAGCATGGCCAGCGCGATGGCTGGCCAGAGCGCCCCCGTGCTCACCTTGGTCAGCAGGCCCAGGCCCATGAAAAGGCCGGCCAGGGCCGCATCGCGGAACCGACAGCCTCTGAGGGTGGCCCACAGCGCCAATGTGGCCAATGCTGCTGCCGGGATGTCGTTGTTCACCGCGCCGCCGATGAAGAGCGCCTCCGGCAGGAAGGCGACGAAGGCCGCCGCGGCCAGCGCCCTGCCTGGCCATGCGGGCCAGACGGCCCGGCCCAGCCCATAGGTCGCCGCGGTCAGCAGCAGGCCGGCCAGGAGCGAGAGCAGCCGGGCCAGGTGCATGGCCAGCGCGCCGCCCCGCCACGGCCAGTCCTCCAGCCTGGTGTGGACAAAGAAGTTGGGGGCCTGAGCCTCGGAGGTTACCCCCACGTCGGGGTTGGAGCGCAGGAAGCCGAAATCCAGCCCTGTCCAGCGGGTCGCCCACGCCGCGACCAGGTGATAGAGGGGCGGGTGCTTGCTCTGGGTGACCGTCGGCCCCTCGGGCAGCCGGCCTTCACGTCCGATGTAGACGATATAGGCATAGTGGTCAGCCTCGTCGGGGGCCTCGCCCAGCGGATTGAGCACGCTGTAGGTCAGGCCCAGCAGGAGCTGGGCCAGCAGCAGGGCCGCGAGCCATCGGGGTGGCGATGGCCGGCGATCCGGGGTCATGGCCTTACCTCCAGCGAGCCGATCTCGACCCGTGCATCGGCGCCCTGCCAGCCGGAGGGGGACAGGGGGGCCTCCGGGCTGCCGGGCCGATAGAGCCCAGCCTTGAGCAGGTAGGTGCCCGGGGCCAGGTCCGGCGGCAGGGGGATGGGGTGCTCGTCGGGCAGGAGTTCGCCGGGCAGCCAGCGGCCGGCAGGCGTGTACGGCCCACCCAGGGGGCCATCATGCTGGGCGACAACGCGGCCATCGGGCCCCACCACGTGCACGAAAGCAGTGACCGGCTCCGGCGCGGCAACGACCAGCCAGGTCAGCGCCACGACAGCCGTCTCGCCGGGTCGGGCCGAGGTCACGGCCGCCGACTCCAGGCGCACGAAGCCATAACTCACCCCGATCGGCCTCGTCTGGCGCTCCACCGCCAGCAGCCCGCTGGCCCCGATCACGGCTATCAGGCTGACAACGAGCCAGAGAGCGGCCGCCGGTCGTTTCCAGCGGCGCGGCCGGCGTACGATGAGCACCCCAAGGCCGAGCCAGGTGGCGCCCCACACCGCCCATCCGGCCAGCACGGCCGGCGTGGCTACCCAACGGCGGGCTAACTCGTGCCGGCCAGCGGGCACGCGGGCCGAGAGCAGCCCCAACTCCCCGGCCGGGCCGGCCGGCACGGGCTGACCATCCACCTCCACGCGCCAGGCCGGATAGTAGAAGGTGTGAAAAACCAACGTCGCCGGCTCCGCCGCCTCGTAGGCCAGCCGCTCGTGCAGATACCCCTGGGCCACCACCCTCACCTGGGCAGGAGGGCGCAGATCCAAAAGGCCTCCCCCGCCCCTCTGCTCCTCCGCTCCTCCGCTCCCCTGCTCCCCCGCCCCCTCAGGCTCCCGGCCGATGGCCCAGCGCTGCTCCTGCACCCAACGGGGCAGGAACTCCCCCGTCCACGTGGCTCCCACCTGGCCATGTTCGGCATCGAACGCCCACATCTGCTGGGGGGTCAGGTCGCCGGCCTGGTAGGCCGCCGGCTGGGGATGGAGGCCGGCGAAGGTGCAGAACAGCAGGAAAGCGCTGAGGGCCGCGGGAAGTGCCAGGCGCAAGGGGCGAAACCTGAGGTGTGCCAGAGCCTGGTCGGCGAGGTCCAGCAAAGAGGCCAGGGCCAGGCCAAGGGCCAGGGCCACCATCGTCTGCCAGCGCCAGGGGAACTGCAGCCGGCCCAGGAGGGGAGAGAGGATGTCCCAGGCCCAGGCGCTCTGCTCCGTGGTCAGCCACAGGGCTACGACGGCCAGCATCCCTCCCGCAGCCAGCGGGACCCGCTGCCTCTGCGCCCGCGGCAGGAAGGCCAGGACAAGGGCCAGCACGACGATCACCAGAGCATAGCCGGGCGCCGGTACGGTCGGCAGCGAGGCATCCGGGTAGGGATACGCTGGCGACCAGGCGAAGAGGCCTGCCACCGGAGAGAAGTGGACAGCGTAGCCCCTTGTGCCGGAGACAGCGCCGAGGCCCACCCAGGGTGACTCGGCCAAGGCAGGCACAATGTAGGGAGCACTGAGGGCCAGGCCGATGCAAGAGGCAAGAGGCAAGAGGCAAAAGGCAAGAGGCAAGGATCTTGCATCCTGCATCTTGCAACCTGCTTCTTGCCCCTTGCCCCTTTCTCTGCCCTCTACAGCCAGGCATATCAGGGCTACCGCAAGGGCGATGACCACAGCCATGCTTAGCGCCATCAGCGCCGAGAGGTTGTGGGTCAGGATCAGCCCGGCCCAGCTCAGGCCGGCGAGGATCAACAGGCCGGCCGCCCCTGTCTCCATCCAGCGCAGGGTCGTCAGCGCCACCAGGGGGAGCCACAGGAAGGCGGCGAACTCCGGCAGCGCCCCGCGCACGAAGAGGTCGTACAAACGGTAGGGGTAGGCCAGGTATAGCAATGCCCCCAGGGCTGCCGGCCATGGCCGGGCCCAGCGGCGCAGCAGCCCATAGGCGGCCAGGCCCGACAGGCCATAGGCCAGAGCCAGGACGACCCGCACGGCGGTGATGACGTCCAGGCCGGCCAGATGGAGGAGCGCCGGCGGGTAGTAGAAGGCCGGCGCGTAGAAGTTGAGCACCGGATAGCCGTAGCCGAAGGCGAAGTCGGGGAACCAGCGCGGGTAGAGGACGCCCCAGCGCAGCGCTTCCGCCAATTCCCGCACGCGGTGCAGGTGAAACAGGCCATCGGGGGTGTCGGGCCAGGGCCAGGTCAGGGCGTAGAGGCCCAGGCCCGGAAGCAGCACGGCCAGCGCGGCCACCGCCCAACGCTTCCAAGGCTTCATCACGGCCCCTCCCGTGGAGTAGGGCAACTCTTCAAGAGTTGTCCTGCTTGAAGAAGCACCGCGTCGCCCAGCGGCGTGCCATCGGCTGCCGTGACCTGCAGCCGCTGCATGGTCCGCGGGTCGTACAGCCCAAGGCGAAGGACATACTCGCCTGGGGCCATGTCGCCAGGGATGGACAGGGAGTGCGGGTCGGTGATGACCTCCCCCGGCACCCAGAGGCTTGTGCGCAGTGTCCCCCCGGCCGGCGGCCCATCGTGCTGGGCCACGATCTGCCCCTCACCGTCGGTGAGGTGGACAAATACGGAGTACGAGATGTCCGTCTCGGCCAGCGCCTGCCAGTAGAGCGTAACCGTCAGCGCGGGGCAAGGCGCGACCTCGGCCGGCCGGATGGCGTAGCCGGCCAGCCGGGCGACCCCGCCGAAGGACATGCCGGCCGGGGTGAGGCCCTCGGGGACCTGGTAGATGTGCGGCCTGTCCCGGACGCGCGCCAGGCCGACGACCAGCCGGCCAGTGGGCCACCAGGCGAGCCAGCGGTCACCGTAGCGCAGGCGCACCTCCAGCAGGTAGACGCGGTCCCCCACCCCGCGCGGGGCCGAGAGGGTATGGACGCTGCGCACGAGCAGGCCAGGTGAGAGCGGGCCGTCGGGCAGGGGGAGGGGTATCGGCTCGGGCGATGCGGCCAACGCGCCCCCGGCAGCACGGCGGAAGCCCACGGCCAGGGCCAGGGGAGCAGCAGAAGGCTCCCGCACCTCCCACAGCAGCTCCAGGCGCAGCGGGTCGCCCGGGCGCACGGCCAGCCGCGAGACCCGCCAGGCGCGCAGGGCCAGGGGGCCGGCGCGGGGCGAGACCAGCGGTGCCACCTCGTCGTCCAGGGCCGCACGGGTGAAGTGATAAGCCGGCATAACCGTTACATCGCCCAGGACCACCGGCTCCACCCCTGGCCAGCCCCCAGCTCCCGGCAGGGAGGGCTCGGCCGAGCCGTCTTCGCCCAGGCGATAGGCCACCAAATCGGCGGTGTAGGTCCCTGGCGGCATGCCCAGGGGCAGGCGAATTGGCACGACTGCCAGCCCCCAGGCCCCGGCGGGAATGGTCCGGGCGGGGTACCACTCCGAGATCAGCGGCTCGTTGAAACTGATCTCGCCCGTGCCGTCGGCCGGCCGAAGGCGCAGCCTGAGGAAAGTCTGGCGTGGCAGGCCGGCCCGGGCCTGCCAGCAGAACTGCAAGGTGGACGGCCTGGCGCTCTCCAGGGGCTCCTCGATGTCCCAGCCGGTAATGGCCAGGGGCCAGCCTTCCGGCACGTCCAGAGAGCGGCCAAGGGGCGGGCAGGCGGCCTCCTGGCCTGGCAGCAGGATGCGCACCAGCTTGCCCCACGACACCAAGCCGTAACGCTCAGCCAGGTCCGGCGCCCAGCCATGCAGGGGAGCGGCGAGATAGAGCGGCCGGCCGCTCTCCAGCCAGGGCTGGATCACCTGGGCAGGGTCGGGCGGGAAGAGGCCCCAGAGGTCGGTGCGCCGGCCCTCGACCTGCTGCAGATACCAGAGCGGCGTCAGGTCGCTCCAGTGGCCCAAGAGCCCCGCGCCATCCTCCAGCGGATGGGCCAGCACGACCTCCCACGACTGCCGCACCTCTGTGCGCCGGCTGAAGTCGCACAGGGGATAGCGGACCCAGAGCAGGGCCAGAAGGGAGAGGGCTACGGGCACCAGCAGGAAGCGGTCGGCGGCCACGTAGGATGCGGGGTGCAGGATGTAATGAGGCAATGAGGCACCAAGGCAACGAAGCAACGAGGGTACCCCGCCCCGGTACCTCGTTGCCTTGGTCACTCGTTGCCCTCTTTCCTTCTTGCCCCTTGCCTCCTCCAGAGCCTCCCACGCAGCGATGGCCAGTTCGGGGACCTGGCCAGCCAGGAAGAAGGCCGACCAGAAGGCAGGGAGCAGATAGGCGTCGTTTTTGCCCTGCCCGATGTAGGCCACCATCAGTGTCAACAGGACGGCGAAGCCCATCAAGGCGAACAGCAGGGCCTTAGCGCGTCGCCATAGGCGCAACGCGCCCGCCACGGCCAGGGCAAGAAGCCACCAGGGGACATCCCGCAGCCAGTAAGGCCAGACCACGGAAAGGCTCTGCAACGCCTCCCGCCAGCCGCCGGTTACCAGCCCGGCCGCATATCCGCTCAGCCCCAAAAGGTAGTGGCGCAGCAGATCCCAGCGCATGAGCGGCTCATACCAGACGTGAACCATCCCCCGGTATATCGCGCTGGAGCGTCCGATCCCCGGGAGCAGAGGCCACCGGCTATAGGCCGCCCATCGCCAGGGCACGTAGAGGTAGAGAGCCAGGGGCGCGAGGCCTGCCATTGCCAATCCGGCCCAGAAGCGCCCGCTGCGCCGGCAAGACGGCAGCCGCCAGGCCAGATAGCCCAGCCAGAAGGGGATGAGCAAAGCATCGCTGGGATGGGTGGCCAGGCCGAGGGACAATGGGCCGGCGGAGAGCCACCCCAGTAGGGGCGGGTCTAGTACCCGCCCAAGCGGGCCTGGCACCCGCCCTCTGCCTTCTCGTTCCCCGGCCTCCCACGCCGCCCACAGCGCGGCGACAAGCAGGCTCAGATTGAGGGTGTAGCGCTCGGCTGCCACGCTGAAGGACCAGAACGTCGGGCTCAGGGCCAGCAGGCCGCCGGCCAGCGCGCCCACGCTGATCCGCCCGCTCAGCCGTTGGGCGAAGGCTGCTGTAAGCGCCACAGCCAGGGCGCCGCCGACTGCCGATAGCAGGTTCATGCGCCAGGCCACGCTTCCCCAGGGCAGATGCGACCAGGCCCAGCCCAGGAGCATGTACAACGGGAAGCCGTTGGGGTGGGGCAGGCCCAGGCGCGCCGGCTGATACTGGAACTCGGCGAAATCGGCGACGAAAACGTCCGGCACCAGCGTGCGCACGTAGAGCCCGAGGGCCGTCAAAAAGGCCACGAGAGGCAGCCACAGGTGTAGCCCCTTCAGCCTCCGCATCATCGGATCACCACTTCCCCTATGTCCACCCGCCCGTCGGCCGACGGCGGTTCCGTCAGCAGATTGCGGAAGGGCTCGAACTGATAGAGCCCCGCCTTCAGGCGATACCTTCCCGCAGGCAGGTCCGGTGGCACGTCAACATAGTGCCGGTCCTCCACCAGCTCGCCGGGCTGCCAGCGGGAGGTGGGGGTGAAACCCCCGCCCGGGTCGCCGTCGTGCTGGGCGATGACCCGGCCCTCGGCGTCGGTCAGGTGCACGAACGCCTTGTCGTTGCGGCCCACCTGCCGCAGGGCCAACCAGTAGAGCTGGACGGAGAGCCGTTCGCCCGGCCGTGCCCTTGCAGGGAACTCAGCACCGACCAACTCCGCTTGATCCCCAAACAGGGCCTGGAGCGGAGCCGGCCTGACGGGACGAGGCCCCAGGCCGGGGATGAAGGCCGTGGCCAGCAAGGCCAGGCAGGCCAGCCCGCCGGCAATGGCTCGTCGTCGCCAGCCCCGCAGCGGCCACGAGGCGGCCAGGGGCAGCGCGGCCAGGCTCAGGCCCGAGACCCAGCGGCCGGCCAGGCGTACCCCGGTGGGCTCGAAACGGACTTCCACCACGTGCTGCCCGGCGGGAACCTCCGCCGTCACCAGCCCCATCTCGCCCGTGGCCGCGGTGGGCACAGGATGGCCATCCACCCGTACCTGCCAGCCGGGAAAGTAGAAGGCATGGAGGCGGAAGGGCCAGGGGACGTCGTTCTCTACTGTCAGGGTGAAACCGTCCCCTGCCCGGCTGGCGAGGCGCACCGTGGGAGCCGGGATGGTCGGGCCATCGCGCGGCGCTTCTGGGGCGCGGCCCAGCGCCCAGCGCTGTTCCTTGACCCCCACCGGCAGGAACTCGCCGCCCCACGTCGTCCCCGCCTGGCCGGTCTCCCGCTCGAAGGCCCACAGGTGCTCGGGGGTGACCTCCGCAGCGGTCAACGGCAAGGGCACGAAGGGCAGCCGGGCCAGGCTCCCGGCCAAGAGCAAAGCGACCACTATCCCCCCCACTGAAGCCTGTAGGACAACTGCTCGCAGTTGTCCTACGAAGCGATACGCCCCTTTCACCCTGAAGCCGATATGAGCCAACATCTGTATTAATCCGGCGCTCCCCAGCGCCAGCCCCAATGTTGCCATGCCCAGGAAACGCCAGGGGAACTGCAGCGGGCCGAGCAAGGGCGCCAGCACATCCCACAGGGGCTGGGACAGGCGGCCGGCCATGAAGAGCGCGGCCAGGGAGGTAATGACCCCGAACGCGGGCAGAAACCGGCCCTCTTCCTGCTCCTTCCCCGGCCTGCGCAACAGGGCCACCATGCTGGCCAAAAGGACGGCCGTCGGCGCCGCGCCGAAGGCGAAGTAGGCACCGGGCCGCTCGCCCGTTGTGTAATCGTAGAGCATCGGTCCCACCAGGTTCACCAGCCCCACCAGGTGGTTGCGGTAGCCGCGGGTCGTATCGGGCATCCCCAGGCCGACATAGCGTTGCTCTGCCCCCAGCGGCAGCCAGAAGAACGCCGTCAGCCCCAATGCCAGGGCCAGGCTGAGGACGGCCCAGGCCAGCGGCCGCGCCTGCCGTCGGCGCCATGCCCACCAGCCCAGGTAGAGAGCGAAGAAGGGAGCGAACATGAGCGCCGTGAAGCTGTGGGTCAGCACGAGGCCGGCCCAGCCCAAGGCCTGCCACCCCCTACGCCGGCCCTCCCACAGCCCATCGCAGGCCCACAAGATGAGCGGCGGCCACAGGAAGGCCATGTGCTCGGCCAGCGCGGCCCGGGGATAGAGGTCCACGCAGCGGTAAGGGGCGCAGATGTAGACCGCCGCGGCGGCCAGGGCCGGGACCCTCCCCACATGGGGCAGGGCGAAGCGATAGAGCAGCGCCCCCGAGGCGAACAGCCCCAGGAGCATCGTCAGCTTGAGGGCCCACACCGGGCCCAGGGGAGCCAGGGGCTGGGCCAGGTAGTAGGAAAGCGGACTATAGAAGTTGAAGACTGGCACACCGTAGCCGAAGGCGAACTCGCCGATCCAGCGCGGGTAGAGGGCCCCCTGCCGGAGATAGCGCGTCAGCGCGGCCAGGCGATACAGATGGTGCAGGCCGTCGCCGGAGACCCAAAGCCCGCTGCGCAGCAGATGGGCTCCCACCAGGAGGGTCAGCAGGGCCAGCACCAGATAGGGCCAAAGCGGAGAGAGGCGTCGGCTTTCCATGGGCACAGGATCAATCGCTCCCAGCAAATACCCGTATGGAACCCAGCGTGGCCGGCTCGCCGTGAGGCTGGCCTTCGCGGTCCCGCCAGGGGAGCGGAGCCAGCGTCTCCGGGTCGTACACCACGATCTGCCAGAGATAGGTGCCGGCAGGGGTGTCCGGCTTCACCTCCACCAGGTACACATTCAGCGGCCGGTCCTGCTCGCTCCAATGGGGCAGGGTCAGGTGGCGGTCGTTGAGCAATGGCCGGTCATCCTGGCCGACCAGCCGGCCATCCTCGCCTACCAGCCGCAGGCTGACCTTCAGCGGCCTCTCGGCGTCAGGAAGCTGTCGCCAGCGCAGCACAGCCCAGGCGGGTCGGCCAGCCGGGACGGCCTGCGCCCGCGTTTCCTCGGCCGTGCTGGTTATCCCCGGCCCGCGGCCGCCATAGACCCAGCCTTCCAGCCCTACCTGGCCATCGAAGGCCAGGCTCAGCGGCTGCAAGGGAGGGGCCAGCTCGAAGATCGTATCGGGGGCGATGCGATACCAGCGCACCCGATAGCCCCGGAAGCCCCGCTCGCCCAACAGCGTCCCGAACTTGCGCAGCAGGAAGTCCACTGCCCCGCGCGGGTCGGTGTCCGACTTGTACCACTCGGCCCAGAAGACCCGCTCCTTCCCGGCGGCCAGCGCCGTCAGCCGCCGGTCGAGCGTGTTGATGTCCACGAAGAGATACTGAGCAGGGGCCAGGTGGGCCGGTTTGGCGGGCGGAAAGCCGTCGGACCGGTTGTTCCAGCGCTCGTAGTAGAAGCCAAAGGGGTAGCGCTGGTCTACGAGGATGAGATCATCCGGCGTCGCCGTCTCCTCAAGCCAGGCAGCCAGGCCGGAAGTGTCTTCGCTGAAGTAGCTCGCATCGGTGAGGTCGCTGTGCACGCCCACGGCAAGCGCAGCCAGCAGGAAACCGGTTGTCACCGCCCCCAGCGGACGATTCTGTCGCCAAAAGGCGGCTAATGCCATCCCCAGCAGCGTCCAGTAGGCAGGGGCGACAAAGCTGATGTAGCGGGGATCGAAGGTGGCCCGATCGAGCAGCACCCAGTAGTAGAGGGCCAGGGGCAGAAGCAACCACGAGAGGAGAAAAGATACAGGAGGCAGGATACAAGATGCAATCTTGCCTCTTGCTTCTTGCCTCCTGCTTCCTGCCTCTTGCTCCTCGCCCACTCGGCACGAATGCCACAGAACCAATGCCAAGCCCGCCACGAGCAGCGCCCCAATGCCCCACAGCCAGGGGCGCGCTTTCTGCGGTGCGATGTGCGGCCCCAGGCTGTAAGCATGCCAGCAACGGGCGAGATATTCCCACCAGCTCGGAACCATGAGATTGGGATTGCGATAGGAGGGGATCTGCCGCCAGGCGATGGCCGCCTGGGGCAGAAAGAGCAAGACGATGACCGCTCCGCTGGCCATAGCGCGCAATAGCAACGGGCGTCGCTGTGTCTTGGGCGCCGCCAGCCACCGCAAGGCGATGAAGAGGGCAAAGGCCACGACCACGAAGGCCGTTGAGTAATGGGTGAGCAGGCTCAAGGCGGAGAAGAGCGCAAAGCCAGCCCATGGAGCCCAATCCTTACTTCCCTCCTCCTGTTGGGGGTGAGGGCCAATCGCCCGCCATAGGCTCCACCCGGCCAGGCACAGCCAGGCAAAGGCCATGGTGTACATGCGCGCTTCCTGCGCCTCACCGAGGGCAAAGGGAGCCAGGGCGCCGACCGCCGCCGCCAACGCCCCCGCCAGCCGCCCGCCCCCTGCGCGCCCCAATTGGTAGAGCAGCGGCAAGGTCAACAGGCCAAAGGCTGTGGAGAGGAAGCGGATGGCAAAGGGGCTCTCTCCGGCCAGCCGCATCCAGCCGTGCAGCAGGTAAAAGTAGAGCGGCGGGTGGATGTCCAGCTCACCCGCCGTCGCGATCTGGGCCAGTGGCCGGCTGGCCACATCAATGTTGCGGGCCTCATCCCACCAGATGTCCTGAAAATCGAGGCGATAAAGACGGAGGGCAAAGGCGCCCCACAAGATGAAGGCCAATAGCCATAGCGCCTGCTGTTTGCGCACAAGCGTTCTCTCCACACCTGGCCAGCCGTCAGGAGCCGGCAGGGTTCACCGGGTCAGGAGACCCACGAATCACAAATCAGCAAATCACAATGAACGCTGACCTGCTGGGAGCGTTGACCCGCCGGGAATGTCTCAGCGTCCGGGCATGGTCACGGCGATCTCATCGAGGATGATACTGTCGGAGACGATGCGGCCCGGCTGGCCAGCTACCGGCAGGCGGCGGCCATTGCGCAGAAGATAAAACCCCACACGGAGTTGATATGTGCCGGCTGCGGTCTGTTCGGGAACCTCCAGGATGTAGGTGTCGGGCACCGTCTCCCCCGGCTGCCAGGCCGAAGTGGGCCAGTCACCTCCCAGCGGCTGCTTGTCGTGCTGGGCCACGATGTTCTCTTCGGCATCCACCAGATGCACAAAGGCGGTATAGTCCTCGGTCATCGGCGTCAGCCCCTGCCAGTAGAGGGTCACGGTGACCGTTTCTCCGGCAGAGACGCTGTGCTGCGACAGATCGTAGCCACGCAGCGCTGCCTGCCCACCCAGCTCGAAATCCACGGCGTACTGGCTGAGGTATTCCGGCGGCTCGGCCCGCACCAGCCTCACCTCCCCGATGATGCTGGACATCGGGCGGCCCTGCTCGTTAACGGTGTCCAGACTCCTTTGCGTGGGCTCGTAGTAGAAGCCGACGTCTACCAGAAGACGCGTCGGGGCTGCCGCATCCGGGAGCACCAGCACCAGATAGCGATCCTGGATCACCTGTCCCGGCCGCCACAAGCGGGTGGGGTAATTGCCCCAACCCGGGTAGGTATCCAATCCCCCTTCCTGCTTCAATCCCCGCCCCAGGAGGTGGATGAAGAGAGTCAGGTCCAGCGGGATCGGCCGCAAAGCTTCCCAGTAGAGAACGACTTCCACGGTCTCGCCGGGATGGACTGTATCCGGCGAAACCTGCGCGCCGACCAGGCGCAGCAAGTTGCTCTGCAATCGGTGATACTGCGGCGCGGGGAGGCGAGCCTGTGCGGGCACCTGCTCAGGGCTCAGCAACGGAGGGTGCCCATAGGAAGGCGCAATGAAAAGAAAGGGCGAGAGCAAGGAGAGCACAAAGAGCGGCACCAGCAACATGGCCCACCAGGCCGGCCGCCACGATCTGGGCATCCACTGGCTCCAACCCAGAACCAGAAGGATGGCCACGGCCGAGATGGCCGGAAACAGGAGCCGTCCCTGCGTGGCCGGGGTGAGATGAGTCCAACGGGCCAGCCCGGCCAACAGCAACGTCAGCCAGGCCGAAGGCAATAGCAGCCACCACACCTCGGAAGGCCAGCGCCCTCGCGGCTGCCGTAGCACGCCCACGGCCAACCCCAGGAAAGCCGCTAAGGTCACCCCGTCCAACACCTGATAGATCCAGCCGGGCAGCGGGATGTTGAACCACCCGAAGAGCGCCCAGAAGGAGATACGCAACCCCTCCAATTCGCCGATCAACTGCCAGCCATCCACCGGCGGGTTGCGCCGCCCCACGATCTCCAGCATGCGGTTCAGACCCGTGGGCTCGCCATACAGCCACCAGTTGCGCACATACCACCAGCCGGCAATGAGCACGGCCAATCCAAAGACGACGGCTCCCTCTCGCCAGAGGGCACGCCAGGAGCGCTCGCGCAGGGCGTGAACAGCCAGAATGAGCGCGGCCAGGGGCCACAACCCGGCCCCGCTTAGCTTGGTCAACGCCGCACAGCCCAGGGTCAGGCCCAGGGCGACAAATGTACGCATCGTGGCCTGGCCACGCAATATGCGGAACAACAGCCACAAGGCCAGCGTGCTGAGCAGGATGATCAGATTGTCATTGGTGACTGCCCCGCTGATAAAAGCAAACTGGGGGATGAAGGCCACCGCTGCCGCCGCTGCCAGCGGCAGGCCCGGCCGACCGGCGAGCAGCTCGCGGGCCAGGCGATAGGTCAGGTAGACCGTGCAGGCCCCCATGAGCACCGACAGCCAGCGCACCACGTGCACGGCCAACACCATGCCCCGATAGGGCCAGGCTTCTCGCTCCGTGTGCACGACGATGTTCTTGTTGCCCGGTTGCAGAGGGTTGCCCAGATTGGCATGTTGATTGGGCCACAACAGGCTCAAGGCATCGCTGGTGTCAATCCAGGAGGTGACCAACGCCCCCAAAGCGTAGTAGAGGGGCGGCTGGCTGCCCTCCTGGGCCCAGAGCGCTTCTTCCTCCGCATCCTGAACCGGCAGAGGGTTCCCGTCCGCCAGGTGCTTGACGTAGAAGTAGTGATGCAACTCGTCGGGGGCCTCGAACATGGGGGTGACCACGCTGTAGGTGCCGGCCAACAGCAGGAAGATGGCCACCAACACGAGAATGCCCCACTCCTTGCGCAACCAATCACGCCAGGGCACGGTAAACCTCCAGGTGCTGAGCTGCGATACACTGCCAATCGAAGAGCCTGGACAACTCCCTGGCCCCCTCTCCCAGCCTGCGCCGCAGTTCTGGCGAGCCGGCCAGTTCCCGTATCGCCGCCGCCAGCGCCTGTGGATCGTCCGGCGACACCAGAGCCACGTTCTCCCTGTCCCTCAACTCCTTTGGACTTGGGATTTTGGACTTTGGATTTGGGTAAGTGGTCACGATCGGCATGCCATGCGCCAGGGCCGCCATGAGCGTCCCGTGCTGGAACGAGGCCCCCTCCCGATAGGGCAGCACACAGACATCGGCGGCGGCAAAGCTGGCGCTCACTTCCTCCGGCGAGACGAAACCCGTCCACAACACCCGCTCCGCCAGCCCCAGCCCGGCGATCAGGCCTTCCACACGCCGCAGGTAGGCCACGTTCGTGGGATCGCTGGAGCCGACCTTGCCCCCGATCATCAGCAGGCGCAGGTCGCCGGCCGGTGATGCCTCGCCAGTCAACGCTTTCAAAGCGTGCAACAGGGTCTCGATGCCCTTTCTCTCGTTCATGAAGCCGAAATGACACAGCAGGATGCCGTCAGGCCCCACGCCCCACCGGGCGCGCTGCGCGGCGCGGTCATAGCCGGCAGGCAACACAGGCTTGATGTTGCTGCCGATGGGGATCAAGAACAGGCGGTGACCAGGCGGCTCCCCGCCGAGTTCCTGGGAACCTCCCCTGGTCCCTCCAAGTTCCCTTCGCAAAACCTCCCGATCTCCTTCGTTCGTCGCTATCACCGCGTCTGCCCCGCGGGCCAGGGCCAGCACCACCTGCCAGCGCAGCGGCCCGGCCTTGGGAAAAAGGTAGGGCACCCGCAGGTCGTGAAGGGTCACGGCAGTGCGCGGGCGATCAACGCCGCTCCACCGCAGGCGCCAGGGCAGGAAGTTGATGGCCGGATGCATGGCGTACGCCGCAGCCTGGTACTGGATATGCAACACATCAGGCTGCTCCCGCTGCACGATCCCGGCAATAGCACGCCAGCAGTCCCAATTCCACTTCTCCACAACACGATGCAGAATGGGCGCATGTTGTGCGACATGTGATGCGTGATGCGTGATACGTGTCGCGTGTTGCGTGTTGCGTGCTGCGTGCTGCGATTTGGACGTGATGACGTGGACTTCTATGCCCAGAGCAGCTAGCGCCTTGCTCAATTCGTTGGTGTAATCCCCCACGCCCCCTTGCATGGGAGGAAACTCACCCGTGACCAGGCAGACTCTCATCTCGCAGCCTTGAGCGCAACACCTGCCAATAGACCCGCACTCGCGCCGCGCGCAGCGGTCGCTTGTGGCCCAGCAGCCATTTGAGCCCTTCTTCGACCATCTGATAGACGTAGGTGAGCAACAGGAAAAGCCGCAGCAGCTCCGCCTGCAGCCGGCCATGGTGTTTGCGGAAGTAGCGCACCTTGCTGGTTTGAAAGTGTAGGTGTCGCTCGGGCACCACCTGCTCGCTGGACCTGCCTTCGTGATGGATCACCTGGGCCGAGGGCAGGTAGACCACCCGCCAGCCGGCAGCGCGCAGGCGGCGGCAGAGGTCCATCTCCTCCGAGTACATGAAAAAGCCCTCGTCGAAGCCGCCCACCTGCTCCAACGCC
Organism: Anaerolineae bacterium; assembly: GCA_029907105.1. GTDB lineage: Bacteria > Chloroflexota > Anaerolineae > UBA3071 > UBA3071 > JARYMM01. The sequence continues at coordinate 12,495 of JARYMM010000048.1, read as the reverse complement.
TCCCGACGCACCAGCAGGCAAGCCCCCACCAGCCAGTCCACCTCCTGCTCCAGGTCATCGGGCCGCTCGGCCAGGCGATAACGGCGCGCCCACGGATTCTCCGGCCACCACTGCGCCAGCAACGTGCTCTCGAAAAAGGCAGTGGTCAGGGTGGGAAAGCGACGGCGAGAGGACTGCACCGTGCCATCGGGATAGCGCAGTTGCGGCCCCAGCGCGCCCACCGTCGGCCGGGCCTCCATGGTGCGCACCATGGTGGGCAGAGCGTCGCCCACGATTTCCGTGTCGGGGTTGAGGAAAAGGACATAGCGCCCACGGCTTAAGGCCAGCCCCTGGTTGTTGGCCCGCGTGAAGCCCACGTTGCGCTCGTTGGCGATCAGGCGCACCCAAGGGAACTCGGCCTGCAACATCTCCAGGCTGCCGTCGCTGGAGGCATTGTCTACGACGATGGTTTCAAGTTCCAGGTTCCGGGTTCCAGGTTCAGTGCCCGCTATGCTGGCTTCGACGATCGAAGTCAGGCAGCGGCGCAGAAGTTCCCGCACGTTCCAGTTGACGATGATGATCGAAAGGTCAATCACCGTGCTTTCCAACGCCGTCCCATGCTTCACGTGGGCTCACAAATGACGTTCGACGACGAAATCGGCCAGCTCGTACAACGTCTGCCGCGGCGGCACAGCAGGCAGGCTGCGCAGGGCATCCCTGGCCCGGGCGACGAAACCCCGTGCCTCCGCCCGTGCCGCCTCAATGGCCGAAGAGAGACGAATCATCTCCACGGCCTGCGCCAGGCTATCACCGCCATCCCCTTTTTCGACCAGGGCGCGCAGCGCCTCCCGCTGATGCGGGTGTTCCTGCAGGAAGTAGAAAACAGGCAGCGTCAGGATGCCTTGCCGGAGGTCGCTGCCCACCGGCTTGCCCATCACTTCTTCGTCGCCGGTGAAATCGAGGATGTCGTCCACCATCTGAAAAGCCATGCCCAGATAGCGGCCGTAATCGCGCAGCGCCTGCACGGCCATCTCCGGCGCGCCACTGAGCACGGCACCCGACTCGGTGGAAGCGGCAAACAGCGAGGCCGTCTTGCTGAAGATGCGACGGTAGTACTCTTCCCGCGGCTGCTCCCAATCCAGATGGCCGAAAATCTGCCGCAACTCGCCATCGCAGATGGTCATCAGGGTCTGGGCGAACAGAGAGATGACGCGCGGGTTTCCGGTCTCCGCGGCGAAGGCGGCGGCCCGGGCAAAAATGTAGTCTCCGGCCAGCACCGTGCTGCCCTGATCCCAGGAGGCATTGAGGGTGGCATGGCCCCGCCGCAGCAGCGCACCATCAATCAGGTCGTCGTGCACAAGGGTCGCCGTGTGCAGCATCTCCAGGGCTGCCGCAGCGGCGATCACCGCTTCGGGGTTAGCAGGAGGGTAGAACCTGGCCGCAAGGATGGCCAGGGCAGGACGCAAGCGCTTGCCTCCGCTATCCAGCAATGATTGCAGGGCCGCTGCCAGCGGTGCATAAGCACCGGCAGCAACAGCCCTCAGCCTGGCTTCCACCAGAGCCAGTTCTTCTTGCACAGGTTCCAGGAAGGGCAGCAACACCGTTACTCCTTCATTCATCACGTCCGGCGGAAAAGGCGGCGGGCGTTGGCCGTGGTCTGACGAATCACCGTCGCCCCGCTCACGCCCTGCACCTCGGCCACGGTGGCAGCCACCAGGGCCACCCGCGCCGGCTCGTTGCGCTTTCCCCGATAGGGATGCGGCGCCAGATAGGGCGCATCCGTCTCCACAAGCAACCGCTCCAAGGGCAGCTCTCGCACCAATGCCCGCAGTCGGTGAGCATTTTCAAAGGTCACCGGACCGGCAATGCCCACGAGGAAGCCCAGCTCAAACGCCTTCTCCGCCATGTCCCGACCGCCCGAAAAAGCATGCAAAACACCTTTGAGCTTTGAACTTTGAGCTTTGGATTTTGAGCTTTGAACCTGGAACCTCTCCGTCAGAATGGCCATCACGTCATCGTGCGCCTCACGGCTATGCACAATGACCGGCAGTTCCAGCTCGGCGGCCAGAGCCAACTGCTGCCGGAAGGCTTGCCGCTGGGCGTCCCGCGGCGAGAGGTCGCGGTAGAAGTCCAGGCCCATCTCGCCGATGGCCACGACTTTGGGATGGGCAGCCAGCCGCCGCAGTTCAGCCAAGACCTCATCGGTCACCGCCTTGGCTTCGTGCGGATGCACGCCCACGGCGGCGTAGACCTCAGGGTAGCGCTCGGCCAGAGCCACGGCCCGCCGGCTGCTCTCCAGGTCATAGCCGGGGTTGACGATGAGCTGAACGCCAGCCTCCCGCGCCCGCTGCACGACCTGGTCACGGTCGCTGTCGAACTGAGAAAAGTCAAGGTGGCAATGCGAATCGGTCAGGCTACTCATGCTCGCAGATCGCTCAAATACCTGGAACCTGGAACCCGCAAACCTGAAACCCCTACGCCAACCCTGCCAACTCCAGCCCTTCCCGCAAGATCGCCGGCACAAGTTCCTTACGCGTCGTCTCGCAGTACACACGGATGATGGGCTCAGTGCCCGAAAAGCGCACCAGCAGCCAGCCGCCATCTTCCATGATGAACTTGTAGCCATCCTCGGTGAGCACATCGGTCACCCTCAGCCCGGCGATGCGCTGCGGCCGGGCCGCGTCCAGCCGCGCTTTGGCCATGGGCCGCTTCTCATTGGGAAAACGGGTATCCACGCGGTCGTAGTAGTGCGGCCCCACCTTGCTGTAAAGATACTCGATGAGCTGCGAAGGGCTCTTGCCCGTCCGCACCATCAGGTCCAACAACAGCAGCGCGGCCAGGATGCCATCCCGCTCCGGCACGTGGCCGCGGAAGGCATAGCCGCCGCTCTCCTCGCCGCCGATCAGGGCATCCACCTCCAGCATTTTCGGAGCCACATACTTGAACCCCACACCGGTCTGGTACACGGGCACGCCGTAAATCTTCCCCAGCTTCTCCAGCATGGAGGTGGTGGAGAGGGTCTTGACGATAGGGCCGCGCTGGCCGCGCACCTCCAGCAGGTACAGGGCCAGCAGGGCATAGACCTGGAGCTGGTTGATGAACGTGCCATGCTCGTCGCCCAGGCCCACGCGGTCACCGTCGCCGTCGAGAATGATGGCCACATCCGCGCCCAGCTCCCGCAGCTTCCGCAGGCCGGCATCCACGTTGGGCGGGATGGGCTCGGGCCGTTCCATCTCCGGGAACAGGGGATGGCGCTCCGCATGGATTTCGATGACCTGCGTGCGCCCGCCGGCCAGAATGCGGGGCAGCCAGCCCGCGCCGTTGCCCCACATGGCGTCCACCAGCACGGTGAAGCCGGCGTCCTTGATGGGCTGCACGTCAATGAGCCGCGCCAGTTGGGCCAGATAAGCCGGCGCCGGGTCGAAGCGTCGCAACAAACCCTGGGCCTCCGCCTCCGCCAACGGCAGTCGCTTCACCTGCTCGATGGGCGGGATGCGCGCCTCGATCTCCCGCAGCCCCTGCGGGTCTATCGCGCCGCCATGCTCGTTTCGCACCTTGAAGCCGTTGTCCAGGGGAGGGTTGTGACTGGCGGTGATGTTGACGGCGCCGATGGCCCGGCGCTCCACCACGCTGTAAGAGATCACCGGCGTGGGCACACCGCCGCCGCAGAAGTGCACGGGGATGCCATTGCCGGCCAGCACCTCGGCTGCAGCGGCGGCGAAGTGTTCCGAGGCGAACCGTTTGTCGCCGCCCACCACCACGCCGCCCTCCGTCGGCCCCCTGTCCAGCAGATAGGCAGCGAACCCTTGGGCGCAGCGGCGCACATTGTCGAACGTGTAATCCTCGGCGATACGGCCCCGCCAGCCGTCGGTGCCGAACGCGATCTCCCTGTTCATTCCCCCTTACTCCCTGGATAGCTCCCGGCTCAAGAAGGCGATCAAGGCATCCGCCGACTCTATGGTCTCCTGGGCATCCTCAGAAGCGATACGGGCGTGGAAATCGTAGCGGGCCTTGTTTCGCAACTCCAGGTGCACGTTTATCTGCCTGCCGATCTGAGGATCCACCAGGCCGCTCACCACATACAACTGCCCGAACATCTGCACGACGCCCCCGTGGGCCTTGGGTATCTGGTCGAGCTTCAGGAGGAGAAGCCCTTTGACACACAGCTCAACCGCGTTGTAAGCCGCATCCACGGCCAGCCGATAAAAGGAATGCTCCAGCGCATGCCGGGCCGCCCTCACATACTCCTCGGCCAGCCCCAGCGCGGCCTCGGCCTCCTTCCGCCTGAGGGCCGTTTCATCCATCCGATAAAGCTCCTTTCCCCGACGTAGTGCTAAAGCCAGGAAGTAAGAATGGGGGAACCGGAGTTCATCGCTGCAGTAGACCAGCGGCTCTACGCTCTCCCCCCACTCCAGGGCAGTCTCGAAAGCGGCGGCAGCACACGATTCGGACAACTCCCTCAGCCGATCGGTGCCGAAGACGAGCACATCCACATCGCTCTCCTCTTCTCGCGCTTCTCCATCAGAGAGACTGCCAAAGAGCACGATGCGAGCGATGCTCTCCCTCGCCTGGTCGGCCAGAAGCCGCTCCAGGAAACCGTCCAAGGCTTTTTGCTTTTTCTCCCGCACCAGAGCCTCTTCCGTCGCAGCCAATGGCGTGTCCATCTTCCTCACCAGGCCAGCCTTGGCGTGTGGTTGTCAGCCTTCCGCAAGGCTTCCAGGTCGGCGTCCACCATCATTTTCACCAGTTCCTCGAAGCTGACGGTGGGCTCCCAGCCCAGCACTCGCCGCGCCTTGCTGGGATCGCTGACCAGAAGGTCCACCTCCGCCGGGCGGTAGAAGCGGGGGTCCACGACCACGTGCTTCTCCCAGTCCAGCCCCAGATAGCCAAAAGCCACCTCGCACAGTTCGCGCACGGAGTGCGTCTCGCCGCTGCCCACGACGTAGTCATCCGGCTCACCCTGCTGCAGCATCAGCCACATGGCGCGTACGTAGTCGGCGGCGTAGCCCCAATCGCGCCGGGCGTCCAGATTGCCCAGGCGTAGCTCGTCGGCCAGGCCGAGCTTGATCCTGGCCGCGCCGTGGGACACCTTGCGCTCCACGAACTCCAGGCCGCGCCGGGGTGAGCCGTGGTTGAACAGGATGCCCGACACGGCAAACAGGCTGTAGCTCTCGCGGTAGTTGACGGTGATCCAGTGGCCGTAGACCTTGGCCACTCCATAGGGGCTCCGCGGGTAGAAGGGGGTCTTCTCGTTCTGCGGCACCTGCTGCACCCTACCGAACATTTCCGATGAGCTCGCCTGGTAGAACTTTATTTTCGGATTCACAATACGGATGGCATCCAGCATGCGCGTCACGCCCAGGGCGGTCACCTCGCCGGTGAGCACCGGCTGTTCGAAGGAGGTGGGCACGAAACTCTGTGCCGCCAGGTTGTACACCTCGTCCGGCCTGTACTGTTCCAGCAAGTTGATCAGGCTGACCTGATCCAGCAGGTCGCCCTGGGCCAGCGTGATTCTATCCTGGATGTGACGGATGCGCTCGAAGTTGATGGTGCTGGTGCGGCGTACCACGCCCACCACCTCATACCCTTTTTCCAGCAGGAACTCGGCCAGGTAACTGCCATCCTGCCCGGTGATGCCGGTGATCAATGCCTTTCTTCTTGCAGTCACGAAACCAATCCTCCGCAGAGTTTCACTGAATGATGGCAAGGGTTAAGGGATGATCAACAACACTGAAACCCTCACCCCTAACCCTTATCCCCTGACCCCTGCCTGACCCGTTGTCGCCAGTAATCCAGCACGTCCCGCACGCTCTGTTCGAAGGGGATGGCCGTCTGCCAGCCGGTGCGCTGGCGGAACTTGCGGCAGTCGCTGACCATCACGGGCACATCGGCCGGCCGCAGCCGGGCGGGATCCTGCCGCACGTCCAGCTTCACGCGGCTTTCGGCCACCAGCATCTCCAGCAGCTCACGCACCGAACGGGCCTGCTCCGAGCCCAGGTTGTACACTTCGCCCGGCTCGCCTTGCGTGACCGCCAGGTGATAGCCACGCACGACGTCCCGTACGTCGCTGAAGTCGCGGCTGACATCCAGATTGCCCACCTCCATCACCGGCTCCCGCAAGCCCGCCTCCGCCTCGGCCACCTGGCGGGCGAAATCGGGGGCGACAAACCCCAGCCCCTGGCGGGGGCCGATGTGGTTGAACGGGCGCACCATCACCACGGGCAGGCCATGGGCCAGGTGATACTGCAGCCCCAGCATCTCCTGGGCCACTTTGCTGACCGCGTAGGCGTTGAGCGGCCGCAGGGGGGTATCCTCGGCGATGGGCAGTTCCTCCGGCCGCACCCGGCCGTATTCCTCCCCCGAACCGACGACCAGGACGCGGCAATTCAGGCCCAGTTGCACAGCCGCTTGCAGGATGTTGAGCTGCAGGCGGATGTTCGTTTCCAGCGTGGGCCAGGGATCGTGGTGGGAAAGGGCAGGCACCGCCTGTGCTGCCAGGTGCATGATGACATCCGGCTGTGCCTCCTCCAGAACGGAGACGGCTGCGGGCAGCCGCGAAAGCTCAACCGGATAGAGCTCCAGCCGTTCCCTCAGATGAAGGATGTTGTCCAGAGGGCCGTAAACGGTGCCGGCCACCTGCCAGTCGGTGTGGGCCAGCAAATACTCGGCCAGGTGGCTGCCCACGAAGCCGTTGATGCCCGTGATCAGAGCTCTCACCCTATGCTCCTTGAAGACCTCTCCCCCAGCGCACCATCGCCACCGCCCCGATGCCTGTACTGTAATGGCCGTTATTATACCTCAGCAAAAAGAAGTGGACAAGTAGACGGATGCCACCGCGTCTACCTGTCCATCTCGGAAAAACGCCTTTCGTAGTAACTGCCTGCCTTCGGCCTTGCAACGTGAGATATAGCGGTGGGCTGGCGTCATTGCGAGCCCCGAAGGGGCGAAGGGACGCAAGGCCTTGCGCCCAGGGCGCAATGCCTTGCGCCCAGGGCGCAATGCCTTGCGCCCCTACTCCTGTTTTGATTCCAGGAGACTGCTTCGCTTCGCTCGCAGTGACAGGGCAGGTAGTTACCTTTCGTAAAACTAAAGCGTAAAACGTAAAGTGTAAGACGTAACGTTCGAGATAGGACTACGTTCCCTCCTCCCAAGAGGCCAGGTATTTCTCTTGTTCGGGGGTCAGCACGTCAATGGCGATGCCCATGGCCTCGAGCTTCAGGCGGGCGATCTGCCGGTCAATCTCCTCCGGAACGGGGTAGACCCGATGTTCCAGTTCGCCGGCGTGCTGGGCCATGTACCGCGCACAGAGGGCCTGGTTGGCAAAGCTCATGTCCATCACCGCGCTGGGATGCCCCTCGGCCGCCGCCAGGTTGACCAGCCTCCCCTCGCCGATGAGGTAAAGCTTGCGCCCATCGGGCAGGTGGTATTCATCGAGGAAGGGGCGCACTCGCCGCTTCTGCACGGCCATCTCCTCCAGCGCAGGGATGTTGATCTCCACATTGAAGTGGCCAGAGTTGGCCAGAATGGCCCCATCCTTCATCACCTCCAGGTGCTGCCGGTCAATGACGTTGATGTTGCCGGTGGAGGTGACGAAGATGTCGCCGATTTTGGCCGCCTCCTGCATGGGCATGACCCGGTAGCCATCCATCACCGCCTCCAGCGCCCGCAGCGGGTTCACCTCGGTGATGACCACGTTGGCTCCCATGCCTTTGGCGCGCATGGCGATGCCCCGGCTGCACCAGCCATAGCCGCCAATGACGAAGGTCTTGCCCGCCAGCAGCACATTGGTGGCCCGCACAATGCCGTCAATGGTGGATTGCCCGGTACCGTAGCGGTTGTCGAAGAAGTGCTTGGTCAGCGCGTCGTTCACGGCGATGATGGGGTAACGCAGCACGCCGGCAGCCGCCATGGCCCGCAGCCGAATGACACCGGTGGTGGTCTCCTCGGTGCCGCCGATCACGTTATCGAGCAGCCCCTGCCGCTCCTTGTGCAGCGTGGAGACCAGATCGGCGCCGTCGTCCATGGTCAGGTGCGGGCGATGATCCAACGCCGCCTGGATGTGGCGATAGTAGGTCTCGTTGTCTTCCCCCTTGATGGCGTAGACCGGCATCTCGTGATGCACGACCAGGGCGGCGGCCACGTCATCCTGGGTAGAAAGGGGGTTTGAGGCGCACAGCACGACGTCCGCACCGCCAGCCTGCAGCACGCGCATCAGGTTGGCCGTTTCTGTGGTCACGTGCAGGCAGGCCGAAAGGCGCAGCCCGGCCAGCGGGCGCTCCTGGCGAAAACGCTCCTCCAGCAAGGCCAGCACCGGCATCTCCTTGGCCGCCCACCGGATGCGAAACCGTCCCTGTTCGGCCAGGTTTATGTCCTTTATGTCGAAGTTTATGCTCACTCAATATCTCCTATGTCCAAAGTACATGGGCACCAGGGCAACGAGTAACGAGGAGGTCGGGGGCTCGCTTCCCTCAGTGCCTCGCTGCCTCAGTGCCTTGGTGCCCCGTTGCCTCATTACCCCATCAGCTACCACACAGAAAACTCGCCCCGGGCCAGGCGGTCGGTGAAGTTGTAAATGTCCGCCAGCTCCCGTTCGACGACCTCTATCACCTGGCCCTGAATGTCCTCCAGGGCCACGCCCGGCAGCAGGTTCAGGTGCGCCGAGGCGATGAGCGGCCGGTCTATGGGCACGCCGATCTGACTGCAAAGCCAGATGTAGACCTCACGGATGCCGGGCACGGTGCGGTACACCTCGTCGGCGATCTTATGGCTGAGCAGGTTGTAGATCTTGCCCACATGGCTGACAGGGTTCTTGCCGGCGGCGGCCTCGGTGCTCATGGGCCGGTTGAAAGAGATCACACCGTTGACCTTGTTGCCCCGCCCCACCTGGCCACAGTCGGCCCCTTCGGCGGAAGTGCCCAGCACGGTCAGATACATGCCTCCCTCACCGCGGCCCGGGGCATCCAGCGTGTTGATGTCCACCGTGATCCTGTCCAGCGACCGCTGCTCGCGCTCCACGAAGGCTTGCAGCTCTTCGCGGATGGCCGCTTTGCGTTCGAAGTACTCCTTTTCCGAATGGATGAAACGATCCACGAAAGCCAGGGCCACCGTCAGCACCAGCTCGCGGCCGTGGCGGTAGCCCATGACCTTCACGTCCTCGCCCGCCGAGGGGTAGGCCGCCTTGAAGGAGGTGGAGTTCAGGTAACGTTCGGCTGCCAGTACCAATCGCTCTGTTTCCGTGAGCGGTGCATAGCCCACACCGGCCGAGGTGTCATTGGCCCCGATCTCCTCACGGTCGAAGATGTCGGTGAGCTCCGGCGAGCCAGGCTTGATCTCGTTCTGGAAGATCATGTGCTGGTCGGGATTGACGAAGCGCAGATGGCCGCGAATCCAGGCCTTGGCCGTGGCCTCGGCGATCTCGCCCACGGGGATGTGCTTGCCCCGGAACTCATAGATGGCCCGATCGCCGAAGATGAGGCGCATGGGCTCGTCCACGGTGCCGCCGCCCAGCCTGGGGCTGGTGCGGCCGGCCACCAGCAGCGCCTTGTCAATGTTGTGATGCCGGACGCTGCCGAAAGTGTTGAGATAGGCCCGGCAAAGCTCCACCGAAATCGCCTCCATGATGGCATCGCAGATGGAGTCGGGATGTCCGACCCCCTTGCGCTCCACCAGCTCCACCAACTGCTCCTCCACCGGGAGCTGTTGCAGACTTTCCAGCAGGATGTTGCGCATTATTTGATCTCCTTTGTTGTTTTTGGGTAACTACTCAGCCGCTCCCGCCGCATCATCAGATCCGGCGGCTGGACGGGGCAAATTCAATGCTCTGAGCCAGAAACATCGAGCCGGAGAGTGGTTTCGGCCACTTTGGGCCTGGATTTGGCAATCCAGGCCGAGCAGGCTGAGTAGTTACGTTTTTGGAAGCACTACGCTTGAATGGATAGGGGCATCTGCCCCTTGTTGACTCGTTGACTCGTTGCCTTAACTTCCCCGATGCCCTCGAGGAAGCGGCAATGCACACGATAGCCCAGCTTCTCGTACAGACGCACGGCCGGCTCGTTGGCCTGCGCCACGTTGAGCACCACGTCCAATCCCTGGGCCAGCAGCGCCGCTGTCACCGCACCCGTGCAGGCAGTCGCATAGCCCCGTCTGCGGTGCGCCGGATGGGTAAAGACGTTGCCTATGGCGGCCAGGCCATAGTGCGGCGCCACGAGATGCGTCCCCGCCGCCGAGACGAGCTGCCCATCCACGGCCAGGCCATAGAAGACCCCCTGCTCAAGCTGATAAGGGGCGAAGGCATCGGCTGCCTCACCCCCGCCGCAAGCGTACAGCGCCTGCAGCCGCTCCAGATCGCCCATGTGCAGTCGGAAGGCCGCCCCCGTTTCAGTCGGGCGAAAGCTTCCTCCGTCCAGGGCCATGCGGAACATGGGATGGACAAAGCGCAGACGGTAGCGCGCCTCAACCTGTGGCCAGTGCTCCGGCCTGGCCGTCAGGTAGACGGTGTCCGGCAACGGCGCACAGTCCAGCGCCGCGGCCACCCCTTCGGGCTCACCCAGACAGACCAAGGCCGGCGGCTGCAGCCCGCCGAAGAGCAGGATCAGCGCCCAGCGGCCATCGGCCTCCGCCAGCCACCAGCGACACTGCCGGAAGAACCAGGGCTCCAGGTCGCCGATGGCGTACGCGGCGTACAGACGGTCGGTTTGCAGATAGGCCAGGATTTCGGTTTGCTCTCTCAGCTCTCGAACGTGCCAGAACCGATTGCAGGTTGCGGAATGGGGATGGCGGAATGGGGAAAACGGGTCATCCCTGTTCATCCGCGTCCCTTTCCAATGGGCTGTGGAAAGCGCAGCAGGTCGGCCAGTTCCGGGGCGTCGCCGAAGGTAGCGCGGTAGCGGGCCACGAACTCGTCCAGGGTGAAGCAGTGGCCCTGCGTGCCATCGCACTCCAGGGCATAGGTGGCCACCAGGCTGGCGATGCGGCCGGTGGTCGCCCAGGAGTAGCCGCGCACCAGGCCGGTGATGATGCCCGCCCGGTAGGCGTCGCCCACGCCGGTGGGTTCAATGATCCGGCGCGGCGGCGCCGGCGGTATCTCGATGACCTCCCCGCCGTCGTAGATCACCGAGCCCTGCTCGCCTTTGGTGACGATGGTCGTGGGCACCAGCGCCAGCAGGCCGGCCTCGTCCAGGCCGGTCTTGTTCTGCAGCATGCCGAATTCGTACTCGTTGACCACCAGCAGCCGCGCCCCGCCTGTCCCTTCCACCAACGCCTCCCCATCCAGGCGGATGATCTGCTGGCTGGGATCGTAGATGTAGGGGATACCCAACTCCTGGCACTCGCGGGCGTAGCGCACCATGGCCGTGGGGTCGTTGGGCGAGATGATGACCAGCTCGATCTCCTTGTGATCCACGTCGAAGAAGGACAGCTCCGCCGCCCGGCTCATGGCCCCGGTGTAAAACGAGGCGATCTGGTTGTTGTCCAGGTCGGTGTTGACGAAGAACGAGGCGGTGAACTCGTCGGCGACCTCTACAATGCCCGAGGTGTCCACGCCGTGCGCTTCCAGGAAGGCGCGGTACTCGGCGAAGTCCTGACCGGCCGTGCCCATGATGCGCGGGCGGTGCCCCAGCAGGGCCAGGCTGTAGGCGATGTTGGGCGCGCAGCCTCCCCGCCGCCGCTGCATGGAGTCCACGAGAAAGCTCACGCTGAGCACCTGTAGCTTCTCGGGCAGGATGTGCTCCACGAAGCGGCCCGGAAAGGTCATAATGTAGTCATAAGCAATGGAACCGGTAACGACTATAGTCAAGCCTGCTCCTCCTGCTGCTTCTCGTATGCATGCAGAAACTCGACGATGTATTTCCTGAACTGATCAAAGTCACCGATGTCCCTCAGCTCCCTCAGTTCCCTCCCGAGTACCTCTCCCTCATCACCTTCGCCACCCCCGCCGTCAGTGCCAGGGCCCGTTCCGCGGCCGGCTCGTCCAGCGTGCCCACGCCACAGGAGGGTGTGACCAGCGAGGCAGCCAGGATGTCGTCCCGCGGCACGCCCTTGCGCGCCAGCAGGCCGATGGCCTCCTCCAGGCGTGCCGCCAGGCTCGCCACCGTCTCCTGCCACACCACGTCCGTCTTGGGGGTGATGCCCCAGGCGATCAGACCGCCGCGGGCCAGGAAAGCCCGCACCTCGTCGGGGTAGAGGGCCAGCGTCTCGGCGTACTCGTAGGTGTCGAAGCTGAGGATGTCCACCGAGGTGGCCAGCAGCAGCGACCAGTCGGTGTTGCCGCAGCAGTGGATGCCCTTGATGCAGCTCAGCCCGTGCAATACCTCGTCGATCCATTCCACCACTTTGTGCGAGGCGATGGGCGCGAAAGGCGTGCCGACCAGCGACAAGGACGGCTCATCCAGGAACAGGACCACCCGATCGGACCGCTCGCGCAGCGCTCGCTCCTGCCAGCGAGCGCACATGTTCAGGTCCTTGCGTATGATCTCCCCAAAGGTCTCGTCGTATAGAGCGGACTTGCCGTCCCGGTCG
>JARYMM010000047.1 GCA_029907105.1 Anaerolineae bacterium | reverse complement strand
AAAAAAACTGAAATGCACCCTGTGGGAGAAGGGGCGGTGTATGGCCTGGCCGCTCTCGGCGCGTTGAAGCGATAGGTGAGGGTTAGAAATTTGAGGTTGGAGGTTGAAGTAGGAGCCATAAGGTTGCCGATAGGAGAAAAGAAGACATGAAACCCGCATATTGGATCGCCATACTGGCAGTGGTGGGCGGGATCATCGGCTACGCCGTCTCTCGATCTACGGGCTGGCTGGGAACGGGCATCGGGGTCGTCCTTGGCATTCTGGCAGGGACTGTGCTCTACAACGCGCAGATGCGGAAGACGAGGTAGCCTGCGTAGGTCTTGCATGGTGTCCAGGAGGGCCCCCTGCCCGGCCCGGTCGCCGGAGTGTTTCGCCAACCCGGCCGCGGCCGAAGCGCGGGCCTTTGGACGGGTGTTGGCGTGCGGCGTGGGCAGCGGATCGGATGGCTGCAATACTACGACCTGCTTTTTGACAAAGGCAGCGAGATGAGTATAATGGGATGTTGCCAGAGGCCAGGGCCTGATCAGTGCCCTGGCCTGGCGCGAAGTAAGGCTCGATATGAGCATCCATGGGCTTGGAGATCATTGGAGAAATCACCGATGCTTTCCGCAACCCGGCTTTGGAAAGCAGCCCATCTGTTGGTGAGGTAGGCTAAATATTATGTACGCAATCGTAGAGAGCGGCAGCAAACAGTACAGGGTAGAACCCGGGCAAACCATTGACGTGGAGAAACTGCCGGCCATAGTGGGTGACAAGGTAACCCTGGAGCGGGTGCTCCTGATCGCCGATGACGATCAGGTCACCGTGGGCCAGCCCACGGTGGAAGGCGCTGCCGTGCAGGCCACGGTCGTGGGCGAGGGCAAGGCCCGCAAAGCGATTATCTACAAGTACCTCCCCCGCGATCGCTACCGCCGCAAGAAGGGACACCGGCAGTGGTTCACACGTTTGAGGATTGACAGCATCGAGCTTTAGGAGGAGGCAGTGAGATGGCGCACAAAAAAGGTGGTGGCAGCAGCAGGAACGGACGGGATAGCCAGTCCCAGCGGCTGGGCGTGAAGCGTTACGATGGCCAGGCCGTCCACGCCGGCACGATCATCGTGCGTCAGCGCGGCAGCCACATCAAACCAGGCCATAACGTGGGCATGGGCAAGGACTACACCTTGTTCGCCCTGGCCGACGGTTACGTCAAGTTCGAACCCATATCGCGCTCCCGCAAGCAGGTCAGCGTCTACCCGACGCGGGTCGTGTCAGCATAGCACATACAGATCACAGATTGGGAGCTGTTTCATGAAGAAAGACATCCATCCGAAGTATTATCCCCAGGCGACGGTGGTGTGCGCCTGCGGCAATACCTGGACCACGGGCTCCACGAAGGAGCGCATCCAGACCGAGATGTGCTCGGCCTGTCATCCTTTCTACACCGGCGAGCAGCGCATCGTGGACACGGCGGGGCAGGTGGAACGCTTCATCCGGCGGCTGGAACGCAAAGATGCCCTGACGGCGCGGGAGCGGCTGGAAGCCGAAGCGCGGGCCATCGGCGAAGCGGCGCGCCGCAAGGCGGTGGCCCGCGGCGAGGATGCCGAGACGGCCGCCCGGGCAGCCGAGGAAGCCATGCTACAGGCCCTGCAAATGGCTGAGATAAACGCCCAGGATGACGAGGAGAAGGCGGCCAGGGAGTAAGGCCGACGGGGTTACGATGATCCGAAAGGGGCAGAGCGCGTTCTGCCCCTTTTATTATGCCCGATGATAGAACAGCAGGAGAACGGACATGCCTTATCATCAACCCAAAGGCGGCTGGATTGAGCTCATCTGTGGCGGCATGTTCGCCGGCAAATCGGAGGAACTGCTGCGGCGCATCCGGCGGGCGGAGATCGCCCGCCAGCCGGTGCAGGTATTCAAACCGGCCATAGACGACCGCTATGGCGTGGATGTCATCGCCTCGCACAACGGCATGCGACGGGAAGCGCTCATCGTGCGGGGGGCGCGGGAGATCCTGGAGTGCCTGCACCCAGAGACACGGGTGGTGGCCATTGACGAGGCCCAGTTCTTCGACCCGGCCCTGGCCGACGTATGCAACGAACTGGCCGATCGGGGCCTGCGCGTCATCGTCGCCGGGCTGGACCTCGACTTTCGCGGCGAGCCTTTCGGCCCTATCCCCCTGCTCATGGCCCAGGCGGAGATTGTGGACAAGCTGCACGCCATCTGCCAGGTATGCGGCGCACCGGCCTGCCGCACGCAGCGCCTTGTCAACGGCCAGCCGGCCAGTTACGATGACCCCGTGGTCCTCATCGGCGCCAGCGAGGTGTACGAAGCCCGCTGCCGCGACTGCCACGAAGTCCCCGCCAAGCCCAAAAGGCAAAGCTCAAAACCCAAAACCCGATGACCAGCAGAAACGACCTTCTTCTGTAACTACCTCCCCTGTCACTGCGAGCGAAGCGAAGCAGTCTCCACCCCTGCCCTCCCCGTCGACGGGGAGGGTGAGGGAGGCCCCTTCGGGGCTCGCAATGACGCCAACCCACCGCTACTCACGTTGCCAGGCCGAAGGCAGGCAGTTACCCTGTCCTACAGAATCGTCCTCCTGTCACACCGGCCTGAGCGTCAGCGCCTGCAGCACCTGCTGCAGGTCGGCAGGCAATTCGGCGGTGAATTCGACGAGTTGACCAGTGGACGGCAGGCGGAAGCCCAGGCGAGAGGCATGCAGGAACTGACGCGGGCAGGCTAGCCGCAGCCTGCGCCGCCCGTAAACCCTGTCGCCCACCAGCGGATGTCCGAGGTAGGCGAAATGCACACGGATCTGGTGTGTGCGCCCCGTCCTCGGCTCGGCCTCGACGAGCGTGTAGTCATCGTAGTAGCCCAGCACACGGTAGTGGGTGACCGCCTCTCGCCCACCCTGGGCCAGCGGCAGCACGGCCATGCGCTTGCGCTGCTGCGGGTCCCGCCCCATGGACACCTCGATGCGTCCCTCCTGCGGTTGCAGATGCCCCTCCAGCAAGGCCAGGTAGGCCTTGGACACCGTGCGGGCCTTGAACTGCGCCTGCAAGTGCTGGCGTGCCATCTCATGTTTGGCCACCACGATGAGGCCGGATGTGTCTTTGTCCAGGCGGTGGACGATGCCGGGGCGCAACGGGCTGTCGGCGTCGGCCAGATGGGGACAGCGGTATAGGAGGGCGTTGACCAGTGTGCCGCGCCAGTGGCCGTGCGCCGGATGCACCACCAACCCCGCCGGCTTGTTGATCACCCACACGTCTTCATCTTCGTACAGCACGTCAAGGGGAAACGGTTCAGGGAGCAGTTCATGGGTCTCCGGCTCCGGCACCTGCACGACGATCTGCTCACCACCCTGGAGCCTGGTGCTGGCTTTGAGGACGGCACCATCCACGGTGACGCGGCCTTCCCTGATCCAGCGCTGCACCTCGGCGCGCGAATGTCCGGGCAGTTGGTCAGCCAGGTATCGGTCCAGGCGAATCCCCGACTCCCCGGCGGTCAGAGTAACGGTTTCTTCGCCTGCGGCAGGCAGATCGAAATCAGGGTCTTCAGACATGGCTGATGAACAACAAAGGGCGGGTCTGAGACCCGCCCCCTAACTCAGTTCCCTTCATTGTCCTTCCGCAGTCTCCTGCGCCTGACGCTCCCTTTTCTCCGTCAGCATCAGCAGGGCCAACAGGGCCACGCCGGTGACGAGGGACATGTCGGCCACGTTGAAGGTGGGCCAGAAGTGGAAATCTATGAAGTCCACCACGTGGCCAAAGCGCAGCCGGTCAATGAGATTGCCCAGCGCGCCGCCCAGTTGCAGCCCCAGGCTCAGCAGCACCAGCCAGCGCTCCGTCGGAAGATAGCGCGTGTACACGACGATGGCCACGATGACGACGACGGCGATGGCCAGAAGGATCGCCCCTCCGTTGGGAAAGAGACCGAAGGCGGCGCCGGTGTTGGTCACGTGCCGGAAGACGAAGACCCTGGCCAGCGCCGGGATCGGCACCCAGGTCTCATACAGCGGGATATTCCGCAGCACCCAGCTCTTGCTGAGTTGATCCAGGATCAGCACCAGCGCGGCGACGGGCAACAACAGCAACCATTTTCCCTGGCGGCCAGTCAAGATAACCCCCTATCGTTCGGCGCGCGGCTTACAATCAATGCAGAGCGTGGCGTAGGGGATGGCCTTCAGCCGGGCGTAGTCAATCGGTTCGCCGCAGCGTTCGCAAAGGCCATAGGTGCCGGCGTCCATGCGCGCCAGAGCCTTCTCCACCTGCTCCAACAGGCGCTCCTGATTGCGCCGCAAGGCCAGGCTGGCGGCCTGGTCGAAAGCCTCGGTGCCATCGTCGGCCATGTGGTTGCCCAGGCCGATATTGGGGCGTTCCACCTCGTCGTAATGCGATAGCGCTTCTCGCAATTCGTCCCTTTCTGCTTCCAATTGAGCTCGCAGTCGCGCGTCTTTGCGTGACTTCTCCATCTAACATACCTCTCCAGCCAGATTCAGTAGATCACAATTGTCGCTCAAAGGTGGATTCCCCGCCGACAAAAGGGCGAGGACGCTGCAGGCATCAAGTTAACGGTCACGAAATTTCCCTCCCCTGGTGGGAGGGACTAGGGGAGGGGGCAACACCCCCACTGACCTCCCCCATCAAGGGGGAAGGACTCGCCAGCCCTCCTGTCTGTCCAGCTTAAACTTGATGCACATGGGCGAGGACACCCTTTTGAGCCTATATCAATGTCTGTACACATCCTTTCGGTGTTTGCAGTGAAGCAACAGGACAACGGCTTCTTCATCGCGTACTTCGTACCGTATCCGGTAATCGCCGATGCGGATGCGGTATTCGTTCTCGTCGCCTCTCAGCTTGACACACCCGGCCGGACGTGGATTCTCCTTCAGTGCCGCGATTCGTCTCAGGCTTCGCTCACGGATGTTATCGGGCAGGGCATCCAATTGCCTCTGAACAGGCTTGGGGATGATGACTTTGTAGCTCATCAGGCCTTTGCGCGCTGCTTTGCAATATACTCGTCAACAGTCACATACTCCCCTGCCTGATAAGCGGCGCGGGCTTCCCGTATCTCCGCCTGAACAACCGGATCTCGCTCCCACTGCTCTTCCTCGGCCTGCGCCATCTGCTCGTCTAAGATCTCCCAAAGCCGACGCTTGTCTGTCAGGCTCAGGTTCGCAACAGAGGCAACCAGAGATTCGAAGGGTATCACCAGCTTCACGTTCCCTTGGACCATCGTACACCCTCCTTACTCCTCGTCGGGACCATCCTCACACCGTGCATATTTTACCCAGATTCGGAAAACTGGCAAACGGCGCTCAGGCCCGCCGCACCACACCGACGGTGACCGCTTCGCCGTCTAGCGGGAAGGTGACCTGAGCGCTGTCGGCCGGCGGTTCACCGGCCACCAGGGCGACGGACAGCGTCTCCGCGGCCACATAATCGCCGAAATGCTCCAGCACCTCCCGCAGGACAGGGCCGCCCAGGGCGTAGGTGGTGATGCGATCTTCCAGTTCAAAGCCTGCCTCCTTGCGCAGGTTCTGCAGGCGCCGCACCAGCTCCCGCGCCAGCCCTTCGGCCCGCAACGCCTCGTCAATCCGGGTGTCCACAGCCACGGTGACACCCCCCTCGGCAGCCACGGCCAACCCTGCCCGCGGTTCCGTGAGCACCAGCACTTCCTCAGCGGTCAGCTCCACCGTCTCCCCGTTCACCGTGAGCAGCAATGGCCGCCCGGCCCGCAGTTCGGCGACGGCGACCGCGGGGTCCATCGCCGCCAGGGCCTGCCGCACCTGCGGGAATTGTCGGCCAAAGCGCGGTCCCAGCCGCTTGTTGTCCGGCAGCAAGCGAGAGTCCACCAGCTCCGTTTCCCGCCCGGCGAAAGTCAGCTCCTTGACGTTCAGCTCGTCGGCCACCAGGTCGGCCAGCCGCTCAAGACCCGCTCGCTCCCCTGCCGGCACGAACACCGTGGCCCGCGCCAGGGGCTGGCGCAGCTTGATGTCGGCGCTGGCGCGGGCCGCCCGGCCCAGGCTGGCGACCTGCTTGGCCAGAGCCATATCGGCCACCAGGGCCTCGTCCAGCAGAGCCTCGTCCACCGCCGGCCAGTCGCAGTGATGCACGCTCTCCGGCGCATCGGCATCCACCGAGCGCACCAGGTTCTGGTACATCGCCTCGGTGACGAAGGGGACAAAGGGCGCCAACAGCCTGCACAGCGTGACCAGCACATGATACAGCGTGCGGTAGGCGGCAGCCTTGTCCTCGTCGGCCTCCGATTTCCAGAAGCGGCGACGGCTCCGCCGCACGTACCAGTTGGAGAGATCGTCCAGGAATGCCTCCACAGCCATGGTGGCCCGGTAGGCGTCATAGTCGGCCAGGCGCGCCGTCACCTCGCTGACCACCTGATGGAGACGGGCCAGAATCCAGCGGTCCAAAAGCCCCAGGGAACTGAGGGGTCTGACGGGTTCCCCCCCAGGCCCTTCCCGATCAGGCGTCCACTTGTCAACGTTGGCATAGGTCACGAAGAAGCTGTAGACGTTCCACAGCGGGATCAGGAACTGGCGGCGTACTTCGTCGGCGCGGGTGTAGCCGAAGAGCAGGTCGTTCTCCGGCTTGTGGGCGCAATAGAGCCAGCGCATCACGTCCACGCCCATGCGGTCGGCGGCCTCGTTGAACTCGATGGCATTGCCCCAGGACTTGTGCATCGGACGCCCATCCTCGGCCAGCAACGTGGCATAGCCGAAGCAAGAGCGGAAAGGCGGGCTGTTGTCCAGCACCGTGGCCATGGCCAACAGGCTGTAGAACCAGTTGCGGAATTGGCCTGGAAAGGACTCGCTGATCCAATCCGCCGGATACCAGGTGCGCCAGTAGTCGGGATCGCTGCGGTAGCGCAGCGTGCTGAAGGAGACGATGCCCGCATCCAGCCAGGGATTGCCCACATCGGCAATGCGGGAGACGGTGGCGCCGCAGTGCGAACAGCGGATCTTGACCGCGTCAATCCATGGCCGGTGCGGCGTGTGGCCGGCAAATTCCTCCCAGCCGGCGACGGCCCGCGCCCGCAGCTCATGCTCGTCGCCGATGACCTCGAAGTGGCCACACTCCTGGCACTCCCAGATGGGCAGTGCCAGCCCCCAGTAACGCTTCTTGGAGATCATCCAGTCATGCATGTTGCGCAGCCAGTCCAGCTCCCGCTCCAGGCCGAAGGTGGGGATCCAGCGGATCTGCCGCGTGACCTCCATGATGTCATAGCGCAGCTCATCCATGGAGATGAACCACTCGTCCACCAGGCGAAAGACAAGCTCCGTACCGCAACGCCAGCAGACCGGATAGCGGTGCGTGTAGTCGTCCACGCTATAGAGCAACCCCTTCCGTCTCAGGTCCTCGAAGATCGGCTGCGCTACCTCCGCGACAGGCCGGCCCGTCAGCCAGCCGAAGCCGTCCACAAAGATACCTTCGTTATCCAGGGGCACCACGATGGGCAGCCTGTGCTCCAACCCCAGTTGGAAGTCCTCCGCACCGCAGCCGGTGGCGATGTGCACGATGCCCGTGCCCTCCGCCTCGCCCACGCCATCCCAGAGGATGATGCGGTGCGCCTCGGCAGCCGTCACTTCGATGCCCTCGATCAGGGACTCCAGCTCTGTGAGCCCGCCCGGCTGCTGCTGCGCCGGCAGTTCATCGAAGGGGCCATCGTACGCCCAGCCCTCCATCTCGCGGCCCTTCAGCTCCGCCAGTACCTCGTAGTCACCCCGCAGCATCCCCACCGTGCCTCTGGAAAGGTAGAAGACCTCGTCGCCCTGCCTGACCCGGACGTAGTCCAGGTCAGGGCCGACGGCGACGGCGATGTTGGAGGTCAGCGTCCAGGGCGTCGTCGTCCAGACGAGGAGCGCTTCGCCCGGCCGCCCGCGCAGCGGGAAGCGCAAGGTCACACCGGGGTGCGTCATCTCGACGTAGCCATCGGTGGCGATCTCGTGCTGCGAGATGCCGGTGGCGCAGCGGGGACACCAGGGCATCACGTCGGCATGCTTGTAGAGCCAGCCCCGCTCCCAGCAGCGCTTGAGGAAGGTCCAGATCATGTAGTTGTTCTCGTCGCTCAGGGTGAAGTAGGAGCCGCCCAGTTCGGGCAGGCCCAGCCGGGCAACAATGCGCTCCACGCTGTCGGTGACCGGCCCCTGGGGCCCTGGCACGGTGACCACGGCCTCGGGGTCTTCCGCCAGCCGGTCGGCCAGTTCGCGCAGCATCTGCGGGTCGTTCCAGTCCATCCAATACCCCAGACGGATGGACTGCTCGGTCTGCACGGCAGCGAAGCGCAGCACGCGCTCCTTGCAGCGGCGCACGAAGCTGGCCATGCCATAGGCTTCGATATCCTGCTTGGAACGGAAGCCCAACTCCCTCTCCACCTCTACTTCCACCCAGAGGCCCTGGCAATCGAAGCCGTTCTGGTAGCGGGTGCGGTAGCCGCGCATGGCCCAGTAGCGGTGAAAGACGTCTTTGTACGTCCGACCCCAGCCGTGGTGCACGCCCATGGGGTTGTTGGCCGTGATGGGCCCGTCAATGAAGGACCAGCGCGGCCCATTGGCGCGCAGGGCCACCAGCTTGTTGAAAGCATCGGTCTCTTTCCAGAAGCGCAGCACATCGTGCTCCTGGGCGACGAAATCTACCTTGGTGGGTACGTCTTTGAACATGTGGGGGTCTCCTCTCTTGGCGATGGATGACGAATGACGAAAGATGAAGGACGAATCTTCTTCCCTCACCCCAACCCTCTTCCAGAGGGAGAGGGAGCACGGCCCCCGTCATCGGTCGTCCGTCGTTCGTCATTATTCCAGGGCGATGACCAGCCGCTTGTTGATGCGCCCCTTGCTCATGTAATCCACGATCTTGATGGGGCCGACCTCCGCCGTGTTGGCCACGTGCGTGCCGCCATCTGCCTGCAGGTCCAATCCCACGATCTCCACCGTGCGCACCTGGCTGATCTGCGGCGGCAGGAGGTTGATCTTGGTGCGGATCAGGTCGGGTATCTGGAAGGCCTCCTGGCGGGGCAGGATCTTCACGCGCACCGGACGGGCGGCGGCCACCTCGGCGTTGATCTTCTGCTCGATCTCATCCACCAGCTCCCGCCGCATAGTTTCGAACTCGAAGTCCATGCGCGCCTGGCCCGGCTCCATGTGGCCGCCGGTCACCTGGGCCCCGTAATCCCGCCAGATGACGCCGCAAAGGATGTGCAGCGCCGTGTGGGTGCGCATGAGCCGATAACGGTGCTCCCAATCCAACGCCCCCAACACCCTGCTGCCCACAGGCGGCGGGTCGGCATCCAGCTTATGCCAGACCAGGTCATCCTCTTTCCTGGCCTTGAGCACGCGTGCCTGGCCGCCTTCCCACAGCAGGAGCCCCTGATCGGCGGGCTGTCCACCGCCACCGGCGTAGAAGGCCGTGCGATCCAGGGCCACCTGCGCGCCCTCCACGGCCACCACCGTGGCCTCAAACTCCCTCAAGTAACTGTCCGTTTGATAGAGTAAGTCGGTTTTCATGTCTCCTCCGCAGAAAAGAAAAACCCCCGTCCCCAGGGACGAGGGCACATCACACCCCCGCGGTACCACCCTTTTTAGCGTGACCGCTCACTCCGCCGGGTGCAGGAGCACATACATGCTCCGATACCCGCGTCCGGGTAACGGTGGACGAAACCGGCTGAGTCTACTGAGTCGGTTGATTGGTAGATTGGGAAACCGGTAAATTGGTCTTGCCCTGCTCCCACCAATGTACCAATCTACCAGTGTCAGTAGACGGAAAATCGCTCCGCCAGGATCGCCAGATCCTGGCGAAAACCGGGGATCTGACGATCCCCTCAGGGCAAATTTCCATCCACTGAGTGTACCAACCTACCGACCACCGACTGTTCGGTCAGCGGCTCCGGAAGGATTTTCGGCGGGCTTCACGCGTCCGGCTCACACCGTCCCGGACTCGCTGGGCGCTACCCCCCGCCTACTCGTTTCCATCACAGCCTTTGCATTGTTGGGATGCCATCTTATACCACAGAATCGTCAGATTGTCAAACATTGACTTGCCGCGCTGTCTGAGGTATAATGTCTTCAGATCAGGCTCAAGTGGGGGTAGCCCCCACTCTGACCCTCCCCCGCAGCGGGGGAGGGTTGGGTGGGGGGCGAAAAACGCCTGTCTGAGCACAGGGCTGGAGATGCCTGAACGGTTACCGTCGAAATTCTAATAGAATTCTAACAGAAATCTAATGCGAATCTAACCTGTCTGTGGTAAGCCTTATGATGTACCGCCCAACTCCGCGAGTGGGCCAGGGCGGTGGAAGGAGAAAACGAACATGGGTTGGTCTGTGAGAATCGCCCGCATCCGGGGCATTGACATTCGCTTACACATCACGTTTCTGTTCATCGTCGCCCTCTTTGCTTTCCAGTACTGGGGCATGGGAGCCCGCGGCTGGCAGGGAGCGCTGTTCGGCATCGTCTACGTGCTCCTGCTGTTCGCCTGCATCGTGCTGCACGAACTGGGGCACAGTCTGGTGGCGCAACGCTTCGGCGTCCAGGTGCGGGACATCACCCTGTGGCCCATTGGCGGTGTGGCCCAGATGGAAGACATCCCCCGCCAACCGTCGCAGGAATTGTTCATGTCCATTGCCGGTCCGGCGGTCAACTTCATCATCGCCGGGGTGTTGGGCATGGTGGCCGCATCGTTGCTGGCCGTGGGCGCTTTGGGCGACATCGTGCGCTTGCCGCAACTGATGCGACAACCCACCTGGCAGACGCTGTTGCTCTATCTGCTGTCCACCAACCTGGTGCTGGGGCTGTTCAATCTCATCCCTGCCTTTCCCATGGATGGGGGGCGTGTCCTGCGGGCGCTGTTGGCTATGGCCATGCCCTACATCCAGGCCACGCGCATCGCCGTGGCCGTGGGGCAGGGCATCGCCCTGATCTTCGGACTGGCCGGCCTGCTCATCCCCGGCCAGTTTACGCTGATGCTCATCGCCCTCTTCATCTTCTTCGGTGCCGGACAAGAAGGGCAGGCGGTCGCAGCCCGTGAACTGTTGGGCGACCTGCGGGTCTATCAGGCTGCCAGCCGCAACACGTTGCCGGTTTCCCCCACCGATCGGCTCTCGCATGTGGTGGACCTGACGCTGAACACTCACCAGGCGGACTTCATGGTCATCGAGGGTGGACGGCTGGCCGGCGTCCTCTCACGGGCGGCCGTGCTGGACGGCCTGCGCCGCTACGGCCCTGAGGTGGCCGTGGCCCAGGTGATGTGTCCCGACTATCCCACGGTGACACCGGACGAGACGCTGTTGTCGGCCCAGCAGAAGATGTCCAAGGCAGCCTGCCAGGCGCTGCCCGTGCTGGAAAAGGGCCAGCCGGTGGCGCTGCTCACCCTGGCCGACATCAACGAAGCCTACACCCTGATGGCCATCAACCCGCAGGTCTTTGCCCGGCCAGGACAGGATAGGAGCAGAACCGGTTTGGGACTTTGAGCTTTGGATTTTGAGCTTTGAGCTTTGGATTTGACCGGTGACCTGGTTCTTGCGCCGCATTCTCGACCTGGTGGATGGCCTGGCCCGCTGGTACTACACGCGCAAGTACGGTGCGCTGGCCGCACACATGGGCCGCCCGCGTGCGGACGTCGCCGAGCGGCGCGGGTTCATCGTCATCCAGATAGACGGTCTGGCCTATGAGTACCTGCGGGAAGCGATGGCCCGGGGCTACACGCCCACGCTGCAACGGCTGCTCAGCTCCGGCGAGGCGCGGCTGGCCCGCTGGCGCTGCGGCCTCCCCTCCAGCACGCCCGCCGTGCAGGCCGGCATTATGTTCGGCAATAACTGGGACGTGCCTTCCTTCCGCTGGTACGAGAAGGACCGCGACCTTTCCGTGGTCTGCAAGCCGCCGGGCCTGGTACGACAACTGCAAGAGCGGGTGGCCGCCGGCCGGGAGGGCATCCTCTATGGCGGATCAAGTTACGTCAATATGTTCGACGGCGGCGCACGCCTTTCCCTCTTCACCCTGGCTGCCTGGGGCCGCCATCGCTTCTTCGAGAACGTGCGCGGCTTCGGCTTCGTCCTCCTGTTCCTGCTCAGCCCCTGGCGCGCCTTGCGCACAGTTGGCGTATCCATCTGGGAATACCTGCGCAGCGTCTGGGGACGGTTCGCCTCCCGCTGGCGGCCAGGGCAGCGGCAGCGCTTTACCCTCATCCGCCCCTTCTTCCAGATCATGGTCAACGTCGTCTTCCGCGAGATCGAGACTTTTGGCGTGATGATGGACATCTATCGCGGCGTGCCCTATATCTGGGCCAACTACTTCGGCTATGACGAGGTGGCCCATCACGTGGGGCCGCTGGGGCATGAGGCGTTGCGGGCGCTGCGAGGGTTGGACAAACAGGTGCGGCAGATTGACCGCATCCGCCGCCGGTACCGCCGCCGCCAGTATGATCTCTACGTGCTCTCGGACCATGGGCTGAGCCCCAGCACGCCCTTTCGGGAGCTGCATGGCGTCACGCTGGGAGAGCTCATCGCCGCCGAGGTGAGCGAAGCGGTGGCGCTGGACGAGCGCTGGGGGGAGATATATCACGCCCACAAACCGGCCACGTTCCTGCTGGAGGAGTTGCGTGGCATGGAGGCCGGGCGTTCGAAGCGAGCGCGAGCCTTGCTGCGCGCCTTGCAGCACTGGATGGAGGAGCGGGTGCCGCCCGATCCCGAACTGGGCTGGGACCTGAAGCGGCATGGGGACGTCGTCGTGCGCAGCTCGGGCAGCCTGGCCCACGTCTACTTCAACGTCACACCCTCGCCCATGGACCTGAGCGAGGTGGCCATCCTCTATCCGAGGTTGGCGGCACGGCTGCTGCAGGAGCCGGGCATCGGCCTCATCCTGGGGCGCCACAATGGCCAGCCCGCCTTTCTGACGTCGCAGGGGGTGCGCCCGCTCGATCCAGAAGGCGAGTTTGGCCCCGATCATCCGCTGGCCACGTTGCCGGAGCCGCGCCTGGCTGCCGCGCAGCTTGCGCGGATGGCCTCCTTTCCCCATAGCGGCGATCTGATCCTCCTGGGGGCCTGGAACGAGGCGGGGGAGGTCATCTGTTTCGAGGAGCAGTGGGCCTCGCACGGCGGCCTGGGCGGCCCGCAGGACTATCCCTTCATCCTCTATCCGGCCGAGGTGAACTGGGATCTGAGCGACGTGACCAACGCCGAGCAGCTTTATCGGCATTTCCGGGACACCTACACCTGACATCTGGGCCTTGTGCGCTGGACTGATGGCTGTCCCGAGGGATCGGCCGCGGGCAGCAAAGATATCTGCCTTCAATTTGAACGATATTCCTGCCATCGAGATTTGACACAATACGGAAAGCGTCTTATAATAGAAACACGTGTGGATAAGTCAGCACATACGATGAGACGGGCCGCTCAACCTTCTTCAACTCGTTCCGGTTCCCTTGGTGGGAGAGACCGATGAAGAGTGCTATCACCTTTGATAGCTCTATTCCCTCTACGTGCAGTTACTCAACCAGGTACACCTTCTCGCTATTCGGCGAGTGCGTACCGGACACTCGTCTACCTTCCGAAGCAGAGTGACAATCAATTGCCGGCGCGTGCTTTCACAGCCCAGCCTGTGATCCCATGAATCACAGGCTGGGTCTCAAGCGACCGTATCGGTGCATGGAAGAAGCCCTTTCTGGGGAAGACCTTCGTTCGGCAAAAAGGAGGTGTTGCCTATGCAAGGTTGATTCTCTTCCCGTCGTTTAGCAGCAAAGATGCTCGCTAAGAGCGCGTCAGCCGAAACTCAATGAAGGAGGGAGCGAAAATGAAAAGGCTACTGACGTTACTGGCAATTGCGGCCGTATTGGCCAGCTCTTTGGTCGCCTGTGCGCCTGTCCCCCAGGTGATCGAGAAGGAGGTGGTGGTGACGGCCACCCCGGTGCCCGTAGTGGTCGAGAAGGAGCTCACCGTCTATCACTGGTGGACAGCCGGCGGTGAGAAGCAGGCGATGGATGTGATATTCAAGCACTTCAGGGCCGCCAATCCCGACATCAAGATTGTGGACAACCCCCTTGCCGGCGGCGGTGGCATCACGCTCAAGACCGTGATGCAGGGCATGCTCGCTGCCAAGATGCCGCCCGACACCTTCCAGTCCCTGAGCGGTTCCGAGCTCAAGATGTACGTGGACGGTGCCTACCTCGATCCAGTGGACGATGTCTGGGCAGCCAATAACCTGGACACGAACTATCCGGCTGTGATCAACAAGATGGTGACGTTCAATGGCAAGAAGTATGGCATCCCCATGAACGCCCATCGGGCCAACTGGCTGTTCTACAATGTGCCGCTCTTCAAGGAGCTGGGCCTGGAGCCGCCCACGAACGTTGATGAACTGATTGCCGTTGCCAAGGCCATCAAGGAGGCCAGGCCCGAGGTGTCACCCATCGGCCTCGGCTCGCGCGACAAGTGGACGGCGATCTTCCTCTTCGATGTGGTCCTGCTCTCCGAGGGTGGGCCTGATGTCTACGAGCAGTTCTACACCGGCCAGTTGGATGTGGAGACCGATCCTGTCATCAGGGCGGCGATGGAGAAGTACAAGGCGCTGATCCCCTACCTGTATCCTTATCACGGCGCCAAGATCTGGAGCGACATCCCCGGCCCGCTGGGTGAGGGGCAGATTGGGATGATGGTCATCGGTGACTTCGCGGCCGCTCAGCTCGTGCAGGCCGGCTATGTGGAGGGCACGGATTGGGAGGCTGTGGGCTTCCCCCAGGAGCCGGAAGAGGTCTTCCTGATGATCGTGGATACCTTCACCCGCCCGGTGGGGATCAAGCATCCTGAGGCCAACACAGCCTGGTTGAACAACCTGGCGGATCCTGACACCCAGGCGGAGTTCAACATCATCAAGGGTTCCATCGCCATCCATAAGGATGTGCCGGACAGCAACTACCCTGACGACCTGCATCAGCGCGCATCTGCGGCCTTCAAGGGCAAGCGCATCGTCCCCGCCTCAGCTCATGGTGCGCTGGCTCCTCAGAACTTCCTGAGCGACTGGCAGGACATCCTGACCCGGTTCCTCTATACCGGAGATGTGGATGCGGCACTGAGTCAAACCGCTCTGGTCATGACGAGCTACGATGTCGCCGGGCAGAGCGAGTGGTACTGGGCCAAGTAGCCAATTCTCACATCCCGTGGAGCGGGCGCTAGACCAGAGCAACGACACCGGACTCTGAACAGACTCGCTGAAGCCGGTGCCTGGTACCGGGCCCGATAGCCAATTCTCACAGCCCTGCCCCCCTCTTTCTCCCGTAGAGGGGGGCAGGGGGACTGATGAGGCCAATCCCCGACATGAGCTATAATCGGCTTCATATTCTCCTTTTCCTGGCCCCCATCTTCATCATTGTGCTGCTGCTGTATGGGATGATTGCCTGGACTATGGCTGTCTCCATGGACAACTGGGTGGGGATGGCTCCGGTCTGGAAATTCAACGGCCTGCAGAATTACGTGACCCTGTTCCGCATGGAGCGTTTCTGGGGCAGTCTGCGCAACAACCTGACCTGGATGGTAGCCTTCATCATTCCCTCGGCCATGCTGGGCCTTGTTCTGGCCTACGGACTGGTGCTCTCGGGCCGGGCTGAGTCTCTGTTCCGGCCTTTATTTCTTTATCCGCTGGCGCTGTCTTTTGTCGTCACCGGCACGCTGTGGGCCTGGATGTATGACCCGGAGGCTGGGGTGATCAACAACATCCTGAAGAGCATCGGGTTGGGCAGTTTGAGCCAGCCCTGGATCGCCAGCCCGCGTCAAGCCACCTTCTGCCTGATCGGAGCAGCCATCTGGCAGTACACCGGTTTTGCCATGACGCTCTACCTGGCGGCCATCCGCGACATTCCCGGCGAGATATTCGAGGCTGCCAAGGTGGACGGCGCGTCCGATATGCAGATCTTTCGCCATGTGGTCGTGCCCAACGTCACGCAGGCCACCATGGTCACGATCGCCATGATGACCATCTTTAGCCTGAAGGTGTTCGATCTGGTATGGGTGATCACCTTTGGCGGGCCAGGCACCTCCACTGAGGTATTGGGCTTCTTTATGTTCGTGGCAACCTACCGTCAGCAGTTTGTCGGCCTGGGCGCGGCCATCAGCGTCATTATCCTGATCCTGGCCGCTGCCGTGGTGGTTCCCTATGCCTGGTGGTCAATGAAGAAGCTGCAAACATGAGAAAGATAAACATAAGGAAACGGCTATCCAAATTACCTCTGCTGTTCGTTCTAACTGTCGCAGCATTGGTCTGGCTCCTGCCGATGTATACCATGGTGGCGAACTCGCTGAAAACAGCGCGGGAGATAAGCCGGGCTCAGTACTATCTGCCCCCCCGGGGCCTGGAGCTTCAAAACTACGTCACGGCCTTCAGCATCCTCCAGCAAGGACTGCTGAACAGCCTGCTTGTATCTCTGCCCACCACGCTGATCGCCGTGTTCCTGGGCTCGTGGGCGGGCTTTTTCCTGTCCAGGATGCGTTTCAAGTATAGTCAGACGATCTTCTTCGCCACCACTATCGCCACCTTCTTGCCCTATCAGGTTGTGTTGTTCCCGCTCACCAAACTGCTGGTAACGCTCCATGTGATCAACACCAGGCCGGGCTTGATCCTGGCCTACCTGATCTTGAATACCCCCATGGCCATGCTGATCACTGCCACTTTCTTCGAGATGATACCGGTTGAACTACAGGAGGCAGCCGGGTTGGATGGCTGCGGGCCGATCACCTTCTATTGGCGTATCTTGCTGCCGGTGGGGCGACTGGCCATCATCTCAACGGCCATCCTGATCTTCACCTTTGTCTGGAATGATTTCCTGATCGCCATGGCCATGACCCAGGGGCCTTTAGCTCAGATGGCGACGCCGGTGCTGGCTGGGTTAAAAGGTAACTATGCCCAAGTCTGGCACATCCAGATGGCCGGGGCGATGATCACCTCTGTCCCGCCGCTGCTCATCTTCATCTTCCTGGGGCGCTACTTCGTGTCCGGACTCATGGCGGGAACGTTGAAAGGTTGACCGCGAATGATGACGCATCGTCTACCTCGAAAATAGATGCCTGGACCATTTTCGTCCCTGGTGGTGACAACTACTCAGGAACTTGCCTGTCATTGCGAGCGGAGCGAAGCAATCTCCGACTCGCGACTTGGGGATTGCTTCGGCGGAACACCGCCGCCTCGCAATGACAAGATGGGCGGTGTTTCTGTCCTTTAGAATGGCGGAGCCTGCCATGGCGGACTCGCAATGACACAGGCCAGGCTGGCTCTCGCTCATCTCTATCGCCACCACATGCCACGGCAAGACGCCAGCCATCCTCAGATGTCGTTTCGGTAAAAACCGAAAAATCGCGCAACTATTGTCATCATATACCGGTAATCTTCTGAGGTCAAACACCGGACGGGCTTTCCTATGAGCCAGTTGCGGACCAGTCGGGCACAGGTACGGCGGCCACGTGTCGGTTACATCACGCCCAGGATCAGCGATGAGAACGGGCAGGCGATCTGGCGCGGGATGGTCGAGGCAGCTCAGGCGCGCGGCGTGGATCTGCTCTGCTTCGTGGGCGGCGAGGTGCAACATCCGGATGACGCCACGGCCCACGCAAAGGGAAGCCGCGCCGCATGTAATGTAGTTTACGAGCTGGTTGACCGCAACAGCCTTGACGGGCTGGTCGTCTGGGGCTCCTCGCTGGGCTACTACGCCGGCCCCCAAGCCACCTACGATTTCTGCCGGCGCTTTCAGCCGCTGCCCTTGGTGAGCATCGGGGTCTCGCTGCCGGGGATCCCCGGTGTGGTCCTGGATAGCTACGACGGGATGCGCGCGGCGATCGCTCACCTGATCGAGGTCCACGGCCGGCGCCGACTGGCGTTCATCCGCGGCCCGGCCGCACATCGTGAGGCGCGAGAGCGCTATCGCTCTTACTGCGACACGCTGGCTGCCTACGGGATCCCCTTCGATCCCGACCTCGTTTCCCCACCCTATCTGTGGGTGCACGCTGACGGAACCGAACTGCCAGCTAATGGCGCCGAGGCCATCCGCCTCCTCCTGGAGGAGCGCTGCGTGCAGTTCGATGCCGTCGTCGCGGCTAACGATACCTTCGCGCTGGGAGCGCTGTCGGCCCTGCAGGCGCTGGGCATTTCCGTGCCCGACCAGGTCTCCCTCGTCGGTTTCGACGACAAACTTGTCAGCCGCATCGTCTCACCTCCGCTGACCACCGTCGCCATCGGGATGCGAGAGCGCGGCGACCGGGCTCTCTCTATGCTCCTGGCACGGCTGGCGGGCGAAAGTGTGCCCGCTGAGGTGTCGCTGCCTGCGCGCCTGGTTATCCGGCGGTCGTGTGGCTGTTTCGAGCCAGCCGTGGT
The DNA here is from genome assembly GCA_029907105.1 of Anaerolineae bacterium. GTDB lineage: Bacteria > Chloroflexota > Anaerolineae > UBA3071 > UBA3071 > JARYMM01. The sequence goes on along the minus strand of JARYMM010000047.1, from coordinate 10,550 downwards.
GCGTGCCGGGGGCTATCCAGCAGAACACTCCTTGGACAGAGCAGGTACAGAAATGCCTTCGCGGCATGAAGAACCCTTCGGGCCTGGGGCGGAACTGCTCGAAGCCTTCCTGGGCGAGCTGCTGGACGGTGAAACAGGCCGTTTCCTCACCACGCTCGACAAGATCTTGCTTCAGGCCGCCGATGTAAGAGATGGGTTCGCCGCCTGTCAAGGGATGCTCTCTGAGTTGCGGGAACAGATGCTGCCGCACCTGGCCGGCGACTTGCACAAGCTTAGCCATGCCGAGAGCCTTTGGCATCAGGCACGCGTGCTCATCGGCGAGCGGGCCTGGCGCGCACAGGCTGATGCCGACAGCCGTGCCAGCCAGCGGGCCGATCGGCTGCAGGCGCTCAGCCGGGCGTTGACCGTAGCCAGGGACATCCCTGAACTGATGGACATCCTTGCCGCCGAGCTGCCCGCGATGGGCATTGCCTCGTGCGCCGTGGCGCTCTACGAAGACCCGCAGACCCCAACAGGCGCTTGTCGGCTGATGTTGGCCTATGATGAGCGCGGTCGGGTGAGCCTGCTGCCGGGTGGAGAAGTCTGGTCTGCTCCCATACTGGCCTCCGGCGGGCTGCTGGCTGAAGGCAAGTCCCGAAGGGGTCGGATTTTGCAGCATAGCGTCGTGGTCCAACCACTGTACTACCGGGATGAACAGCTTGGTTTTCTGATGTTGGATGGCAGCGGCCTCGAAGGGCAGGTCTATCGAGTGCTCCAGGAGCAGATCAGCAGCGCGCTGAAAAGCGTGCAGCTGTTGCAGGATAACGTGCGTCTATACCATGCAGCACTGGCTGCGCAGCAGGTCGCGCAGGAAAAACAGCGCCTGGCTGAAGAGGCTGACCGCCTGAAAAGCCGCTTTCTGTCCATGGTCAGTCACGAACTGCGCACGCCGCTGATCTTGCTGGAAGGTCTGAGCGAGATGATGCTGCGGTCGGAACGTCCTCGCCAGGGGGAAGGCCCCGGCGATCGGCCGGCTTTGCCCGCTCCCTACCGTCAGGATCTGGAGCGCATCCATGCGACCTCCCAGCAATTGGGCGGACTGGTGCGGGATGTCCTGGACCTGGCTCGCAGCCAGATGGGTCAATTGCGGCTGAGCGTCAAACCGGTGGACATTGCAGCCGTGTTGCAGCCCACTATCCTGGTCGGCGAGCAGATGGCACGCAGTAAGGGGCTCGACTGGCGAGTGGAGATCGCGCCGAACCTGCCGAAGGTGAGCGGAGATGGCGCCCGACTACAGCAGGTGACCTTGAACCTGATCTCCAACGCGGTCAAGTTCACCTCCCACGGAGAAGTACGACTGCGCATAGATGGGGACGAAGGCGGGGTGACCGTTTCGGTCAGTGACACGGGCCTCGGCGTGCCGCTGGACGAGCAAGAGGCTATCTTCGACGAATTCCGGCAGTCCGAGCGCACCGCGACGCGTGGCTTCGGAGGGCTGGGCATTGGCCTGGCCATCTGCCGGCAGATCGTTCATCTGCATGGCGGCCAGATCGGCGTCCGCTCCTCTGGGCTGGAGGGCGGCGGCTCGACGTTTTTCTATCGCCTCCCTGCTCTCGAGCCTGTCTCCTCGCCGGCTGCCGGGGAAAGAGCAGCAGGGCAGCCCGCGGCTGGACCACCAGAGACTGTTGCGCCGAGTTCGCAGGCAGTAGCGTTGCTGACGGACCACGCTGCCAACGCCGAGTTGCTTCGAACCCATCTCCTGGGGCGCGGCTTCGAGGTGGAAGTGCTGCCGGTGGAAGAGCGCGAGGATTGGCTGGCGCGGTTGGTGGCGCTGCGACCAGGCGCAGCGGTGGTGCTCCTTCGTGAGCCAGCCTGGGAGCAGGGTTGGCAGGTGATTGACGCCTTGAAGCAGGGCGAGGAGACCCGCGACATCCCCCTTTTGTTATGCTCGCTGCCTGCTGGAAAGGACGCTTTGTCCTCATGTGAGGACCTGCGGCTGGCCGAACAAAGGGGCGGGGCCGTGCTAGCGCTGGATTACCTCACCAAGCCGATGGGCGTTGCGGCGATGGCTCAGGCACTGCACAAACTGGGACTGGCAGAAGGAGCGCCGACCGAGAATCCGATTATCCTGATCGCCGACGATGACCCCACAGTTCTGGCAATGCATGGCGAGATCGTACGTGCGCACTTCCCGAAATGCAGGATTTGGGAGGCCACAAACGGACGCCAGGTGCTGGATGTCTTGCGCTCGTCTGTCGAGGATCCTCGTGGAGAACGCCCCTCGCTCATCTTGCTTGACCTGATGATGCCCGAGCTGGACGGGTTCGGCGTGCTGGAGGCCATGCAGAGGGAGGAGCGGCTGCGCCAGATTCCGGTTATCGTGCTCACAGCGCGGAGCCTGTCGGAGGATGACATGGGTCGTCTGGGCCGCGGGGTGGCATCCATCCTGCAGAAAGGCGTCTTCACGACTGAGGAGACCTTGGCCCAGATCGAACGGGTGTTAGCCCGCCACAAGGGCCTGGGCAGCGAGACCCAGCGCCTGGTGCGCAAGGCCATGGCCTATATCCACACGCACTACGCCCAGGACCTCTCTCGCGACCAGATAGCCCACCACGTGGGCGTCAGCGCGCGGCACCTGACGCGCTGTTTCACCCAGGAAGTGGGCATTTCCCCCATTGATTATCTCAACCGTTTCCGCATAACCCAGGCGCGCCGATTGCTGGAGAATGGCGACGGTACGATTACGGAGGTGATGGCCGCGGTCGGCTTCAGCGACAGCAGCTACTTCTCCAGGGTCTTCCGTCGCGAGGTCGGCATGTCCCCAAGCGCCTACCGCCGTCGCGTCCAGTAGGAGCAGGTTGGCCCGCACGGCCCCAGGATCGGTATCGCCGGTAGGCCCCCGCGCCAGCGCACATGGCATCGGAGGCGGTGAAACTCGCCTCTTTTGTCCCAATCGGACGAAATCAAGTCCCAAAAACACAAGACACCGTGCTGGTTTTGATGTAGAATCAGCATAGTGGCTATGCTTGCCTTCTTCACCGCAAAGGCGCGCTAAGGATGTGTCTCTCATCTAAAGGGACCAGACCAGATGACGAAGACCATCATAATCGCAGTCCACGATCCAAACATCCTCTATCTGCTCCAACGCTACGCTGAAGAGAGTGGTTTCTGGGCGGTTAGCGCGCTTGGCGGCAAAGACGTGCTGGCTATGCTGGCCTGTCAGCCCGACCCCGCCCTTCTCATCCTCGATGTCGAATTGCCAGGGCTCACCAGCCCAGAGATATGGCACAGTCTGAAGGCTGAAGCCGCAACCCGCCATATCCCTGTTGTGTTCTACTCGTCCCTGGATGAGCCGGGCGAGGAGTGGCACGATGGCGTGAGTGCATACCTGCCCAACCCGGTCATGTACGACGATTTTGTGGCCACATTGAAACGGGCGGGCATCTGTTTAGAATCAGCTTTGTCATAATGGGGATTCCATGGTTGAACAAGCCGCTGACCGCTCCAAGCTCTTGGAAGTCAATGGCTTGAAAAAGCACTTCCCGATCACCCGCGGCTTTTTCTTCACCAAAGAAGTGGCTACCGTCCGAGCAGTGGACGGGGTCAACTTCTTTATCCGCAAAGGCGAAACGCTGGGCCTGGTCGGGGAAAGCGGTTGCGGCAAGACGACGATCGGCCGCTTGATATTGCGCGCCTATGAACCGACGGCAGGGGAGATTTGGTTTAACGATCGCAAGTTGGGCTGGACGTCTGTGGCCACGGCGGACAAGGCGCAGTTACGGCAACTGCGGCAGAACATGCAATTGATCTTCCAGGATCCCTACTCGTCGCTCAACCCGCGTATGACGCTGCTGGATATCGTCGGCGAGCCGCTCTACACCAACGGCATAGCCAAGGGAAGCGAGCTCAAAGACCGGGTGGCGGAACTGCTGAAGGTGGTGGGCCTGCGCCCCGAGTACATGAGCCGCTATCCGCATGCCTTCAGCGGCGGCCAGCGCCAGCGCATCGGAGTGGCGCGCGCATTGGCCTTGCATCCCCAACTGATCGTCTGCGATGAGCCGGTCTCTGCGCTCGATGTATCAGTCCAGGCACAGATTCTGAACCTGCTCCAGGAACTCCAAGAGCAATTCGAGCTGACCTACCTGTTCATCTCGCACGACCTGAGCGTGGTGGAACACATCAGCGATCGCATCGCGGTGATGTACGTGGGCAAGCTGGTCGAAAGCGCCGACACGGAACAGCTCTTCATCAACCCTAAGCATCCCTATACCGAAGCGTTGCTTTCGGCTGTACCGCAACCTGATCCGCGCATCCGCAGTGAGGCGGTCATGATGCCAGGAGAAGTGGCCGATCCGGCTCATCCGCCTAGCGGGTGCTATTTCCACCCACGCTGCCGGTACTGCGTGGAGCTCTGTCAAACCGAAGAGCCGAGCTTGCGAGAGATCACGCCCGATCATTTCGTCAGTTGTCACAGGGCCGACGAGCTTCACCTCGTCGGCGTCAAGGGTCTGGGCTGACCGCAATGCGCTTGGCCAGTTAATCGGCCATAGAAAGGAGGTGTCCGCTACACTTTCTCCAACCAGATGCCTGCGTATGAAAGCGACCTTACACAAGAGGACGCTTCATTGCCTAGAGGATGTTCCACAAGGTCATTCATGGCCTGCAAAGGAGGAAAGGAGCCATGAAAGAGCGAACGATCACCCGACGTGAGTTCATCCGGCTGTCGGTGTTGACCGCGGCAGGGGCGGTGGCAGCCGCCTGCGTGCAGGCCCCACCGGCTCCGGCGCCTACCCCTGTGCCGGAAGCCACCAAAGCTCCGCCACCGACACCTGTCCCGGCAGCCACCGAAGCCCCCGCCGCCAAATACAAGGAAGCCCCCATGCTGGCCGAGCTGGTCAAGGCGGGCAAGCTGCCGCCTGTGGACGAGCGGCTACCCAAGAATCCTCTCGTCATGGAGGGGGCTGAGGGTATTGGCAACTATGGCGGCACCTGGCGGCGTTGCTTCAGCGGTGTATCCGACTACTGGGGGCCGACCAAGCTCCACGATCGCGCATGGGCATGGTTCGACCGGAACCTGAACCTGAGGCCACGCCTGCTCGAGTCATGGAGTGTCAGCCCAGACGGGAAGGTGTGGACCATCAAGATGCGCGAAGGGGTCAAGTGGTCGGATGGCAAGGCGGAGTACAATACCGATGACCTGGCCTTCTGGTACGAGTATGAGCTGCTGAACAAGAAGCTGACTCCGACACCAGGCACCCAGTGGCGAGACCCCGACATGACCGTCGTCAAGTTCGAAGCCGTGGATAAGCACACAGCGAGGTTCACTTACGGCAAGCCGAAGCCGCTGTTCATGTACGGCATGACCCGCGGCGGCACGGGCGGCGGCGCAACCATCGCCCCCTTGCCTGTTGCCCCGTCCCACTATATGAAGGAGTTCCACGAGGACACCACATCGGACAAAGCGAAGCTAGAGGAGGACGTCAAGGCGCGTGGCTTCGCTGACTGGCAGACCTACTATATGCAGTTCGCCAGGCAGTGGACAGCCAACCCCGAGCGACCTTTGGTGAGCGCGTGGCGAGCCCTGGGACCGCTCTCCACAGAGATGTTCGTGATGGAGCGCAACCCCTACTTCTTCGCCGTGGACCAGGAGGGTAACCAGCTCCCCTACATTGACAAGATCACACACCGCCTGTTCGAGAATCAGGAGGTGAAGAACCTCTGGGTGACCAACGGCGAGATTGACATGCAGTATCGCCACATGACCATTGCTGACCTGGCACTCTACAAGAGTGGCGAGGCCCAAGGTGACTACAAGGTGCTTCTGGGGATTATGGCCAGCCACGTAGCCATGCAGCTCAACCTCAGCACCAAGAACCCCCTGCTGAATGAGTTCTTCAACCAGCGCAACGTGCGTATCGCCATCTCTCACGCCATCAACCGCGACCAGGTCAACCAACTGGTCTACAATGGCCTGCTCAAGCCGCGGCAGTACAGCCCGCTGCCCATGTCGCCCCAGTACTACGAAAAGGCTGCTACTGCTCACCTCGAGTATGACCCGGACCTGGCGAACAGGCTGCTGGACGAGGCCGGCTATACCCAGAAAGACGCAGAGGGCATCCGCCTGCACAAGGATGGCGTGACTCCGATCAGTTTCATCGTCGAGGGCACGGATCAGGCCGGCACGCCGACCGAGGACGCGGCGCTGTTGGTCGCCAAGGACCTGGCCAAGGTCGGCATCAAAATGACCTACAAGTATGTCGAACGCGCGCTCTACACCGAGCATTACAGCGCGAACGACATCGAGGCTGCCTGGTGGGGCGGCGATCGTACCGTGCTGCCGCTGGTGCCGGAGGCCATCATCTTCCGCGGGGTGCAACCAGACCGGCCGTGGTGCCCTGGTTGGGGCTTCTGGTACACCGACCCGACCAACCCCAACGCGGTCAAGCCGCCTGACGGGCACTGGATCTGGACGATCTGGAAGATCTGGGACGAGGAAATCGCTGTCGAACCGGACCCCGACAAGCAGACCGCGGCGTTCAAGAAGATCCTGGACATCTGGGCCGAAGAGCTGCCCATGATCGGCATCCTGGGCGAACAGCCGGGCGTGATCATCGTCAAGAACGGCTTCAAGGGTCCTCAGGCGGGCATGCCGCTGGACGACACAACCGGTGACGAGCAGTTCCTCCAGGCCGAGACTTACTATTGGGATGACCCGGCCAAGCATACAGTATAAGCCGGAAGTCGTCTGTCTAGCACCTCGCCCAGGGAAACCTGGGAACCACACGCCTCTCTCCCGCCCTGACGGGCGGGAGAGAGGCAGCCGAGGGGGCGAGAGGTCAATTCCCCAGACAGTATGCGCCGCCTGTTTGCCCCTCATGGGAAACCACTTTCTGTGAACCGCAGATTGGCAGGGCCCCGTCAGGCTTCGACAGGAGGATGATCATGTTCGCCTATATCGTGCGACGCGTTCTTATCATGATTCCCACATTGATTCTGATCTCCATCGTTTCGTTCACAGCCCTCCAACTTCCACCTGGCGATTATCTGACCTCATACGCAGCACAGTTACGCACGATGGGTGAGCAGGTGGACGAAGAGGCGTTGAACTCGCTGCGCGAGCGTTATGGCATGGGCCAGCCCATCTACGTCCAATACTGGAAATGGGTTTCCGGCATCATCACGCGCGGGGATTGGGGTCAATCCATGGAATGGCAGAAGCCGGTGAAAGAGCTGATCTGGGAACGTCTGGGGCTAACCGTCGCTCTGGCTGTATTCTCGCTCCTCATCAGTTGGGGCATTGCGATCCCTATGGGGGTCTACTCCGCCACGCACCAGTATTCGATCCCCGACTATCTCATGTCCGCCTTCAGCTTTTTGGGTGTAGGCGTGCCCGCCTTTCTGTGGGCCTTGATTATCATGTACTTCGCCCAGACCAAGCTTGGCATCAATGTGGGCGGCCTCTTCTCCGAAAAATACATCAACGCGCCATGGACGTGGGACAAGTTCGTGGATATGCTCAAACATCTGTGGATTCCGGGCTTGATCGTGGCTATTGAGAACACGGCTGGTGAACTGCGCACGACGCGGGCCAACCTGCTCGACGAGTTGAACAAGCCTTATGTGGAGTTAGCCCGGGCCAAAGGGTTGAGCGAGCGTAAACTGCTCTGGAAATACCCGGTCCGCGTGGCGATGAACCCGTTCTTCAGCACCGTCGGTTGGTCGCTGGCCAATCGCATCTCATCCATTACACTGATGTCCATCGTGCTGAGCTTGCAGACCACAGGCCCCATGCAGTTGCGAGCGCTGATGTCGCAGGACATGTACCTGGCGGGCAGTTTCCTGCTGCTGCTGAGCGCACTCACCGTTGTTGGGACGTTGATCTCGGATATCTTGTTGGCGTGGGTGGACCCGCGCATCCGCCTGGAGGCGTAGACCATGGCCGAGTTGGTGGAAGCTGAGCGGGTCGTCGAAGGCCAGGGTATCGAAGAGGAACAGGAGCTGGCGACCAGCGGGGAAAAGATCTATGTGGCGCCGCCCTGGAAACTGATGTGGTGGCGGTTCCGCAAACACAAGATGGCCCTGATCAGCACCTGGGTCTTGATCCTCCTCTACTTGGTCGCCATCTTCTGCGAGTTTGTGGCACCCTACGATCCCGATCAGGCCATGATCCAGTTCAAGCAGGTGCCGCCAACGAAGATCCACATCCGCGACAGCGAAGGGCAATGGCATTGGCCGTTCGTTTACCAACACATCCGCAGCGTGGACCCTGAGACGCTGAGGATTTCCTATGTGGAGGATACCAGTATCCGGCATCCGATCCGGCTTTTTGTACCCGGCTTTGCCTACAAGCTTGTTGGGCTGTGGCCGACGAACATTCACCTGTTCGGTTTGCCACCCGAAGCCGCAGAGCAGCAAGGTGTTTTCCTCCTGGGGACTGACCGCCTGGGACGCGACATGTTCGCCCGTATTTGCTACGGCGCGCGTCTCTCCCTATCCATGGGCCTGGCCAGTGTGTTTCTCAGCCTGATCTTTGGCGTTGTGCTGGGTGGCATCTCAGGCTACTACGGCGGCCGGGCCGATGTGATCATCCAGCGCGTGATCGAGTTCATCCGCACCATCCCCACCATCCCGCTTTATATGACGCTGAGCGCTGCTATGCCGCGCGACTGGCCCATCGAGCGCATCTACTTCGGCCTCACCATGATCCTGGCACTGGTGGGTTGGACCTGGATGGCACGCGTGGTACGTGGGCGGTTCCTGGCTATGCGCGAAGAGGACTTTGTTCTCGCTGCCCGGCTGAGTGGATCGAGCGAGATACGCATCATCCTCCGCCACATGCTCCCTTCCTTCTTGAGCTATATCATCGCTGCGCTGACGCTGAATATCCCCAACATGATCCTGTGGGAGACCGGGCTGAGCTTCATCGGCCTGGGGCTGCGGCCGCCGGCAATCAGTTGGGGTGTGCTGCTGCAGGAGGCAATGAACCTGCGTTCGTTGGTCCTGGCACCGTGGGTGTTGGCGCCGGGCGTCGCCGTTGTCGTCTCGGTTTTGGCCTTCAACTTCATGGGTGATGGCCTGCGCGATGCCGCCGATCCTTATGCTCACTAGGGGGCCCGCCAGATGAAACAGGATCAACTGCTCATTAGCGTCAAGGACCTGCGGACCTACTTCTTCCTGGACGAGGGTACAGTCCGGGCAGTTGATGGGGTGGATTTCAATATCTGGTATGGGCAGACATTGGGCGTGGTCGGCGAGAGCGGCTGCGGCAAGAGCGTCACCGCGCGCTCGATCCTGCGCATTGTGCCCAGACCGGGGCGCATCGTCAGCGGCGAGATCACGCTTTACCGGAAGTGCGACAGATCTCCGTCACTGCGGGGTGAGAACCCCAGCCAGCAAATCGAGGAAATCAAGCTGACCGACCTCGACCCGACCGGCCGCGAGATGTGCAGCATCCGTGGGACCGAGATCGCCCTCGTGCCGCAAGAGCCGATGGCTTCTTTGAGCCCAGTCCATTCCATCGGCAATCAGATCGCAGAAGTCATCATGCTGCACCAAAGGGTGGACAAGCATACGGCCCGCGCCAGGACCATCGAAATGCTCGAGCTGGTCGGCTTCCCGAAGCCCAAAGAGCGGGTGGACTCCTTACCTCACCAACTGTCGGGCGGGCTGCGCCAACGTGCGGTGATCGCCATGGCACTCTGTTGCCATCCCAGCCTGCTCATCGCCGATGAACCGACGACCGCGCTGGATGTGACCACCGAAGCCCAGATCCTGCGGCTGCTGCGCAACCTCCAGAGCGAGCTGGGCATGGCGATCATGTATATCACGCATAACCTGGGTGTGGTTGCGCAGATGTGCGAAGACGTGATTGTCATGTACATGGGCCGGGTGGTCGAGGAGACCAGCGTGGACGCTCTTTTCCATTCCCCGCTGCACCCGTACACGCAGGCCCTATTGCGCTCCATCCCACGGTTGGGCCAGAAGACACGCGAACGACGACGCCTGGAGTCCATTCGAGGCACCGTGCCGGACCCTTATGCCATCCCCAAGGGGTGCTCTTTCCATCCTCGCTGCCACCAGAGGATACGCGGTGTATGCGACCAGCAAGAGCCGCCCTACGTCGAGGTGGAGCCTGGCCACAAGGTGCGCTGCCTGCTCTACCAGCCCTAAGTATGTAACAAGAAGTTTCTTGCACTTTTGCTGCTCTTGTGGTAAAAAGAGCAACAAAAGAGCAGCGAGGTGCAAGATGATCTACGCCAGACAACCGACAGAAGAAGAAGATAAAGAACTCAAGCGCATGGTCCGGCAGGCTGTGGGACGGATCAGCCAACGCGCCACCCTCATCCTTTTGTCAGCCCGCGGCAAGACCGTCCCCGAGCTGGCCGACCTCTTTGAACTCAGTGAGGTTACCGTCCGCTTGTGGATCAAGCGCTTCAATACCCACGGTCCGGCAGGCCTGTATGACCAACCCCGCCCTGGCCGGCCCCGCAAGGCCACTCCGGCGGTGCAGGAAGCTATTGTCCAGATGGTGCAAGACGACCCGCAGTGGGAGGGGTATGTGGCCACCTCCT
>JARYMM010000046.1 GCA_029907105.1 Anaerolineae bacterium | reverse complement strand
AACCTGCGCAAAACCCTGTTCATGTTCAACTGGAAGGGGGATGCCGCGGCGCTGAATAACCTGCCCGGTGCGCCGTTGCTGGATGCCGTCGTCGGCGTGCTCTTCGTCCTCGGCCTGGCCTACGCCCTGCGGCATCTCCTGCGCCCGCTCCCCTTCCTCTACGTGACCTGGTTCATCGCCGTGGCCAGCGTGGCCGTGCTCTCCGTGGCCCACGAAGCGCCCACCGCCCGGCGGCCCATCGGCCTGGTGCCGCTCATCTACCTGTTGGCGGCTTTGGTGATAGATCAGACCTGGCAGGCCGTGCGCCGCGCCGGCTGGCGCGATGCGCCATCGCAGCGCGTCTTCGCCGGGGCCCTGGCCTTGCTGGTCGTCGGTGTGGGCATCGGCAACGCCCGCACCTATTTCCTCAAGCAGGCGCGAGATCCCTCGGTGCTCTTTGCCTATAGCCCCAGCGAGTCCGCCGTGGGCCACTACCTGGCCGCACTGGAGGATGACCCGTACATCCTCATGACGCCGGGATACACACACCACTCGGCGGTGCGCTTCATTGGCCGGCGGGAAACCACGCCCCTCAACCTGGGGCAGCAGGTGCCCCTGCGCGAAGAGGTGGGCCGCGACCTGATCTACGTGCTGGAACCGGTGGACGAGCGGCTGGGCCCGCTCTTCCAGCAGGTCTATCCGGGGGGAACCTGGCGGGTGCACCGCGACAGCGTGGGGCGGGCCCTGTTCATTTCCTTTGAGGTGCCGCAGGAGACGCTCACCGCCGCCCATGGCCTGGCCGGGCGTTACTTCCAGGGGACGGAGATGACGGGGGCCCCGGCGCGGGCGCAGAAGGACGAGGCGCTGGACTTCGACTGGACGGCCGCGCCGCCGCTGAAGCCGCCCTTTGCCGCAGCCTGGGAGGGGGCGCTGCTCGTGCCCCGCTATGGCGAGTATCGCTTCGAGCTGACCGCTGCCGGCGGCCGCGCTCGCGTGCTGCTCGATGGCCAGCTTTTGCTGGAGGCGGACAATGGCCGCGCTGAGGCGCAGCGCACGCTGGCCGGTGGCTTCTACGGCTTCGCCGCCGAGTTCATCGCCGGGGATGCCCCGCAACGCCTGCGGCTGGCCTGGTCGGGTCCCGACTTCGAGTGGCGCACGGTGGGGGCGGGCGCGCTGTACACGCTGCCGGGGGCCACCAATGGCCTGGTCGGCTCGTATTATGCCAATCCCGACTGGAGCGGCACGCCGGCCCTCATCCAGCGTGACCTCTTCATCCTGCCCAACAACCCGCTGCACGAGCCCTTCAGCATCCTGTGGAAGGGCAAGATCGCCGCCCCGCGCAGCGGGACCTACCGCTTCGGCACCCGCTCCGACGACGGCTCTTTCGTCACCGTGGACGGCCAACTGGTGGTGGACAACGGCGGCGTACATGGTTCCGAGTACCGCGAGGGCAGCATCCAGCTCAGCGAGGGCTTCCACGACATCGAGGTGCGCTACTTCCAGATGGGCGGCAGCCGGGAGATGCAGCTCTGGTGGGCGCCGCCGGGCGGCAGCCAGGAGATCATCCCCAGCCAGTACCTCTTCCCGCTGGAGGAGATACCGGAGGGGCTGGTGCTGCCGGAGCTGGTGATCACGCCGCCGCCACCCCCGCCGGAGAGGGTCCCCGTCGAGCCCGAGGTCGCGCCGCCGGCGCCAGCGGTGCAGCCGCCAGCCGTCAGCCGAGCCGGCGAGTTCCCCGTCCTCGAACTGGAGTTGCTCTGGCAAGTCGGGCGTTGTGGAAGTGGGAAGGCGGAATTCCAGATGCCCCGCGGCGTGGCCGTGGATGCGATAGGCGACGTCTACGTGGCCGATGCCGACAACCATCGGGTGGTCAGGCTCAGCGCCGAAGGCGAGCCCTTGCTGGCCTGGGGCCAGGAGGGGGAGGGCGATGGCCAGTTCGTCGAGCCTTTCGACCTGGTCGTGGACGGGCAGGGCAACGTCGTCGTCCTCGACGCCGTGGCCCAGCGCTTGCAGCGCTTCACGCCGGAGGGGAAGTTCCTGGCCGCTTTCGGCCATGACCTGGCCTTCTACCGCCCGCGGGGGCTGGGTGTGGATGCCCAGGACAACTTCTATGTCGCCGACACCGGCGGCGTGCGGCTGCTCAAGCTCTCGTCTGAGGGCCTGCGGCTGCTGCAGGTCGGCGGGCCGGAGGAGGAGATCGGCCCCGGCCAGCCCACCGACGTGGCCGTCTCGCCGGCAGGGGATATCTACCTGGTGGAGGCCATGAACGGCCTCCTGTGGTGGCTGGATGCCAGCGGCGCGGTCTTGGGACGATGGGCGGTGGGGCAGGCCAACACGCTGGACAGCCCCCACCTGGCCGTCGGCCCGGCGAGCCAGGTTTACGTCACCGACCCCGAGGGCGGGCGGGTGCTGGTCTTCACTGCTGACGGCCGGCCGCTGAGCCAGTTCGGCTCCCTGGGCGACGGCCCCGGTCAGTTCCGCAAGCCGGTGGGCATCGCCGTGGGGCCGGATGGCCGGGTGGTGGTGAGCGACAGCCATGCCTGCCGCGTGGCAGCCTTTGGCCCGCTGAAATAGGGATAGGGAAACAAGGCGACAAGGCGACTCGTCTCCTTGTCCCCCGTCTCAATCACAGGAGGACAAGCGTTGAAGTTACAGGAATACCAATCGAAGCGCATCTTTGCCCGCTATGGCGTGCCCATTCCCGCCGGCGATGTGGCCTCCACGCCCGCCGAGGCCCGTGAGATTGCCGAACGGCTGGGGAAGCGGGTGGTGGTCAAGGCTCAGGTGCTGGTGGGCGGCCGGGGCAAGGCCGGTGGCATCAAGCTGGCCGACACGCCGGCAGAAGCCGAGGCGGTGGCCCGACGCATCCTGAGCCTGCAGATCAAGGGGTTGCCCGTGCGCAAGGTGCTGGTGGACGAGGCCGCCAACATCCGGGCCGAGCTCTACCTGGGCCTGGTGATTGACCGCGCCCGCCAGCGGGTGGTGATGATGGGCTCCAGCGAAGGCGGCGTGGACATCGAGGAGGTGGCCGCGGCCAGGCCGGAGAAAATCATCAAGGCGGCCATTGACCCCTTCATCGGCCTGCGCGATTACCAGACGCGGGAACTGGCCCTGGGCATGGGGCTGGAGCGGGAATTGATCCGCCCCTTCGGTCAGATTGCCAGGGGCTTATACGACGCCTTCATCGGCAGCGATGCGTCGCTGGCCGAGATCAACCCGCTGGTGATCACGGGCGATGGAAATGGCGGCCATGGCGACCCGCCCCTGCTGGCCGTGGACGGCAAGATGGTGTTGGACGACAACGGCCTCTTCCGTCACCCGGACCTGGCCGCGATGCGGGACGTGGACGAGGAGACGCCCGAGGAGCGAGAGGCGCGGCAATATGGCCTCAGCTACGTCAAACTCGACGGCAACATCGGCTGCATGGTCAACGGCGCGGGACTGGCCATGGCCACCATGGACATCACCAAGTTGTACGGCGGTGCGCCGGCCAACTTCCTGGACATCGGCGGCGGGGCGCAGGCCGACCGGGTGGCTGCGGCGCTGCGCATCATCCTTTCCGATGCCCATGTCAAGGCCGTGCTGTTCAACATCTTCGGCGGCATCACCAGATGCGACGAGGTGGCCAGGGGCATCCTGGCGGCGCTGGAACAGGTGCCGACGGCCGTGCCTATGGTCGCCCGGCTGGTGGGCACCAACGAGGAGGAAGGGCGGGCCATCCTGGCCTCGGCGCAGATGATCACCGCCTCCACCCTGGCCGAGGCCGCGCAGAAGGCGGTGGCTGCGGCGCGGGGTTCCACCGTCTCGGCGTAGTGCTGGAGTATGACTTGGGTAGCCACAAACTGAGGGGCAATGAGGATGAAAGACGAAGGACGAATGGCACGTTGATGGACGGATGGTAAGGACGGATTCGTCATTGGTCTTTCGTCCTTCGTCGTTCACGGGAATACAAGGAGTGACGGGTGGATTGCATATTCTGTGCCATCGTCGAGGGCAAAGCGCCGGCCGAAGTGGTTTACCAGGACGAGATGACCATGGCCTTTATGGACGTCAATCCGGCCAATGCGGGCCATACGCTGGTCATTCCCCGCAAACACGTGCCGGACATCTTTGCCATTGACGAAGAGACGGCCGCGGCCATGATGCGGACCGCCGTGCGGGTAGCGCGAGCCATCGAGGCCGCCCTGCGGCCGGACGGCATCAATCTTATCCAGGCCAACGGGCGGGCAGCTTTCCAGTCCGTTTTCCATTCGCACCTGCACATCATCCCCCGCTGGTGGGGCGATGGCATCACACTGCCCTGGCGGCCAAAGCCGGGCGACCCGGCGGCTATCCAGACGACAGCCGCCCGCATCCGGGCGCATATCGAGGAGCCATAGTTTATGAGCATTCTGGTCAACAAAAATACACGCCTTGTCGTGCAGGGCATCACCGGGCGTGAGGGGTTGTTTCACACCGAGCAGATGATCGAGTACGGCACCCCCGTGGTGGCCGGCGTCACCCCGGGCAAGGGCGGCGAGTGGGCCGCCGGCGTGCCTGTCTTCGACACGGTCAAGGAAGCGGTGGAGGCCCGCGGGGCCAACACCTCGGTTATCTTTGTGCCCGCCCGCTTCGCCCCCGATGCCATCCTGGAAGCGGCCGATGCCGGCATCCAGGTCATCGTCTGCATCACCGAGGGCATCCCCACGCTGGACATGATCGGCGTGAAAGCCTATCTGGACCAGGTCGGCGCCCGGCTCATCGGCCCCAACTGCCCGGGCATCATCACCCCCGGCGAGGCCAAGGTGGGCATCATGCCGGGACACATCCACCGCCCTGGCCCGGTGGGCGTCGTCTCCCGCAGTGGCACGCTGACCTACGAGGTGGTCTACGCCCTCACCCAGCGGGGCATCGGCCAGTCCACCGCCGTGGGCATCGGCGGCGACCCCATCATCGGCACCACCTTCGTGGACGCGCTGAAGCTTTTCGAGGAGGACCCGCAGACGGAGCAGATCGTGCTCATCGGCGAGATCGGCGGCACAGACGAGGAGCGGGCGGCGGACTATCTGGCGGGCCGCATGGTCAAGCCGGTGACGGCCTTCATCGCCGGCCAGACGGCGCCGCCAGGCAAGCGCATGGGCCACGCCGGAGCCATCATCTCCGGCGGCACGGGCACGGCCGAGGAGAAGATCAAAGCGCTGCAGGCCGTCAACGTGAAGGTGGCCCGCCATCCGGAGGAAATCGCCGAGATCGTCGCCTCACAGATGTAGCCAGGCCACATGTGCCTCACGTTCACTTGCCGCTCTGCACCTGGTGAGGTATAATCGCCCTCAGGTAGTGAAGTCTCTCACTCTGCTTGAGGGCGTTTGTCTGTTCTTGGAGGTATCGCGTGGCCGGGCTGTCGCCGCTTCTTGACACTGCCGGTTCGTTGGATCTCACCCCCTATGCCGGCCGCTGGGTGGCGGTGGTGCGCGGGCGGGTGGCCGGCGTGGGCGTCACGGAGCGCGCCGCGCGGCTGGCGGCCAAGCGTTGCCGCCCCAAGGAGGAGCCGACCGTCCTCTTCGTGCCTTCCGAGACAGCATCCCTGCCGCAGGTCAGGCTCTCTTTGCCATCGCTTGTTGAGATGTCTATAGACATTGCCCCTTCGGGCTCGCTGGCCGAACAGGTCTGCTGCTTCCTGCGGGAGCAGGATAGCCCCATCTGGCTGGTCGGCGGCTACGTGCGCGATCTCCTCCTGGGCCGCGAGACCAACGACCTGGACTTTGCCGTGCCGTCCGGGGCCATCCCCCTGGCCCGCGCCGTGGCCGATCGCTTCAATGGAGCCTTCTTTCCCCTGGACGAAAGGCTGGACATGGGGCGCGCCCTGCTACAGGAAGCCGGACAGACCTTCATCGTGGACATTTGCCGCCTGCGGGGCCCTGATCTGGCCGGTGACTTGGCGCTGCGCGATTTCACCATCAATGCCATGGCCCTGGACCTCCATGCTGACCGGCCAGAGCTCATTGACCTGCAGGGGGGGCGGCAGGACCTGGCCGCCCGGCTGGTGCGGGCGGTCAGCGAGAGAAGCTTCCGCGATGACCCTGTGCGCCTGCTGCGCGCCGTGCGGCTGGCCGCCGAACTGGGCTTCACCCTGGAGGAACAGACGGTGGCGTGGCTGCAGCGGGACGCGGCGTGGCTGGCCTGGTCTCCTCTGGAGCGCGTGCGCTATGAGATGGTGCGCATCGTTGCCCTTGCGGGTGCAGCCGACCATCTGCGCCAGCTCGATAGCCTGGGCCTGCTGGGCATCGTCCTGCCGGAAGTGGTGGACCTGCAGGGCGTGGAGCAGTCGCCGCCGCATACCCTGGACGCCTACGAACACTCGCTGGAAACCATACGACAACTGGAGTGGTTGCTGGAAGCCATTGAGGGGTCTAATGGGTCTGAGGGAACTGAGGGGTCCGAGGGGGCTGAACGCATCACGTATCACGCATCACGCATCACGCATTACGCCGAGAAGGTGTTAAAAGCTAATCTTTCCCCTTTCGCGTCCAGACTGCTAGAGCACCTGGCCCGGTCCACCTCCGCCGGGCGCACTCGAGGCATGATGCTCAAGTGGGCCGCGCTGCTGCACGACCTGGGCAAAGCCAAGACGCGCAGCCTGGAAGCCGATGGCAAAGTGCGTTTCTTGCAGCACGAGGTCATCGGCGCCGAACTGGCGGCAGGGGTTCTGCGACGCCTGCGCTTCACCAATGCCGAGGTGGACTGGGTGGAGACCCTCGTCCGCCAGCACATGCGTCCCGCGCTGCTGGCCCACGAGCCAGCGCTCACCCGCCGCGCCGTCTACCGCTTCTTCCGCGATGCCGGCGAGGTGGGCGTGGACACCTGCCTGCTCTCGCTGGCCGACCAACTGGCCACCTGGGGGCCGAATCTGCCCCTTGAACGTTGGACACGGCGGGTGGACACGGTGGCGCATCTGCTGGAAGCATATTTCACTCGACACAAGGAAGAGATTGTCCCCCGGCTGCTGCTCAGTGGACGGGATCTGCAGGAGCATTTCGGCCTGGCCGAAGGGCCGCGCATTGGCGAGTTGTTGGAGGCGCTGCGCGAGGCGCAGGCGATGGGCGAGGTGTCCTCCCGAGACGAGGCGCTGGCTCTGGTTCGTCGCCTGCTGGCAGAAGACGTCGGTGGGCAAAAGGCATAGGGAAAGTTCAAAGTTCAAAGGGCAAAGCTCGAAGGCAAAGCTCAAGACGCGCAATGCTGGAGAGGTTTTTGGATTTTGAGCTTCCGACGGAGGAGGATGTGGAGGTTCAGGCGGCGGCAGCCAAGGTGGGCAAATATGCGACCAGCGAGAGCGGGGACACGCTGGAGATGATCGAACGACCGCTGGGCGGGGTCTCCTTCGTCCTGGCCGATGGGCAGAGCAGCGGGCGCGGGGCCAAGCAGATCAGCAATCTCGTGGCGCGCAAGGCCATCAGCCTGCTGGCCGAGGGGGTGCGGGATGGGGCTGCGGCCCGCGCCGCCCACGACTACCTGCGGGCGCAGCGCCAGGGCAAGGTCTCCGCCACGCTCAACATCGTTTCTGTGGACCTGGCCACTCGCACCATCGTCATCTCCCGCAACAGCCATTGCCCGGTCCTGGTGGTCAACGACGAGGGCCTGCGGCTGCTGGACGAGCCCAGCGAGCCCATCGGCATTCGTGCCCGCACCAGGCCGGTGATCAGCGAACTGCCGCTGGCGGCGGGTACCCTGGTGGTCGTTTTCACCGACGGCGTCTGGACGGCGGGCCAGCGCTACGGCCGGCGGTTGGATGTGGTGGAGGTGGTGAAGGAGATGCAGGGGGGCGAGTTCACCGCCCAGCAGATGGCCGATACCATTCTGGATCGGGCCGTGGCTCTGGATGAGGGCCGCCCGGCCGACGACATCAGCGTGCTGGTGGTGCGTGTGGTGGCGAAAGAGGACGAGGCAGAGGTGCGGCGCATGGACGTGCGTTTCCCCGTTCGATGAACAGGTGTTGAGATGCCCGAGCAATTGTCGTTGGCAGAGGCCCTGGAAAAGCAGAAGCAGCAGCAGGAACGGCGGCTGTGGCAGCGTGTACGCGCCTTCGCCAATCGCCTGCGGCTGGTGGGATTCAGCGTCCTTCTGCTTGGCCTTCTGCTCACCCTGGCCGTGCAGGCCTGGGGCAGGCGCTATGATCTGCATTGGCTGGGCTACGTGATGGCGCTGGTTCTGTTGCTCACCTGGCTCTATGTCGCCGGCCTGCTGGCCGTCTTCTGGTGGCGCACGCGCTTCATCGGCTACCTGCTCAAAGTTCACTGGACCTGGCTGGCGGTGCTCATCGGTATTCCGCTGGACATCGTGCAAATAGTGTATTATGGCTGGCGTCTGCCCGCCTGGCTGGTGTTGATCGTGGCCGGTGGTCTCTTCTGGCGCTGGCGCACGGTGCGGGCTGAGGAAGAGGTGCGAGCTCATGCCTCGCAGTGGGAGCAGCTTTTCCCCCTCTCCTGGAATGACCTGCTCTTGATGCGCTTTCCTGATCTGCACACAGGCAGGGCGGCCGAGATGTAGAGGGCAGCGATGCGCATTGCCGTGGTGGGGCCGTGCGGTTCGGGCAAGACGACACTCGTGGCGGGATTGTTAGCGCTCGGTTACGAGGCCCGCGAGTGCGTGCAGGAGCATTCTTACGTGCCCACCATGTGGCAGCGCATCAGCCGGCCGGACGTCCTGATCTACCTGGATGTTCCCCTGGCCGTCATCAGGCAGCGCAAGCCCCGCTCCGACTGGACGCAGGCCATCCTCGATGAGCAGCATCGTCGCCTGGCTCACGCCAGGGCGGGGTGCCATCTGTACCTGCGGACGGAAGACCTGACGCCGCAGGAGGTGTTGCAGCGGGTGGTGGACTTCCTGCGCCAGCTTGAGGTGAGGGACAGGTTTTGACAGGAGGGCGAGGCTGCGCTATAATCGCCCCGTTTGTCAACGATGCCAGGCGCATTGCCTCTTTGCGTCACGTGCGTCTGGTATATCTCACTTGGGGGAGTCATGGCATGAGAGAACGTAATCTGATCCTGTTGATCGTGGTCGTGGTTCTGACGGCGCTGGCAGTGTGGATTGATCTGCCGGTGGACCGTCCCCAGTGGGTGCAGAAACTCCTCTTCTGGCAACCCGAGGGCACGCGCGACCTGCAATTGAAGCAGGGCCTCGACCTGCAGGGGGGCCTGCAGGTGTTGCTGGAAGCGGACGTGCCCGCCGGTGAGAAGTTGCCAGAGGGTGCTCTGGAAGCGGCCAAGGGCATTGTCGAGAACCGGGTCAACGGCCTGGGGGTGACCGAACCGCTCATCCAACAACAAGGGGAGCGGCGCATCATCGTCGAACTGCCGGGCATCAAGGACCCGGATCAGGCCGTGGCCACCCTCAAGGGCACGGGCCTGCTGGAGTTCGTCGAGGCGGGGGACACGCCTTTGCAGGAAGGCACCGTCATCCGCACCAGCCTGAGCGGGGAGGACCTGACGTCGGCATTTGTCATCACACCCACCGCGCAGATCACGCCCACCGCCGCTCCCTCAGGTGAGGTGTATACCAACATCATGAGCGGCAAGCATTTGAAGACGGCAGGAGTGGGCACCGACGAGTTTGGCCGGCCGGAGATCCGCTTCGAGCTCACCAGCGAAGGCACTGAGATTTTCGCTGAATATACCCGTACGCACATCGGCAAGTTCCTGTGCATCACCATGGACAAGGTGGTCATCTCCTGTCCGCGCATCGAGTCGGCCATACCCGAGGGACATGGCCGCATCACCAGCCAGCAGGGCTTCACGCTGGAATATGCCCGCAGCCTGGCCGTGCAGATGCGCTACGGTGCGCTGCCCGTGCCGCTGAAGGTGGTCAACAACCGCACCGTTGGTGCCACGCTGGGCCATGATTCGGTGCAGAAGAGCATCACCGCCGGATTGGTGGGGCTTTCCGTGGTCCTGCTGTTCATGCTCAGTTACTATCGTCTGCCAGGCTTCCTGGCCGATCTGGCCCTCATCATCTACGCCTTGCTCAACCTGGCCGTCTTCAAGCTGATCCCTGTCGTGCTCACGCTGCCGGGCATTGCCGGTTTCCTGCTCTCCACGGGCATGGCCGTGGACGCCAACGTGCTCATCTTCGAGCGTCTGAAGGAGGAACTGCGGGCCGGGCGGTCACTGGGGGCGGCCATCGAGGCTGGTTTCAGCCGCGCCTGGACGTCCATTCTCGACTCCAACCTCTCCACGCTGATCACCTGCGCCATCCTCTGGTATTTTGGCGGGGCGTTTGGGGCCAGCACGGTGCGCGGTTTTGCCTTCACCCTGGGCCTCGGCGTGCTCATCAGCATGTTCACGGCGGTCATCGTGACCCGCACCTTTGTGCGCTTCGTCTTCGAGGTGGCGGGCGAGAGGCTGCGTGGAAAGCGCTGGCTGCTGGGAGTGTAACTCCGAACCCCAACGGATCTGTGGCATCTGAAGGGTCTGAGGCGGCTGATGGCTCCCCTCACACCCCTTAGACCCCTCAGTGCCCTCTTTCCCTTCTTGGAGGTGCTATGTACAACCTGGTCGAAAAACGCAAGTGGTATTATCTGGCTTCGGCCATCCTGATCATCCCTGGGATCATCGTGATGATCTATTCCGCCGTGACCACGGGCAGCCCGCTGCGGCTGAGCATTGATTTCACCGGCGGGGTCATCTGGGAGATGCGTTTCCCACAGGCGGTGCTGCCGGGGGACGTGCGCGCCGTGTTCGTCGAAGAGGGCCTGACGGACACGATGGTGACCACGGTGGGCGACGCGCAAACGGTGCAGGCGCGGCTGAAGGCCATCGAGGATGAGACGAAGGCCGAACTGAGCGCCTTGTTGGCCGAGCGCTTCGGCGGCCTGGAAGAATTGCAGTTCCGGGCCGTCGGGCCGACGGTGGGCCGGGAGGTCACCCGCACGGCGGGCATTGCCATCGCCGTGGCCTCGCTGGCCATCCTGGGCTTCATTTCCTGGGCCTTCCGCAACGTGCCCCATCCCGTGCGCTACGGCACCTGCGCCATCCTGGCCATGCTGCACGACGTTTTGTTGATCATGGGTTTCCTGGCCATCATGGGCTACGTGGCGGGATGGGAGGCGGACGCGTTGTTTCTCACGGCGGTGTTGACGCTCATCGGCTTTGCCGTGCAGGATGCCATCGTCGTCTTCGACCGCATCCGCGAGAACATCCCCAAGCATCGCGGCGAGCCCTTCGAGGTCATCGCCAACCGCAGCCTGCTGGAGACGCTGCACCGCAGCCTGGTCACCCAGCTCAATGCCATGTTCGTGATGATCGCCATTCTTCTCTTTGGCGGGGCGACGATCAAGCAGTTCATCGCCGCCATGTTGGTGGGCTTGCTGAGTGGCACCTACTCTTCGATCTTCAACGCCGTGCCTTTGTTGGTTTCGTGGGAGAAGGGGGAGATCGGCGGCTTCTTCCGGCGGCTGGTCGGGCGGAGAGCGGCGGCGTAAGCCAATGGCATCGTCTGAATCGAACGGGGCGGGGGTCATCCCCCGCCCCGTTTTTTGTGTTCCCTCCAGGCGAGCCGCCAGGGAAATGAACCCTCAACCTGACCCCCGGTGTAGTCCAGTGGTGGATTACGGTCCGCCTCGGGCGGGTTTTCAGAAAGGTGTTTGTGGAACTCGCACGGAGACAAGTGAAATTGAAAAGACCTGTAAGATTCCCTATGAGTGGTTCGTTTAGAATAACAGAGTTCCAGTGGACCTGTCGGGGTTGGAGGAGGCCTTCTGGTGATGGCATTATCATTTGTACAATCGTTCTTGATGAACGAAAGCAATGCGGCTGGGGACTTCGGAACCGGGAGAGCACATCGTCGGGTCGCCGGCTTTGTCCTTGACCAAAGAGGTGAACGGATTTTGACAACAGGGCATTATTGTGCTATAATAAAATGGGTTCGATCGAGCCTCTTTCTCCGCAGCTATCGTGTGAAGAACATCCTCCATGCCATCAGGGATGTGGTTGCCAAGGCCGGCATCTTCCTCTTTCGTCCTCGCTGGTGTCTGAACGTCATCCCGGCAGTGGTTGTGTTAGGCTCAGATGTGCATCTCCCTGATCATCGTTTGATGATCAGCCGTTCGATGATCGTTGAAGAATCATCGTCGTCTAGTCTGGAAGGGAGGTGATGGGCAGCGGTCGGACATGTGTTCCACGCCGGGACCGACGGCAGGTGTTCTGACCCAGTGCCGTATTGTTCCCAAGGGCCTCGCAAAGCCTTTGCCTTTGTTTTTCCTTCTTTGAGCAACCTGGCATCTGAATGAAAGGAGAAGACACCATGAGAGGCCGTCTTATGTATTCTCTGTCCCTGCTGACGACCATTGCCTTGCTGGCTCTTTCGGTTGGGGTAGCCAGTGGCGATGGCGGTTGTACTATTTCGGATTGGTCGTCCTGGCAGGCCTATTTCACGCCCATCGTTCCCCATACTGCTCAGAATCCTGGCAATCCGGCGGGGCGGCCCATTCCCACCAAGTCCCCGTCTCACGCGGCGTTGATGGCCTGGGTGAACTCGATGCATCTGCTGCCAGAACCGGCCTTGGCTGCTCATGCCGAGGAGGTCGCTCGCGGCGATGATCACTCCACGATCATCGGCCATGGCCCGGCCAAGGGTGAGCCCGCCAGCCGCAACGCCTGGGCCACGGGCGGCGTACTGCGCAACGATTCCAATCCCGGTCCTTTCTTCGAGACTTTCGACAACTTCTATGGCGAAACCTGGCGCATGCTACCGCATCTGTGGGGCGGCTATGCTTACCAGGGAGCCGACTGGGTCACCTTTGACCGGGAGCAGGTGCACAAGGACGAGTCGCCATATGATGGCAGCTACTCCATGAAGATCGCCGCTTCGGTGCCTTTTGAGGCGGGCATCTCCCGTGAGATCAAGGTGGAGCCTGGCGCTGAAGTAAAGGTCCGAGTGATGTACGCCCTGTATGACCACGGCGGCAAGCATGCCGGCAATGTGTGGACCTACGACTGGGCCGCCCTGGGCGTCAAGGTTGATGACTGCGATGCCGAGTGGGTCAACGGGACCGTGCACGGCCAGTGGCTGTCTCTGGAACATACGGTCACCGCCGGGCCCGAGGGTCGCATCATGATCTTCCTGCAGGTCATCAGCCCGCTGGCCGAGAATGTCAATGCCTACTTCGATAACGTGCAGGTTTGGGTGAACGGCGAGCCCTATACAGGTTAGCTCGGCCAGCCTTCTGTGAGCAAAAATCAGCAGGCCCAGGCATCTTGCCTGGGCCTGCTGATTCAGAGTTGACGAACGACTCTGTTGACAGTGACGGTGGGCTCATTCCCCGCCGCTCAGGGGAGCATTGGTGCTGGTCAGAATCTGCTGGTACACCTCATAGTCGCCGAAGTAGGCACGATCGTAGGTTTGACCCTCAAAGGTACCGCTGAAAAGCCAGCGCTTGGTATATTGCAGGGTGATCAGAACGCCTGCGGCCCGGTCGTAGCAAGCCTGACCTTCATACAACACCACCCAACCGTTGCCCTGGTCTGTCTCTCGGGTGCGGGTGTCGGTGCACCAGAGGGACAGGGTGCGGCCCAGGAGTTCAAAGCTGCGGTTCTCGGCACCGGGATTGGCGCCCTCCCAGATGTAGAAAAGGGGAGGGTCCACAGGTATCCGTTGCTCCTGGCCCGTGTAGCGGTCCACCTGAGTTAGCCAGTCCTCTTTTTCACCACATTCGCCTTCCCAGGTGGTCTCCCGTTTCACCTCTAGCCAGCGGACCGTGCGCACCCGCAATGCCTGGGCCTGGCTCTGGCCAAGACATTCCTCCTGAGCGCAGCCCTCTGCATGGCACTCCCAACGTATGGCCCAGGTGGCCTGCAGATTATCCGGTAAGAGCGGCGGACTCAGCGGTACCGCGTCCGGGTTGCCCTGTATGGTCACCACAGCATTGCTAGTCCAGCCGGTCTGGTCTTCCGCGCAGCAGACCCGCCACCAGGAGTGATCCTCGTTGCGGCCCACCACCGCCAGTGTGTAGCCTCGCCGTGCCGTGCTGATGACGTCGAACTCCACACCCGGACCGGCGTGTACATTGATGCTTTGCGAGGCGACCACGGCCACAGCCGCAGGCGTAGAAGTAGGCGTGGCGGTACGCGTGGGCGTTGTCGTCGGCGTCTTGCTGGGCGTGGGAGTCCTGGTGGCTGTCGGCGTCGCCGTGGGCCTAGGTGTCCTGGTGGGTGTGGGAGAAGCCGTCGGAGTAGGCGTCCAGGTGGGGGTGTGTGTAGCCGTTGGCGTGCGCGTGTTGGTCGGCGTGCCCGTTGGTGTATTCGTGGGCGTGGATGTCGGGGTGGGTGTCCGAGTGGGGCTGGCTGTCGGCCTTGGCATCGGTGAGGGCGACTCTGTCGGCGTAGCAGTCACTGTGCCCGTAACTGGCGGCACTACCACCGTGCCTGATGGGGTCATGGTAGCGGTTATCGTGGGCTCGGTGATCGTTGGGATGGACGTGGCAGTGATGGGAAGCGTGACCGTCAGCGGCTCCGTCGGCGTCAAGGCGGCGGTGGCTGTGAACGTAGCCGCTGCGGTTATAGTAGGAGCCAATCTCGCCTCCATCGTCAACTGGGCAATGGACTGCGCGGCGGCGGCTTCGGTGGCTTTGGCCGCAGCGATAAGCTGACTGGCCGCCGCGTCGGTCGCTCGTGCTTGCGCATAGCGGGTGTACTCCTCGATCTGTTCCGTCGTCATGGGCGGCGCACAGCCGGCGGCCAACAAGAGCGAGAGGGAAAGTCCCAGGATTAGCGTGCGCATACTCATGAGTTCTGCCTCCTTTTCGCCTGATGTCTCAGGCAATATGAAGCGCTGCCTGTCCTTCCGCCGCACAACGGTCGGGCACGATTCACTCTTTTCCTATTGCCAGCTCGATCAACACCTGCGGCCTCGAGGTGACCAACTCCACGTATCGCTGAGCCAGGTCGCGCGCTCCCCGCCGGGTCATTCCCGTTTCTCGTGCGATGCTCTCCACTCGCCGGCGCAACCTGGCAACCCACTGAGTATCCTGCATGCGCTCCTGGAGCGCCGTCGCCGGGGATGCTCCGGCAACTTCCAGGGTGGCCAGGTAAGTTGTCGCCAGGATGCGCAATCCCTCTGGGGCCTCGCTATCCAATCCGAGGGCGGCCGGCGCGGCCTCTTGCACCTGGAACGCTTTGCCCAGGGTTTCCAATCGGGCAAAGAGCGTGTCCCGGATAGCATCCAGGATATCCATGTCCTGTGGTGCGAGCATGGCAGTCAGTTCTTCGGCCAGGCCGCTGATGACCTCGCGCATCTTCTCTTGCCATGTCAGACGAGGCAAAAAGCCCAGGTCAAGCGCCGATGCGGGTGCCGGCGGCACAGGGTATTGCTCCATCTGCCATGCTAACTGCTGCAGGCGTGCATAAGTGGAGGCGCAAGCTTCGCAGAGGTCGAGGTGATGCTTGATTTCCGGATGCCGGCGTGCCACGTCCAGGCCGGCGATTTCATCATCCACATAGGCCGGCAGTGCCTCCTCGCAGGCGACACATGTCAAACGGCTATCCGGCTGGCCGGTCAAAGCCTGGGCCAGGCGTTGCCACCCGCTGTCGGCCGGCTCTTTCCTCTCCGTGATCTGGCGCAACCGCTGGAGCGCCGATTCCGTCCGCCTCTTTGTTTCAGTCATGGCATACATCTCCCCCGGCCAACTCGGGTAGGAAGCTGAGATTCAATGGTGACGCAGATTTGACAACGGCTATCTGGCCGCTATCCATGAGCCAGGCCAACTGTAGAAGCTGGACGTAAGCCGCAGCGCAAGGCGGGCAAACGTCCAGGTGATGTTTGACATCCGGGTATTGCCGCGCCACATCCAGGCCGGCAACCTCGTCGTCTACGAATATCGGCAGACTCTCCTCACAGGCCTGGCAACATGAGCCAGGCTCCTCCTCACCCGCCAGCGCCTGAACCAGGCGTAGCAGGCCAGCGTTTATCTGCGAGGAATACGGCTGTCCCATGTCATCCAGGATCTTCCGGTAGGCGTCGGCGAGGTTCGTCATCGTCTGCTCCGATGACATCAGTCACTTAAAACGTCGCTCAGGGTCTCCAATAACTCCGGGCATGGACGCAACCGTTGGATGGCCCGGCTGCGCAGCACGAGCACGTTCTCGGGGCTGGTGCCCAGTTGTTCAGCAATCTCCAGCACGCTTCTATCGTTCAGGAAAGTTTCGATGATCACAGTGGCCTGACGTTCGCTGCGCAGGCAGACGCGTATGGCAGCGACCACTCGCTGATCAGCCTCGCCGCGCAGGGTTTCCCTCTCGGCATCCGGCAAGGCTTCCCCAGAGGCCAACCGCTCATCAGTTTCTCTGTCCCCTTGTTCTTCCTGCTCTGGCCCTTCCAATGGCTTCTCCTTTTCCCATCTCTTGCCCTGCTCTTTCCACATCCGCCACACCTCGCGCAGAAGCGCTGTCTCAGCATAGCGCAGCAGTGCCCCCGGCCTTTCCAGGTTCCACTGAGGGTCGCTGAACCGACGCCAAAGGCTGAGCAGGGCCTGCTGAGCGCATTCCTGAGCCTGCGCAGGATCATCGGGCATCTTCCAGCAGGCGGCGGCGAGCAGATAGGCGGATAACTCCTGCCAGGCCCGTTGCTGGCGCAATGTACGGTGAGCCCGACAGGCCTGGTAGAGGCGGCGGCAGTAACAGGTAATGACCGCTCGTTCTACGAGCTGCCGCAGTGACTGGATACGGCTCGCCTCCCGTTGCTTGTGCTGGGCCTCCTGAAAGACCTCGCTCACAAAGCCTGCTTCTAAGCATTCGCTGATTCCCAGGCCCACGTAGGCCAGACGCCAATCCCGCTGGCGGAGGACTTCCCCGGCCACCGTCTGGCAGAGTTCCCTCGAGAGCTGCTCGGCCATACGCTTTTCTTGAGCGCTCCTTCCAGGCCTAGAGGTTAGCCAAGACTTCCTTGGCGTTGTGTGGCCTTGCTGCCTGGCGTGCAGGGCGAAGATGTCCTATATGCAAGGAGTGACGGCCCCTGACGGGCCTTACAGTGAGACTGCCCAATTCGGCCCTGCTTCCATTTCACCTGCTTCGCCGCACAAAGTGTAAGGTTTGGGTTAGCGATACTCCTCCTTTCATCTGAGAGCGCTCTCCAAAGACTCAGGAAAGGAGGAAAAAGCCATGAAACGCCGCCTGCGTATTGCCATTCTGATCGCCATCGGCGCGATCTTGGTGCTGCTGCCCCAGGCCATCGCTCTGGCGGACGCCTTCGATCCCCCCTGGGGTTAGCCCCCTGTGCGCTTGTGGTCAGACGGTCAGAAGAAGCCGGAGGAGGTGGCAGGCCCCTCCGGCTTCCCCTTTTCCGTGGGCTCAGGGTATCCCCAGCAACAGGAACGGTGCCCAGCGGAAGGGGGCGACGCCTTCCTCGATCATGGCTCGCTGGGCGGCGGCCAGCGCCCAAGCCGGGTCTGTTCCCCGCTTCCACACCTGGTAGAAGTTTCTCATCAGTTCGGCTGTCGAACGATCATTCACGGTCCAGAGGCTGGCCAGAAGCGAACGGGCACCGGCGAAGAAGAAGGCCTGCGGCAACCCCAGCAGTTCGTCCCCTGGCCTGTTCTGGCTGACGGCGCTCTGGCAGGCCGATAAGGTCACCAGCGGCGCCGACAGCCGGAGAGTAAAGATGTCGGACGTCATCAAGTCGCCGTCGCGAAGCAGGATGCGCGATTGCAGAGGGGCCGTGGTGTCGAATACGGCATGGGTGGCGAAGTGCACGAGGTCATAGGCGCGCAGAGAGCCATCGGCATTGAGGGATAGCAGCTTTTGCCGGCTGGCCGCTGGCCCCAACAACAGATCGCCCTGCTGTTCAAACAGCTCCCAGAGCCTCGTCGCCTCCTCTTCGGCCTGCAGCAAGGGCCTGGCCCGGTGACCAAAAGTGGAGAGGCCAACGATGAGCGGTCGGAAACGGCGTTTCTCTTCGCTCGGAGCCTCATCTTCCTGCTCAGGTGCCGATGGTCTCCGATCCTTCAGCAGCGTGCACCACACGTGCAAGGAGGGGGCGTAGCCGAGAACGGTCTCCTGGATCAGGTAAGCGTCTGCCGCCTCTCCGTCCAGCAGGGCGTGGAAAGGCAGATAGTGCAGGATGCCGTGGGGCACGATGAGCAGAAGCCGGTCAGGGTTCAGACGTTCTCTCACCGCTTCGGGGATCAGCACCTCATACAGGCAACGCAGGTACGTGCCGCTCGGGGACTTTGGAGCGCCATAGCCGCGCAGCGTTCGGCCGTAGATCAACTCCCGTTCGTCCTGTCTCAGCGTCGCACATTGTTGCAGGGCCAGGCGAGCCACGGGATCGGGCTCGCGAACCCAGGCTTCGATGGTCTCGTTGTCCACGTAGAAGACCGCCAGTTGCCCTTGCTGGAGGGAAGCATAGATCAGGCATCCCCAGCCTGTGGGGAACTGCCGGGCCATCTCGGCGCGCAGATGGGCGAGCGAGAAAGGCTCTCCGGCCTCCAGCAGGGCGTAGCCGGCGTGTGCCCGGCGGATCTGGGAGAATAAGGCGGCGTGTTCTTTGCCCAACTGCGCCAGGCGGTCGTGGTCTCTCGTCCACTGCGCAGGCGATGGCCCTGCGGGAAGCGAGCCGGGGGCGGCCAATGACGGTTCCGCCTCATACAGGCGGTGGCGCAGTGCTTCGATCTCCCCTCGCAGCGTGTGTTGACGGTGCAGCAGTTGTCTCAGATACACGTCGTCCACGGCCGCATCAGCCAGGGTAGAGGCCCGATGGCTCAGCAGCCAGCGCAACACGCTCCCCTTGCTGGCCTCCGCCACTTCCAGAGCGGCTTCCAGTTCGCCGAGGGCCAGCAGCCTGTGCAGGGCGTCGAGGTACACGTTCTGGCAACGGGCAAAGAAGCTGCTGGCATGCTCCTCCGTGGCGATGGTCTGCCGCACCTGTTCCAGATGCCCGATCGCCTGTCGCAAGTGCCTGGCCTCATGCCTTCGATCCCCCTGCCGCCGGGCTACCTGGGCCAATCCAACCTCTGCCCGCCAGCTCTGATCGGGGAAATCTGCCCCCAGTTCGGCCAGGGCTTCCTGGAAAGCTTCGGCAGCCTGCTGGTCCTCCCCTTGCTGCCAGAGGGCCTGGCCCTGGGCCAGGCGGCAAAGGGCGGCCTCCACGCGCAGGCCATGCCGGCCGAAGGTCTGATGCGTTTCCCGGTAAAGGGATAAGGCCAGGGGAAGGTGGCCCTCGGCCAGGTGGGCGTCGGCGGCCAGCCTGTCGCAGAAGGCGACGCTGATCTCCATGCCTCTGGCCATGAAGTGTTGGCGGGCTTCGCTCAGCAGCTTCAGCGCCTGCGGCGAATCGCCCAGTTCGTGACAGGCACGAGCAAGGGTCAGGGCGTAACGGGCGGCATCGGTGGCCAGCCCCTCGGCGTTCAGGATGTCGTACGCCTGCCGCGCCAGAGCCAGGGCCTCTTCGCATTGCCCCAGGCGAAGGTGAACTGCCGCCATGCTTTCCAGGCAGTGCGCCAGGTAGACCGGCCTTCCTTGCTCGATGAACATCTCGCGCGCCCGCTCGTAGGCAGTCAGCGCGGCGTGACAGTTTCCCTGCCGCGCCAGGACGAGGCCAAGGCTATGGCGGCCAATGGCGGCCAGGGTGCGCAAGCCGTGTTTGTCGAAGATTTCCACCGCTTTCTCGTAGGATGCTTTGGCCTCGGCGTAGCGGTTCAGCGTGTACTGAAGCACGCCTAAGGTATGGGCGGTGCGGGCGACGGCCACTTCGTGTCCGTATGCCTCGAAAATCTGCAAGGCGCGCAGGCAGTGATCCACAGCCTGCGGCAGACGATCCTGGGCTCTGCAGACATTGGCCCGGCTCCGTTCGCACTTGGCCACCTCGAAATCGTTGCCCACCTGGGTATAAATGTCCTGGGCGCGGCTGAGGGCATGTTCAGCCTGCTCGTACTCGTTGCGCTGGGTATGCACCAGGCCCATGAACTTGAGCGTATGGGCCTGGTCGAGCGTCAGGCCGGCCTTTTCGAAGATCGGCAGAAGAGGCTGGAGCAGCTCCCACGCTGCGGCGTAGCGGTTCTGGTAGAGGGAGATGGCGGCCAGGTCCAGGTCGCAGCGGGCCATTTTGATGATGTCGTCGGCCTGCTCGTAGACCTGGCGAGCCTGCTGGCAGAGCAGCAGTGCTTCCTCGTACTCCCCCTCCTCCATGTGCACTCTGGCCAGCAGGTGCCGGGCATCGGCGACTTTGGGTGGCAGTTCGAGCTGCTCGAAGAGCGCTGCCGCCTGGAGGAGCTGCCGTCGGGCCTCGGCGTAATGGCCAAGGGCCAACCGGGCGCTCGCCGCTTCCAGATCACAGCAACCGGCGCTGGCCGGGTCATCTAGGGTCGAGAACAGTTCACGGGCTTCTGCGGCCAGTGCTGCGGAGCCGAGGAAGTCTCCACGGAGGCAGGAGGCGTGCGCCAGGAGCAGTTTGGCCCGGGCCGCGTGGCGGGTGTCGTTCAGGCAACAGGCCGCGTGATAGGCCACCTCGGCCAGGGGGCGACCCCGGCGTGGGTCTTGCTCAACGGCGGCTTCTGCCTCGTGGCAGAGCGCCTCGCACACGGGCATGGTCACCCTGCGGCCGGCGGCCAACTGCTGCAGGCGGTGGCGGATGTCCTCTGCAGTCAGCCTTTCAGCCTGTAGTCCATCGGCCAGGGCGTACAAAACGGCCAGGGGTTCCGCTGCGCCACTGGCCGTCTGTTCGATTGGCGTTGCTGGTGTGGCTAAGGCTCCAGGGCTCATGGCGGCATGGGGTGATCTGCTGACTTTCAATCGCCTGTGGCATTATCTTGGACCGGAGTAACCTCCAGGCTCAGGCTGAATGCTGCGCTGGGCTGATCATCCGTGGCGGTGGTCAGCATGTCCAAAGGCAATCCCGCGAACTGCGTCTGGCCTGAGGCATCCAACGCCGCGTGGTATTCCCTGTCTCCCCATCTCAGGATGACTGTCGGCGCCTCGGCCAGCGCCAGTTCGGTGACCATTGCCACATCCAGGTCAAAAGTCTGGGTGTCCTCGCTGCTGCGCCGGGCAGTGGCTATCACAACCACCTGTTGATCATGCACTTCGATGATATCGGTCAGCAGCAAGATGGGTGTCGGGCCTGCCAGGGCGATGCCACGGTGGGCCGGTACAGGATAGTCAATGATCAGGCTGTACTGCAAGTAGACAGGCGCGAAAAAGAAGTGCAGGCTCAGATGGTCCCCTTGTTCGCTCTGCTCAACACGCCAGGGCGGGGGCGCCGGCTCTGGAGCCAGAAATGGCAGGCGGGGGAGTTCTGTGGGCGGCGGAGGCAACAGACCCCCTTCCTGTTCCAGGATCACCAGGGTGCGAAGGTGGTCGTACTCCTCGCGGCATCTCTCGCACGCCTGCAGGTGTTCCCACAGCTCTGGATGCAACCGGCGCACGTCGAGCCCGTCCAGTTCGTCGCTGACGAAGAGATCCAGGCGGCTCATGCAGTCTGCGCAGAGGGCGGCGTTGTCTTCTTCAGCCTGGTCGTTATCGAAGAGATCATCCAGCAGGCGACCCAACTGCCCGATCTCGGGCGTGTGCGCAGGCTGTCCTGAACCTGGATGCTGATGTGCTTCGACGCTTTCGTTTTCCTCTTCGGCCTCCGATGTGGGCCGATCAAGTTCATTGGTCATAGGATACGCTGATCAGAAAAAGGCGTGTCTCGGAGACAGTTCCTCACCCATATAAGCGAAGCTCAGCAGCGGAATCTTTCATCGTTTTCCAGTGCTTGTCGAAGGCGTTTACGCGCCCTGTGCAGCAGAACATACACATAGTTCTCGGTAATGCCCAATTCATCCGCTACTTCCTGAATCGCCAGCTCTTTCAAGTAATACAGCCGGATGGCTTGTTGCTCCAGAGGATTGCGGAGACGGCCGATGGCTTCTAGAAGCAGCTCCCGGTTGGCATAATTCTCCTGCCATTGGGTCAGTGGTTTCTCGGCCACCAGGCTTAGCCGCGTGGGCCCTTCTGTATCGTCAGGTTTTATGGGCTCATCCGGGACAAGTCGGAGCGTCTCCCGTTGTTGAACTCGACACCAGTCAAGGAAGCGGCGGTTGAGCAGGCAGGCGCTCCATTGATCAAAGGGCACGTCGAATGGGTAGGGGTGGCTTTGCAGATAGCGCCAGAGCTCGGAGGCGGTTTCACTGGCCAGGATGTGGGCCTCCTGCACAGCCCAATCGCGGTCTCCCTTGCCCAGGTACTTGTTGTAGGCCAGCCTGACGAAGCGGTCAAGCACGCGTTGCCAGGTGGCTTCTTCGCCCGCTTCCAGCGAGGCGATCAGGTTTCCTTCCTGGAGGTAAAGGCGGCATACGTTCACGGCGTAGTGAAACAGCCGCTCCTCGTCGCTGCCTGCCAGATATCCTTGGGTGCAGACATAGGAGAACCGGCCGCTGGTCAGGTTGTCGCTGAGCCGGGAGGCGATTCTGTGAGCCAGGCCAGGCAGTTGCTCAGCCGAGAGCCCCAGCTCAGGCTCTTCGCCGCATAACTGTTGCAGGATGCGGAGGCACAGGGCGATGAGGGCCGAATGGTCTGGTAGGAGCACAGCTCACTCCTGGAAAAGGCAAAATGATCAAGGAGCTCCAACGATTCCATTTTATCACAGAACCGTCATAGGGGCAAAGTCCGGAAGGCAGAGACGGGCGCGGGGAGAGCAACGTTCATTTTTGACACCCGGCCGAAGCGTGCTATAATCACTGCGGCGCATGACCTTCGGGGCGGGGTGAGGCTTGCCAGAAAGCGCAGGCCAATTCCCGACCGGCGGTAGGATGGTCCGCCGACCATCGAGCCCGCGAGCGGCTGCGGTGACCCTGGCGTGAGCTTCACGGTCGGTCTGTCACCGACCGTTGAATGCTCCGTCGAAGGGCCGCGGCGGCAGATCCGGTGCGAGCAGAGGAGGCGTCCCTGCTCCAGGCCGGGGCCGACGGTACAGTCCGGATGGGAGAAGGTCACAGCAATCGGGCGACAACCTGCCGCCCGCGCGGTTCGTTGCTTGACGTCCCCGAAGGTGATCGGAGCCGACGGGGACGTTTCGCGTCCAAAAAGAGGAGGTCAAAACCATGCCCAAGAGAACATTCATCGTTGCCCTCGCCCTGCTGTTGACTGTGGCCTGCGCGCCGCCGACGCCTGCGCCGGTCGAGCCCACGCCGCCTGTGGCCCGGCTCACCCCGGTCACCCTGGCCATGGGCTACATCCCCAGCGTGCAGTTCGCTCCCTTCTACGTGGCCCTGGAGAAAGGCTATTTCGCCGAGGAGGGGCTGGAAGTCACCTTCCGCTACGGCTTCGAGACCGATCTCCTCAAGCTGGTGGCGACGGACGAGTTGCCGTTCATGATCGGCAGCGGCGAGGAGGTGATCCTGGGCCGCGCCCAGGGGCTGCCGGTGACTTACGTCATGCGCTGGTATCGCCGCTTCCCCGTGGTCGTCTTCGCCCTCAAGGGCAAGGGCCTGGATTCGCCTCAGGCGCTGGAAGGCAAGCGGGTGGGCATTCCGGGCCTCTTCGGGGCCAGCTACGTGGGCTGGAAGGCCCTGGTCTATGCCGCCGGGTTGGACGAGAGTCGCATCACCCTGGAAAGCATCGGCTTCACCCAGGCCGCAGCGGTGAGCGAGGGGCGGGTGGATGCGGCATTGGACTACTCGGTGAGCGGGCCGGTGCAGTTGCCGCTGGCAGGCAAGCAGGTGGACGTCATCTACATTGCCGACATCATTGACCTGCCCTCCAATGGCATCATCACCAATGAGAAGACCATTGCCGAACGGCCGGAGCTGGTGCAGGCGCTGGTGCGGGCGGCGCTGCGTGGCCTGCGCGACACGCTGGCCGATCCCGATGACGCTTTCCGCATCAGCCTGAAACACGTGCCCGAGGCCGGCGGCGAGAACGAAGCGGTGAGCCGCGCCATCTTCGACGAGGTGTTGCATCTCTGGCGCACCGGAGAGGGCGAGCAACTTGGCGCTTCGGACCCCCAGGTCTGGGCCGAAGCGGCCCGCTTCATGCGCGAGATGGGGTTGGTGGAAAAGGAAGTGCCGCTGGAAGAGCTATTCACAAATCGGTTTATCCCAAACATTGGCGGGGGGTAATATCACGCATCACGCATCACGCATCACGCAATACGCAACGCGCAACACGCACCACGCACCCTGCGAGGCGTCAGCCGCCGAGCCTCTTCTGGTGGCCGAGCACCTGCATCGCGAGTTCGCCGACAATCCCGGCGACCCGTTGCAGGCGTTGTGGGATGTCTCGCTGGCCGTCTGGCCGGGGGAGTTCCTGAGCATCGTCGGGCCTTCCGGCTGCGGCAAGAGCACCTTGCTGCGCATCCTGGGCGGGCTTCTGCGCCCCACGCAGGGCCAGGTGCGCTTCCAGGGCCAGCCGCTCGACGGCCCCCGTCGCGAGATCGGCTTCGTCTTCCAGAAGGTCAACCTGATGCCCTGGCGCACGGTGCTGCGCAATATCACCTTGCCCCTGGAGGTGCAGGGGGTGGACCGCCGGGAGGCCACGGCGCGGGCACGGCATCTCATCGAATTGGTGGGGCTGCACGGCTTCGACCATCACTACCCGCGCCAGCTCTCGGGCGGCATGCAGCAGCGGGTGGTGCTGGCGCGGGCGCTGATCCACGAGCCCACACTGCTGCTGCTCGACGAGCCCTTCGGTGCCCTGGATGCCATGACCCGCGAACGCATGAACCTGGAACTGCTGCGCATCTGGAGCCTGCGCCGCCAGACGGCGGTGCTGGTCACCCACTCCATCGCCGAGGCGGTCTTCCTGGCCGACCGCGTCCTGGTGATGACGCCGCGTCCTGGTCGCATCGCCGCCACAGTGGCCGTGCCGCTGCCCCGCCCCCGCAGCCTGGAGATGATGGGCGAGGAGGAGTTCGGCCTGCTGACGCAGCAGGTGCGCCGGGCCATCGAAGGAGACTGGCTGCCCGGCCCGCCACACGTACGGTGAGGCAAGAAGCAAGAGGCAAGAGATACGATTTGTCCTTTCGCCGCAACTGTGTTAGGATTGCCATCGAATCTACCAATCCACCAGATAGCTAAAGGAGAGACTTGCGGCCTATGGACGCACAGAAACCGCTGAAGATTTTGCAGTTTTCGGCCGAGGTGACGCCTTTTGCCAAAACCGGCGGCCTGGCCGACGTCGTCGGCTCGCTGCCCAAGGCGCTCAGGCAACTGGGCCACGACGTGCGGGTGGTCATGCCCCGCTACGGACGGGTCAGTCCGGAAAAATTCGGGCTGCAACCCAGAGCAGAACGCTTCCCCGTGCCCCTGGGCGAGAGCAGTGAGCTGACGACGATCTTCGAAGGCACCATCGGCGGTGGGGTGCCGGTGTACTTCGTGGAAAATCCCCGCCTCTACGATCGCGAGGGCATCTACATGTACCCCGACGACGCCGAGCGGTTCATCTTTTTCTGCCGCGCCGGCCTGGAGCTGTGCAAGCAGATGGGCTGGCAGCCCGACATCCTGCACTGCCACGACTGGCACACGGCCATGGTGCCCAACTGGATGAAGACCATCTACAAGGATGACCCCTTCTTCGCCCGCACGGCCACGGTCTATACCATCCACAACCTGGCCTATCAGGGCATCTTCGGCTTCCGCGTGCTGGAGATTGCCGGCGTCGCCGAACAGGGCTTCATCGTCCACCCCGACACGGCCGACCTGAACCAGGTGGTGGACTTCATGGCCCGTGGCATCCTCTTCGCCGACATGATTAACACGGTCAGCGAAAGGTATGCCCAGGAGATCCTGACCCCCGAGTTCGGCGAGCGGCTGGACCCGCTGCTGCGGGACCGCCGCGACCGCCTGTTCGGCATCCTCAACGGCATTGACACCGAGGTGCTGAACCCGGCCAGCGACCCGCACATCGCCATGAACTTCGACGTGAGCACGCTGGGGCGGCGGGGGGTCAACAAGGCCGCCCTGCAGGCCGAAGCGGGGCTGCCGCAGCTCCCCCACGTGCCGCTCATCGGCGTCATCTCCCGCCTGGCCGACCAGAAGGGCTTCGACCTGATCAGCGCCATCATAGACCCGCTGATGCGCCACGTGGAGTGCCAGTTCGTGTTGCTGGGCACGGGCGAGCAGAAATACCACGACATGTTCGACCGGCTGGCCAAACGTTACCCCGACAAGATGGGCGTTTTCCTGACCTTCAACACGCCGCTGGCCCAGCGCATCTACGCCGGCTCCGACATGTTCCTGATGCCTTCGCGCTTCGAGCCTTGCGGGCTGGGCCAGCTCATCGCCATGCGCTATGGCAGCGTGCCTGTGGTGCGGGCCACCGGCGGCCTGGCCGATACGGTGCAGGACTACGACCCCCGCACAGGGGTCGGCAACGGCTTCAGCTTCGAAGCCTACGACGCCATGGCCCTGTACACCGCCCTGGTGCGGGCGACCGAGACCTACAAGCACAGCGACGTCTGGCGACGGCTGATGGTGCGGGGCATGAAGGCCGACTACTCCTGGACGGCCTCGGCGCGCAAGTACGCTGACCTCTATTACCGTGCTCTGGCCGCCAGGGCTGGAGAACACACCCCCGCCGAATACGACGTCTTCAAGTCGGAAAGGGTAAGCCTATGAGCCGCAAAGATCGCCCCATTGCCCCGCCGGAGGTGGCCCCATCAGAGATTCAGGAGCGCCCGCTGCGCTATGTCGAGAAACGCCGTGAGCCGCTGCGCGTGCCTCTGCCCCTGATTGCGCCGGACATCGTCCATCTGGCGGAGCTGGTGGCGGCGCTGCCGGCTCCGGCGCAGGAGCGCTTCGGGCGCCTCTTTCACGTCAGCACCTGCATCGGCTACCTCAACCCGCCGGAGACGATGCACCAGTGGATCGAGGGCTA
This sequence comes from Anaerolineae bacterium, assembly GCA_029907105.1. Classification (GTDB taxonomy): domain Bacteria; phylum Chloroflexota; class Anaerolineae; order UBA3071; family UBA3071; genus JARYMM01. The sequence goes on along the minus strand of JARYMM010000046.1, from coordinate 2,638 downwards.
CTTCGGCTCTGTGGACGCCGTGCGCGAGCAGCGCATCGTCAAGGTGACCAACATGGTGACCATGGAAGGCGCTCTGTTCAACGAACTGCGGGCGCGCCGGCCGATGGAGGCAAAGGCCGTCAGCGACGCGGTCAAAGAGGCGCGCACCCGCATCGGCGACCCCTTCTGCTGGCCGGAGAAGGCCACGCCGGAGGATGTCTTCGGCCGTGTGCGGGGCCAGCACAGCATTACCGCCTCCAACATCGCCAAATACGATGGCTTCCACGGCCTGGTTGTCTTCAATGAGCACGATCCGCTGGCCTTCGACGCCGAGGAGGTGGCCGATTACGTGGATACCGCCTATCGTTGGGCGCAGAAAGCACACGAGACGGATCCGGAGGCGAAGTACTTCTTCTTCATGTGGAACTGCCTGTGGAAGGCGGCGGCCAGCATCCTGCACGGGCACGCCCAGATGACCGTAACCCGAGGCATGCACTACGCCAAAGTGGAAGCGCTGCGGCGGGCGGCGCTGGCCTACCGGCAGGGGTGCGGCAGCAACTACTTCGACGATCTCTACGCCGCCCATGCCGACCTGGGCCTGGGCTTCGAGCGGGACGGCGTGCGGGTCATCGCCTACCTGACGCCGGTCAAGGAGCGGGAGACGCTGCTTTTGGCCGACAGCCTCAGCCCGGCGCTCAAGCGGGCGCTGTACGATACGCTGGCCTGTTTCCGCGACCGGATGGGCGTGGAGAGTTTCAACGTGGCCATGCTCATGCCGCCGCTGGCCGAGACGGAGGAGGATTGGAGCGGTTTCCCGGTGGTGGTGCGGGCCGTGGATCGCGGCGACCCCGTCAACCGCACCGGTGACATCGGCGGCATGGAGTTGTATGCGGCCAACGTCATTGGCACCGATCCCTTTTTCGTCATCGGGCAACTGAAGGAGGCTTTCCTGGCCTGATACGTAAGGCGTAAAACGTAAATGGCTGACGATAAGCGCTTACGTTTTACGCTTCACGTTCCACGTTTACGGGTTTCTCCAGAGCGAATGATCATGGTCACGAGTCGCAAGGACACGTTTCTGCATGCCCTGGCCTTCGTGCTGGGCTTCTCCATCGTCTTCGTGAGCCTGGGCGCGTCGGTGGCCCTCGTGGGCTACGCGCTGCATCGCTACATCGTCTGGGTGCAGCGGGTCGGTGGCGCGCTGATCATCCTTTTCGGCCTGGCCACCCTGGGGCTGATCAGGCTGCCCTTCCTGTACGTGGACCGGCGGGTACAGGTGCGCCCCAGGCCCGGCCTGGGCCTCCTCTCCTCGCTGCTGATGGGGGTCTTTTTTTCTGCCGGCTGGATCCCCTGCGTGGGCCCGGTGCTGGCGGCCATCTACCTGCTGGCCAGCAACACCCAGACCGTCGGCCAGGGGGCGCTGCTGCTGGCCGCCTATGCGCTGGGCCTGGGCCTGCCCTTCCTTCTCACCGGCGCGGCGCTGAGCACCATGACCGGCTGGCTGCGCCGTCTCAATCGCTATCTGAACATCGTGTCCCTCATCACCGGCATCTTCCTGGTGCTCATCGGCCTTCTGCTGCTCCTGGACCGCTTCCAATGGCTGGCCGGGTGGCTGACCGAACGGCTCGGCACCGGCCTGGCCACGGCGGAGCTGTCCGCCGGCGGCACAGGCGCGGTCACCCTGCCGCTGGCCTTCCTGGCCGGAGTGCTTTCTTTCTTGTCCCCATGTGTTCTGCCCCTGATTCCCGGCTACCTGGGCTATCTGAGCGGAGCGATGGTCATGGGCAGCGATGCGGAAACGGGAGGCTAGCCGCCGTGTCTGAAACGACGTCCACCCTATCGCCGCGGGCGGCGGCGCTGGCGGCCTGGATTGACCGGGTGGTGCGCGGCTTCGCCCGCCGCTGGCTGCTCATCTTCAACCTGTTTGTGGCCCTGTATCTGGCCATGCCGCTGGCCGCCCCGCTGCTCATGCAGGTCGGGCACAGGAATGCGGGGCAGTTCATCTACTGGCTTTTCCGCACGCAGTGCCACCAATTGCCGGAGCGCTCGTTCTTCCTCTTCGGCGAGAAAGCGGTCTACTCCCTGGAGGAGCTGAATGCCGCCGGCGTGTTGCCTGATCCGTCGCTGGCCAGCCGTGCAGCCTTCGTGGGCAATGAAGGCCTGGGATACAAGGTCGCCTTCTGCGAGCGGGACGTGGCCACCTGGGGGGCGGTCCTGTTGACGGGGCTGTTTTTCGGGTTGACCGGGCGGCGGTGGCGGCCTTTGCCCTTGTGGGGATATGTGCTCTTTCTAGTTCTCCTGGCCGTGGATGGCGGCACGCAGCTTCTGGGACTGCGGCAGAGCAACTGGGTGCTGCGCACGGTGAGCGGTGCGCTGTTTGGCCTGGCCACGGTGTGGCTGGCCTATCCCTACGTGGAGAAAGCCATGGCCGACCTGCAGCAGGGCGGCGAAGCGCAGGCCCCGTCATGATTGCGGAAAGGCAACTGCTCAGCCCGCTCGGCCTGGACCGCCAGGTCCAGGCCAGGCGGGCGCCTGAACTCCTTGACACCCTGGATTCTTTGACAAACAGAACAAGCTTCAGACTGTCATTGCGAGCCGAAGCCCTGAGCAAAGCGAAGGGGCGGCGAAGCAATCCCCGACTCGGGACTTGGGGATTGCT
>JARYMM010000045.1 GCA_029907105.1 Anaerolineae bacterium | reverse complement strand
TCTGTGCAGATCGGCGTCCAAACGACGATAGAGGTGATATCGCCCTTGCGTGGGCCGGCCGCAGATATTACAGAATGCGCCCATCACCATATGTACATCACCTGACGATCTCAAAGTTGAGCTCGCTGAGTCTCTGTTCATCAAGGTAAAGGAGCGCTCTCCACGTTCCCAGATGGTCCACCACTTTGGTGCCTGAGATATACAGCCCAAACACGCCGACGTGCACCTCCGCCTGGCCCGCAGCGACGAGGATCGGCTTGGGGCGCTGACGGACGCGATAGAGCTGGCCATCTGGACTGTAGAACTGGATGAGCATGCGGTGCTCGTGTGGGCGCGTGGGGTCCCGATTGGCCAAACGCAGGCAGACGGACAGGGCCGAATCGCGGGTTCGGAAGCGATCCACCGCTGGCCCCTTGGGCCTCTCAGTCGTGCGGTCGAAGCCGCCACAGGTGTGCGCTTCCAACAGGCGCAGCGCCGAGAGGGTCTCGGGGGCAACCAGGCCGGCCAAGGCGGCCTTCATCTCGCTGGCGTCGGGGCGCTGGTCAACGATGCCACTCAGTGCCCGCGTCAACATCTCCCGTAGCCTGGAGGAGAGCTTTCCCAGATCGGGGAAAGTGAACGGGTGATCTCCCGGATTGTCACCGGTGAGCAGATGATAGACGGTCGCTGCCAGGCCGTAGACATCGGAACGAGGCTCGGCGTGACCGGCGGCCTGCTCCGGTGCCACATAGCCCAGAGTGCCCCAGGCCGCTGTGTCCGGCCCTCGACCAGTCTTGGGCTTGGCCACCCCGAAGTCCACCAGGATAGCCTGGGGCGGGTCGCCGCGCAGGATGATATTGGCTGGCTTGACGTCGCGATGAACCACCGGTGGCTGGCGAGTGGACAGATAGACCAGGACGTCGCCTATCTGGAGGGCATATCTCAGCACTTCGGCTTCCGGCAGAGGGCCTGAACGGTCCATGAGATCGGCCAGGTTGTCCCCTTCCACGTACTCCATCACCAGGCAGTAACGATCGCCCTCGATAAAGTACTCGTAGATCTGGGGGATACCCGAATGGCGCAGCGAGGCCAGCAGTGCGGCCTCCCGTCTGAAGTTGCGCTCGGCTTCGGCTCTGTCGTCGGGAGACAGATGACTGGTGGACATCTCCTTGACCACGCAACGGCGGTTGAAGAGCTGGGTGTCTTCGGCCTGGTAGACCGCACCCATACCCCCTTTGGCCAGCGAGCGCCGCACCTGGTAGCGCTTCTGCAGCAAAGGGGCTCCCAGGCGCAAGCCGCACTGGCTGCAGAATTGGGCTGTCGAGCGGTTGTGCGTTCCACAGGCAGCACAGACGAGACTCAGGCTACTGCCGCAACTATGACAGAAGCGAGCTGTCGGTCGGTTGGCAGTACCACAGATGGGACAGAGAATGGTCTGCATGTCAGTTCGACCCCCGCCGGCGCAGTCGGGAGATCAACTGGGCCCAGGCCCGGGTGCTCCAACTGCCGCCCTGCAACTTGATGAGCCTCAGATTGCTCAGGGCGATCAGCAGACCGGTCGTCGCCAGTCCCTCGTCCAGATTGCCGACGACAGGCAGATTGTCGGGGAGCAACTCCAGCACACCGGCGCCAGGGTTGATGAGGTAAACCAGGCAGATGATGCCCAGAATAATACTCCCCACCGGCACCCCGATGCGCCGGTCCACGGCTGCCGAGGCCCCAGATAGCAGCGCTTCTCGTTCCAGAGGCACCTGGCAGGAGGCGCAGAACTTTGCTCCCTCGCGGTTTTCAGCCCCACATTGGCTACAGTATACGGCCATGGAGAACCTCCTCGTTCATCATTCCTCTATCCATACCACGACTGCAGAGATGTTGTCCTCCCCGCCATGGTCATTGGCCGCCTGCACCAGGTGCTGACAGGCAGCTTGGGGGGAGGGGGCTGCGGTCAGGATCTTGGTGATCTGAGCGTCACGCACCATCTCCCACAGCCCATCGGAGCAGAGGAGCAGTTGGTCACCGGGGTTCAGCGGCTTGGAAAGGAGGTCCACCTCTACCTCTGGCTTGGCGCCCAGGGAGCGGTAGATCAGGTTGCGCTGGGGGTGCGTGTAGATGTCCTCCGGCTCGATCTGGCCCGCGGCCACCAGACTGGCCACCACCGAGTGATCCCTGGTGATGGGCGTGAGCTGCCCATCGTGGAGGAGATAGGTGCGACTGTCGCCGACGTTGGCCACGTAGGCCATGGAGCCTTGTATCACCGCCAGGGTGACAGTGGAGCCGGTATCGGCGGCCTCTGCCGGCTTGGCCTGGGCGATCCCGCGCACCACCTCGTTGGCCCGCTCCACAGCGCGCCGGATCATCTGTTGCATCTCCGTCTCTCCCAGCCGGCGGGTGGGCCTGGGCCTGCCGCTGACCATGGCCTCCAACTCCTCCGAGGAGAGCTTTTTTGTCTTGCGTGGATCAGAGGGGGTGAATAGCCCCTTCAGTTCCTCGCCGATCGTCTTCACCGTCCATTCGCTGGCGAATTCGCCCCCCATGTGCCCGCCCATGCCATCGGCGACGATGAACAGCCCCATCGGCTCTTCGTGCGAGGACAGCACCATCTTGAAGAACAACTCGTCCTCGTTGATTTCCCGCACCTTTCCGGTGTCCTTTGAGCCTGCTGCTCGAAGTGTGATAGTCATGTCTACCTTCCTTCCTTGGTTTCACAGTGATTCTATCCGGCGCAGCGTTGATCTTGTCACTCTCTGACGCTAGGGTCTGGGCAGGGGCACTACTTCTATATCCTCAAAGAACATCTGCGTAGTATGACTTCTGAGGCCTATCTTCCCCTGCGAGTAAAACGCATCCTCCGCAGAGATCAATCGCTCTCCATTAACGTAGCCGGTGATCGTTGTGCCTTGAACGTCCACGCGGAAGTCGTACCATTGACCTAGTTCCACCTGGTATGGCATGAAGGCAAGTATGGAGTAGGGGTAACTCTTTTCATCAGCACAGTTTCCGCCGTCAAACCGCACCAACCGAAGCTGCCTGTCCGGCGTGGACTGATCAAATTGCAGCAGATAAAGGCGACAGTCTTCACTTGCCCGAGCCAGAAGCGCGAAGTCACCTCTACCCGAAATAACCTTAATTTTGGCTCTGAAGGAGTAGTCTCGCCAGGCTTCGGAGCCCGCCAAGGTGACCACTATGGGATCACCAATAGCCACGTACTGGCCACCAACAACTTTGGCCTGGCTCCCAATCACCGTCCATCCCTGGGCATCATCGTCATCAAAGTTGTCAGAGAAGAGGAATGCAGGCGTCGCCGTGGCAACTGGCGTAGGTGTCGCGGTGGGTGTCAGTTTTGCCAATTCCGCCTCTACCTCCGCTAACTTGACCTGAATGTCTTTGTAGTTGGGATCCATGTCAAAGACCTGCTCTAGTTCGGCCTCCGCCTCTGCCCACCGCTCCATGTTCATGTATCCCAGCGCCCTCTGGTAATGCGTTTCCAGGGCTTCAGCGGTGGCCGTGGGCGCGGCTGCTGCCGTGGCTTGAGCGTTGATTCGGGCTTCGGTGGTGGCGGTGGCGGCGACCACGGCCGTAGCCTGGGCCTCTGCGCGAGCCCGTTCGGCCTGGGCCATAGCCACCGCTGTGGCTGTGGCTTCCTTTTCCCCCAACCTGGCCTTTACGTCGGCCAGCCGGGCCTGGGCGTCCTTGTAGTCAGCATCAAGAATGACCACCTGTCTGTATTCTGCCTCGGCAGCTTCCCAGTCACCTACGGCTTGGAACGCAACGCCCGCCTGGTAGTGCTGCTTGACCTGTTGCTGAAGCTGGTAGCGGGGATAGAGCAGCAGTCCGCCCCCGGCCAACCCGACTGCCATCACTACGGCGATGACGATCAACAGCCATATGATCAGTGAGCGTGGACCGATGACCTTTGTTCGTTGAGACATCTTGTTCCTCTCGCATTGATTTCAACTGAATAGGGCTATCCCACCTGTGGCACCACTGCTGAACCAAGGAAGCATTTCATTCAGCGTACCCACGCAATTCCGTCGTTGGAAAACGCATATCCAACCGATTGACCCTCTTGCCCAATACGCCCTCCGCAATACCATAGGTGGTAACCTTCGGCACTAAGCATCATCGCCGGATGTGCAACGTTGGCACTGGCAAAACTATCAACTGCACCAAGTCCCAGCACAGGGTTAGATGATCAGGGCCACGCCGCGGCTCAGGGCATCGCTTTGGAAGAGGAGCACGGTGAACATGGCCACCAGGTCAAACATGAAGCCGCCAATGGCTCCGCCCACTGTGCCGCCCAGCGCCGCGCTGCGCAGTCCCCGCCACGACCGGCGGGTGATGCCCTCGGCAGCGCCCAGAAAAGCGCCGAACACCGCCCAGCCGATGCTACGCCCCACGAAGCACAGCGACTGGAGGGGCTGGTAGACCATCTCGCCGATGACCAGGCCGATAGCGCCGCCAATGATGCCCGCCGCGGCGCCGATGAGCCCACCCCGCCTGGCCCGGTACGTCGAGCGGACGATGATCCCTTCGGCGATGCCCAGCGCCGCGCCGATGCAGATGCCGGCCAGAGCGCCGAACAGGGCATCCACAGGATACAGTTCGGACATCCTGGTGACCTGCTGCAACTGCGGAGTCACCAGCGGTTCGATGAGCAGCCAGCTCACTGCCCCGCCGAGCCCGCCAGCCAGGGCGCCACGGATGCGTTGGTCGTTAAGCAGCACGTATCAGCCCCTCCCTCAATGTACATCCTTCCGCCTCTGCAGCCAACACGTCAATGCCGTCAATCCGACGGTGTACAGCCCCAGCGCGGCCCAGCGGCTCAGCAGGTAGCCGGCCGTGTGCCGGTAGGCGAAGTTGAGTTCAGCCGGACCGGGAACGAACGCCTTGAGGGCATTGAGGTCCACGGTCGCCCCCAGTGCTTCCAGGGCCCAGCGGCTCAAGGTCAGCCAGGAAATGGCCTCACCGGCCCCCTCCAGCTTGAAGACCATCCCGGCAAAGATGATCTGCGGGATGAGTATGATGGGTACCACGCTCATGGCCTTGTCCTCGTTGGAGACCAGCGCCGAGATGCATAGCCCCAGAGCCAGCCCCGCCAGCGTGGTCAGCACCACGGTGACGTACATTTCCAACGGCCCAGAAAGCAACACGCCCTGGCTGGGGAACTCCACCTTCAAGCCCAGGACGAAGAGCAGGGCCAAGCTTTGCACCAGGCACAACACGAGCAGCACGATGATCTTGGACAGCACGTAGGGGATCAGCCCCAGATTCACCATGCGCTCCCGTCTGTAGATAGACGTCTCTTTGGTGATCTCCCGCGCCGAGTTGATGATGCCGAACCACACCGCAGCAGAGGCGAGCACGAACACGATGCGCTGGGCGGCAAAGACATTGGCCACCAGGTCATCCTCCTCGGCTACGAGCAGCAGAAGCAGGGCGATCACCGGGGCCTGCAGCAGCAGGATGAGCAGATTGCGCGTGTCCCGGCAGATCAGCTCGAAGTAGCGTCGCACCAGCACCCACAACTGCTGGGGGTTGCAGATGGCCAGCGCCCTGGCTCTCAGGCTCACCTGCGGTGTCACCGACGCCGCCGGGGAGGAGTGGCCGCTGCCTGTGGCCTGGTGCCGTCGCTGCTCGATATACTGCTGGTAGTAGGGCGAAGCCCGGAACTGCTGCTCCCAATGGCCGGGATCGCGTTCGATCTCGTTGTAGATGTCGGGGAAATCCCCAGCCTGGAAAAAGGACCTCACTTCCTGCGGTGGACCAAAGAACACCAGCCGTCCGCCCTGGCCCAGGAAGGCTACCTGATGGCAACGATCAATGTTGGCCGTGGCGTGGGTCACCAGCACAATAGTCCGTTCCTCCTGATCGGCCAGATCGCGCAGGGTGTACATCAACTTCTTCTCCAGGCCAGGGTCCAGCCCCGAGGTCGGCTCATCCAGGAAAAAGAGACTGGGCTCGGCCAGGAGCTCCATGGCGATGCTCACGCGCTTGCGCTGGCCGCCGCTCAGTTGGCATACCAGCCGCTCCCGGCACTCCCAGATGTCCACCGCTCGCAGTGCCCGCTCGATGCGGGCATCCACCTCCGCGGGCGATAGATCAGGCAGACGCAATTGCGCGGCATAGCGCAAGGCGCGGGCCACCGGCAGGTTCAGGTGCACGATGTCCGCCTGCGGGACATAGCCCACCAGCGTGCGGTAGGCGTCAAAGTTGGCGTAGTAGTCGTCGCCGTTGATCAGCACCCGGCCGGCGGCGCGCTGGAACCCGCTGAGGGCGTTCAGCAGGGTGGTCTTGCCGGTGCCGCTGCCGCCCACCAGGGCCACAAACTCCCGCGGACAGATGGCCAGGGAGATGTCCCGCAACAAAGGAAAGGAGTCCCCCTGCCAGAGGACCGAGAGAGCTTTCTGGATTTCGCCTTTCTGAAGACAGGTTCTCGCCCTCTGTAGCCGATGGTCGCCCCGCACCTCTCTGTGCAGCCCCACGGCGTCCAGATGGATACGGCCCTTCTGGCTGACGTGTGTGATCGTAGCGCCATCGTAGATCAGTTCGTAGGCGCCGATCTGCACCCGGGCGCCTATCGGCAGCACCAGGCGCTGGATCGGCTGACCGTTGACGAAGGTGCCGTTGGTGCTGCCCAGGTCCAGGAGGACGTGTTGATGGCCCTGCACGTCGAGCCGCGCGTGCTGCCGGGAGACCGTCGGGTGGTCCAGACGCAGATCACAGGCCGGGTCGCGTCCGATGCGCACACTGCTTCGGCCAGCCAGGGAGAACACCGCCACGGGAGGCGGACGCGCTTGGCCGACGCTCACCCCGTGATAGACGAGGGTGATGGAATCGCCCTGCCCGTCGCTGATGCGCAACGTGTCGCCGTCAACCAGGGGCTTCTCCGTGATGCGCTGCCCCTGAAAGATCACCCCGTTGGTGCTGTTCAGGTCAACGATCTTGTATCCCGCGCCGTGTCGCTCCAACCGGGCGTGGTGGCGAGAGACCCCGCTGAAGGTCAGGACGATGTCGTTGTCCGGCCAGCGGCCAATGGTGATGGCGTCTTTGTCCAGCTCGCGGCTGGCCAGGGTCCGTCCCAGCCAGGAGACGACCAGCCGGGGGCGCGCCAGAAGGGTGGTGCGCTGTGGAGTCGGGGTGCTGGGCTGCCGGGCTCCACAGGCACCACAGTGTTTCGCGTCCGGGCGGGACAAAGGCTTTCCACAAGCAATACACGAAGGAGTCGCCACTCCGATATGCTCCCTTGACGGATCGCTTATCGCTCTCTTGCTCCCGGCGGGTCCGTGACCCGCCGCGCTGACCGGTCACGGAGCGGTCAGGAGCGCAGGCGTGATCGCCTCAGCAAGACTGACGGATCGCTCTCTTGCTCCCGGCGGGTCCGTGACCCGTCGGGCTGACCGGTCACGGAGCGGTCAGGAGCACCAAGCGTGATCGCCTCAGCAAGACTGACGGATCGCTTATCGCTCTCTTGCTCCCGGCAGGTCCGTGACCCGCTTTGTAGACGTACCCAGACATAGAAGCACCTCCTTGGCATAATATGTGCTCCTGCTGGACGGCCACGTCCAGCAGCCAGGTGGCGGACGTGGCCGTCCGCCACGAGCGACATCACATAACTCGCATAATATGGGCTCCTGCTGAACGGCCACGTCCGCCACGAGCGACGTTGTGAAAACATCACTCTGTCTGGCCAAAGATGAACTCCTCATCGCCAAAGCGCATCCTCCAGCCGTCCTTCAGCAGATTCACCTGCGTCCGGCGCCCATTGACGTAGCTGCCGTGCACGCTGCCCAGATCGTAGAGCACGTAGCGATCTCCTTCCAGCCTGATCTCGGCGTGATGTTCGGCGACACCTGCGAAAGGCAACACGATGGCGTTGCCCGCCGCGCTGCCGATGGACGTGACTCCGTCGTGTACGGGATACCACCGACCGGCGGCATCGGGCCGCGTCGGGGTCAGCCAGGCTCTCGACTGTGGCATTCGGCCTGCCTCACCGGCAATCTCAGGAACTACTGGACTGAGCCCGGTCGGGGACAGTACAAGCTCCATGCCGCTCGTCAGTCGGGCGATCAGGTTGTAGCCCCAGCCAGCGAATCCCAGCAACGAGGCCACAACCAATCCCACTCCTAACGGCACGCCGAGGAGAGCCAGCACCACGATCAGATTCAGGCGCTCATCCAGAGCCTGAAGCGTTTGCAGGAGACCATCGAGATGGAGCATGTTGACTAAATCCAGGCGCACGGTCTGCCCCAGAAGGCTGTACTCGACCCCTTGCCAGGCCTCCAACACACGGTGAAGCAAAGCAATGGTCTTAGCGGCAAGCAGAGCGAGTAAGCAGCCAAAGGGCAGGCCCAGTAGCCCTCCCAGGACCAATCCGAACCTCAGAAGCGGTCTGATGGGCAGGCGACGGACCGTGTAACGTTGCATGACTCTCCTCTCCTCTGTGTACAGGGATGCAAAGGCGCGGGAAGCGAGGGGAGCCTCGCCTCTGCTCCCCTGCTCCCTTGCTCCCTTGGTCCCCTGCGTCGTCGCGCTAGCTCGTCTGGAACGTCAGCACCACGCGGCCCAGGCGGACCTGATCCCCGTCTTTCAGCGGCTGAGGAACACCCGGATTCAGCTTCTGGTTGTTGACGAAGGTGAAGTTGGTGCTGTTCAGGTCCTCGATCAGCCACTGATTGCCGCGCACGCTGACCTTGGCGTGGCGGCGGGAGACGCCTCCCTCCTCGCCGCCATGGGGCGTCAGGTCCACGTCAGGGAACACCCCGCTGACCGGGTCCTCGCGGCCTATGAGGGCCTCGGCCTTCCCACCAAGGTCGAACTGCACCCCGGTTCCGGCGACGACGAGCCGGGGGCGGATGCCCACGGGCGGAGGTGGCGGGGGAACAGGGGGCACCACTGGCGGCGCGGCCAGGGCGGCGCCGCAGGCATCGCAGAAGGCCTGGCCAGGCATGTTGTCGGCGCCGCAGGCGGGGCACTTGACCATGGCACCCACCGGGGCCGGAGGAGCAGGCGGCAGGGCCGCTGGCGGAAACGGTGGAGGCGCTGGCGCTGCGGGCGTCACCGGTTGTGCTGCCGGGAGCTGCGCTCCACAATTGCCGCAGAAGGCCTCGCCAGGGATGGCCGGCGTGCCACACGCCGGGCAGGTCACTCCCCCGGCAGGTGCGGCCGGAGCTGCGGGCGCGGCCGGCGCCGCCGGCGCAGGAGCAGCTACTCCTATCAGGCTGGCCCCGCAGTTATCGCAGAAGGCCGCGCCATCTGGATTCGAATTGCCACATTGTGGACAGGTGATCATCGTAACCTCCTTTGTTTATTGGTCGCATAGTCGTGTGGTCGTTTCCAGGTCACAAGTCGCGGGTTGCAAGTCGCAAAGTCCATTTAGAACCTGGGGGCCTGAGGTCCGAGACCTGAGACATGAAACCTGACTACTGATCCAGCTTCTGAGTCAGTTTGCGCGTCTCGTAGCGCAGTTTCTTCTCGCCAGCGTCTGACATCCGTCCCTCCTGCTCCAGACGCTTCGCTTCTTCCTCCGCCGCCGCGGCCAGATCGGCCTCGCCCATCTCCAGAAGCCGCGTCGCCGCCTGCCGCAGCTTCTGCGTGGCCCCAGCGATGTTCCCCGCCTTGGCCTCATCCAGGGCCCGCGTCTGCAGCTTGAAGGCCGTCACCTTCTCCACCAGGTTCATCACCCGGGGATCGTACTGTTGGGCCAATGCCGCGTCGTCGGTGAAGGTCAATAGGATGTCGCTGCGGGCCTTTTCGCCTACGATGCCCATGGCCGGCACGTCGTAACTCACCTCGGCCTGGGCGATGCGGTAGCGGCCCGCTGCACGGGGCGGCAGCAACATCTCCACCAGCACGGCCTGCCCCTGGTCTTTTTCCAGGTCGCCCAGATAGACCTGAACGTCACGGTCAGACAGAGCCGTCGGGCTCAACTGAGCGATGAGGGGAAGGACGCGCCAGACCTGTCTGGGGGTGATGCCTTGCACCAGGCGCAGGATGAGCTGGGCGTTGTTGACCACGGTGGCCTGCATGCTCCGCAGGGTGGACTGGAAGTATTGCTCGATCTTGTGGGGAGCATCTATGAAATCGGAAACGCCGCCGCTGGCATTGGCCACGTCGTCGAGCAGTTCCACGTTCCAGTCGTCGCCGAGCCCCAGGGCGGTGATGGGGATGCCCAGGCCGCCAGCGTCGGCTCCCAGTTGCCGGCAGCGCTCCTCGTCGCCAAACGTCTGGCCGTCGGTGAGCAGCAGGATGCGGCTGACGCGCGAGGGATCGAGGGCCTTCTGCACCTCGGCCAGGCCCAGCTTCATGCCTTTGGACATCTCCGTGCCGCCGCCATCCTTGATGCGGTCCACCAGCGATTGGAGATGGCCCGGGTTGGTCACCGGCTGGCTGGGCGAGAGCACGTCGGCCTTGTCGTCGAAGATGACCAGCGACACGTGGTCCTGGGGTTGCATCCGCTCCAGGACCAGCTTGACCGCTTCTTTGAGATCGCGCAGTTTTTCCCCGCTCATGGAGCCGCTGTGGTCCAGGACCAGGCTGAAGTTGAGGGGCATCTGCACGTCGGCGATGGCCCCCGTGGGCATGGCCTCGATGAGCACGTAAGCCAACTGTTGCGTGGCGGTGACGGGCATGTGCGGTTTGCCCGACGTACATAGTAGATTCACTTCTCCGGCCATTCGTACCTCCTCGTAAGTGGAATTCCTGCGAGGGTTTTCGCAACCTTCGCAAGTTAGAGCGATGTCATACCTGGTTTCCTCTTCGCACAGGAGAGCCGATTCCGGCTCATCCTAGAGGATGTCGCTTGGGCCTAACTCCTTTCATCCATAGGGTCACTCCTTTCTTGTAGGCCTCTACCATCTCCATGCACCGGGCGGCGAGACCACCCCTCGTTCCTCATTTCAGCGCTTCCGCAGTCAGAACTCGGTCAGCCGATTGAGCCGATGTAATCGGTTTCCTCGGCTTCATCGGCTGATGATGCCATAGGAAATCTCGGCGTTCTCAGCGTGCTCTGCGGTCAAACCCGGCCTTCTGAAGGACAACTGCGTGACGCCTGATTCGTTTGAGCCCAGGGGTGCCCCGCCCCAGGTTTCGGCAGCACCTACTCCAGGGGGCGGGGCTCTTCTGTATTTGCCTGGGGTTGCCCCCAGCCGGGGTCACGGTCGGCGCCAGTGCTCCGTGGGCCCTTGCTCCGCAGAGCAAGTCCTTGCGGCGGGCCGGACATCCGTGAACGTCCAGCATCCAGGCCCGGGATCGCCACACCCCAGCGGTGAAGCGAACACGTTGAGTTCTGTGAGACGCAACGAAAACCGACATTGTTGTTACGGTTGTCGGGGTCGTTCCTGTCACGATTGGCGGCGCGCACGTTCCTCTCATTGTTGTTCCACGAGCCGCCACGAACGACGCGGCGTCTTTCCGACCGGCCCCACATAAGGGGCGGCGAGCGTCCCTCTATGCCGTAGCCTTGCGGGAGCGGGTTTTCCGCTCTCGCTGTTTTGTCTCTTGATCTGCCAGGCTGTCCAGCCAGCCGCCCAGCAGCTTGCCTACCTCCACCAGCATCTCGGCCACGTAGCCGTATTGCCGGGGACTGGTATAGCCCAGGTCCACGGCCAGGCGGATGTAGTGGCGCAATTTGTCCAGTTCGGCGTCGGCCTGTAGCAGCGTGCGGCGCGGGTGGCCTTCCTTGGTGGCCTGGATGAGCAGGCTGTGGAAGTCGAAGGCGGCGTCCTCGATGCGTTTGGCCAGTCGAAAGCGCTGGCTCTTGGGATATTTGTCCAGGTGCGGCAGCAGCCACTTGAGCAAGTCGTAGGTCTTGGTGAAGATAGGTGATTGTCTGGCCTGCAAAGAACACTCCTGTACGTTGATGGATAGGCTGGTTTTCGCCCTGCTCGCGCCTCGCTGAGGGGGGACACCCCCCTCAGACACCCCCCGTGCCAGAAACCAGAACCCAGCAGCCAGCATTCAGAACTACGGAGCCTGGGAGACGCAACGAAAACCGACATAGTGGTCACGGAGGTCGGGGTCGAGCCAGGCACGAACGGCGGCGCGCACGCTCCTCTCAACGTTGAGCCACGAGCCGCCACGAACGACGCGGCGGTCCCCGGAATCCGGCCCTTGCGGGTCGCGTGAAGGCGAACTGGCGTAGTAATCGCTGCCGTACCAGTCCTGGCACCACTCCCACACGTTGCCGGCCATATCCAGCGCACCGTAGGGGCTGGCTCCCGCCGGATAGCTGCCCACCGGCGCGGTCCGTTGGTAGCCATCGTCAACGCTGCTGTCTCTATGATTAAATTCGCAATTGGCGTCGCAGAAGTTCAGCCGGCTGCCGTCAAAGGCGTCTCCCCAGGGATACATTAGCCCGTCCGTCCCCCGCGCCGCCTTCTCCCACTCCGCCTCCGTGGGTAGGCGCTTGCCGGTCCACTCACAATAGGCTTTCGCATCCTGCCAGGATACACACACCACGGGGTGATCAGCTTTGGAGGAGTCGGAATACGTCGGTTCACCCCAATCGCACTCCGTCGGTGCGCGGCAAGCCCCGCCCTGTACACACTTTAGGTACCGCTCATTGGTCACCTCGGTCTGGTCAATCCAGAACGCGCTCACATAGACCGTATGCTGCGGATGCTCGTCGTCATCACCCCCCGGACTGCCCATGGTGAACTCACCGGCGGGGACGTAGACCGTGATCGAGCCATCTTTCTCCCAGACCCGGGTGGCTCCCGCGACCGGCTGGACTGGAGCAGGGGTGGGAGTAGGAGGGATGGGAGTATCCGTAGCCGGAAGCGGTGTGGCAGTCACGACGACAATAATGGGAGTGGGCGTCGGCGGCACAGGCGTTGCTGTGGCTGGCAGGGGTGTGGGCATCGCCGTCGGAGGGGGAGCGGCAGGCGGCGTGTCCGTCGGCAGGCGCGTCGGCGCAGGCGTCGCTGTATCGGGCACTGACACAACCACCGTCGGCGTCGGCTCCGCAGGCATCACCCACTTGACTGCGGCCCACACAACAGCTACCAGCAGGACCACGACGGCTATCAGCAAGAAGGGCCGGAGGCCTTGCCCCCGCCTGGGCTGCGCTCTCTCCAGCAAGGCCCGCTTCATCTCCGGCGCGCTCTGGAAGCGCTGGGCCGGGTCCACCGCTGTGGCCTTGGTCAGCGCCGCCTCGCTGGCCAGCGAGATCCTGGGGTTATGGGCCCGCGCCGGCCGCAGCGCGTCGGGTTGTCCCGGCAATACCCGCGCCGGCGCCACTTCTGGCTCGTGCCCGGTCAGCAGATGATAGAGGGTCGCGCCCAGGGCGTAGATGTCCGAGCGAGCATCCGTTTGCCCTCGCCCGACGTATTGTTCCAGCGGCGCATATCCGGCGGTTCCCATCTTGAGGGTGTCGGTCTTCTTGGCTGGATCGAACCAGCGGGCGATGCCGAAATCAATCAGCTTGATCTCGTCGTCCTTGTCCAGCATGACGTTAGAAGGCTTCAGGTCGCGGAAGATGATCGGCGGCTGCTGGCGGTGCAGGTAGTCCAGCACGTCGCAGAGCTGGCCGGCCCAGCGCAGGACGGCGGCCTCGGGCAGGAAGCCCGCAGCCTGCTCCATGATCTTCTCCAGCGTCTGCCCGTCAATGTAGTCCATGACCAGGTAGGCGTTACCGCCTTCGCGGAAATGATCCCACACCCGCGCCAGGTGGGGGTGGTTCAATCCGGCCAGGATGCGCGCCTCGCGCTGGAACTGATCGTAGGCTGCCTGCCGTTCCTGGGGTGTGGCCGCCGGATCGGGCGTCAGTTCCTTGATGGCCCGCAAGCTACCCAGGTTGGTGTCTTCGGCCAGGTAGACCAGGGCCTGGCCGCCGCCACCGATCTGGCGGATGATGCGATAGCGGTGTTGCAGTATCATCCCGGAGATTAGCATCTTTCATTCCCAAACCCGGACAAGCCGGAACCAAACAAGATCTAACCGCAGAGACCGCTGAGAACGCTGAGAAAAGCATAAAGAATCTCTGCGCCCTCTGCGTGCTCTGCGGTGAGCTTTCTTGCCCAATGTGCAAGAATCTCACTGGTCAGGTACTAACCTAGACAAGCCGGAACCCCAAAAGAAAGAGTCGCCGATGGTGGGCAGGAAACCTGCCAGATCTAGCTGACCTCGATCTCCAGGCCGCCGGTCCAACCGGCCACCACGTTGTAGATCGCCGCGGCAATCACAGAGAACACACCCCCTGCCAGGCCATAAAGGACTACGCTGATGACGTACCCGATCAGCGCCCCGGCGATGCCAGCCCCCACCCCCGCGATATCGAGCATATCGCGCAGGGCGCCCACGCCCAGCAAGGTGAGCAGCAGGGCCAGAAGCCCCAGTATGCCGAAGAGCAGCGCATACATGACAAAGCCGACTTTGAACGCCGATCCCGGTCTGATGTGTGTCAGTCTTTTCATCAAATGCCTCCCTTTCTTTAGTCATTCCAGCCCATCGGCGACTCTTTTCCGATCACGCTAACTTACCTGCTGCCGTTGGACTGCCAAGTCCAGCGGTTCAACGGGCAAAACTGGTGCAGACTTGAGCACTCATGGCCTGGATCCAGCGATCCAGGCCGAGCAGGGTAGTCACCCAAACACTGAAACCCTCATCGAGTGCGCAGGTAGCGCACGATCAGCACAATGACCACAACGACTACCAGGCATAGGAGAACATACTGCAGCACCGTCCCCAAGAGCAGCACCAGCCCCACGACGATGTCGGCCAGTATGGCCTGGAGGATGACTGCCGTGCCCACAGCGCCCAACGCCAGGGGGATGGTCATCTCCGCCGATAGCTCGGCCAGGGTGGGGCGCGACCAGCGACGCAGGCGGGTCACCCGTGCGGACAGGCGACCGCCGAGCGCGGACAGACCCATCCGCTTCCCCAGGCGATGCCAATCCACCGTGATCCCCAGAGCCTTCCAGGCCCGCTGGCCAGCCGCGGAGATCATGGCCTTCAGCCAACCCCAGCCTTGCGCCAGCAGGCCCCGCGCCTGGGCCAGCATCGCTTCGATCCTGGCCCTCCGCGCCCGCACGCCCCAGGCGGCAGCGGCCGAAGCGGCCAGCACGGCCAGGATAGCGATCCAGTTGCCCGCCGGACTGGACTTGGCCGTCGGACTGGACTCTGCAGCCTTGGTCAAGATAGCGGCGACAATCAGATAGATCGGCAACAGAGCGACCGCCAGCCCGCCCAGCAGCCCCAGGAACGTGCGCTGCGCCTGCGCCCACGGTTGTCCTGCGCCATCCGCCGCCCACAGTCCGCCCACAGCTCCCAAGGGAGCGGCCGCCGTGAGCAGCACCCACCAGAGCAGCGGCGACCAGCCCGGGAAACGGAACCCCACATAGCTATATCCGGCCACCACTCTCCAGGGTTGCCCCCAGCGCAACAGGGTCAGCGCCGTGAGCGTCAGGTAAGTCCCCAGGATCATCCACACCCCTAGCCGGGCATGCGCCAGCAGCCAGCGCAGTCGGTCACACAGCGGCCGGTGGCTCTCGCTGCTCATGAGCAATCCCAGCAGAGCGCCGACCAGCGCACTCTCCGGCTGCACCTGACGGGTGATGAGAACGCCGGCCATGAGGCCCAGCATCCCGCCCGCCAACAACAAGACCAGACTGCGCAGCACAGCGTAGGTGGGGCTGGTGGCCAGGGTTGGGCCGCGCCAGAAGCGCGCCAGCCACGGGGGAGCCGCAGGAAGCGCTGGACTCGGCTCTCCTTCCGCCGCCAACAAGCCCCCGGCGATGGCTCCTATCAGGCCGCCGATGAGAACCCATAGGGCTGTTTCCTCGGGCCGCAAGCGGGCGAAACGCCAGCCCAGCAGCACGCCGATGACGGCGAACACAGCGGCCAGCCAGGCCAGCTTCTTTCCACTGAAGCGGCTGGGGAGCAGTTCGTCGGCCAGACTGTCCCCGTGATGGTACTCCTCTATCTCGTCCAGCCGGGGTCGCCAGCGCTGCGAGAAGTAAAAAGCGGCTGGCGAGAGGATCAGCGCCGCCAGGAGTACCCCGGCCGTGGTGTCTTCTGGCCGTTCGCGCCCCAGGAGCATGGCCAATCCCACAGACAGCGGCACCGCAGCCCCCAGATAACCCAG
Source organism: Anaerolineae bacterium (assembly GCA_029907105.1). Taxonomy (GTDB): domain Bacteria; phylum Chloroflexota; class Anaerolineae; order UBA3071; family UBA3071; genus JARYMM01. Next base: position 13,574 of record JARYMM010000045.1, on the reverse strand, counting down.
CAGGATCAGGAATCCGTAGGCCAGCCAGGCGCTGACCCGTGGCCAGCCGCTGTACCAGGCCTTTTTCAAGCGCAGGCAGGCCGGGAAGTCCACGGTCCTCGTCGGAAGGGCGATGTGGATGTGGCCGCGCCGCAATCTCTCCACGTCCAACCCCTGCGGGTCAGCCACGGCGGTCACCGTCAGGCTCTCGCCGCGCGCCAGCCGGAAGGAATCCGTGTCCAGCCGCAGCCACTCTGCGTCGCTGGCCATGCTCCCTTCCAGCGTGCCGCCTCCCGTGTTGCGGACGGCGAATACCGCCGTCACCGGCTGCTCTTCTCCCTCCAGCACCGCGCCAAGGTCGAGCCGGCCTGCGGGCTCCAGGCCCAGTTGCGGTGGCCAGGTCACGTCGGCCTGGCAGATGATGGCCCCCAGCCCGCCGTTGGAGTGAACCTCGAGGATGGCCTGGTGCACAGGCCCCTCGTCCAGCTCCGAGGTGTCCACCGTCACCTCCAGGGTGGTCTGCTCCCCGGCCATAAGGCCAAAGGTGCGCGGCGACACCCTGGCCCAGTCCACGCCGGCCGCCACCTCGCCGTGGAGGTAGCCCCGGCCGGCGTTCATGAGATCCACGCTGGCCGTGCGTTTCTCCCCCCGCTGCACCGCGCCCAGGTCAAGGGTGGTCTGGCTGAGGGCCAGGGCCGGCATGGGCATGGTGTGATCCACGGCGCGGATGAATTCCTCCAGCCCGGCCGAGCGGTCGCCGCCGCGGCGGCGGATGGATGCCGTGCGCACGGCCAGGTCGCGCCGGTTCCACTGCTCCAGCCAGGGCTCGAAATCGCCGACGTAGAGGTGCTCGACAGCTTCACCCCAACGCCGGTCGCAGGTGGCCGCCAACTCGGAAATGCTGTAGGCCACCTCGCCGGAACGAAAGGTGAAGGGTTGCGGACGCGCCGAGGGCGCAGGGGCCAGGAGGGACTCCAGTTTGGTGCGCAACTCCACGGGCGTCGGCCGCAAGGCCACGTCCGTCTGCAGCATCTGGGTGACGATCTCTTCCATCTCCGGCGACACCCCCGGGGCCAGGGTACGCACAGGGGGGAAGTGGAAGGGGGTCTCCAGGCGGGGGTCCCGGCCACTCAGCAGGTGATGCAACAAGGCCCCCAAAGCATAGACGTCGGTGCGCGGCTCCACCTGGCCGCTGTACTGCTCCGGCGGGGCATAGCCCGGCGTGCCCAGGGGGATGGAGATGCCGCCTGTCAGGCCGGTGCCCGCCGTGGCCTTGGCGATGCCGAAGTCCACCAGCTTCACCTGGCCCTCTTCGCCCAGGATCACGTTGGCCGGCTTGATGTCGCGATGGATGACGGGCGGGTTCTGCTTGGCGATGTACACCAGGATGTGGGCCAGTTGCAGGGCATAGCTCAGCACCTCTGATTCGGGCAGGGGACCGCCCTGCCGGGCCAGACGCTCCTGCAGGTTCTCCCCTTCAACCCATTCCATGACCAGGTAGTAACGGCTCCCTTCGATGAAGTAGTCGTAGACCTGGGGGACGCCCGGGTTGCGCAGGCTGGCCAGGAGCCGCGCCTCGCGTTGGAAGTTCTGCTCCGCTTGCTGGCGTTCGGCCGGCGTCGTGTAGTAGGGGAGCATCTCCTTGACCACGCACAGCCGGCTGAAGACCTGCTGGTCCTCGGCCAGGTAGACGGCGCCCATGCCTCCCTGGCCCAGGAGTTTACGGATCAGGTAACGGTTGCGCAGCAACGTCTGCAAGGCCAGCGTCGGCTGGCGGGGTGGCGGCGGCATAGACGCTCCAGCCACCAACGGCGCCGCACACTTGCTGCAGAAACGGGCGATGTCGGTGTTCTCAGCACCACAGGCAGGGCAATATTGCATGATGGCCTCCTTCTCTATAATTTGCCCAGCAGATCCCTGGCCTGCTGGTTGTGGGGGTCAATGGCCAGTGCCCGCCGCACGGCTGTGATGGCGTCGGTGCGGCGCTTCAACAGGGCATAGCAGACGGCCAGCCCGATGTGCGGGTCGGGGTCGCTGGGATCCAGCGCCGCCGCCCGCTCGAACCAGCGGGCCGCCTCCTGATAGTCGTCTTGTTTGAGATAGGCCTCGCCCAGGAAGTAGTGGGCCAGGTAGTGGTCCGCTTCCAGCTTGAGCGCTTGACGAAACGATGAGACGGCGGCGTCTGGCCGCTTGCGCTCCAGACGAGCCAACCCCAGGTAGTAGTGATGGTCGGCGTCGTCGGGATCCAGCCGCACCGCCTCGGCGAACGATTTCTCGGCGCGCTCGAACTGATCGGTGAACAGGTATGACTTGCCAAGCAGGTAGTGCGCAAAGGCCTCGTCCCTTTGCAGGCGCACGGCCTGCTCCAACACGGCGATGGCCTGTTGGTGCTGCCCCTGATCCTGGAGCACCATGCCCAGGAGCACGCGGTTGGCGGCGTCCTGCGGCTGCAGGCGCACGGCCTGCTCCAGCACGCGGGCGCTCTCGGCAAGCTGGCCGTTCAGGGCGTAGGCCTGACCCAGTTGGTAGGCGATGTCGCCATCAGCGAACTGGGCGGTGCCCTGCTCCAGGATGGCAATGGCCTCGGGGTAGCGTTTGGCCATGATGCAGGCCAGTCCCAGGTTATGATACAACGCTGGATCGGTGAACCCGCAGCTGTGCAGGTGCGCCACGGCCTGACAGACCTGGAGCATCCAGGTCACAGCCTGGCCTTCCGGCAGAGGGGCCCGCCTTTGCACGAGCAGTTCGGCCAGGTCTTGCCCCTCGATGAAGTCCATCACCAGGTACTGGCGGCCCGACGGCTCGATGAAATAGTCGCTGACACGCGGCAGGTGGGGATGGCTGAGGCCGGCCAGCAGGTTGGCCTCCAGTTGGAACTGTTGTTGCGCCTCGGGGGAGCTATGGAAGCTCTCCTTGAGGGCCAGGTATTTGCCGCCCAGCCGCGCGTCCTGCACCAGGTAGACGGCGCCATAGCCGCCTTCGCCCAGGAGGCGCACGACGCGGTAACGACCCTGCAGCACTTGTCCGGCAATAAGCTTGCTGTTCATTTCCTCATCGTACTCGTTTACCGCAGAGCCCGCGGAGCACGCAGAGCATCTGGAAAGTCATTCACCTTTGTCATCTCAGCGCTCTCTGCGTTCTCGGCAGTAAGCACTTACAACCACGGAGTGCATCAGCTCTGCTGATGCTGGAGCAGAGCTCCAGCACTCCCCAAAATGCGGCGCGCCCAGAGAGGGAGAACGCCCCCTTCAGACACCCGCCGTGCCAGAATCCAGAACCCAGCAGCCAGCCGCCAGCATACGGAACTACAGAGCCGGGTAGACGCAACGAAAACCGACGTCGAAGTCACGGAAGACGGGATCGAGCCTGCCCCGATTGGCGGCGCGCACGCGCCACTCATCGAAGTCCCACGAGCCGCCACGAACGACGCGGCTCACTCCCGGCCCCGGCCCTTGCGGGTTGCGCTGTGGCGAACTGGCGTAATAGCCGCTGCCGTACCAGTCCTGACACCATTCCCACACATTGCCGGCCATGTCCAGCACCCCATACGGGCTGGCCCCGGCTGGCTTGCTCCCTACCGCCACCGTCGTTCTTCCGCACCCGCTGTACTGCGCTTTGCTGCAATCCGGCGCGCTGTCCCCCCACGGATACCTCCGCCCATCCGTCCCCCGTGCCGCCTTCTCCCACTCCGCCTCGGTGGGCAGCCGCACCCCGGCCCACCGGCAGAACGCCTGCGCGTCGTGCCAGCTCACATAAACCACCGGATGGTCCTTTTTCCCTGCCGGAATCTTACCCCCCGGCCAATGGCGCGGCGCGCCATGGCCGGTAGCGTCCACAAACACCTTGTACTGCGCATTCGTCACCGGCACGCGCGCCATCTGGTACTCCGCCAGGTAGACGCGGTGTTGCGGCTGCTCATCTCCATACGCATTGCCATCCCTCTTGGTATCGCTGCCCATCAGAAACTCCCCTGCCGGAATCGTCACCCAGTCGAAGGCGATCGGGCTGCCGACGAAAGGCGCAGCAACTGGCGCAGGTGTGGCGATGGTAGGTCGAATGGTCACCGGCGGTGGTTGAGGCTTTGGCACCGTGGGGACTGCGCTCACGGAAGTGACCGGCAGACGAGCAGCCGCCAGCGCCTGGCGTATCTCGGCCGCTGTCTGCCAACGCTGGTCAGGATGGATCTCGATTGCTTTCAGCACCGCCGCTTCGGTCGCCGGCGAGAGCGTTGCGTTGTGCTGCCGCGGGGGCGCCAGTTTGGCCGGGTCCAGGATGCGCTGCGTCACCTCGGGCGGCGCCGCGTTGGTCAGAAGGTGATAGAGCGTGGCGCCGAGGGAGTAGATGTCGGAGCGCGAGTCGGTGTGGCCGGCGCCGCTGCCATATTGCTCCAATGGCGCGTATCCCAGCGTCCCCATCCCCTTCATCGAGGTAGCGGTGCGCGGGTCGCTGGGATCCAACAGCTTGACCAGCCCAAAGTCCACCAGCTTGATGCGGCCCTTAACCGTCAAGATGACGTTTGCTGGCTTGATGTCGCGATGGATGATCGGTCGCGGCCGCTGGCCGTGCAGTTCCTCAAGTGCGTCGAGCACCTGGTCGGCCCAGAGCAACACCGGTCGTTCGGGCAGCGGCCCGCCCTGACGCTGCAACAGCGTCGCCAGATTCTCCCCCTCCACGTACTCCATGACGATGTACTCGTTGCCCCCATCGGAGAAGCAGTCGTAGACCTTGGGCAGGTTGGGGTGATCCAGGCCGGCCAGGGTGCGCGCCTCCACCTGGAACTGGCCGCGCATCTGGGCCAGGGCCTGTGCGCTGGCCGTCGGCTCGGGCACGTGCTCCTTGACCGCGCAACGCCGGCCCAAGCGCGTGTCCTCGGCCAGGTAGACGGCGGCCATGCCGCCTTCGCCCAGGAGCCGTACGATGCGGTAACGGCCTTGCAGTGTCTGTCCTGACGAGAGTCTCATGTGGGCACTCCCCAGAGCCTTACAGTTGAGTCATCGCTTGACGAAGCTAGTAGTCTACCGTCTGGACTGAAAACTACCCGTGTTACGACGTCTTCATGCCCCGCCAAACTCCAGCGTTTCCTGGACCCAGCCACTTCCCAAAGCCAGATCAAATCATCATCATTTTGGCACCCTATGGCCAGGATCTGACCATCGGGGCTTAGCGCTAGACTCTCAACTGTCTCCCCCAGGTCGAACATCAAGACCTGCCGCCTGGTCAGAATGTTCCAGAACTTTACCACACCCTCAGCGTCGCCTGAAATCAGCAGGTGTTCGTCCGGGCTAATGGCCACCGTAAGAACCGCATCTGAGTGTCCCGAAATAGACCATGCTTTCTGATGGGTTCTAAACTTCCATAGGTTGATCATGCCATCTTCACAACCAGATGCCAGCCATCGCCCAGTAGGACCAAAGGCCACGGTCCATACCAGGCTGTTGTGCTCCAATGTGTCAGCATCCGAGTCACTGTCCATCTCCCATAGTGTTACGGATCCATCCTCTATACCTGTGGCCATGAGGTCTCCGTTTGGACTAAAGGCTATTGCTCTTACAGCATCATGGTTTAGGAGTTCTTCAATAATGTCTCCACTTGAAGTATCCCACAACTGAACTCTACCATCATCTCCTCCAGACGCCAAGAAGCGTCCGTCGGGGCTGAACGCCACGCACCACACAGGATTCCCATGTTGCAGCCGATGAATCTCTTCATAACTGAATACATCCCACAGGCATATAGTCCCATCATCTCCTGCTGAGGCCAGAGTGCGGCTGTTAGGGCTGAATGCTGCATCGGCCACCACGCCATCATGTCCCTCAAGGCAGGCTATCTCCTGCAGATGTGCAACGTTGTCTGGCATGATGATGTGGAATCTATCTTGGAGCGCAGGGGCAGCCAGCATTTCATAGGGAACCGATAGCCCCCAAAGAGCTCGCTTCATCTCACAGGCTGACGCGAACCTGTCTTCAACTCTGAAACTAAGGGCTCTGGACACCGCCGCATCAAGGGAAAGGGAAAGGGAGCCCTTCAGGCTCCGCAGTGATGGGAACACGAAAGGCGTTGTTAACCTTGGGTCTCGCCCGGTTAACAGGTGGTGCATGGTGGCTCCTAGACTGTACAGGTCACTGCGGGGTTCGGCCAGGCCCTGATACTGCTCTGGCGGAGCATAGCCAGGGGTACCGATAACTGTGCCGGTCTTGGTCGGCACGAACAGGCGGGCGATACCGAAGTCAATGAGGGCCACGCTACCATCGACCTTGCGCCGCATGATGTTAGCTGGCTTCAGATCGCGAAAGATGACTGGCGGCTTCTGGCCATGTAGATACTCTAGCACCTCCAGAATCTGCTGAGCCCATTCCAGCACCTGTTGCTCCGGCAATCCTGATTGCCCTTCCCTTGTCAGGACATGTTCCAGACTCTCTCCCTCCACATAATCCATCACCAAGTAGTAGCGCCCATGTTCCAAGAAGTGGTTGGTCACTCGGGGGATACGTGGATGCCTCAACTTTGCCAGCATCAGCGCCTCGACCTGGAAATGCTGCACCGCGTACTGGCGGTCAGCCGGGCTGGTGAAAGCGTCGCTCATCTCTTTTACGGCGCAGGCAACGTGGCCCAACCGACTATCTTCAGCCAGGTACACGGCGCCCATGCCACCCCCGCCTAAGGTATGAACGATGCGATAGCGACCGTCCAGCACAGTACCCGGCAGCAAGCGCCCTGTATTAGAATCGAAGGGGCCAACGTTGACCTTAGACAGTTTGCGACCACACGTTGCGCAGAAGATGGCTTCATCACGATTACTGCTACTGCAACGCGAACACACAAGAGACATGACACACCCAATCTACTCATGATTCTGGTAGAAGGCTACACGTGACGGAAGCATCACTCAAAAGTCCGATCTCCAAATTGCTGGCTCAGGATTTCGCAATCTTACCAACCTTCACCAGGATCACGCTGATGTTATCTTCCCCCCCGGCCTGGTTGGCGCGGCGGATCATCTCGTCACAGGCCGCCTGGGGATCGAAGTGAGTGAGCAGCACGTCCTCAATGCCCTCCTCGCGAATGGCCTCCCACAGCCCATCGCAACAGAGGAGAAGCGTGTCGCCCGGCACTAATCCCTCTTCCCGGATGTCCGCCTCGACGGCCGACTTGCCGCCAATGGCCCGATACACGACGTGGCGGTCGGGGTGTGTGTACAGCTCCTCTGGCTCCGCCATTCCGGCGGCGATCAGGCTGGCGACCACAGAGTGATCAGTAGTCACCTGCCGGAGCCCACCCCGACCATAGACGTAGGTGCGGCTGTCGCCGACATTGGCGATGTAGGCCTGGCCATCCAGCACCAGGGCCAGGGTCAACGTGCACCCCATATCGTTGGCCCGCTCCCGCGCCAGACGGTAGACCCGTTCATTGGCCTGGCTGATCGCCTGGGTCAGGTGCGCCCGCACGGCCTCCCCCAGCGGCTGCTCCTCTTCGGTGAAGCGCCGCAGAAGGACATTGCGGATCAACTGATCGGCGACGATTTCCACGGCCAGCTTGCTGGCCACCTCACCGCCCTCGTGGCCGCCCATGCCGTCGGCCACAATGAACAGCCCCACGCTCGGCTCAGCTACGGACTCATACATGCCAGTGAGCGTGAACACGCACAGGCTATCCTCGTCCAGATCGCGCACCATGCCCACGTCAGAGCCGTAGCCGACGGAAAGGCGCATGCCCTGGGGGGAGGCCGGTTCCGCTGGCGGAAGGGCTACCATCTCCGTCGCCGGCAGCAACAGATAGAAACGGCCCTCGTGGGGTATCCCTTCGCTAGGATCGGCGCCGATGGCCTCTGGGGAGTGAGCTTCACGCAGCTCACGTAATCCATGAGGGCCCGCTTGACTGAGATCAACACCACAGTCGCGGCAGAACTCGTCCCCGGGCTGATTGTCTTCGAAGCCACACTGCGGACAGATGGTCAGCACGCGGGCCGAGTAGCGATTGGCCTCGGCACCATGCTCCAGCAGCTCCATGATCTCAAAGCGGCCCGCTACCTTGGTCCCGGGCTCCAGAACGGACAGGAGGTCTTCGACTGGCGGTGCTGTAACCTGAGCAGGCGGAGCCGCTTCGGGTTCGGGGCCAGCCTCCTCGGCACCCCTGGCCGGCGCGGCCCTATCAATGCGTTCCTCGACAGTCAGGGCGGGGGCGGGCTGTGGTGTCTCCGGGGGAGATTCTTCCGTCAAAGGCTCCATCTGCTCCGTCGGAGGCCCCGCTTCAGGCAGTGTAGTGTCTGCAGGCATCTCTTCGATCTGGGCTTCCTGCTCAGGAGTGGTGGGCGGAGGCCCTGTGTCCTCGGTGGCTGAGACGCCAGAATCCACAGGCTCTATCGGCCCTTCCGTCGTGAATTCCTCGGATATCGCTGCTTCTGGAGCAGACGCTACGTCCTCTGCAGCGACCAAGGGCCGCCCACAGGCCCGGCAGAAGCGGGCACTCTCTCGATTCTCGGCTTCACAATGCGGACATTTCATCGAGCCGCCTCCTTTCTTTGCTCTGCACGCCCAACCTCCTGCAATTGGACGACGATCACGGTGATGTTATCAACCCCACCGGCCAGGTTGGCCAGCCGCACCAGTTCCTCACAGGCTCCCTGTGGATGCAGGGACGTCATCAGCACCTGCTGGATACGGGCGTCCTCTACCATTCCATGCAAGCCATCGGAGCATAACACCAGCCACTCATCCCGCCCCAGGATTTGCTCAAAGATATCCACTTCCACCTGCGATTTGTCCCCTATGGTGCGATAGATCACACTGGCTTGAGGATGGGTGCGCGCCTCTTCCCTGGTGATCTGCTCCGTGGCTATCAGACGCTCCACCAGGGAGTGATCGGTGGTAATCTGCCGTATCTCCTGTGGGTTCACCCGGTAGGCGCGGCTGTCGCCCACGTTGGCAATGTACGCTTTGCTGCCTATCATGAGGGCGGCCACCAGGGTGGTGCCCATATCGCTGCGGGTCTGGCGGGCTCGTTCGTGGACGGCGCGGTTGGCTTCCAGACAGGCTTCCTTCAACAACGCGCCATAGTCGGGCTCAGCCTGGGCCTTCTCTTCCGCAACCGGAAGCATGATTTTGGACCAGACGGCGTGACCCAAAGTGCGGATAGCCAGAGCACTGGCGACCTCTCCCGCCGAGTGGCCGCCCATGCCATCGGCCACGGCGTAGAGCCCCGTCGGCTCGCTGACCGACTGCAACACCCACTCCAATTCCAGGGTCAGCAAGCTGTCCTCATTGAGTTCCCGCACCTGGCCGGGGTCCGAGCGACGGCCGACGAGAAAGGTGGCGCTGACCGGCCGTCGCAGGACCTGCAACGCCGCCGTCAGGTCGGCGGCCAGCGCTTCGGCCGCTGGATAGCGCTTGTCCTTATCGGGGGATAGGGCTTTATCGAAGATGGCGGCCACCGCCGGCGATAGCTTTTGCCCTGCCAGCAAATCGTATAGTACCCGGGCCAGCTCTTCCACTTCCCCGGCAAACCACTCCCTGGGGGCGCCTTTGGGTTTATCGGCCAGGTTGAAGTTGGTCAGTTTGGCCTTTGCATCCACCAGGCGGATGTTCTCAGCACGGATTCTTCGATGCAGGACCCCATTGTGGTGAAGATAAGCCAGCGCTTCGGCCAGTTGTTTGCCCCAGGTCAGCACCTTCTCCTCCGCCTGGGGTCGGGGCAAAGTGGTTAGGCCCACCCCTTCGTCGGCGTCGGATAGCAGATAGAAGCGCGGACGAGATCCATAGGGTTGGTACTCGAAAGCCTGGTGGATATTCACCATGCCTTCGTGTCGCAGTCCCAGTTTGGCGATCAGCGCCTGCCGGGCCAGCATCTCTTGATCGAGCGTCTCCCTCAGCAGATAGCCGGGATGTTCGACAGGCTCGCTGGCGAAGGAAGCCCCGCACTCGTTGCAGAACTCGTCGCCAGCCTTGCTGGCAGTGGAATGGCAGCGCGGGCAATAGCGCTGCTGGCGATCGCGGACAAGATAGGCGTTCAGATTAGGGCTTTCGCTGACCAGAGAAACCACCTCGTAGCGCCTGCCGGCCAGCAATTCCCCCGGCGGCAGAGGGGCGAATTCCGGGGAGGACAAAGACTTCGTCTCCAGGTCGGATGCCCGCTGACCTGCCGGGGGAGGTTCAAACTCCTCGGGGGCTAACGGTTTGGTCTTCAGGTCCGGCGCCTGCTCACCCGCCGAAGGGTGCGGCCTGGCCACAGACTGGCGCGGCCAAGAAGCCGCTGCAGACCTTTCCCGTAAAGGTTCCGTATCTGGCACTTCAACCGCCGGGGCCGAAGGCGAGGCCTGAGCCAAAAGCTCACCACAGGCCTTACAGAAACGCGCCTCATCCCGGTTCTGTCTTCCACATTTCGGACAAGTGATCATGGTGTACTCCCTCCCTTATTCATGCGCAAGGCAAAGCCGACCCGACCGAAGCTCACGATGCAGCCATCGTGGAGGATGTTCTCACGGGTGCGCTGGTCGTTGACGTAGACGCCGTTTTCCGAATCCAGATCTACTAGCACCAGGAGTTCTCCGTCTCTTTCCACCTGGGCATGACGCCGCGAGACGGTAGGCCAGCCGATGAAATGCTCGTCAATGATCAGATCGTTATCAGTACCCCGACCGATCGTGGTGATAGGTTGGGTCAAGGGGCAATAGACCACCCCTTTTGGTCGCTCCAGGCTCTCCAGATAGGGGATGCCTGGCCCGGGTCGCTGTACAGTCACCAGCGATGGAGGCGCCACCTCAGGCTCTTTCTTGGCCTCTGGAGGGACTGGGGGCGGGGATGGCAACGCCGGGGCGCGTCCTGGAGAAAACTTCGTGATCGGCCATTCTCGCTTCAGTCTGTTCAATATCCTGATGGCGCCTCCCAAAATGATGACACCCGCGGCAAGCAAGATGATGGCCAGTACAAGAAAGAAGACTGTGAGCGCAGACCCAAGAGATGGAAAACGGCTCTTCCAGGATGGCCAGATCTTGGCGAAAACCCGGGATCTGCCGATCCTCTCAGCGCAAGTGTCCATCCACCGGGGCTGTCTTGTGGGCGTGGCCATTGCCGTCGGCGGGGCGGTTCCGGTGGGCGTCGCCGTGGCTGCCCGCGTAGCGGTGGCAGGAGTAGTGTCAAGCCGTGGCCGGGCGCCTGGCGGAGTCCATACCCGTGTTGGCGTCAACCTGCTTGCACAGACGCCCGCCGGCCTCAATTCGGCAGAACTCTCGATCCATGACGCACAGAGCATCACGCTTGCCACAGTTCCCACCAGGCAGAGGTGCAGGAAAAGTGGCCTCCCTGTTCTAAGATCATCGCTTGAATGATACATCCTCTCTCCTCCTTTGACTCCGAGCTAGTCCGAAAGAGCCCTCTAGAAACCCGTTTTCTCCAAGAAAACGGGTTTCTGAGCCCGCTTTTCCGCAGTTTTCAGACAAGCTCTCATTGCGGTGAAAGCTGACCTTGTTCCGGCACGTGCTTCTACGCCGCTCAGTGATCACTGCACTACACGATCAGTCGAAACATGAGGTGTACTCTGCCTATGATAATCCTATCTCCACTGCGCAGCACCTGCGGCGTATGCGGCGATAGTCGCGTCCCGTTGACGAATGTGCCATTGGCGCTCCCTAAGTCTATGAGCACATACTCGCCCCCCTGTTGCGAGATCTGAGCGTGGCAGCGAGAAACGAACCGCGTATCGTAGTACGACAGGTCCAGGTCCGGATGGATGCCATCCACGACGCTCTTGCGGCCGATGAGGAAAGGGATCTTGCTCAGCGGCATCTCCCAACCTGTCCCCGATGAGCCAAGAACCTGTAGAACTCCTTGCAGGGGCCCTCCGAGATGGGCGCCGCAGTAACCACAAAAGCGCGCTCCCTGCCGGATGGGGCGGGTACAGGAAGGGCAAGGGCGTTCCCTGATCGCCGGCACAGGCTGAACGGTCGTCGGGACAGCAAGGCTGGCCAGGCAGCCTGCCAGGGCCGCCGCCATCTCTTTGGCCGTTGGGTAACGATCGCCACGGTCCTTGGCCATCGCTTTCAGAATCACCTGTTCGCTGGGCGGTGACACGAGTGGATTGATACTGCGAGGCGGCGACAAGGGCCCAGGAAGGCATGACAATGGTGGCGGCGACCCGGCGAGCAGATGATACATCGTCGCTCCCAGCGCATAGATGTCCGAACGCGCATCGGTCTGCTCTCTGCCCCACTGCTCAGGCGGGGCGTAGTTCTCCGAGCCCATGGCCACTGTGTCTTTCTTCTTGCCCACCTTATATGTGCGGGCAATGCCGAAGTCTATCAGCTTGATCGCCCCGGTGTTGCACAGCATGATGTTGCTTGGCTTCAGGTCGCGGAAGATGATGGGCGGCTCCTGTCCGTGCAGGTAGTCCAGCACCTGGCAGACCTGGATCATCCAGTGCAGCACGGGTTTCTCTGGCAAGGGCCGGCCGGCTGCTTCCAGATGCTTCTCCAGAGACTGCCCTTCGATGAACTCCATCACCAGATAGGAGCGCCCCGATTCGTCAAAGTAGTCCACCACTTTGGGCAGATGGGGATGGTCCAGGCGGGCCAGCAGCCCGGCTTCCTGGGAGAACTGACGCCGGGCGTCAGCTTGCTCCTCGGAACTGCTAGAAGCAGGGCGGAGTTCTTTGAGGGCCCATATCTGGCCGGGACGGGGGTGAGTCTCTTCGACCCGATAGACAAGGGCCATACCCCCGCCACCGACGATCCCTGTGACCCGGTATCTGGCTTGCAGAACCGTATCTGCTTGAAGAGGTGGCAATGTGCCAGGTTTTTGTGTCATGTGAGCACCAGAATCGCGTCCTTACATTACATTATTCCTACGACCGCTTTGGCCGTTGCATGCCCGTCTGTCGCAGGTACACCCATTGCTGCACCAAATCGCCCAGGAACCACCCCAATGCGCCCAGAGCCGCAGCGCCAAGCCACATGGCGGGGCGCATGCTGTAGGCCAGGCCTTCCAGGAATACAAAGAAGAAGATCGCCGCCACAACCCCCAGGAGCGCAAACCAGGCGACTTCACGCTTCCAGGCGGCATCCCCGGCCTTTCCTCTGATCTGAGGTAAGAAGTACAGACCCACTTCCATGGCCAATCCACTGATGGCTGTGCCCAACAGCAACGGCCCATAGCTGTCCGGCGCGCCGCCCACACGTGCCCACAGGATCAACCAGCCCACCAAAGTGACGGGAACATGGGCCAGGATCGCCGCGCCGCGCCGTCGCGCCGCGGCGTAGGCCAGCGGCCCGGCGATGACGAACGCCGGTACGTTGTCCCATATGAAGGGCAGGTTGCGCTGGATGGTTGGGGCCAGCAACCAGACGCCCAGGGCGACCAGGATCAGCAGACTGCCCACAGCGGCGGCCAGTTGCCGGCTGGACAGTTGAACCACGGCCAGCAGTAGCCTTGTGGTCGGGCGAGAGGGTGTCAGAGCCTGAACGAGTTGCACAGGGCCCGCTTCCGCCGTTGCCTGCGGTGACGATGGCCTGGCTATAGTCTGCATCTCGTGAACGCTCATGTCCAGTATAGCAAAAAGATGGCACATTGACAAAATCCTCCCGATTGGGTATAAAATACGCCCAATCT
>JARYMM010000044.1 GCA_029907105.1 Anaerolineae bacterium | reverse complement strand
GGCCACGTCTACGCCAACGGCGACCTGTACCCCCACGCCTACAGCGATAGCCACGCCGACGGCCACAGCGATAGCCACGCCCACCCCAACTCCGACACCCACGGCGACGCCGACGGCCACATCCATGCACACGCCGACACCCTCGCCCACTCCCACGGCGACCCGGACGCCTTACCGCGTCTATCTGCCCTTATTGCACAGGGAAAGCGCCGGGTGATCGCGGGTTCGGTCAGGTGCCGCGTCGGCCTGGCCAAACTTGTCAAAACACGGCAATTGGCCGATAATTGGGCTCAGGGGCAGGCGGTCGAGCGACTGATGGCTTCTGCGACCTGTCCGGTGTCCCGCTTTGCCGCTCATGCTGCTCTCTCGTGATCATTCACGGCGACGGCTTGCAGTCGCCCTGCCGGGAAGGAGGTGATGAGCCAGCTTCAGGCCAAACGTGAGCCAGGTCATAGCGTCACAGGCGACGCTCTCTGACAGCATCGGGCAAAGATGCAAAGTAACACGAGGACAAGGAGGCCTTTCCCCATGAACGAGCGAATTCTGAGCCGAAGCATTGACCCGGCTGCCCAGGCCATGCTGACGGTAGCTGAAAAAGCGCACCTCGAAACAGCCTGGGACCGCTTCGAGAAACAGCTACCGCAGTGTGGCTTCGGCGAGCTGGGGGTCTGCTGCCGCCACTGTAACATGGGCCCTTGCCGCATTGACCCCTTCGGCGAAGGGCCCACGAAAGGCGTGTGCGGGGCCACCGCCGACACCATGGTCGCCCGGGGGCTGCTGCGCATGATCGCCGCCGGCGCCGCCGCCCACTCCGATCACGCCCGCGACGTGGCCCACACCCTCAAGCTCACCGCCGAGGGCAAAGGGGGCGGCTATGAAATCAAGGACGAGGCCAAGCTCCAGCGGCCGGCCGAGGAGTACGGCATCCCCACCGAGGGGCGATCCAAAGAGGAAATCGCCCTGGACCTGGCCAAGGCAGCCCTGGGCGAGTTCGGCCAGCAGGAAGGCCCCATTCAGTTCACCCGCCGCGCCCCGGCCAAACGGGTGCAGACCTGGGAGAAGCTGGGCATTGACCCCAGGGGCATTGACCGCGAGATCGTGGAGATCATGCACCGCACCCACATGGGGGTGGACAACGACTACGTGAACCTGATCCTGCACGGCCTGCGGGCCAGCCTGGCCGACGGATGGGGCGGCTCGATGATCGCCACCGAACTGCAGGACGTGCTCTTCGGCGTGCCCCAGCCCATCCGCTCCCAGGCCAACCTGGGCGTGCTCAAGGCCGACGAAGTCAACGTCATCGTCCACGGCCACGAGCCGATCCTGTCGGAGATGATCGTGGCCGCCGCCCAGGATCCCGAACTGCTTGCCTTGGCTAAGGGCGTCGGGGCCAAGGGCATCAACGTGGCCGGCATCTGCTGCACCGGCAACGAGGTACTGATGCGGCACGGCATCCCCATCGCCGGCAACTTCCTGCAGCAGGAACTGGCGGTGATCACCGGCGCGGTGGAGGCCATGGTCGTTGACGTGCAGTGCATCTTCCCCGCCCTGGCCGACCTGGCCAGTTGTTTCCACACCAGGTTCATCTCCACCTCCCCCAAGGCCAAGTTCCCCGGCGCCACCCACATGGAGTTCCACGAGGAGACGGCCTATGAGACGGCCAAGGCCATCGTGCGCACGGCGGTGGAGAACTACCCCAACCGCAACAGGGCCAGAGTCTACATCCCCGACGAGAAGAGCGAGTGCATGGTCGGCTTCAGCGTGGAAGCCATCCTGGCCGCGCTGGGCGGCAGCCTGAATCCGCTGCTCGACGCCATCAAGAGCGGGGCCATCCAGGGCATCGCCGGCGTGGTGGGCTGCAACAACCCCAAGGTACAGCATGACTACGGCCATGTCAATCTGGTCAAGGAACTGATCAAGAACAACGTGCTGGTGGTCACCACGGGCTGCAACGCCATCGCCTGTGCCAAGGCGGGCCTGCTCCTGCCCGAGGCAGCGGAACTGGCCGGCGACGGACTGAAGGGCGTCTGCCAGGCGCTGGGGGTGCCGCCTGTGCTGCACATGGGCAGTTGTGTGGACATCAGCCGCATCCTGGTCACCTGCGCCGCTGCCGCCAACGCCCTGGGCGTGGACATCAGCGACCTGCCGGTAGCCGGCGCGGCGCCGGAATGGATGAGCGAGAAGGCAGTCAGCATCGGGGCCTACGTGGTGGCCTCGGGCATCTTCACCGTGTTGGGCACAGTGCCCCAGGTGCTGGGCAGTCCCAACGTGACCGCGCTGTTGACCGCTGGGGCGGAAGGGGTGGTGGGCGCCAAGTTCGCTGTGGAGCCCGATCCGTTCAAGGCGGCCAAGCTGATCATAGACCACATCGCCGCCAGGCGGGCCGCGCTGGGAATCTAGGAGGAGGGTGTCATGAAAGAGATATTCGTCCGCCTGGATCGCTGCGTGGGCTGCCACGCCTGTGAGTTGGCCTGCGCGGTGGAGCATTCGGTCGCCAAGCACCTGTTTGCCGCCATCGCCGAGACGCCTGTGCCCCGCAAACGACTCTACGTGGAATACATACTACAGCGCAAGCTGCCGCTGTTGTGCCGCCATTGCGAGGACGCGCCCTGCGTGCGAGCCTGCCGCACCGGAGCCATGAGCCAGGACGCCCTGACCCGCATCGTGACCCACGACCCCGATAAGTGTATCGGCTGCTGGATGTGCACCATGGTCTGCCCCTACGGTGTGGTGGGCCGCCAACTCGAGCGGCGCATCGCCGTTAAGTGCGACCGCTGCCCCGACCTGGACGTGCCCGCCTGCGTCACCGCCTGCCCGACGAAGGCGCTGGTCTACGCCGAGGAGGAAGAGTTCGCCGGCGGCGTGCGGCGCGTGGCTGCGGCCGAGGTTGTGGAGGGATACGTCACCGCCCAGACGGTGTGACGCAGGCCGACAAGCCGGGCTGATGGGTCAGAAAGCGGCTCTGCTTCGAAAATGTCACCCTGAGCGTAGCGAAGGGTCTCCCGCTCATGCAACCAGGAGATTCTTCGCTCCCTTCGCCTTCGCTCAGGGCAGGCCCCTTCGCCTTCGCTCAGGGCAGGCCCCTTCGCTTTCGCTCAGGGCAGGCCCCTTCGCCTTCGCTCAGGGCAGGTTCTTTGGTCGCTCAGAATGACATTTTCGTGCTTCGTGGTGGTCTGTCAGTCCATGATCACTGACTCGTCAGCCCGGCGATCCGCCTGCGCAGGCAATGGGAGGGCATGATTATGAGCTCAAAAACCTTCATACCTACCGTCTGCCCCTACTGCGGGGCGGGATGTGCTTTTTACGTCGTCGTCGAAGACGGCCGGGCGGTGGGACTGGAGTACATGGCCGAACACCCGGTCAGCGAGGGGGCGCTGTGCCCCAAGGGCAACGCAGCCCTGGAAGCCCTCAACCACCCCGACCGATTAACCCACCCCCTGGTCAAGAGAAATGGCCGCTTTCAGGAAGTAGGCTGGGAGCAGGCACTTGATTTCATCAGCCATCGGCTATCTGCCATCCGCCAATCCGCTGGCCCCGATGCCCTGGGCTTCCTGTCCTCGGCCAAGTGCAGCAACGAGGAGAATTACCTTTTCCAGAAGCTGGCCCGCTGGCTGGGCACCAACAACGTGGACCACTGCGCCCGGCTGTGCCACGCCCCGACGGTGGTCGGGCTGGCCCATACCCTGGGCAGCGCGGCCATGACCAACCCCATCCCCGACCTCATTAACGCCGACTGCATCTTCGTTATCGGCTCCAACTTTGCCGAGAACTATGCCCCCGTGGCCCGTTGGGTGTGGCGGGCCAGGGATCGGGGAGCGCGAGTCATCGTGGCCGATCCCCGCCTGACGCCCACGGCCTGGCTGGCCGACATCTTCCTGCAACTGCGCCCCGGCACCGACGTGGCCCTGCTCAATGGCATGATGCACGTCATCCTGACCGAGGGCCTGGCCGACCGTGACTTCATCGCCCAGCGCACCACGGGCTTCGAGGCTCTGGCCCGGCATGTAGCTGCCTATCCCCCGTCGCGGGTGGCTGAGATCACTGGTGTCTCGCCGGCCCAGATCGTCGCCGCGGCGCGGGCCTTCGCCAGCGCATCGGCGGCCACGCTGATCTATTGCATGGGCATCACCCAGCACACCACCGGCTCGGACAACGTCCTGGCCTGTGCCGACCTGGCCCTGATGTGTGGACAGGTGGGCCGCCCCGGAGCGGGTCTTATGCCCCTGCGTGGCCAGAACAACGTCCAGGGCGCGTGCGACATGGGCGCCCTGCCCGACTTTTTGCCAGGCTATCAGCGGGTTTCAAATCTCAGACCACAAATCTCAAATCCGCAATCCGCAATCCGCAATCCGCAATCGTCTGGCCTGACGGTAGTGGAGATGATTAACGCCGCCTACGATGGCCAGATCAAGGCCATGGTCGTCATGGGCGAGAACCCCATCCTCTCCGATCCCAACGCCGATCACGCCCGAGAGGCGCTGAGCCGGCTCGACCTGCTGGTGGTGCAGGACATCTTTATGACCGAGACAGCGGAGCTGGCCGACGTGGTGCTGCCGGCCGCTGCCTGGGCCGAGAAGTCCGGCAGCTACACCACCACCGAGCGACGAGTGCAGTGGTCTCCCCAGGCCGTGCAACCCCCTGGCGAGGCTCGCGCTGATTGGCAGATTGTTTGCGACGTGGCGAGGAGAATTCAGGGGAACTTAGAGGAACTTAGGGGAACTCAGGGGGGACTGGTTCCTCCGAGTTCCTCCGAGTTCCTCCGAGTTCCCCAGAGTTCCTCCGACAATCCGTGGGACTATGCCTCTCCGGTCGATGTCCTGGCCGAGATCAACCGCACCGTCCCCATCTACGCCGGAATCACGCCCGAGCGGCTGGCGGCTGCGCCTGGTGGCCTCTTCTGGCCCTGCCCGGCGCCCGATCACCCTGGCACGCCCATCCTGCACACCGAGCGCTTCGCCACGCCGGACGGCCGGGCGCGGCTGGTGCCGGTGGATTACGTGGCGCCAGCCGAGGAGCCAGCAGGCGCGTTCCCTCTGACGCTGACCACGGGGCGGGTGGTCGTCCACCACAACGCCGGTTCGATGACCCGCCGCAGCCCATCGCTATTGGCACGAGCGCCCGCGTTGTTCGTCGAAGTCAATCCGGCCGATGCGGAGCGGCTGGGATTGGCCGAGGGAGATGCGGTGACGGTAAGCACGGCGCGGGGCCGGGCAGAGGCAAAGGTGCGCATCACCGACACCGTGGAAACCGGAGTGGCCTTCATGCCGTTCCACTTCGAGGGCACCAACCGCTTGACGATTGACGCCCTGGACCCCCGGGCCAAGATCCCTGAGTACAAGGTCGCCGCCTGCCAGGTCGGCCCGGCGAAAAAGGAGGGATGAGCGATGGCCAGGTTGATCTACGCCCATGCGGAACGATGTATTGATTGCACGGCCTGCGAAGTGGCCTGCCAGCGGGTGCACAACGGGATGTCCAACGTCACCGTGGTGCGAGTGGAAGGCCGCTTTGCCGTGCCGCTGTTGTGCCGCCATTGCGATCCGGCGCCCTGCGTGGCTGCTTGCTACACCCAGGCGCTGGCTACAACCAATGGCACGGTAGCCTTCGACGCCGCGCGCTGCACCGGCTGCGGCCTATGCCTGGTCGCCTGTCCCTTCGGGGTGATTGGTTGGAAGAGCGACGGGCGCACCGTTCACAAGTGCGACCTGTGCACTGACCGGCGGGCAGCAGGGCAGGAACCGGTTTGCGCCCTCACCTGCCCGACGCAGGCCCTGAGCTACGAGGAATACGGCGATTTCGTGGGTCGGGTTCAGCGCCGGGCGGCGGCCAAGATGCTACGAGCCGAGGTCAGGAGGTGAGCAAGATGGCAGCGAACGAGCGTCAATTGCTGGTCAGCGCGGAACGGTGCATCGGCTGCCGTGCCTGCGCCACGGTCTGCCCGGCGGGGCTGATCACCCTGAGTGACACCGATCGCCGCCGCACGGTGTGGTTTGCGGCTGTGTGCCGGGAAGAGTGCACTCGCTGTGTCGAAGCCTGCCCCACCGAGGCCATCAACCTGCCCACGGTAACAGGAGCTGTGCGCGGCGAAGGGACGAGGCTCGACTTCGAGCTGCGGGCCTGCGCCGGGTGTGGCGCGCCGGTGGCCACGGTCGAGATGTTGGCCTGGCTGCGGGCAGTGATCCCGCCTGAGGTGCAGACCGATGCGGAAGGAACACAATGGTTGGAGCTGTGCCCCCAATGCCGGCAGGAGGTGGAAGCGCAACGAGTGGCACGGGAAGTTATCATGGCCCGCTGGCCATAGGAGGAGGAACAGGTCATGTTTATCGTTCACGTACACGCCCATGTCAAACCCGAATTCGTGGAGGCTTTTCGCCAGGCCACGCTGGAGAATGCCCGCAACAGTGTGCAGGAGCCGGGCGTGGCCCGCTTCGACGTCATCCAACAACTGGATGACCCCACGCGCTTCGTGCTGGTGGAGGTCTACCGCACGCCGGATGATCCCGCCCGGCACAAGGAGACCGCTCATTATCGGAAATGGCGGGACACGGTGGAAGAAATGATGGCCGAGCCGCGCACCAGCGTCAAGTACGCCAATGTGTTCCCTGATGACGAGGGGTGGGGGTGAGATCATGCGCTTCGAGTTTGCCACGGCCACGCGCATCCTCTTCGGCGCGGGCACGCTGCGGGAGGTGGGGCCGCTGGCGGCAGCCACGGGCCACCGCGCCCTGGTGGTGACGGGACGCACCCCTGAACGGGCCCGGCCGCTGCTGGACTTGCTGGCCGCGCAGGGGCTGGAAACGGTCACCTTTTCCGTCGGCGGCGAACCGACGACGGAGGTGGTCCGCCAGGGCACGCAGCGGGCGCGAGAGGCGGATTGCGACCTGGTCATCGGCTTCGGCGGCGGCAGCGCCCTGGATACTGCCAAGGCCGTCGCTGCCCTGCTGACCAACGGCGGCGATCTCGATGACTACCTGGAGGTGGTCGGCCGTGGCCAGCCGTTGAAGCAACCATCCGCGCCCTGCATTGCCATCCCCACCACGGCGGGCACCGGCGCCGAGGTGACCCGCAACGCCGTGCTGCTCGTGCCGGAGCATGGCGTGAAGGTGAGCCTGCGCAGCCCGCTGATGCTGCCCCGGCTGGCGCTGGTGGACCCCGAGCTCACCTACACCATGCCGCCGGAGGTGACGGCCAGCACCGGCCTGGATGCCCTCACTCAGCTCATGGAGCCTTTCGTCTCCCACAGGGCCAATCCGTTGACGGATGGGCTGTGCCGGGAGGGCATGCGCCGTGCCGCCCGTTCGCTGCGTCGGGCCTGCGCGCACGGCGACGACACCGCGGCCCGCCAGGACATGGCCCTGGCCAGCCTTTTTGGCGGGCTGGCCCTGGCCAACGCCGGGTTAGGGGCGGTGCATGGCTTCGCCGGGGTGTTGGGAGGCATGTTCCCGGCGCCGCACGGCGCTGTGTGCGCTGCCCTCCTGCCCCATGTGATGGCCGTCAACGTGCGCGCCTTGTGCCAGCGGGCGGCGGAAAGCGAGGCGCTGCGCCGTTACGACGAGATGGCCCGCCTGCTGACCGGGGACGAGCGGGCCGTCGCCGCCGACGGCGTGGCCTGGGTGCAGGAACTGTGCGCCGCGCTGCGTGTTCCCCCGCTCTCCGCCTACGGCCTGACGGAGGCCAACTTCCCACTGGTGATCGAAAAAGCCGCCGCTTCGAGCAGCATGAAGGGCAATCCCATCGTGCTGACCACGGAGGAGATGGGGGAAATCCTCGAGCGGGCGTTGTAGGCGCAGCGAGGCACCGAGGCACTGAGGCAACGTGGTGCATGGTGTGCGCGTTCGTTCTGCTACGGAACACGCATCACGCATCACGGAACACGCATCACGCATCACGGATCACGCATCACGCATCACGCAATACGCTGCATCAAAGCCCCCTGCCGAACACAGAAGCACCGATGACACAATACCTCAAAGTCATCATTGACTGGGACGGCACGCTGACCGCCGAGGAGGAGCAGGTGGAGGCGCTGGCCGCCAGGTCGCTGGACACGCTGGCCGGCGAGGTCCTCGGCGTGCCGCGGGAGCGGCTGGCCGCCGGGTACGCGGCCACGCGGGTGCGGCTTTTGCAGGCACCGCACCGCTACGGCTGGTGGGTCAACGGCCTGCTGGCCACCTACGCCGACGAGGGGGCCTTTATTCTCAACACCGCCACGCTGCTGGTCATGCTGGGGGAGACCCCCGCTTACGCTCAGGCGGTGGCTCGCGCCTTCCCCCAGGCGCAATACGACCCGCTCATGGATTGCGTCAATGCCCTCTTCCACCGCCACACGGCGGAGTTGCCGCCGGCGTTTCGCCCCGCCGCCCGTGACGTGCTCCTGGCGCTGATCGAGCATCCCCAACGAACGCCGCTGATCCTCACCAATTCGATGGGCGATAAGGTGCGCTGCCACCTGGGGGCGCTGGCATTGGGCCAGAGGCAAGATGAGATCGCCGTGCTGGGCGACACGCGGCAATACGACATGGACCCCAGTTGGCCGCAACGTTTCCCGCATCCGGAGCTGGGCCCGATCCAGGTCTGGCCGGTGGACGAGCGGCATGACGTTGACCTGCGTCGTCCGGCCTATTACCGGGCGCTGCGCCGGGCAGCCGCCGACGGCTCGCGGCTGGCGGTGGTGGCGGACACCTTCTCCATGCCCGGCGCGTTGCCCCTGATGATGGGCATCCCCTTCTTCCTGCTGCGCACATCGTACACCCCCGACTGGTGCGCACAGGCTGTGGCCGCCCACCCCCTGGGCCGCGTCCTTGACGACCTGGCCGACCTGCCGGCGGCGCTGGACGATCTCCAGTATGACGTAAGCGAGCGGAGAGCGGAAGGGGATCGGGCTGGCCAGGGTCGTGATGCGTAAAACGTGACACCCGAGGTGTGGCCATCGTGCCGTTTTACGGATCACGCATCACGCACCACGCATCACCTCAACAGGAGTACATCAGATCATGAAGGCTGCCGTTTACCGTGGGCCCGGCGACATCCGGGTGGAGGAATGCCCCGAGCCGCTGCCCAGCGACGACAACCTCATCGCCGAAGTGCACTACTGCGCCATCTGCGGGTCGGACA
Source organism: Anaerolineae bacterium (assembly GCA_029907105.1). GTDB lineage: Bacteria > Chloroflexota > Anaerolineae > UBA3071 > UBA3071 > JARYMM01. Next base: position 20,605 of record JARYMM010000044.1, on the reverse strand, counting down.
AGAAACTGGCCACCATCGGCCACCCCCGCTGGCACCCCCCGCGCATCATCGGCCACGAGATGGTGGGGCATCTGGTGCACGTTGGAGCGGACGTCGAGGGCTTCGCCGTCGGCCAGCGCATCACCCTGGCCACGACCCTGGGCTGCCTGGAGTGTGATTATTGTAAACTTGGCCTGACCAACCTGTGCCCCAATGCTCAGCCCATCAGCCAGACTTCCGACGGGGCCTTCGCCGAGCGGCTGGCCATTCCACCGCTGGCCATCCGCGGCGGCAACGTGCTCACCGTGCCCGATGCGGTGTCCGACGAAGCCGCTGCTCTGAGCGAGCCGCTGAGCTGCGCCGTCAACGCCCAGGAGCTGGCCGGCGTCAAGGCCGGAGACCGCGTGCTGATCCTCGGCGGCGGCCCGCTGGGCGCGCTGCACGCCGAGGTGGCCAGGGCTCTGGGCGCGGCAGAGGTGATGGTCGTGCAGCGCTCGGAGCCGCGGCTGTCGCTCTTGCGCCAGCGGCTGCGGGACGTCGTCGTCATTGACGGGGTGCACGAGGATGTGGCCTCCGTGGTCAGGGAGCGCACGGCGGGGATGGGGGCGGACGTGGTCATCGTGGCCGGGCCGACGCGGGAGGCGCACGAGCAGGCCATCGGCCTGGTGCGCAAGGGCGGAGCCATCAGCCTCTTCGCCAGCCTGCCCAAGGAGGAGGCCGACATCACCCTGGACAGCCGCGCCATCCACTACGGTGAGCTGCGCATCGTGGGGGCTTCCGACTCGCGGCCGGAGCATGTGGCCACAGCCTTACGCCTCATGGCCGAGGGCAAGATTGACGCCGAGTCGGTCATCACCCACCGCGTATCGCTGGAGAACATCCACGAGGGGCTGGGGTTGATGATCCGCAAGGAATGCCTCAAAGTGCTGGTGCAGCCTTCCTGGCGCCCCGGTGCCTCGGTGCCTCAGCCCCTCAGCCCCTCGGACTCATCGGCCTGATCATCCCAGCTCCAGCAACTCCTCCACCAGCGGGCGGGCGTCGAGCCGGTCATAGCCGATCTCCCGTGCCAGCGCCGTGAGCGGCAGCGCCTGCCCTCGCCGCCACGCGTCGCGCAGGAACCAACCCGCGTCGCGGTTCCCCCACCATGCCTCGCCCAGCTCTTCCTCCAGGAAGCGGCGCAGCATGGCCTCGAAGATCCAGGCCCGCAGGTACTGGGCCACGTAGAAGCCATCGTCCACATCGGCCAGGCTGTTCTCGGGGGCGATCTCCACCTGCAACGCCTCGGTCAGGGTGTCCACATAGGCCTGGCAGGTCTCAGCCGGGTCGCCCTCGTGCAGTATCAGCTCGTAGCGCAGCTTGGCCGCGTAGCGGCGCAGGAACCATGTCTTCTTGAAGAGCGCAAAGCGGCGGAACTCCTCGGCGACGCTGAGCGGCAGGCCCAGCACATCCCGCAGCCAGCGGGGGTTGTGCACCAGGTAGTGGAACAGGAAGGCGTAGCTCTCCGTGATGTCGCTGTCGCCCAGGCGGCGCAGCGGCCAGGGGACGTCGGGAGCGATGCGGCTGTAGTGTGTGGCGTGTCCGGCTTCGTGGAAGAAGCTGTCGTAATCGTCGCTGCCGCCCTGCGGCTTGATCACCAGATATACCTCGTCGGGCACGCGCACGGCCGCACAGAAGGCCCGCGGCGACTTCTTGGGCCGCGGCTCCAGGTCCAGGATGAAACCGAAGTCATCACCCTTCACCAGCCCCAGGCCGCTCATGGTGCGGTGCAGGCTGCGCCCCATCTCGTCGGCGGGGAAGTAGCGGTCGAACTGTGCGGCGCGGAAGCAGTAGAGGATGTCCGACACGTCGGCGGTATCGGGAGTCACTCCGGCGGCGAGCAGTGCTTCCTCCAGCCGCCCGGCATAGGCCGCTTCGGTCTGCTCCAGGAGCAGGCCCATCGCCTCGGCCAGCGCCGGCAGTTCCAGCCCCTTCAGCGTTTCGCATAGTGCAGTGTAGTTTTCGAAGCCCAGGGACACGGCCTCCTGGTGCAGGCGGCGGAAGCGCCCGGCGCGCAGGTCGTGCTGCCGCGCGGTGACGGCCAACTGGCGGCAGTGCAGGCCGTGGCGGCGGGCCTGGTCGGGCTCCTGGGCCAGCACCGTGCGCACCTGGCGGTAGGGCAGTGCCTCGCCGTCCCACTCCACCGTGGCCGCCAGCTCCCGGTTGGTGATCTCCTCGCTCAGCGCCTTGACCGCCTGTTCCAGGTAGCCATCGGCGGCGAAGGCGGCCAGGTAGCGGGCGGCGACGGGATCGGCGGCGCCAGCCTGCTCCTGCAAGCATGCCGCCACCGCCTCGCGGCTGAAGAGCTGCGGGTAACGGTCGAAGATGGCGGCAATCTCCAGTTGCTCCTTGCGTCCGGCGCCCACCAGGTAGTGCTCCCGCTCCAGCTCGGTGAGGAACGCTTCGGCCTGTTCGATGAATTCTTCACTATCCATGGGCAGTCCTTTAACCTGAAACCTTGGAACCTGAAACCTCAGACCCGCTGTGCGGCCGGCAGCCTCACGACGAAGCGCGTGCCCAGGCCGACGCTGCTTTCCGCCCACACCCGTCCTCCGTGGGCCTCCACGATCTCCTTGACGATGGCCAGTCCCAGGCCGGCGCCGCGGCCGGCCCTGGCCTTGTCCACGCGGTAAAAACGCTCGAAAATGCGCGCCAGCTCCTCGGCGGGGATGCCTGGCCCCGTGTCTGTGACCGTGATCTCCACCTCTGCCTGATCCTTCACCTCCGCTGCGGCCAGGGTCACCGAGCCGCCGGCCGGCGTGTAGGTCAGCGCGTTGTCCAGCAGGTTGGTGAGCACCTGCATCAGCCGGTCGCTGTCGCCGCGCAGCGGCGGCAGCGGCCTGACCTCCACCGTCAGCTCTACCCCCTTCTGTTGCGCTTGCCAGCCCATGCGCTCCTGGCACATGCGCAGCAACTGCGGCAGGTCAACGCTCTCCTGGGCGATGGTGATCTGCCCGGCGTCCCAGCGGGCCAGCTCCAGCAACTGCTCCACCATGCGGTTCATGCGTGCGGCCTCGTCGCAGATGACCTGGGCCGCCTCCCGCCGGGCGGCGCGGCCTGACGCCGTGCCATCGAGCAGGGCCTGGGCGAAGCCCTGGATGGAAGTCAGCGGCGTCTTCAGGTCGTGGGAAACGTTGGCTACGAAGTCTCGCTGCGCCTGGCGGGAACGCTTCACCTCCTGGGCCATGGCGTTGAAACGTTCGGCCAGGCGGCGTACCTCGTCCGGGCCTTCCACTGCCAGGCGGTGGTCCAGGTTGCCGCGGGCGACCTCTTCCGTGGCCTGCGTGATGCGCGCCAGGGGACGGCTGATGGAGCGGGCCAGCAGCAGGGCCAGCAGCAGGGCCAGGGCCAGAGCCACCGCACCGGCGACGAGCAGCCTCCGCCCCAGGTCGGCCAGGGCACGCAACCCGCCGGCAGGGGCGACCTGGGCCAGGATGAGCGTGCGCTGGGCGAGGCGCGGCGTCAGGGGCAGGGCCACGTAGAGCATGCGCTGGCCCAGGGGGGTGCGGAATTCGCCGAAGAAATATTGCCTGCCCGGCCGTCGCTGGCGCGTGACCTGGGGGATCTGCTGGCCTACCAGCGTGCCGGCCGTGTCCGCCAGCACCTCTCCGCTGGCGTCAAGCAGCAATAAGCGCCCTCCCGGCCCGGCCGCGATTTCCGGCAGTTGGGCCAGAAGCTCGGCCGCGGAAAGGCTCTCCCGCCAGAGCCCGGCCACAGCGCGGGCGCTGAGCTCCAACTGGTCCTCCAGGCGGGCCCAGGTGGCCTGATCCTGGTAGCCACGCAGCAGCACGGGCAGCGTGGCCGCAGCGAAGGCCAGGGTCACGAAGATGATCAGCACATAAGAGGCAATCAGCCGGGCACGCAAGGTGGTGAACATAGGCTATCAGCTTGTATGCCACGCCCCGCACCGTCATTGGGTAGGACAACTGCGAGCAGTTGTCCTACGCGATGGGGCTGCCTTGTCTGCTATCATTGAAGCGCAAAGTGGCGATTTTGTCAAACCGGGCCTTCGGCCTCCGCCGCTTTTGGACAATGTCGGCGAACTCTCTGCCATGCGCAACTTGACAAAGCCTTTGATCTGTGGTGTACTGTAATCGCCCCGTATAACCGTTGGGGTTCAGTGCCCGATGAGAGGAGGAGCTCTATGTCCAACAAGCCCAGGGTGTTCGTGACACGCCTGATCCCCGAAACAGGATTGCAACAGGTGCGGGAGCATTGTCAGGCCGAGGTGTGGGAAGGGGAATTGCCGCCGCCCAGAGCCATCCTCCTGGAAAAGGTCAAGGGGGTGGACGGCCTGCTCTGCCTGCTCACCGATCCTATTGACGCGCAGCTCATGGAGGCGGCCGGCCCGCAGCTCAAGGTGATCAGCCAGATGGCCGTCGGCTTCGACAACGTGGACGTGGAGGAGGCCACGCGGCGGGGCATCCCCGTGGGGAATACGCCGGGCGTGCTGACCGAGGCCACAGCCGATTTCGCTTTCACCTTGCTGGCCAGCGCTGCCCGCCGCGTGGTGGAGGCCGCCGCCTACGTCCAGGCGGGGCGATGGAAGACCTGGGGGCCCATGCTCTTTTTGGGCGCCGACCTGTGGGAGGCCACGCTGGGCATCGTCGGTTTCGGGCGCATCGGGCAGGCGGTGGCTCGCCGCGCCCGTGGCTTCAACATGCGCATCCTCTACCACGACGTGACGCCCAATGAAGAGGCCGCCGGGAGGCTGGGCGCGCAGTACCTGCCCTTCGATGATCTGCTGCGCCAGGCCGACTTCGTCACCCTGCACATCCCGCTGACGCCGGAGACCTATCACCTGATCGGGGCGCGGGAGCTCCGGCTGATGAAGCCTTCGGCTGTGCTGGTCAACACCTCCCGCGGCCCGGTGGTGGATCCCGCGGCGCTCTATCAGGCGCTGGTGAAGGGCGAGATCGCCGCCGCAGCGCTGGACGTGACGGAGCCGGAGCCTATCCCCCTGGACAGCCCGTTGCTCACCCTGCCCAACTGTTTGATCGTGCCGCACATCGCCTCGGCCAGCATCAACAGCCGCCACAAGATGGCCGAGATGGCCGCGGCCAACCTCCTGGCCGGCCTGCGCGGCGAACGCCTGCCGAACTGCGTGAATCCGGAGGTGTACACAAGATAGCACCTGGGCTTTGCGCATACGGCGAGGGATGGTATACTAACGACGAAGGACCAAAGACCAACGACGAAGGACCAAAGACCAACGATGAAGGATAACCGTTCCCCCTTCGCCCTTCGTCTTTCGTCGTTAGTCACTTGGCGCCCGCGATCGGAGGCTTCAAACGCCTTTGTACAAGGAGTTCACAGCCATGTCTAAACGCAGGATCCGAGTACTCATCGCCAAACCAGGCCTGGATGGCCACGACCGGGGGGCCAAGGTGGTGGCCCGGGCGCTGCGCGACGCCGGCATGGAGGTCATCTACACCGGCATCCGTCAGACGCCGGAGATGATCGCCGAGGCCGCCTTGCAGGAGGATGTGGACGTGGTGGGGCTGTCCATCCTCTCCGGCGCCCACATGGCCCTCTGTCCGCGCGTGGTCGAGCTTCTGCGTCAGCAGGGGATGGGCGACGTGCCGGTGCTCGTCGGCGGCATCATTCCCGACGAGGACGTCCCCGCCCTGCGTGCGGCGGGCATTCGCGGCATCTTCGGGCCGGGCACGAACACGCAGGACATCGTGGCCTTCATACGGAGAGAACTGGCCCTACAAGAGCCTGAGGCCGGGGAGAGATAGGGGGCAAGAGGCAAGAGGCAAGAAGCAAGAGGTAAGAAACAAGAGGCAAGAGGCAAGAAGCAAGAGGCAAGAAGCAAAAAGTTGCAGGGTTGCGTCCTGCATCCTGCGTCTTGCATCCTGCATCCTGCATCCTGCATCTTGCATCCTGCATTCTGTCGTAGGAAGCGGAACATGGAATTGGTCAAGAAGCTACTTGCCGGCGACCGCCGCGCCCTGGCCCACACCATCTCCCTGGTCGAGGACGATGGGCCGGAGGCGCACGCTGCCCTGGCCGCGCTGTATCCGCACACCGGCCGGGCGCACGTCATCGGCATCACCGGCGCGCCAGGTACCGGCAAGTCCACGCTGGTCAACGCCCTGGCCAGGCTCTACCGCCGCCGCCAGCTCACCGTGGGCATCGTGGCCGTGGACCCCACCAGCCCCTTCTCCGGTGGGGCGCTCCTGGGCGACCGCATCCGCATGCGCGACCTGGCCGGCGATGCCGGCGTCTTCATCCGCAGCATGGCCACCCGCGGCAGCCTGGGCGGGCTGGCCCAGGCCACGGGCGACGTCATCCTGGTCCTCGACGCTGCCGGCTTCCAGCGGGTCCTCGTGGAGACGGTGGGCGTGGGACAGGCGGAGGTGGAGATCGCCAGCTCGGCGCACACTGTGGTCGTCGTGACCGCGCCGGGCCTGGGCGATGAGGTGCAGGCCATCAAGGCCGGCGTCATGGAGATCGCCGACATCTTCGCCGTGAACAAGGCCGACCGGGAAGGGGCCGAGCACACCGTGATGGCCATCCAGATGATGCAGGGGCTGGCGCCCCAGGCCATGGTGCCGGGCAGCAGGGCCGACGACGGCTGGGAGCCGCCCATCCTCAAGACCGTGGCCACCCGCGGCCAGGGGGTGGCGGAACTGCTGGAGGCCATCGAAGCCCATGCCGCTTACCTGCACGAGAGCCACCTCTTCGAGCGGCGGGAGCGGGCGCGAGTGCTCGGCGAGCTGGAGGCCATCCTGCAGGCGGAGCTGCTGGCCCGGCTGCGCGCCCGCCTGCCCGAGGAGCGGTTGGAAACGTTGGTGGAGCAGGTGCTGGCGCGCCGGCTGGACCCCTACACGGCCGTCGCACAACTGCTGGAAAGCGGAGGAAGCCTATGATCATCGGCCAGAAAACCCACCTGCGGGCTATTGAGCGCAGCGACATCCCCACCTTCGTGCGCTGGTTCAACGACCCCGAGGTGCGGCAGTACCTGAACATGTACCTGCCCCTTTCGGAGGCCCAGGAGGAGCGGTGGTACGAGAGGTTGCTGGAGGACGAGAAGGGTTATGTCTTCGCCATCGAAACCGCCGAGGGGGTGCACATCGGCAACGTGGGCCTGCACGATATTGACTGGAAGAACCGCAAGGCCGTGTGTGGCATCGTCATCGGCGAGAAAGAGTACTGGGACCAGGGCTACGGCGCCGACGCCCTGCGCACCCTGCTGCGCTTCGCCTTCGGGGAGCTGAACCTCCACCGCGTTTTCCTGCATGTCTACGACTTCAACGGGCGGGCCATCCGCTGCTACGAAAAGGTCGGCTTCCGCCACGAGGGGCGGCTGCGTCAGAGCCGCTTCACGGAGGGGCGCTATGTGGACGAACTGGTGATGGGGCTCCTGCGGGAGGAGTGGGAGGAAAGGGAGAGATGACGGCCAGGGTCGAGTACAAGCTGTACGGGGAACTGGTGGTCTTCAGCGGCACCGCCAACCGGCCATTGGCGGAGGAGGTGGCCGCTTACCTGGGGCTGCCGCTGGGCGAGGCGGACGTCTTCCAGTTCCCCAACACCAACACCTTCGTCCGCCTGCGGCAGAGCGTGCGGGGCAAGGATGTCTTCGTCATTCAGCCCACTGCCTCGCCTACCAACGACAACCTCATGGAACTGCTGATCTTCATGGATGCCCTGCGGCGCGATAGCGCCGGGCGCATCACCGCCGTGGTGCCCTACTATGGCTATGGGCGCACGGACAAGAAGGATCAGCCCCGCGTGCCCATCACTGCCCGGCTGGTGGCCGACCTTATCACCGTGGCCGGCGCCGACCGTTTTCTGACCGTTGACCTGCACGCCGGGCAGATCCAGGGCTTCTTCACCATCCCCACCGACGAGCTGACGGCGTTGCATCTGCTCGGCGATTACTTCGCCGAGAAAGCCATCCCCGACGCCGTGGTCGTGGCTCCGGACGTGGGCGCCACGCGGCGGGCCCGCGACTTCGCTCGCCGCCTGAACCTGCCCCTGGCCGTCATCGAGAAGCGGCGGCCGCTGGATGGCAGCGGGGCAGAAATCCTGACCCTGATCGGCGATGTGGAGGGGAAAAACGCCATCGTCGTGGATGATGAGGTGGATACGGCTGCCACCCTGACGCGGGGAACCCGGTTTCTGCTGCAGGAAGGAGCACGAGAGGTCTATGCCTGCGCTACCCATGCCATCCTCTCTGGCACGGCGATAGAGGATTTGCAGAGCAGTGGGCTGAAGCAACTGGTGGTCACCAATACGGCGCCCGTCGCGCCGCCCAAGCGGCGGGCGTTGGGCTCCCTGTTGACCGTACTCTCTGTGGGCAAGCTGCTGGGCGAAGTGATCCGCCGCATTCACGGCGGCATCTCCGTGGGGGAGATGTTCGACGAGTAGGGGCTCACATCAGATAGCCGCGCAGGCGGCGGCTGCGGCTGGGGTGGCGCAGCCGGCCGAGGGCCCTGGCTTCGATCTGGCGGATACGTTCCCGCGTCACGCCGAACTTCTGCCCCACCTCCTCCAGCGTGTAGCTGTGGCCGTCCACCAGGCCAAAGCGCAGGGCCAGGATGCGCGCCTCCCGTGGCGAGAGGGAATCGAAAACCTCCTGGAATGTCTCCCGCAGCAGGCTCTGGGTCACGCTGTCGCTGAGGGCCTCTGCCTCTCCATCCTCGATGAGGTCTCCCAGGGAGGTCTCCTGTTCTTCTCCGATGGGCATTTCCAGCGATAAGGGGCGCTGCGCCACGCGGATGATCTGCTCCACCTTGCGTGAAGAGGTGCCCATGTCATCGGCCAGTTCCTCCTGCGTGGGCTCGCGTTCCAGTTGCTGGGCCAGGGTGCGGGCGGAGCGGGAGAGGCGGTTGATCTGCTCGTACATGTGCACGGGCACGCGGATGGTGCGGGACTGGTCGGCGATGGCCCGCGTGACCGCCTGGCGGATCCACCAGGTGGCGTAGGTGCTGAACTTGTAGCCCCGGCGATGGTCGAATTTGCGCACGGCGCGGATGAGGCCGATGTTCCCCTCCTGAATGAGGTCCAGGAAAGGCACGCCGCGCCCCATGTACTTCTTGGCCACACTCACCACCAGGCGGGAGTTGGCCCGCACCAGATGGTCGTAGGCCATCTGGCCATCCTCGATGATCTCCTGTAGCTGCTGCTGTCGCTTCTGGTCGTTCACAGCCTGGCTCAGTTCCAGCAAGGCCATACGCCCCTGCTCTATACGCCGGGCCAGGCCGATCTCCTCTTCCGCCGAGAGCAGGGGCACGCGGCCGATCTCCCTCAGGTACAGGCTGAGGGGGTCATCCGCGTCCATTTCCTGCTCCTCATCGCTGTAGGCCAGGAGCAGCACCGTGCGCCGGCCCCGCCGGGGCCGCTGGTCGTCTTCCGTCTCCGGCTGCACCTCGATGCCCTGTTCGAAGAGGGCGACGAGCACGTCGTCCAGTTGTTCGATGTGCTCTTCCACGGCGGGCAGCACGTTGAGGATGTCGTCGAAGGTGACCGATCCCTGGCGCCGGCCGATCTGGCAGAGGATTTCGATGGCTTCGGATGTCTTCTGCTCCTCGGCGTCGAGCTCCAGGGATTCGGTGTCCAGGTCTGTGCTCTTCAATGGGCGCCTCTCCTGGGTCACTGATCGGTGAAGTCGTAGATGCCGTTGTCCAGGGGCCAGCGGCGGCGGCAGCCATCGCAGGCCAGGGCGCCGGCCTCTTCCCTCAGGTCTGGGCTGTGGCAGGCCGGGCAGCGGAAAGGGCTCTGGGGCAGGGGGTGTGGCGGCTTGGCCGGAGCGCGGGCGCGCAGGAAAACGCTGGGCGAGAGTTTCCACCGCCCGCCGACGGTTTGCAATGCGCCGTCCAGCGCCGCCAGCGTGGGCGGGGGCACCCATCGCTTGAGCAGGCCCAGGCGGAAGGTGGACACGGCCAGCTCCCGCTCGCAGCTCAGCCCCGCCTCTTGCAGCCGCGCCGCCATCCAGCGGGGGTGAAAGTCGAAGTGCAGGGGGGCGAATTCCAGCGGCTCCTGGGCGAAGGGGTTCCAGCTTTGCCGCCGCAGGAGGTAACGGGCGAGGGCTTTGAGGTGGCGTTTGTTGGCGTACTCGCCCACGAAAAGGCCGTGGCCAGAAAGGACACGGGCGATCTCGCCCAGCGCCCCGGCCACATCCTGGAGGTGATGCATGACCCGCACCATGACCACCGTGTCGCAGGCGCCGTCGGCCAGGGGCAGGTTGTGGACGGTGCCGCGCACGTAGAGGAAGCGGGGGTCTTGCCCCAGCCGCTCCTGCGCCTGGAGCAGCATGGAGCGGGCGGGGTCGAGGAGGATCACCTGCTGGAAGCCGTGGTACAGGTCGGCCAGCCGTCCGAAGCCGGCGCCGATCTCCACCAGCCGTTCGCCGCTGGCCGGCAGCAGCTTGCGCAGGGCGATGCGCTCGGCCAGGTCCTCGTACTCCCGCCCCCGGCCCCAGAAAGCGGTGCGGTAATCGCTTCCCTCGTAGTCGCAGATGGCCAAGGCTCGTCTCCGCTCCCCGTGGCCTGGGAGCATGGCCGGACCGGCCGTCCATGTTTCACGTGAAACACGCGGCCCTCGCCCCGCCCTGTGTTTCACGTGAAACAGGCGGCCGCCGCCCTACGTTTCACGTGAAACATGGCCCGCTTGCCGGCCTGTCGTCCCCCAGAAGAAGGGCAGCGCCTCCGGCGGCTGCCCGCAGAAAGCCCTTATGACATTATAGCCTGCTCGCTCTGGGGGTGTATGACGCCGGTCAGCCTTCAGCGTGGATGGGCGAGCGGAGGCTAAGCCTGGAACCGTTGTAGCAGGTCGGGCAGCCCGGTCTGGCTCTTCTGGGCCTCGGCGCGCAGTTCGGCGATGGTATCCTCGTAGCAGGGGCGAGGATTGGCGTAGAAGACGCCATGATAAAGGGTGGGGTCCACCAGGGCCAGGGCCATGGCTTTGGTGATGTCCGTCTCGTCATGGTCCTTGGGGATGGGGTGCAGCACCTCCTTGAAGTGCTGGTAGGTGTTGTGAAAGGTGATGCAGGGGCTGAGCACCTCCACGAAGGCGAAGCCGGGATGCAGGATGGCCCGTTTCAGGATCTCCGTGAGCTCTTTCGTCCAGGCGGAGAAGCCGCGGGCGACGAAGGAGGCGTTGTGGGCCAGCGCCGCCGTCACCGGCTTCAGCGGCGTGTCCGTGCTGCCGTAAGGGGAGGCCTTCAGCTTCAGGCCGGTGGGGCTGGTGGGCGAGGGCTGCCCCTTGGTCAGCCCGTAGATGCGGTTGTCCATGACGATGTAAGTGATGTTGATGTTGCGGCGGGCAGCGTGGGGGAAGTGGCCGGCGCCGATGCTGTAGGCGTCGCCGTCGCCGCTCACGGCAATGACGGTCAACTCGGGGTTGCCCAGCTTGATGCCCGTGGCCAGGGGCAGGGCGCGGCCGTGCACGCCGTGGAAGCCGTAGGCGTTGACGAAGGCCGGAAAGCGGCCCGAACAGCCGATGCCCGAGGCGATGGCAATCCGCTCGGGGGCCAGGTTCAGTTCGGCGATGGCGGCGTAGAAGCTGTGCAGCACGCCGTAGTGGCCGCAGCCGGGGCACCAGACGGGGCGCACCTCGCTGCGGTAGCGCTTCGTGTCATCAGGCATGGTCATCTAACACCGCATAGCTATCCAGCGAAGCCTCATCTCAAACCGATGGGTGTATTTGTTTACCGCAGTCGTCATAGCCCAACGGGCCACCCTGAAGCATGAAAATGTCATTCTGAGCGACCGAAGAACCTGCCCTGAGCGAAAGCGAAGGGGCTTGCCCTGAGCGAAAGCGAAGGGAGCGAAGAATCTCCTGGTTGCATGAGCGGAAGACCCTTCGCTACGCTCAGGGTGACATTTTCCAGAGACGCAGAGGGCGCAGAGTTTTCTTTATTCTCCCGACGTGCTCTGCGGCCTCAGCGGTGAAATGATGGCCGGATTATACCGCCGTTTCCTGCAATATCCAAACCCCGCCCGCCGGAATGATGGCCTGGCCCGCGACCGCTCTCCCGTCCAGCAGGCTGACATATCGGCCATCCAGCACGACCGCCTGGGGCACAGGGGCGTGGTTCAACAGGAAGAGCACGGGGCGGCCATTCTCATCGCACAACCGGACGACCTCCACTTCGGGCGGCGCGGCGGCCGGCAGCGAGTGTCTCTCCAGCTCCAGGGCCTCCCACAGCGGCGGCAGGGGGTCCTCCAGCCAGCAGCCCAGGTAACAGGCCAGCCCCCGGCCCAGGCGGTGAACGGTGGCCGCTGCCGTGCCGGCGTAGTAGCCGTCGGCGTAGATGAGCAGCGGCTGTGCCGCGCTCAGGTCCAACACCTCCGCCCACAGGCGGTAGGGGTAGGTGGCCTTTGGTTCCCCCAGCGCGGCATGGACCAGCCGGCCTGCCCCGTGATGGGGATAGGCCTGCCGGTCATCTTCGGAAGGGATGCTCAGGTATTCGGCCACGCGCAGCCCCAGCAGTTCGTGCAGCCCGGCCGGCAGGGCCTGCTCTGTCCAGGTGTTGCTGCGCTCCTTGACGAAGGCGCGAAAGGTCAGCAACAGCCTGCCACCCTCCTCGACGAAGGTCCGCCAGCGGGCGGCCTGCCTTTCGTCAATCAGGTGCGGAGCGGGGGCGATGACCACCTGGTAGCCGTTCAAGTCAGCGTTGCGGGGGAGCACGTCCAGCGGCACGTGGGCGGCCCAGAGCCGCCGGTACAGCGTTTCGGCCAGCCGCCAGTAGTCGAAGTCCCGATGGTGGGGGTCCAGTTGCAGCGCCCAGAGGTCCTCGTAGTCGAAGAGAAGGGCCACCGACGCCGGCGGGCGGCTCAGGCGTGGCAGGCGACCCAGTTCGGCCCCCACCTGCTGCGCTTCGGCGTAGCCGCGGTCGGGGCGGCCATCGTGCTGGAGCAGCCCGCTGTGGTACTGCTCCTGGCCGAAACGGCAGGCCCGCCAGCGGAAGTAGACCAGCCCCTCGGCGCCGTGGGCGATGGCCTGGTGCGACCAGAGCCGCACCTGGCCCGGCGGCACGGGGATGTTGACGGGCCGCCAGTTGACCGGGCCGGGCTGTTGCTCCATGACCCAGAAGGGCCTCTGCTTGAGGCCGTACATGAGATCGTGGCTGAAGGCCACGGCGGCCGGCGAGCCCAGGCCGTGTGGGTAATTGTCCCAGGAGACGACGTCCAGGTCGGCGGCCAGGGCGAAGTAGTCGAGCCCCGTGAAGCCGGGCATCAGGTTGTGGGTGATGAACCAGGCGGGATTGAGGCGGCGCAGGAGGTCCACCTGCAGGCGTTGGTAGGCGCGCCACGTGTCCGTGCAGAAGCGGCGGAAGTCCAACAGGAGGCCGGGGTTGTGCGCCGCCGGCGCAGCCCAGGGCAGGGGGATCTGTTCCCAGGCGGTGTAGACGGCGCTCCAGAAGACGGTGCCCCAGGCGGCGTTGAGGGCGTCGAGGTGGCCGTAGCGACTTTGCAGCCAGCGGCGGAAAGCGGCGGCGCAGTGGTCGCAGTAGCAGGCGCTGGTGTTGTGGCAGCCGAACTCGTTGTCTATCTGCCAGCCGATCACCTGGGGGTTAGCGGCGTAATGACTGGCCAGGGCGGCGACGATGCGCCGGCTGTGCTCCTGGTAGACGGGACTGTTGGCGCAGGCGTGGCGGCGGCTGCCGGGGTGCCGTGGGCGGCGGTATTCGTCCTGCTGCAGGATGTCCGGATGCTTCGTCACCAGCCAGGGCGGCGGCACAGCGGTAGGTGTGCCCAACACGGTCTGGATGCCCTGCTGGGCCAGGATGGCGATGGCCCGGTCGAGCCAGACGAAATCGTATCGCCCCTCTTGCGGTTCCAGGAGCGCCCAGGCGAACTCGCCCAGGCGAACGACATTGAAGCCTGCCTCTCGCATGAGACGGGCGTCCTCGGCCCACCGTTCCTCGGGCCAGTGTTCGGGGTAGTAGTCGCAGCCAAAGTATCGCATCACAGTCCTTTCGCCGATTTGCCGGTCTGCTCACTTGCCCGTGCCCAGGGTCAGCCCTTCGATGAAGTAGCGCTGCAAGAAGAGGAAGACGATCACCGTGGGCACGGTGGCTAACAGGGCGCCGGCCACGATCACCGCCCAGTCCATGATGTACTGGCCCTGCAGGGTGGCCAGGCCTGCCGTGACCGGCTTGAGGGCGTCGCTGCGCAGGAGCACGATGGCCCACAGGTAGTCGTTGAAAATCCAGGTGAACTCCAGGGTGGCCACGGCGGCGATGGCCGGCAGCGTCAGGGGCATCATGATCTGCCACCAGATGCGCAGTTCGCTGCAGCCATCTATCCGTGCCGCCTCCAGGATCTCACCGGGCACCGTGCGCATGTAGTTGCGCAGCAGAAAGGTGCAGAAGCCCAGTTGGAAGGCGGTATGGAAGGCGATCAATCCCCAGTAGGTGTCATACAGCCCCAGCCGGTCCGTCAGGCGAAACACGGGCAACAGCAACACCTGGAACGGCAGCATCATGCCGCCCACGTAGGTGAAGAAGATGAGCCGGTTGCCAGGGAAGCGAAAACGGGCCAGGGCGTAGGCGGACAGGGAGGAGAGGAACAACGTAAGGGTCAGCGAGGGGATGGTGATGATGAAGCTGTTGGGCAGGTAGCGGCTCAGACCTCCCCGTTCCCAGGCCGTCTGGAAGTTGCGCAGGGTGAGCTCGTGGGGGCGGGACCAGAAGCCATAGCGTAGGATGTCATCAAAGGTGCGCACGGAGGTGAACAGGGCGCTGAAGATGGGAATCAGCCACAGCAGGGTGGCCATGAGCAGCAGGATGTAGACCAGCACGCGCCAGGGGGATTTGAAGTATGCCGTCATCGTCAATACTCCATCTCCGTCTGCAGGATGCGCCACAGGTAGATGAAAATGAATACCAGGCTGATGAGGAACAGGATGACGGCGATGGTGGCCCCATAGCCCATCTTGTAATTGTTGAAGGCCTCGATGTACATGAAGTTGGCCAACACCGAGGAGGCGTAGGCCGGCCCCCCGCGCGTCATCACCGAGACCAGGTCGAAGGCACGCAGCGAGTCGATGATGCTGATGACCACGACGATGACCGTGACCGGCGCCAACAACGGCAACAGCACATGCCAGAAGGTCTGCCAGGAATTGGCCCCATCTACCCGCGAGGCATCAATCAGTTGCGGGTCTATGCTCTTCAGCCCGGCCAGGTACAGCACCATGATGTACCCCACCTGCCGCCAGATGGCGACGGCGATGATGGCCCAGAGGGCCAGACCTCGATCGCTCAGCCAGCCTGGGCCCCGGCTGATGCCCAGCAGCCGCAGCACGTTGTTGATCAGTCCCCCGGCCGGGTGGTACATCCACCCCCAGATCAATCCACAGACCACCAGCGCCAGCACCATCGGGGCGTAGAAGCTGGCTTTGAAGAACTTCTCGCCGGGGATGGCCCGATTGAGGACAATGGCCAGAGCCAGGCCAGCCACCACCGGGACGGTGATGAAGGAGATTACCCACTTGAGATTGTTGGTCAGGGAGATATAGAAAACCCGGTCGGCGAACAGCTTCTGGTAGTTACGCCAGCCAATGAAGTGGGGAGTGGAAACCCCATCCCAGTCCGTGAAACTGAGGTAGAAGGTGTAAAACATCGGCCCGATCACCCAGATCAGGTACAGGATGAGCGGGACGATCAGGAACAGGTAGGGGATAACCGAGCTTCGCAGCAGGCGAGACATGGGCTTTCCTTTGGCGATGAGATGCGGAGCCCGTGGCGGCAAAGGCCACGGGCTCCAGACTGCGCATGGGTTACTCCGCGAAGATCTCCTGACGAGCCTTCTCCAGGTCGGCCAGCAAGGCGTCAATGGTGTCGGGGTCATCCCAGAAGGCGATGAAGGCCGCCATGCCCTTCTCAGCCATCTCCGGGGTGGTGTCGCGGTCGTAGAACTGCGCCACGTAGTCGGCACCCTTGATCATCTCGATACCCTTTTGCTGCACCGGGTTGTAGAGGCTCATATCCACCTTCGTGTTGGTAGCCAGGCGACCCAGCCTCTTGGCGTAGTACTCCTGCACCTCGGCTGACCCCAGGAAGGCCAGGAAGAGCTTGGCCTCTTCCGGATGCTGGGCGTTGGCGGCGACGAAGTATCCGTCGGTGGGTGCATCCTCGCCGATGGGCACGGCCGGGTCAATGATGGGGAAGCGGAAGAAGTCAAGGTCGGCTTCGATCTCGTCCGGCACGCTGTCACGGATGAAGTCGCCCATCAGGTACATGGCAGCCTCCCCCTTGATCATCGGCTCCAGCGCTTCCTGCCAGGCATAGGCAGCGGGGTTTTCGATGAAGCACCCCTTGTCAATCAACTGCCGCCAGTAGTCGAAGACCTTGCGCACACGCGGGTCGTCGTACTTCTCCTTGCCCAGCATCAGGTTGATGTGGAACTCGGGGCCGTTGACCCGCATGTTGAGATAGTCGAACCAGCCGGCGGCGGTCCAGGGATATTTGGTGCCGATGGTGATGGCCGCGATCCCGTTCTGCTTAAGCGTGTCACACACCGCCAGGAACTCGTCCCAGGTTGTCGGTGGCTGGATGCCGTACTTGTCGAAGATGGACTTGCGATAGTATACCGCCCACCAGTACCACGAAGTGGGCAGGAAGTACTGCTTGCCGTCCACCGTGCTCAGGGCCATGAAGCCCTTGGGATAGTCCTGCGTCCAGCCCTCCTTCTCCCACACATCGCTGATGTCCATGATCAGCCCTTTGTCAATGAAGAAGCGGGCCCGGTTGCCGGCAAACCAGGTCATCACGTCCGGCGGGGTGGAGGCGGTCAGGTAGGCGCGGATGGCCTGCTTGAAGTCCTCATGGGCGATGATGCTGTGCACGACGTCAATGTCCGGGTATTTCTCCTCGAACATCTGCACCAGTTCCATATCCGCCTCGCGCGGCACGGGGTCGCCCATGTAGGAGTTGTAGATCAGCAGCCTCTTGGTCACCTCAACGGGGACCTCCACCTTCTTTTCCACCACCACTTCCTTGGGCACCTCGATGACCTGTGGGGTGGGCGCCGGGCAGGCGGTCAGGAGCAGCGCGGCGACCGCCAGGACAACGAGCAGCGAAAATGCTTTCTTGGACATGTCTCTTCCCTCCTCAGGGATAGATGTGGCATAGGTTGGCAACGCCGCCAACCTGGAAGTGTGCTGCCGGCAGCCCAGGCCGCAGCGCCGGGGGCGGCGTCGGAACAGTCGGCGGGTCTTCTGGGCATCCATCACCTCCTTTGCGCCTGTTGCCGGCTCAGCGGCGCGCATTGCCGCTGGAGGCCCGGACAATGAGCTCCGCCGGCAACACGATGCTCTCAAACGACTCGATCTCTCTGCCAATCAACTGGAACAGCTTATGGGCGGCGATGCGTCCCATCTCCAGGGCCGGCTGCCGCACCGTGGTCAGCGGCGGCTCGAAGAGGGCCGCCGAGGGGATGTCGTCGAAGCCGACGACGGCGATGTCATCGGGCACGCGCAGACCCTCAGCCCGCAGGCGCTGGATGGCCCCCATGGCCATGCGGTCGTTGATGCAGAAGATGGCCGTCAGTTGCGGGCAGCGCTCCAGCAAAATCGCCGCCGCCTGGAAGCCGCTTTCCGGGGTGAAATCCCCCTGCACGAACCAGCCCTCGTCGCAGGCGACCCCCCGTTCGGCCAGCGCCAGCCGATATCCCGCCAGCCGCTCTTCTACCGCCGTGAGGGGAGGAGGGCCGCTGATCACGCCAATGCCGCGATGCCCCAGGTCCAACAGGTGGCGTACGGCCTTCAGTGCGCCCTGGCGGTCGTCGGCGTGAACGGTGTTATCTGGCCCGTAAGGAGAGTGATAGCCCAGGGCCACGCAGGGGTAGTCCATCTTCCCCACGCCGAGGCTGTCGGGCTCCCCGCGCCGCACGGCGACCAGCACCGCGCCGTCCACGTATTGCGTGCGCAGCAACCGTTGATAGGCGCTGGCGGCTTCGGAAGGGGCCCGGGCCGTGGCCAGCAGCAGGTTGTAATCGCGGGCGTTGGCTTCCTGCTCCACGCCGCGAATGAACTCCAGCAGATGGGGGTCGGAGAAGAGGTAGTCGGAAACGTAGGGGATGACCAGGCCGATGATGTAGGTGCGGGCTTTGGTCAGGCCGCGGGCAGCCAGGCTGGGGACGTAGTTCAGACGCTCGACCACGGCGAGCACCCTGGCCCGCGTCTCCTCGCTGACGTAGGGGGTGTTGGAGAGCGCCTTGGATACGGTGGCGGTGGACACCCCGGCCTCTTTGGCCACGTCGTAGATGGTCGCCACGCTGTTGCCCTCCTGAGATGGCTGATGGTTAAGCGGTTTCCTATGCGCACAAAAAGAAAAGCCTGGCTTCGGAAAGCGCTTAACTATAGCACATTCTGCACTTTTTGTCAAATCGGCTATGGGGGCTATCGGTGATCAGTCCCCGCCGGATCGCCGCTCGTTGGCCGGGCATGCCAGGCGTTTGATCTCCTCCAGCACCTGGCCGGGCGTGAAGGGCACGCCGCCGTAGCGGGTCACCGATTGCACGGCCAACCCCAGCCTGGCCCGCAACAGGTGGGCGAACTGGCCGCTGAAGTTTTCCTCCGGCACCAGCACCGCGTGTGCGGGGGCCACGAAATCCCTGATCTCTGCCTCCGGCAGCGGGCTCAGCAGTTTCACGGCCAGGGCGCTGGCGGCGATGCCTTCCTGTTGAGCCTGTGCCACCGCCTCCCACACGGCGCCGGCGGTGGAGCCCCAGCAGAGCACGGCCACCTCCGGCTGTGCTGCGCCGCAGCGGGCGACGATATCCTTCGTGGCGGCGGCTTCCAGTGCCGTGCGCAGCTTGCGGCACCGCTTGCGCATCATCTCTTCATGGTTCTGGGGATCGTAGCTGGGCGCGCCGCCGGGCAGATGCTCCAGTCCCTCAGCGGTGTACTGGCCACCGGGCATGCCCGGCAGGGCCATGGGCGAGACGCCGCTCTCCGTCACCTGGTAGCGGGAGCAGTTTGCCACCTGGCCTTCACCGTTCAGCGGCGGCAGTAGCCGCTCGGAGCGCGGCAGGTCGTCCAGGCGGAAGGGCGGCACCGTCTCCAACCGCATGGAGAGCGATTGGTCGCTGAGCACGATGGCCGGCGTCTGGTAGCGTTCGGCCAGGTCGAAGGCCTGCGCCATCTGGTAGAAGCAATCTTCCACCGAGGTGGGGGCGAGGACGAAACGGGGCGCTTCGTCGTGGCTGCCCAGCAGGGCCAGGAAGAGGTCGCCCTGGCCGGTCTTGGTGGGCATGCCCGTGCTGGGCCCCGCCCGCTGCACGTCCACAATGACCAGGGGCACCTCGGTCATGCTGGCCAGCCCCAGGAGCTCGATCATCAGGGAAAACCCCGGCCCGGAGGTGGCGGTCATGGCCCGTTGCCCGCTGAAGGAGGCGCCGATGACCATGGCCAGGGCGGCCATCTCGTCCTCCGCCTGCACCAACGTGCCGCCGATTTTGGGCAACTCCCCGGCCAGGAACTCCATGATGCCCGTGGCCGGGGTGATGGGGTAACCGGCGAAGAAGCGGCAGCCGGCGGCCAATGCCCCCAGGGCCAGCGCCTGGTTGCCCGAGAGCACCAGCCGCTCTTGCCGCTGCCTCTCCTCGACCTGCGGCAGCCTCATTTGCCTGTCAGGAGGGAAGCGCTCTGCCGTGTAGCGATAACCGGCCTCCAGGGCGCGCAGGTTCTGTTGCAGAAGCTCCGCTCGTTGCCCCAGTTGCCGCTCCACCACCTGGCGGCTGTGCTCAGCGCTCAGGCCCAGCAGTTGGGCCACCGCCCCGGCGGCGATGATGTTGCGCCCGCGGGAGAATTGGATCGCCTGGGCCAGTTCGGAAAGCGGCAGCGGGTAGGCGGTGTGGCTGACGCCCTCTGCCGGCTGCACGCTAGTATCGTATATGAGCACGCCGCCGGGACGGAGTTCTTCGCCGTGCCGATCATAGGCCTCCTGGTTGAGCGCCACCAGCACGTCCAGGCGGTCGCCTTGCGAGAGCGGGGGCCGCGTGCTGACCCGCATCTGGTACAACACGTGGCCACCGCGGATCTCGGCGGGGTAGGTGCGGAAGGTGTAGATTTCGAAACCGGCGCGGGCAGCGATGCGGGCCAGGATCTCGCCCAGGGTCACGATCCCCTCGCCCGATTCCCCGCCTATGCCGATCACCAGGTCATCCACGGGCATGTGGTATCCTCCATTAGCGCCAGGGATTATAAAGCGGCCGGGGTTTTCTGTCAAACCTCGTTATCCAGGCGGGATGCAGAAGTCCGAAGCAAGATTTGCCTGGCCAGAGGTTTGGTGATAAAATGATCAAGTATTCTCCGATTTCGTTCCTGCTTTTGCCTTCACCTGTGCACGATGAGCGATGGAGAAAGCAAAGCCTCTTTCTCCATCTTCCCTGTTCCCCAGGCCGATGAAAAAATCGGAGTGATTTCCACTCCGGTCTTGCAATTCCAACGAACGTCTTCGCCATAGCGTGCCTTTCTTGCCGTTCGGCCAGCCGCTTTTGTCTTCAAGGTCTATGGCAAGGGAGGGTTTATTTCAGTTTTTTGGAAATGTCATGGCGAGCCGAAGGCGAAGCAATCTCCTGCCAGCTAGTGGGAGATTGCCCTTCGGCAAAGCTCAGGGCAGGCTTCGGCA
>JARYMM010000043.1 GCA_029907105.1 Anaerolineae bacterium | reverse complement strand
CGTCGCTTCCCCGCCGCGTTCGCGGACCGGATGGAGACTATGGTTCGCAATTACCAGGAGGCTTGCAAAGCCCTGGGCCGGGAGCCGGACGAGGCGCTGCTGCGGCCGATACGCGCGGCGTTGCCCTACTCCTACTCTTCCCGCCGCCTTTGAAGATCGCATGGCGTACATGGTGCGCGACTACGTGGACGCGTGCACGGCCCTGGGCCGGGAGCCGGACGAGGCACTGCTGCGGCCGATACGCGCGGCGTTGCCGTAGGGCAACTGTGGACAACGCCATAAGCGTTGTCCACAGTTGCCCTACTCCTACTCCCCCCGCCGCCTTCGCCGATCGCATGGCGTACATGGTGCGCGACTACGTGGACGCGTGCACGGCCCTGGGCCGGGAGCCGGACGAGGCGTTGCTGAAGTAGGGCAACTGTGGGCAACGCCTGCGGCGTTGCCCACAGTTGCCCTACAGGGACGGAGCGATGATCACCTTTCGCCGTCATCTGCCGCACTACCACCTGCCGGACGCCACGTATTTCATTACCCTGCGGCTGGCGGGCAGCCTGCCGTATGCGGTTGTGGCACGGCTGGAGGAGGAATACGAGGCAGAGCAACGCCGCCTGGCGCGTCAGTTCAGCGGACATGCGCTGCGCGAAGCTCGCTACCAGGCCCAGAAGCGGCACTTCGCCCGCATGGACGACCTGCTCGATCAAGTCCTCTACGGCCCGCGCTGGCTGGCTCAGCCTGAGTGCGCCAGCATCGTCATGCAAACCCTTCACGCCCTGGCGCCGGAGCAGTATCACCTGTGCGCCTTTTGTCTGATGAGCAATCACGCCCACCTGCTGATTGACCAGCAGGGCGTCCCCAATCCACCTCCCCGCCGGGATGGGAAGCACTACACCGCCCTCAGCCGCGCCATGCGCCTGCTCAAGGGACAGAGCGGCGCCCTGTGCAACCGAGTCCTCGGCCGCCGCGGGGCCTTCTGGCAGCACGAGAGCTACGACCACGTCGTGCGCGACCCCGGCGAGTTCGCGCGCATCCTGGCCTACATCGTCAACAACCCGGTCAAGGCCGGGCTGGTAAGCGACTGGCAGGATTGGCCATACACTTATATCAACCCGGATTTGTAGGGCAACTCCACAGGAGTTGCCCTACAATAAAGTTCTTCCAGCCTGGGCACGATGGCCCCCCAGCCGTAGCGCGCTTCGACGAAGCGGCGGGCCGTGCAGCCTAACCTCGCCCGCTGCCCCTCATCCTCGAGAAGCTCCAGCACGGCGGCGGCGAACCCCTCCGGCGTATCGGCCATCCGCAGCTCCCGCCCATCGGCCACGTCGAACCCCTCGCAGCCCAGCGAGGTGGCGACGATGGCTTTGCCCATGGCCATGGCCTCCAGCAGCTTCAGCCGCGTGCCGCCCCCCATGCGCAAGGGGACGACGTACACCGCCGCCCCGGCGATGTAGGGGCGCACATCCTCCACCCGGCCGGTGAGGGTCACACCCTCCCGCTGCCGCATGGGGTCGAGGCGGGCATGGGGCTTTTGACCCACGACGACAAAGTGCACCTCCGGCCGCGCCGCCCGGATGCGGGGCAGCACCTCCTCGGCAAACCACAGCACGGCGTCCACGTTGGGCCGGAAGTCCATCTTGCCCGTGAAGACGAGGGCCGGGGAGCGCAGGTCGAGGGGCGGGACCTCGGCACCGTAGTAGTCCAGGTCCACGCCGTTGGGGACGATGGCCGGGTCGAGCCCCGGCACCAGCCGCCGCAGCGCCTCGGCGTCCGCCTCCGACACGGCGGCCACACGGTCGGCCTGCCGGCAGATGTGGGCCTCGTAGCGGCTCAGCTTCTGCCACTGGATGAGGGAATAGAGCGCACCAGCCCAGCGGCGCGGCTGCCGGGCGTCGGTCTCGAAGACACGCCGCTGCAGGAGGTATTCGGCGTTGTGGTCGTCGAAGACGAGGAGCGGCCGGGGCCTGAGACTGGCGAAGCGAGGCCAGGCGCGCAGCCATAGCCCGTAGGGGGCCATCTCGATGCCCTCGATCTGCACCACGTCGTAGGTCTCCCCGGCGATGAGAGCCGCCAGCCGCTCCCGGAAGGCGGGCGAGGCCAGGCGCAGGGCCATGTCGGGCAGAGGCGAGAAGAGGGTGGTCAGCAGGCGTTGGGCCAGCGTGCGCCGCGGGGCGGGCACCGTCTCGATGCGCTGGCAATGGCGGAAGAGCGGCGAATCGGGCGGGAGCTCATCCCCTTCCTGGAGAAAGGACAACAGGTGCAGCCGGTGGCGGGCGGCCAGGTGGGCGATGAGATTGTAGTTGCGGATAGCCGTCCCCTGTTGGGGCGGATATGGCAATTGCGGGGTCAGGATGAGGATACGCTTAAGCCCGGACATCGTCGGGTTTGGCTTGCATTGCGCATCTGCTCCCGCCGGACTGCCAATGCTTGTCCTGAACAAAGCGAAGGATCCGGCGGCAAGGGCGTGGACCTTCACTTCGTTCAGGGCAAGCCTTCGGGCTAAGGCCCTCAAGGCCGAAGGCTTGGCAGTCCACGCCGAGCGGTGCGGAAAACAGGCTCAGTGAACACGAAGCCCCCGTCCGAATAGCAGGAGAGCTTCGATCGGCTGGATTACCTCAGGCAAGCCCGCTTCTCGGAACGGCACTGGCAATTGGGCCGTCATAAAGCGCAATCGCCTCTCTAGGGCATGCCTCTGACGCTGATAATTGTTGATGAAAGACTGATCAAAGGTCACAACGACCTCCACACCCAGCATCTGACTGACGGCGTCCGTGCCATAGGTCGCCAGGCCCAATACTTTCGCATCTTCCCGGGTGAAGCCATGCTCTTGCAGCCGCCGAGCCCAGCGCCTGAAATACCTGCTGGCATACATCGTCTCGACGGTGTCGAGAAATAAGCGAATCTCTCTCCAGGCAGAGAATCGGCCCATGATATTGGCCGTTTCTAAGGAGATAAACATCCGGTTCCCCAGGCCCTGGAGCGCACGCCAGAGAGCAAGGGCCACCGCTTCTTCATCGGCCAACCTGTCAGGGTGGGTCAGGCCCTCGACGATTCTACGGGCGACGTTTTTGTCGAGCAGATGTGTAGGCATCGGGCTTCACGTCATACTCCTCGAAGTCCTCGATCCCCATAACGTGTTCCTCGTTCCAGATGCGTTCCCTCTCTTCGTCAGGCAGAGCGAAATACTCCTTAACCGTCAGCCCACCCAGGAACAGGTCGTCTTCCGCCAGAGGCGGGTATTTCTCCCTCGCTTTCGACAGCTCCTGTTGTATATAATCCCTTAGCTCTGCTCTGTCTATCAAAAGCCTCATCTCAGGTGGGCGCTGCAGCTCAGGCACCAGTGCTTTCAACTGCTCACGTTCTTCTGAACTGAGCCCTCGGATGAACCTGGCTACCTGCACTACCCGATGAGGAATTTGCGTCGCTCTTTGTGCCATGCCATTCGCCTCCCACAATCCTCTTCAACCTGCGCGCCTTTCTGCTCCAGCCACTTCCCTTCAAGGCTGTTAGCAAAGTATTTTACCATACTCAGACAGAAATCCAAATCTCCAATCATCTCTCTGCCGATCCCACCACCCGCCGGTAGACCTCCAGCGTGCGGCAGGCGGTCTTCTCCCAGGAAAAAGCACGGGCCCGCTGCAGGCCCTTCTCCCGCCGCTCGGCCCACAGCTCGTCGTCGGTCACCAGCCGCCAGAGGGCCACGATGAGCTCCTCCTCGTCCTCGGGATCCACCAGCAAAGCGGCGTCGCCCACCACCTCGGGCAGGCTGGAGACGTTGGACACCACCACCGGCGTGCCGCAGGCCATGGCCTCCAGCGGCGTCAGCCCGAACCCCTCGTAAAACGCCGGATGGGCCAGGCAACGGGCGGCGTTGTAGAGGTACAGCAACTCCTCATTGCTGACCCGGCCCAGGAAATGACAGGCCTGCCGCAAATCCAGCTCCCCCACCAGCCGGAACACCTCGTCGAACAGCCAGCCACGCTCGCCGGCCAGCACCAGGCCCACGTCCAGCTTGTAATCGTCCAGAAACTGGCGATAGGCGCGCAGCAAGCCCTGCACGTTCTTGCGCGGCTCGATGGTGCTGACGAAGAGGATGAACTGTTCGGGCACCCCGAAACGGTCACGGACGAAACGCTGCGCCTCGGCGCGATCCAGCGGGCGGTAAAGGGGATCGGCGGCCTCGTAGATGACGGTGATTTTGTCGTCGGGCACGCCCAGCAAATTGACGATGTCCCGCCGCGTGCTTTCGGAAACGGCGATGATGTGGTCGGTGCGGCGCACGGCCTGGTCAATGCGTCCGTAGTAGCGAGCGCTCTCCCGGGTCAGGAAGTGCGGGTAGATGAGAAAAGCCAGGTCGTGAATGGTGATGATGGACTTGAAGCGTCCCCAGAAGGGGGGGATGAAATCGGGGCTGTGCAGCAGGTCGAGCGAGTACTGCAACAACTCCAGGCCCAACAGGTAAGGCTCGAAGCGGTGATGGCTCGGTGTCCACAGCCCCAGGCAACGGAAGTTCCCTTTTTCCAGCAGCGACGCCGTTGCCTTGCGGCTCTGGAAGACGATAAAATCATCCTCGTGGTCTATACGCGCCAGCGCCCGCAGCAGGTTTGTGGTGTACTGCCCGATGCCGGCGGTCGTGTAGTAGGTCAGTCGGGCATCAACCCCTATGTGCATGAGGCCCCCAGGAAGCGAGTCAGCGTGTCGCCGACTCGCTGACTCTCTCCATCTCCAGCAAACGGCGTTTCATCTCCAACCCGCCGCCGAAGCCGGTGAGCCGGCCATCGTGGCCCACGACGCGGTGGCAGGGCACGACGATGGGCCAGGGGTTGCGCGCCATGGCCTGCCCCACCGCCCGCGCCGCGCCGGGCGAGCCGACCTCCTGCGCCAGCGCGCCGTAGCTGCGCGTCTGGCCGCGGGGGATGGCCCGCGTGGCCGCCCACACGCGCTGCTGAAACTCCGTGCCCTGGTGCGTGTCCAGCGGCAGGTCGGCGAAGTCCACCGCCTCGCCGCGGAAGTAAGCCTGCAGCCGGGCCTTGAGCGAGGCCAGCCGGCCATCGTCTGCCTGGCCAGGGCCGTGCCGCTCCTGCAACCGTTGCCGCGCCGCCGCCTCCGTCGGCTCGGGCAGCGTCAGCTCCACCAGGCCGGCCTCGGAAGCGGCGATGCCCACCCAGCCGAAAGCCGTCTCGCAAGCGGTAATGATCATCGCCGATCCTCACTCCTCCGGGGGCCACACCAGCCGCCCGGGATGCGTGTAGACGTCCATGCGCTGCCCGCGCACATAGCCGATCAGCGTGATACCCCAGGCTTCCGCCAGCGGCACGGACAGGCTGGTGGGCGACGTGCGGCTGGCCACCAGCTCCACCCGCATCCTGGCCGCCTTGCCCAGCATCTCCGAACTGATGCGCCCTGTGGACAAAAGCAGCCTGCCCTCGGTGGCGATGCCCCGGCGCAGGCATTGGCCCCAAATCTTGTCTATCGTGTTGTGCCGCCCCACGTCCTGCGCCACGGCCAGCAACGTATCGCCGTCGCTGAGCGCCGAGGTGTGCAGCCCCCAGACATGCCCGTGCAGCGGCCCGGAGTGCTGCATCTGGTCCATCAACTCGACGAGGCGCGCCGGCGCGATATGCAGCGACACAGCGACAGGCATGCGGGCTCCCGAAAGGTCGGCGAAGGTCACCCCGCCGCTGCAGCCGGAGGTCAGGATGCGGCGCTGAGGCAGCGCCACCTCCGGCCGGGCCAGGCGCACGTTGACCAGCCCCTCGTCCAGGCAGGCCCGCAGCAACACCACATCCTCGAGCCGGCCGATGATGCCCTCCCCCATCAGGAAGCCGATGACCAGGTCCTCCACGGCGAGGGGAGTGCACATCAGCGTGACCAGCTCGTGGCCGTTGACATAGAGGGCGAGCGGCGTCTCTTCGATGACCGTCCGCTCCACGTGCTCGCGGCGATGGTCTCTGACCTGGATACAGGGGACGGAGATCGCACCTTCGATCACGCCATGCTTCCTCAAAAGTAATGCGTAAAACGATGGCTCGCCTTGTGTCTACGCTTTGCTTTCTTCCTCGGCTTCAGACAGACGCCACTTCTTTCGCCTCCGCCTCCCGCCCCACCTGGCCGTAGAGGTGCGCCTGGATCAATTCGGACAGCATCGCCGACGCCGGGATGGTGACGATGAGGCCGATCACCAGGGCTATCGTGCCCACGATGCCGCCCAGGATGAGCAAGACGACACCCGCCACAGCCGAGACGATGGCGGCGATGATGACGTTGCCGATGTTGTCGCCCAGGAGACGGAAGATCCTGCCGAACTCGAAGGCCGAGGCGAATTCGTCGGTGCGGGCAAAGCGGAAGGTGATGACCGGCTCGATCAGCGCATAGGCGATGCCCAGGATGAAGGTCAGGCAGCCGCAGAAAACGGAAACCGCTATCCAGAACCCCTGGAGTTTGGAGTTTTCGGACAGCGCCGCCGGCAGGCTCGTGCCCATGCTGACGATGATCAACGGAAGTGCCCAGATCAGTTGGATCAGGAAAAGTTTGAGGCCGCGCACGAAGAGATCGCCCCAGTTCTCCCATTCGGGCAGCGGATGCTCCACGCCGTCCATGACGTTCTTGATCAGCACCACCGCGTAGCCCATGATGATGATCAGTGGCACCAGGCCGATCAGCACCACGGAGAAGATCAGGCCCAGCAGCATCAGGCCGGTGCCGATGGCCACCTTCTTCAGCCAGTCCGGGTCCTCGAAGATAAACGTGATTGACCTGCCGATGTCCATGATGTCTCTCCTTCTATCTGAAGTAAGGGCTCAGGGGCGCCTCCGCACCAGCGCGGCCGGCGAGCGCGCACCTTGCTCTACGGCGGCATTATACCAGAGGTCGCAACCTGCGACAAGTGCCGCGCGGGGAGTGGCCAGACCGGCGGCACGCCGGCTCCCCAGGGCGGGTTTCCCGCCGTGGATACGGTATCACCGATAATATGTGGGCATGGGTGGCAGGGACCGCGCCGCCGAAACGGACAAACCCGCCCCTACAACTCCTGCGCTTTCAGAGCGTCACCTCTCGCCGGTGCACGCGGCACTTTTCGGCGCTCATGATGGCCACGATCTGGCGCACTGTCTCGTCGAGCTGGCCCTCGCGGTTGACCACCACGTAGTCGAATTCGGGGATGCAGGCCATCTCCGCCCGCGCCAGGGCGATGCGCTGCTCCAGCTTCTCCACCGTTTCGGTACGGCGCCGCTTGAGCCGCTCGATCAACTCCTCCTCTGAGGCGGCGGTGAGGAAGATGGTGACCACCTCCGGCACCAGACGGCGCACCGTGGCTGCGCCCTGCACATCCACGCGCATGAGCACGTCCTGGCCGCTGGCCAGGGCCTGGCGCACCTGCGCTTTGGGCACGCCCTTGTGCTCCCCGTAGACCATGGCGTGCTCCAACAGCTCGCCGTTTTCCAGCATGGCCTGGAACTCGGCCTCGGAAAGGAAGAAGTAGTCCACGCCATCCACTTCGCCGGGCCGGCGTGGGCGGGTGGTGGCCGTGATCACGAAATGGAAGGGATAGCCCAGCTCCTGCATGCGCTTGAGCACGGCGTCTTTCCCTACCCCCGAAGGGCCGGAGATGAGCACCAGCAGCGGGCGCGGTTCGTTTAGCCGACGATACCATTCGTCAGGGCCAGTGTCAACCTCTGTCCTCGGATCACCTGGTCTGCACATGTTGTCCGATCCCGTCACAGGAGCCTCGCTTTTCCCGCCCGGTGAACCCACAACAGACATCACCTGCAACCTGGAACCCGAAACCTGAAACCCTCCGTCTTGCCCCAATCGCCGATTGTCAGTATAATTTCTCTCACATTCGACACCTGGGAGGAAGGCCATGCCCATCTACGAGTATTTCTGCCACGACTGCCGACGGCGTGTCAGCCTCCTCTGGCGCAGCTTCGCCGACCTGGAGGCCAAACAGCCCGCCTGCCCGCGCTGCGGCGGCAGCCGCCTCACCCGCCTCATCTCCCGCGTCGCCGTGCTGCGCTCCGAAGAAAGCCGGCTGGACGACCTGGCCGATCCCAGCGCGCTGGCCGGCCTCGACGAAAACGACCCCAAGTCCCTGGCCCGCTGGATGCGCAAGATGAGCCAGGAGATGGGCGAAGACCTGGGCGAGGAATTCGACGAGGTCATTGACCGCCTGGAAGCAGGCCAAAGCCCCGAAGAGATCGAAGAAGCGATGCCCGATCTGGGTGCAGGCATGGACATGGGCGGCGAGGACTTCGGCGTGATGTAGAGGTTGCTACTTCCAATGTACCAACCTGCCGACCTAGCATTTCTCCCACCGTTCCACGTCCAGCACGAGCGACGTCGCGCCGCCCACCTGCACCTCCACAGGGGTGGTCACCGGCAGCTCTCCTGGCTCCATTAAGGGGGGGAGTGGGCTGATGTAGCGGGTGCGCGTACGGCAGCGCTCGCGGATGATGCGCAGCACCTCCTCCACTTTGTTGTTCTCGACGCCAATGAGAAGCGTGGCGTTGCCCTCCCGCAGGAATCCGCCTGTCGTGCTGATGACCGTGGCCTGAAAGCCCCGCTGCATCAATCCCTCCAGCAAACCCCGCGCATCCTCTTGATTGACGATGCTCATGATCAGCTTCATCGGTCGTCACTCCCTTCGTCTCCCCCAACGGCGAGGAGCGGGGCCAGCCGCTGGCGAATGGCCGCCTGCACGGCCGCGATGGGTTGCGAGGCGTCCACCACCAACCAGCGCTCTGGCTCGGCAGCAGCCATCTCCAGATACCCCTGACGCACCCGCTGATGAAAAGCCCGCGTCTGTGCCTCCAGGCGATTCCATTCCTGGGCTGCCTTGCGCCGCAACCCTATCTCGATGGGGATGTCCAGGTAGATCGTCAGATGGGGCAGCAGCCCCCCGGTGGCGAAAGCGGTGATGGCGCGCAGGATATCTAGATCCAGCCCGCGGCCGTAGCCCTGATAGGCCAGCGTGGAATCGGCATAGCGATCGCAGAGCACGATGCCGCCCCGCGCCAGATGGGGGCGGATCACCTGGGCCACGATCTGCGCCCGCGCCGCCGAGAAGAGCAGGATTTCCGTCTCCGGCCGCATCTCCGTGTGCGCCGGGTCGAGCAGGATAGAGCGGACGGCCTCGCTGATGGCCGTGCCGCCCGGCTCGCGGGTGGCCAGCACGTCGTAGCCCTGCTGGCGCAGCCACGCTTCCAGGAGCCGGAGCTGCGTCGTCTTGCCGCTCCCCTCGGGACCCTCAAACGTGATGAAGAGGCTCACGTATGTGACCCGCCTATCCGCTCCCTCACTCGGCCGTCAACTCCTCCAGCGCCTCCTGCAGACTGTCGGCAGGTATATAGCCGCCCTGCTGCCCCTGGAAGGCGAAGAATTGCGGAGCCCGGGGGAACTGGTTCTGCAACGCGATGGTCATGTCCTGGCCCACCTTTTCCTCCGTCTGGCCTTCGTCCAGACAGGCGGCGAAAGCGTCCGCATCCAACTTCAACTCAGCGGCATAGCCCTTGAGCACGGCCACGACATCCTCCGCCTGGCTCCACTCCTCCTGTTTCTTGAAGAGCAGATCATGCATGGCCCAGAAGGCTTTCTGCTGGCCGGCGCACTCGGCGGCCTCCGCCGCCTGGAAGCCCGCTTCCGCGGTGGGGAAATACTTGATGACGAGCCGCACCTTGCCCGTCTCCACGTATTTCTTCTCCAGAGCAGGCCACACCTCCAGCAGGTGTTTGCGGTTGGCTGCCGACTGGAAGTCAATGAACACGACCAGGGCCGTCTTGGCCTCTGCGGAGCCACGGAAGGCATCGCCGCCATAGGTGTAACCGGGACGCTCCGGGTTGGCGTCGAAGATCGTGACGCCGGGCGGCAACGGTGTGGGCGTGGGTGCCGGATGCTCCCCGCGCAGCGCGGCCTCGATGACCTTTTGGAAGGTCTCGAAGGATTGGGCGCCGGAGACGAACCAGTCGTTGATGAAGAAAGCGGGGGTACCACTTATCCCTGCTGCCGCCGCCCGTTCAACCTCCGCCTGCACCTGGTCAGCAGCCTCCCGCGACTCCAAACAGGAGACGAAGGCATCCACGTCCAGATCGAGGCTGGTAGCATATCTTTTGAATATTCCAGCCGTATCGGCTTGACCGCTCCACTCGGACACTTTGGCGAACAGGATATCATGCATAGCCCAGAAGGCCGCAATGCCCTGCCGGCCTGCACAGACCGCAGCCTCGGCGGCCGAGCGTGCCTGGGGATGGAGGGAATCCAGAGGGAGCTGAACGAAAATGTGCTTGACTTTGCCTGTAGCTATGTACGCTTCATCCAGAAGCGGGCCCGTCTGCAAAGCATGACGGCCACAGAACGGTCATTGGAAATCGGAGTATTCCCACAATGTTACCGGCGCGTCGGGATTGCCGCGATAGGGCAGGCCCTCGGCGGTGAAGCCCATGGGGATCTCTGCACCGCCGGCCGCGGGCTTGGCCTTAGTTGCCCTCGGCACCGGCGTATCGGTCGGCGGCAGCGGTGTCGGCGTGGCCGTTGGTTCCGGCGTGGCCTTGGAGCCACAGGCCGTCATCATCAGGACGGCGATGAGCAGTCCCAGGTAGAGAAAGTATCTTGTTTTCATGTCACCTCGCTTGTTGGTATGGTGGTAAATTGGTGGTTGGTAGATTGGTAAATTGCTTGGCACATCAGTAACCCGGATAAGCACCGGTTTACCAATCTACCAGTCACCAATGTACCGATTCACCGGGCTGGCCGCCCCACCGGGATCAGGTAGAGCGGCTGGTGGTCGGCAGGCAGGCCCAGGGCCGCCTGCACCTGGTCATCGTAAAAAGCGCCAATGGGCACCGCACCCAGATCGAGGGCCACCGCCTGTAACAGCAGGTTCTGCGCGGCGTGGCCCGCCTCCAGCCGCACGTAACGCTCGGCACGCTCGCCGTACTTGGCCGCCGTGCGCGCATACACAGCAGTGACGACGAAGACCGCCGGCGCCTGACACACCGCACCCTGGCTCAGCGCCGCCGGGCAAAGGGCCTCCCGCCAGCCCTCCACGCGGCGTACCTCCGCCTGATGGCCCTGCGGCCGGTAGTGATAGAGCCCATCGTCGGTGGCCACGTACAGCTCCAGCGGGTAGAGCGCACCCGCCGAGGGCGCTGTGCGCAGGCCGCGCTCATCGGTGATGCCCTGCGCTGCCCAGAGGAGCTGGCCGATTTCTGCCAGCGTCAGCGGCTGGTCGCTGTACGTGCGCACCGAGCGGCGGCGCAGCAGCGCCTCTTCCAGCGAAACGTCGCTTTGCAGCCGCGGCGCGGGCAGGGTGATCACCTCTCCGGCCGCTTCCACTGCGGCTGCCGATGGGACTGCCGTCGGCGGAGCCGGCAGCGCCACCGGCGGCGCACATGCCACCAGCGACATCGAAGCCATGATCAAGACACCGGCGATGATCTTACTTCCTGCCCCTTGCATCTTGCCTCTTGCCTCCTGCCTCTTGCCTCTTGCTTCTTGCCTCTTGCCCCTTGCCTCTTGCCTCCTGCTTCCTGCCCCTTGCCTCTTGCTTCTTGCCTCTTGCTTCTTGCCCCTTGCCCCTGCTGTCGCGACGGCGTATGATCTGCTCGTACCAGAGGCTTCGCCAACGCTCCGGGCGTTCCAGAAGAAAGACCTCCAGCAGAGCGAAAAAAGCCACCACCACCGCCACGATCGCCGCGTCCAGCATACGCGCCAGTTGCAGACCGGCGCAAATGCTGGCCGCCAGACCAAACCAGATGCCCTGCCGCAAGACCACGCCCGGTTCGTCCTCTTTGCCCAGCCGGTGGCGCAGCCAGGCCAGGCCGGGCACGGTCACGCTGGCCACGGCCAGGAACAGCAGCGGGAAGAACAGCGCTTCGGTCAAAGCCGAGGGAGATTGCGTCAAGACCACATAGCCCAATCCCCCCCAACTCAGAAGCGCTATGCCCAGCATCAACCCGCTCAACTGCCGAGACGTCACGATCCCTCCTCCATGCAACCTATTATACCTCAAAAACGCAAACCAGGCCAGTTTTTGTTACACGGGTGGGCAGGTTGCCCCCTGAGCAGCATCGGAACGATTCGGCCCTGCGCACCTCATCGCCCGGCGGATTTGACAATCTCCCTCCCGCATGGTAGAATAATTGCAATTGATAAGCATTTGCAATAATGACCTGGTTGCGGCTTGCGCCTAATCGCTGCGCAAGCCATAACATGTAGGGGGTGAAGGGTGAACGAGGGGACACACCTCGTACTCCTCGGGCTTCCGCTGCGCAGCCCGGTTGGCTATGCTGCGGGCGGAGGACATGGATCCCAACCCTGCCCGCCCTCGCCCATTCGTCGCCATCCAATCGAGGAGACAGAGCTATGGAACAACAAACCGGCCATTCTCAGAGCGTCCCTCTTCACACGCTGCTGCCTCACCAGCGTGGCATCATCACCGATCTGAGCGGTGGCCACGGCCTGCTGAGCCGCATGGCCACCCTGGGTTTCACGCCGGGGGCGGAGGTGACCATGGTGCAGAACTTCGGTCACGGCCCGCTCATCGTCCTGATCCGTGGCGCCCGCGTGGCCCTGGGCCGCGGCGAGGCCAGCAAGGTGTACGTAAGGCCGTTAAACGATGTCTGAGAAAGCGCACACCGTCGCCCTGGCCGGGCAGCCCAACGTGGGCAAGTCCACCCTCTTCAACCTGCTGACCGGCATGAACCAGCACGTGGGCAACTGGCCGGGCAAAACCATCGAGCAGAAAGTCGGCAGCTTCACCTGCAACGGCAACCTCTATCGCCTGGTGGACCTGCCGGGCACCTACAGCCTGACGGCCAATTCCGTCGAGGAGATCATCGCCCGCGACTTCATCATCAAGGAGCGCCCCGATGTCGTGGTCGTCCTGCTCGACGCGGCGACGCTGGAGCACAATCTGTACCTGGTGGCCGAGCTGCTGCCCCTGCCGGCGCCGGTGATCGTGGCCCTCAACATGATGGACGTCGCCGAGCAGGAAGGGCTCAAGATCGAGCCGGAAGTGCTGGAGGCAGCGCTGGGGGTCAGGGTGGTGCCCATGATCGCCACCAAAAACGTCGGCACCCGTGAACTGGTGGCGGCCATTGACCAGGTGGTGCATAACACCGACCAATACGCGCCCAAACGGCCTGAGATTCGCGCCGATCACCAGCAGGTGCTGGAGGAGATCGAAGCGCTCATCGCCGGGTATGTGCCGGAGGCCTATCCCCAGGACTGGGTGGCCCTCAAGCTGATGGAAGGGGACAGGGAGATCACCCGTCTCGTGCGGGAGCAGATGGACAGCGAGCGCTGGGAGAAGGTGCACCAGGTGTTGCGGGCACACGACGACGCCCTGGTGGCCGTGGCCAGTGGGCGCTACGAGTGGATCGGGCGCATGGTCCGCGCCGCCGTGACCCGCCCGGTCGCCGGGCAGATCGGCCTGACCGAGCGGATTGACCGCTGGGCGGCTCATCCCCTCTGGGGCCTGGTCATCCTGGCCGTCATCCTGGGCCTGGCCTTCTGGCTGACCTACAGCATCGGCACCCCACTGCAGGGTTGGCTGGATAGCGCTGTCGTCGGCGGCTTGGCCAGGCTGCTGAGCAGCCTGTTGGCCAGCGCCCCGCTGTGGCTGCAAGGGTTGATCACCGATGGAGCCATCGGCGGCGTGGGCACGGTGATCACTTTCCTGCCCATCCTGATCATCTTCTTTGCCATCCTGGGCTTGCTGGAGGACACGGGCTACATGGCCCGCGCCGCCTACGTGATGGACCGCTTCATGCACCTGATGGGGTTGCATGGCAAGTCCTTCCTGCCGCTCTTCCTGGGCTTCGGCTGCAATGTGCCGGCGGTGATGGGGACGCGGGTGATCGAGTCGCGCCGCGCCCGGCTGCTGACCATCATGCTGGCCCCGTTGATCCCCTGCGCGGCACGGATGACCGTCGTGGCCTTCCTGGCCCCGGCCTTCTTCGGTCGCGCAGCAGCGCTGGTCTCCTGGGGCCTGGTCCTGCTCAACCTCATCGTGCTGGCCCTGGCCGGCGTCGTGCTCAACCGCACGGTCTTCAAAGGCGAGCGGGCCGCTTTCATCATGGAGCTGCCCCTGTACCATGCACCCAACGGACGCACCATTGGCCTGGCCGTCTGGCAGCACTGCCTGGCTTTCCTCAAGAAGGCAGGCTCGATCATTCTGGCCATCTCCATCCTGGTGTGGGCGCTTTCGGTGTTGCCTAGCGGCGACCTCGATAGCAGCATCCTGGCCAGTATCGGGCACTTCCTGGAGCCGCTGGGACGGCTGATGGGCTTCGACTGGCGGCTGATGGTGGCCCTGCTGACCAGCTTGGTGGCCAAGGAAAACTCCATCGCCACGCTGGGTGTCTTGTTCGGGGCCGGCGAGCAGGCCGGGCTGCCGGAGCTGATGGCGGCCAACTTTGCCCTGCCCACAGGGCTGGCCTTCCTGGTTGTGCAGATGCTCTTCATCCCCTGCGCGGCCTCGGTGGCCGTCATCCGCCAGGAGGCAGGTTCCTGGCAGTGGGCGCTGTTCAACGTGGCCCTGCTGCTGGGCATCTCCCTGGCCGCCGGCGCGCTGACCTATAGGCTGGCAGGTCTGCTTTGAGCGATGTGAAGGGATTGGGGGAAAAAGGAAAAGAGGGAAAGGATGGATAGAGGGGAGGGAGGGGTGACGGTGCTGGAGCGGTTGCTGCACACCTTGCGAACCGGCGGCACGCACACGATAGCTGACCTGGCCGGCGAGCTTCAGGTGACCGAAGCCCTGGTAGAGATGATGATCGAAGACCTGGTGCGGATGGGACGGCTGACGCCGGTGGCCGCCGGCTGCGACGAGCGTTGCGCCGCCTGCCCTGTGGCCGGGTGCTGCGCAGTCGGAGGCGCAGGGCGTCTGTGGACATTGACGGAGAAAATCTGAGGGATCACGATGGAGGACGCCACCAGGAAAATCTTGCGCCGGGCAGGGAAACGGGTCACGCCGCAACGGCTGTTGGTGCTGGAGGCGATTCGAGAGGGCGGCGGCCACCTGGACGCCGACGAGATCTATCGCCGGGCCAGGCAGAAAGCGCCTAAACTGAGCCTGTCCACCGTCTACCGCGCCATCGGCGTGCTCAAAGAGACCGGCATGGTCGAAGAACTCCACCTGGGCGAGGAACACCACCACTACGAGCTGCGGGAAGAGAAAGGCCATCACCACCTCATCTGTCAGGCCTGCGGCCGGGTCATCGAGTTTGACTGCCCCTTCAGCCAGGAGCTGTTGCGCGCGCTGGGCGACGAATATGGATTCGAGGTCACCGACGTCCGGCTGAGCCTGCTGGGCTACTGCGCCGACTGCCGTCAGAACCGACAGGACACTGCCGGCTGACATTGCCCGCGGGTGCGGCAATGAACGCCCAATCTGGGGCCTCATGTTCGCCGCCTCTCTGGTCGCCGCTGGCCACCCGGCCCGTGGCTGTCAGTGGCACTGCGGAAAAGCATGATGCTTTCCCCTCTGTCCCGCTGTTCGGCTGACAGGCATGGGTGCACAGGGCGGGGACTCGTTTTTGCCAAGATTCCCGCTTTGTGCTATAGTAGTACTGTCTCGTGACGAGGGACGGTCTGACCTGCCCCTCGTCCTTTCTGTTCGCGGCGCGCAGAACGGCTGTGAGTCTGGTGCTGACCGCGGACAAGCCCGAGGAAAGCGAGGGCTGCACGACAAAGCCCTGGAGGCGAGACGGAGATCCCACGCTTCGTCCCCACCTCTACCCCCCAGCGTCTGGTCGCGCCAGCCCGAAAAAGGAGTTGAACAACACAGGATGACAAAACGCAACGACTACGAACTGATTTTCATCGCCCATCCCGACCTGGATGAGGAAGGAGTGGCAGAGCTCGTGGCGAAGGTGAGTGGCTGGATTGAAGCTGCCGATGGCCAGGTCATACAAACCATCCCGTGGGGACGGCGGCGGCTGGCCTATCCTATTCGCAAACAGACAGAGGGTTCCTACGTGCTGCTGCGTGCCTCCCTCACTCCGGCGAGCATTGGGAAGCTGGAGCGGGAGCTGAAGCTGTCGGAAAGCGTCCTGCGCTATCTGCTTGTCCGAACCGAAGAGCCGCTGCCGGCTGCGAAACGGCCGACAACGCCCAGGCCCGCGGCCACCCGGCTGCCCGCCGAATACAGCGAAGCCGGAGCGCAGGAAGGGTAGCTGAGGATCATTTGAGGAGCATTGCCACCGGAGACTCGGCGGGAGAAGTGCACCAAGGCACGATGACGACACAAGAACGATGAGGAGTGGATCGGTATGGGAAGAGGCTTGAACAAAGTATTGCTCATTGGAAATCTGGGACGCGACCCTGAGATGCGCTACACACCCAATGGCAGGGCCGTTACTTCGTTCAGCCTGGCCACCAGCCGAAGCTGGTTGACCAGCAACGGCGAGCGGCGTGAAGCAACAGAATGGTTCAATGTGGTGGCCTGGGGCAACCTGGCGGAGATTTGCAGCCAATATCTGCAAAGAGGTTCCAAAGTGTACGTGGAGGGCCGCCTGCAGACCCGTCGCTGGGAAAATGCCGAAGGGCAACCCTGTTATCGCACCGAGGTGGTAGCCAATGAGATGATCATCCTCGACAGCTACGCCCCCTCTCGCGACGAGGGCGAGGACATTAAGGCGGACGAGGATTTCGACGACTACGACATGGTGTAGCCCTTCCGGGCGGGGGCCTCTTTGCCGCTGAGAGCGCAGAGAACGCAGAAGGTAACTGCTCAGCCCGTCATTCTGAGCGCAGCGAAGAATCTCGTCCATGCGAAGAACGAGACCCTTCGTTGCGCTCAGGGTGACGACATCGGCCGGTCAGGAGACTCAGCAGATCACAGTTGTTCGCGGCGGATTGCCAAACCTGTCCCGCACCAACGCTGCGAGCGGAGCGTGGTGGGCAGCGTGGCAGGCTCCGTGAAGGATCCGCCGCCAGGCTGCTGGATCCTTCACTTCGCTCAGGACAAGTCTGACGATCCAGCAGGAACAAATCGTGATGTACTGAGACCGGCCAGGAGCATTGTCGGAAGGCTCTAACCCGCTGACGGCGGGATTTCACTGAGGTTTTGGAGGTATCTCTTGGCCGATTATCAAGAAACAGAGAACGAAGAAGAACAGCGCCAGGCGTATGTCAGACGGCGCAGAGAGTGCACCTTCTGCACAGACCGCAGCAAGGTGATTGACTATAAGGACGCGGAGCTGCTGCAGCGTTATCTCACCGAGCACGCCAGGATACGCCCACGGCGCACCACCGGCACCTGCGCCAAACATCAGCGCGCCCTGGCCAAAGCCATCAAGAGGGCCCGCCATCTCGCCCTGCTGCCCTACAGCAGCCAGCACGTTCAGCCTCAGCGGGGCTGACGTCGTATCAGCCTCGCACCTTCAGCAAGCAGAGCGACTACAGAGATGCCCAAGCAAAAGAAAGCCCGGGTCGTGGACAATGGCCTGACCCGTAAGCAGATCATGCGCCGCCGACAGGCCAGGCGGCAGAATCGCGCCTTGCTCATCGGCCTGGGGGCGGTGACGGTGGTGATCGTTGGCTTGCTGATTGCCGCTCTTGTCCAGGAGTTCGTCGTCAAGCCCGGTTCGCCGGTGGCCCTGGTCAACGGCGTCAAGATCCGTACCGACGACTTCCAGAAGCGCGTGCTGTTCGAATGGGACAGCCTGCAGAGACAACTCACCCAATGGCAACAGCTCCAGTCTCAATATAGCTCCGGCGAGGAAAGCGGAGGCCTCTTCGAACAGCAAATCGCTCAGTTGCGCTCACAACTTGAGGACCCGAACGGCCTGAGCCAGCAGGTGCTGGAGCAGATGATTGAGGAGGAGCTGATCCGGCAAAAGGCTGCCGTGGAAGGCTTGCAGGTTAGCGAGGCGGAACTGCAGGAGGAGATCGAACGGCAATTCGGTTACGTGCGCCATCCCACGCCCACCCCCGTGGTCACTCCGGCGGTGATCACCCGCACCGAGGTGATCACCGGCAGCGATGGGATCACCACGACGCGGGTGACCACGGCCACCGCCACCCCCCGGCCGACCGTCCGACCGATGAGCGAGGCGGAGTTCCAGCAAAGCTATGCCACGACCCTGCAGCAGCTTGCCCAATCCTACCGCTTCAGCGAGGCAGACTTCCGTCGCCTGGTCGAGACTACCTTGCTGGAGCAGAAAGTGCGCGCCCGCATCGGCGAGCAGGTACCCACCACCGAAGAGCAGGTGTGGGCACGGCACATCCTCATCAGCCCTGAGGCCGCAGCGGAAGACAAGGAGGCGGCCAGGAAAGCGGCAGAAGAGCAAGCCCAGGAGGTTTTCAACCGCCTGCAGGCGGGCGAGGATTTCGCCGCCCTGGCCCGCGAACTGTCCGATGACCCTGGCAGCAAGGAAAAGGGAGGCGATTTGGGCTGGTTCGGACGCGGCCGCATGCTGCCGGAATTCGAGGCGGTGGCCTTCAGCCTGCCGGTGGGGGAGGTCAGCAAGCCCTTCACCACCACCTACGGCTATCATATCGTCGAGGTGTTGGGCAAAGACCCCGCCCGGGAAGTGGACGAGTTCACACTCGGCCAACGCCGCAGCCAGGCTTTTGACGATTGGCTACAGGAGCAGAAGCAGACAGCGAACATCGAGCGCTTCTGGACGGCGGACAAGGTGCCTCCCACACCAACGCCTGCCCGACTATCGCCGCAGTAGAGAGCGCAGACAACTGCCTACCTTCGGCCTCGCAATGTGAGATATAGTGGTGGGTTGGCGTCATTGCGAGCCCCGAAGGGGCGCCTGTTTTGATCCCAGGAGACTGCTTCGCTTTGCTCGCAGTGACAGGGCAGGTAGTTACGTAGTTACGAGCGCAGAATGGAATCGAAAGGGCACTGCCCGTCTGGGTGGCCAGAGCGGGCAGTGCCCTTTTTGTCGCCATGTGCTGAAAGTCACATCAACTCGCGGTGCGCCTCCAGCACG
Organism: Anaerolineae bacterium; assembly: GCA_029907105.1. Classification (GTDB taxonomy): domain Bacteria; phylum Chloroflexota; class Anaerolineae; order UBA3071; family UBA3071; genus JARYMM01. Next base: position 10,931 of record JARYMM010000043.1, on the reverse strand, counting down.
TTGGGCAATCCTTCTATCCTGGCCAGGATGCGCGCCAGTTGCGCTGCGCTGCTGACCTCCAATGTCGCCGTGATCAACGAGGTATTATCCTCCGGATTGACGGTAGCCGCCGCCTGGGCCAGGTTCACGTCCTCATTGGCCACCAGGGTGGTGATGTCCCGCAGCAGGCCGGGGCGATCGTAGGCGCGCACGCTGATCATCACCGGGTAGGTGGGCGCCGCCTCGCCCCATTCCACTTCGATCAGGCGCTCCGGCTCGCGGCTGGCCAGGACATTGGGGCAATCCAACCGATGGATGGTGATGCCGCGGCCACGCGTGATATAGCCGATGATGCCATCGCCAGGCAAGGGGTTACAGCAGCGGGCCAGCGTGGTCATCAGATGCCCTGTGCCTCGCACCTTCAGGCCCTCCGCCGTCAGGGCTGGGGCGCGCTTGCGGGGCAATTCCACCGGCAGGGCAGCCTCTTCCTCCTCTGCCTGTCGTTCCCGCTCCAGCTCCAGCACTTTGGTGGCCAGTTGCTGGCTGTTGATCCCACCGTAGCCCACGGCCTCCAGGAAATCATCCACCTTTTCGAAGCCAAAGCGCGCGGCGATATCCTCGTGGCTCATGCTGATGTTCAGCCGGCGCAGCTCTTTTTCCAACACCTGGCGGCCCGCGGCGATATTCTGTTCCCTGTCCAACTGGCGGAACCAGCGGCGGATCTTGCTGCGGGCGCGGGAGGTCTTCACATAGTTCAGGTTGGGATTGAGCCAGTCGCGGCTTGGCCCGCCCCGCTTGGCCGTGATGATCTCCACCTGGTCGCCGTTCTCCAGTTGATAATTCAGGGGAACCAATCTGCCGTCCACACGCGCCCCGCGGCAGCGATGCCCCACCTCTGTGTGCACGTGGTAGGCGAAGTCAATGGGCGTGGACCCGGCAGGCAGATCAATGATGTCCCCCTTGGGCGTGAACACGTACACCCGATCCTGAAAGACATCGGTCTTCAGCGAGTCCACGAATTCGTAGGCATCGGTGACCTCTTCCCGCCAGTCCAGGACCCGACGTAACCAGGCGATTTTGTCCTCGAAGACGCGGTCTTGTTTGACGCCCGGTTCTTTGTAGCGCCAGTGGGCGGCAATGCCGTATTCGGCCATGCGGTGCATCTCCGGGGTGCGGATCTGCACTTCCAGGAAATGGCCATCCGGGCCGACCACGGCCGTGTGCAGGGAGCGGTACATGTTGTCCTTGGGCGTGGCGATGTAGTCGTCGAATTCCCCCGGAATGGGCGGCCACAGGGTATGCACCACCCCCAACGCCGCATAGCAATCGCGCACCTCGGGCACGATCACCCGCACGCCGTGTATGTCGTAGATTTGATCGAAGCCAATGCCCTTGCGCTGCATCTTGCGCCAGATGCTGTAGATGTGCTTGGGGCGGCCGGAGATTTCCGCTTCGATGCCCTCCTGGGCCAGCGCCTGCTGCAGGATGCTGATGACCTTCTGGACATACTGTTCGCGCTCTGCCCGCCGCTGCACCAGCAGAGCCCCCAGTTCTTTGTAGATGTCCGGCTGCAGATGGCGGAAAGCGTGGTCCTCCAATTGCCATTTGATCTGCCAGATGCCCAAACGGTTGGCCAGCGGGGCGAAGATGTCCATGGTTTCCTGGGCGATGCGCTGACGCTTCTCCGGCGGCAGGGCGCCCAGGGTCTGCATGTTATGCAGACGGTCGGCCAGCTTGATCAACACCACCCGTACGTCATCCACCATGGCCAGAAGCAACTTGCGCAGGCTCTCCGCCCTTTGCAGGTCGCGCGGCAGGTTGGCCGACTGTTCGATCTGCTCCAGCTTGGTGACGCCGTCCACCAGACTGGCTACATGCGGGCCAAAGGCGTTGCGGATGTCCTCAGAGGTATACTCCGTGTCCTCGGGGACATCGTGCAGCAGGGCGGCGGCGATGGTCTCCGCATCCATGTGCAGGTCGGCCAGAATGGCAGCGACGTTCAGGGGGTGCGTGACGAAGGCTTCGCCATTGGCGCGGGCCATCCCCGCGTGCGCTGTACGAGCCATCTCGTAGGCGGCGCGGATCAGCTCGACATCCTTCGGCGGCATATTGGGGGGCAGCTTTTGCAGCAAATCCTCAAACGTCATCATCGCTCGATCCACCATCTATATTATACTGCAAAACGGCGGATCGCGCAATGTTGTCAGTGGCCGGGCTTGTGTTATAATTCCGGCGACGCTTCGCCTTCAACCGACAAGGGACAGGACACGGATAGACACGGGCTTCGCTCATGGATTTTCCCCATCTCTGTCCGCAAAATCCATGTTCGTCCGTGTCCAGGAAGGGATCGCAGGACGACCGATGTCATCAGATGACAGGTTGCATGCCAAAGCGCAGGCCATCTACCGCCTGCTCGTGGAGGAGTACGGCCAGCCCGCCTGGCGGCGGCATTACGATCCCCTGAGCGAGCTGGTGCTCACCTTCCTCTCCCAGAACACCAGCGACGTCAATTCGCATCGCGCCTTCGAGCAGCTCAAGGCCCGCTATCCAACCTGGGAAGCTGTGGTTGCCGCGCCGACGGAGGAACTGGCGGCGGCCATCCGCTCCGGGGGGCTGGCGGACATCAAAGCGCCGCGCATCCAGGAGGCTTTGCAGCGCATCCTGGAGGAGCGGGGGGCATTCGACCTGGATTTCCTGGCCGACCTGCCACTGGAGGAGGCGAAGGGATGGCTCACCTCGTTGCAGGGGATCGGCCCCAAGAGCGCAGCCATCGTGCTGCTTTTCTGTTTTGGCCGGCCCGTCTTCCCTGTGGACACCCACATACACCGCCTCAGCCAGCGGTTGGGCATCGTCTCGCCCGAGACCAGCCGCGAACAGGCGCAGGCGGTGTGGGAAGCGCTGGTTCCCGCCGAGGTCTACTACCCCCTGCATCTCAACCTTATCACCCACGGGCGGAGGGTGTGTAGGGCCCGCGACCCGCTCTGCCCCATTTGCGCGTTGCAAGCACATTGTGATTGGTATGCTGGTACGGTGCCCCCACCCCACGCCGCGAAGCGGTGAAGGGGAGGGGGCAATGTACCCATCTACCGACCCACCAACGTGTCCGCTCTCTGCCGCATCTGCTCCCGCAGGCGGGCGGCGTCTTGAGGATAGACGATGTAGAGCAAGCCGTAGATCAGCCCGCCGATAAGCCAGGGCAGGGGGATGGTGTACAGCAGGGCCATCGTCAGCCCCAGACGGTCGGCCAGGCTGCCGGCCAGCACTCCGGCCAGGGCCGAGATGCCCCCTTCAACGAACTTGAGCGAGGAATAGGCGCTGCTGCGCAGCTCCGGCGGCACCACGCTCTGGAGGATCGGTTGCAGGCTGCCTGGTGCGGTCCAGTTGGTGAAGATGGCCGCGCAGAAGGCCAGGCCGAAGAAGCCCCACCCCCACAGGTTGGAGGTCAGGATGAGGACACCGAAAGGCACGCCGCTGAGCATGGAGAACTGCCCCACCAGCACCCGGCCATAGCGAGGCCAGCGGCGGTCCAGCCAGTCCCCCAGGTTGCCTCCCAGCAGGCTGCCGAAAATGGCGCCGGCAGCGATGCCCGCGGCCATCAGCGGGGCACTACCCCGCGCATGGCTCAGCGTCAGGTGGGCAGCCATGCCTTTGACCTCCACCAGCCAGGTGTTCATCATCGAGCCCATCACCACATAGGGCATGAGGCCGAAGACGCCCTCGGCATAGGCCACCCACAGGGTGGGGATGCGCACCACTTTCAGGAGGTCGGCGGGACGGATGGTGAAGCGCTGCGCCGCCTCGTAGGTGATAGAGGCAGCCAGTTCCGGCTCCGCCGCCCCACGCGGCGGCTCCTGCACCACCAGGGCGATCACCACCCCCGACAGCACGCTGGCCAGCCCCAGGCTGACGAAGCCGTAGCGCCAGAGATGAGGCCGGGCGGTCAATCCCAGCCCCAGGATGCCCACGATGATGCCCAGCGTGCCCACAGCGTAGAGCACGCCCACGGCCCGGCCCCGCTCGCGAGGGCCGAAGAGGTCGGCAATGAGGGAGAAGGAAGCAGGCATCAGACAGCCCAGACCCAGTCCTGAGAGCACCCGCAGCCAGAAGAGCTGATCGAAGTTCAGGGCCAGGCCGCAGGCCAGCGTCCATAACCCCCAGACGCCGGTGCCGAAGAAGATGACCCATTTGCGGCGCAAACGGTCGGCGGTGTAGCCCCAAAAGGGCATGGAGACCGTTTGCAGCATATTGCGGGCGGTGGCGATGAGACCCAGATTGGCGTAGGAGAGGCCCCACAACTGTTTGATGACGGGGAAGAGAATGGCCATGGCCTGGCCTTCCCCCTGGTCAATGAAGTGGCCGAAGCCCAGGGCGGCCAGCATCGCCCACCGCCGCCGGGTAAAGACCGCTTTCGCTTCTTCCGATGATATAGCCACGCCCAACACCGCCTCTCGTTCCATACCCTCTGCTCCTCCTCTCCTCGTCTCCCCATCACCCTGTCCCTTTGTCTCCCCTCTCAGGCGATTGCCCGCCGCCGTCGTAGCTCCGCCTGGATCTCGGCGTGTCTCTGACGGGTGAGGGGATAGCGCCAGGCCACCCAGACGGAGGCCAGCAGGATCAGCGCCGGGACAACGGAGATGAGCATGCGGATGGCGGTCAGCGCCTGAGGGGTCTGCTGAGGAGCATTCTCCACATAGCCGGACCAGGCCAGCACAGGGCCGATGGCCGCCAGTACCAGCCCTGTGGACAGCTTGCGCACGAAAACGCTGACGCCGGCGTAGATGCCCTCCTGACGCTGCCCGCTCATCAGTTCGTCCACCTCGATCACGTCAGGGCTCATGGCAGTGGGCAGGACGTGGGCGCTGCTGACGCCGAGGCCGACGCCGAAAGCGATGATGTAAGCGGGCAGTTTTGCCCCCGGCGGAACGAGCAGGATAACCAGCATGAAGACGATCCAGGAAACCGTGGAGATGATGTAGGCGGTCTTCTTTTCCAGCCTCCGGCCCATCCACAGCACCAGGGGCAGGAACAGGGTGGCGCTGGCCAGGATGACCGCCTGCACCAGGGAGGCTTCATCCTCGCCCATCCTCGTCCAGTAGACGAGGAAGTAGGCGAACACCGCCGAGGCGATGTCCACCGGCATCCAGCTCAGCAGGCTGATGGCCAGGATATACAGCCATTCGCGGTTGCGCAGCAGGAAGCGCAGGCTTTCGGCCAGGCCGATCGCTTCACCGGCCTGAAACTCGGCCCGCTCCCGCGTGCCGAAGAAAGTGATGAACACTGGAGGGATGAAGATGAGGCCACACAGGAGGCCGATGACCTTGAAGGCGGTGCGCTGGTCAGGAAAGGCCGGGAAGACAAACAGGCCGAGGATCAGGGCCGAGAGCAGGCCACCGGCGATAGACACGAACATGCGGTAAGTGGTCAGCGACGTGCGTTCGTCGTGATCCAGGGTCAGTTCGGGGGTCAGGGCGGCGTAGGGGCAACCGACGATGGTGAAAGCGGTGTCGAAAAGGATGTACATGAAGGCAAAATAGAGGCAGAGCAAGAGCTGGTTCTGGATGGGCGGCACGATCCAGAGCAGGGCGAAGGTGACGCCGTAGGGGATGGCCCCGAAGAGGAGGTAGGGCCGCCGCCCCCATCGGGTGCGGGTGCGATCGGAGAGCAAGCCCACCAGGGGATCGTTGACCGCATCCCAGATCTTGCCGATGAGCAGGGCCAGCCCGGCCAGTGCCGGGTCCAGCCTGGCCACATCGGTGAGAAAGTAGAGATACCAGAAGGGGATTACGGTGCCCGGTCCCACCGAATTGCCCAGGTCGCCGATGGCATAGGCAATCTTTGTCCCCACCGAGAGCTTCTCTTCTGCAAAGGGTTGGTGTTGAGCATCAGAAGCAGACATGAAAATCCTCCCTGGCCGGCGACTCTTGCGGCAGTCCCCTGTGACCTGACAGACCATCAACACTTATAACACCAAAACGTCGCCGGAGCAACGGCGCTGTTCACTGCCCAAGGCCAAGCGCAGGGGCGTGCGCGGCGGAAGCCCGGGGAGCACGAGGGGTACCCCCTCGCTCATCTCCCACCCCCTACATGTTGTGGCTTGCGCCCAATCGCTGCGCAAGCCGAGTTCAGGCGCAGGATTTGGCAATTCGGCAGTCTTGTTGTAAGATGTAAGAGATCCTGGTCAAAGAGCGGCCGATGAAAACGACAGATTACTTCATCACCAGCGTCATGGCTCGCCGACCCTATCTGAAAGCGGAGTGGATTGAACACGTTCTGCGCAATCCCATCCACATAGAAAAGCAAGCCAACGGACGCCTTCGCTATTGGGGGGTCATTCCGGAGCTTGGCAAGTATCTCAGGGTTGTCACCGAGCCAGACGGAGAAACCGTACATAACGCTTTTCTAGATCGCCGCTTCAGGCCCGAGTCATGAGGGTTCGGTATGGTATTTCAATATTACCCCGATGGGGACATGCTCTATATCAAGCTTGCCAGCGGAGTCAGTGTGGAGTCCGAGGAAGTCGCGCCCGGTATCGTATTTGACTTTGACGAGCACAACCGTGTCATTGGCATCGAGATCGAGGATGCCAGCACATTTGTTGACTTATCGCGACTCGAGGTGCTGACCCTGCCTGTTGCCAACTTGATCCTGAGCGAGAGAGTGCCTGCAGGAGTGTAGTGTGGTCAGCGCAGGCGGCAGCAACGCTGAGCTCACCGCTGTCGTGCTGCCGTGACGAGCGTCTGATTGCGCCCGTCCAGCGGCTTTATATTGAGGAGGATACACCACCCATGGACGTGATTCTGACGCAGGACGTACCCGGCCTGGGAATGGCCGGGCAGATCAAACGTGTGGCCGATGGCTACGGCCGCAACTACCTGATCCCTCAGGGTCTGGCCATCGTGGCTACCAAATCGGCACGCAAGCAGGTTGCCGACATCCAGCGCACCGCCGAGAGGCAACGGACCCGCGAGCGAAGTGCGGCCGAGGTGCTGGCGGACAAGATCCACGGCCTGACCCTCACCTTCGTCGTCAAGGCCGGCGAAGGAGACCGCCTCTACGGTTCCATCACCAGCAGCGACATCGCCGAGGCCATCCAGGAAGCCACGGGGGAGGAGGTGGACCGGCGACGCATCGTGCTGGACCGCCCCATCAAGACGCTGGGGGATCACCCCGTGACGATCCGACTGGCCACCGACATCGCGCCGGAGGTCGTCGTGGTAGTCAGGCGGGAGGAGGAGCCGGAAACCCCTGCCGAAGCCCCGGCGGAGGCTGTCGAGGCCGTGGAGGAACTCGACGACGAGGTCTGATAATCCCCCACCCGCCGGAATGCCTGCACGCCCCTTCCTGGAAGGGGCGTTTGCTTTGCATAGACCTCTCATGGCGGCCAGGCCAGCTCCACCTGTCCCAGGTTCTGGAAGCCACCGGCAACAGGCCGGTAAACCATGACGACGATACCATCCGCCTGGAGGCCGGACGGCAGGGAAAGCGCATAGTCGTCCCGCACCACCTCGCCGCTCACCCAGCCGCTGGTAGGGTACAGCCCATGGACGGGGTGTTGATGGTCGAACTGGATCAAGCCCCGCTCATCGAAGAGGAACTCGCCGGCGCGGGTAGGCCGCACGGAGATAGACCAGTCGTGAATGATAGGACCTGTGGCCTGCCAATAGAGGGCGAGCGAAGGCCGCTCAGGCTGGAGGTCGTAGCCGAGGAAGCGCAGATTATCCCCCAGATCACGGACCAGAGCATGCTGCATCGTCGGAATCTCTGTTTGCGGCTGAAGGCGCAAGGCGACCAGTGTCAGGCCGGCCGAAGAGAAGCGGACATCAGAGGACACCTCGCTCCAGACGAGAGGGGCGGCGCTGACGGTGACGTACACAGGGCGGCTGCCCTCAGCGAGAAGGCGGCGCGCCTCTGCACTGCTCACGGCGGTCACGTCCGGTCGCAGCCCCCAGATGTCGGTGAGATAGCGCAGCGAGACACTTTCCCCGTAGTTGCCCAACACGGCCGCCCGCGCTGCAGGCGCATCGGCCAGGATGGCCCGGCCGGGTTCCAGCCCATCGTCCTCCGGCCGGTTCGAGCTATCGGCGCGAGGATAGGACAAGGCGAAGCGGCAGGCGATCAGCGCCAACAGCCCCGCGATAAGTGCGCCGCGCACAACCGCCCGAACCTTCGAACCTGAAACCTGAAACCTGAGACGGCCCATCCGTCCCGCCAGCCGACCTCCCGCCACCCACCAGATACGGCTGGTGACCGCGGCCAGGCCCAGGATCACCAACGGGTAGGCGGGCATGATCACCTGATACCAGTTGCCCAGCCGGTCCACCCAGCAGAAAACGAAGTACAGCCCCAGCGTGGTGTAGAGCAACGCCGCCCGTTGTCTGCCCAGGAGCCTGATCCCCACCAGTCCCAGCACCAGCACGGCCCAGGTCAGCTCGCCCCAGATCAGGCTGGGGAACTCTGACGTCCACAGAGGCCGCAGCGCCCAGGTCAACTCCTGGCGGCCCTGGGCGGTGCTCACGAACTGCCAGAACCAGGCCCAGGTGCTGGGCCATTCCCCTGCGCCGCGCCATTCCGGGTGCTGCGCCCCACGCACATAGACGAACAGGTAGCTCAGCAGTGGCAGCAATGCCAGCCCCGCGCAGCGGACGATGAGCCCTGGACGCCTGAGCACATCCGGCCGACAGCGCAGCACGAACCACACGAGCGGCGGCACGATGAGCAGCACCGTGACCATGTGCGCCAACCCGATGCCCGTCAGCAAGGCCAACAACAACAGGTAACGATCACCCCCCTGATCCCTGCACTCTGAACCTGCAACCTGCAACCTGGAACCTGCAACCTGTTCCCAGCGGAAGGCCAGCCAGACCATGGCCAGCGTCTGCGCCACCGCCGAGGTGTACTGCTCCGTGGTCACCCCGTAGTACCAGAAGAAGTAGGTGACGGCGTAGAAGGCCGTGCACAGCGCTGCCAGCGGCCAGTGGCCCCACGTCACGTCCAGGCAGAGCAGGTACAACAGGGCCAGAGCCAGCAGGGCCCAGAAGGTGGAGTAGCTGGAGAGGATAGGGACGGGGTTGGCGGTTTGGCCCAGGAGCAGCCGGCCCAGGCGAAACCACAGCCAGCCGCCCATAGTGTAGAGGGGGTAACCCGGAGCGTTGGAGGGGCGGGCCTGCACCTGCGCGTACTGGTGGGTGATGAGGTCGCCGCCCTGCAACTCGGCCAGCCGCAGGCCGTTGTCCAGCGTCAGCGCGTAGAGAATGCCTGCGGCGAGCAGGACGAGCAGCCCGGCCATCGCCGCCGGCCGTCGCCGGGAGGGCCGGGCTTCTCCAGGTCTCCCCATCTCCCTGTCTCCTTGTCTCAGATCGCCCCCACACCATCCTCCGCCGCGCAGACGATGACCGTGGTCTCCCGGCCCGTCTGCTGCCGGTAGCGTTGCACGACGTGCCGCTCGAACTCGCTTACGGCATCGGCGGCCACCAGGCTGACCGTGCAGCCGCCGAAACCGGCGCCGGTCAGCCGGCTGCCGTAGCAGCCTTCCACCTCGTTGGCGGCATCCACCAGCGCCTCCAGCTCCGGGCAACTGACTTCGTAGTCGTCGCGCAGGCTGGCGTGGCAGTCCCGCATGGCCTGGCCGAAGGCCACTGCATCGCCCAGGCGCAGCGCGGCCACCGCCTGGCCCATGCGGGCCGTCGCCAGGACGACGTGGCGGGCGCGGCGGTACACCACCTCGGGCAGCAGGGCGCGGTGCTCCGCCAACTGTTCAGGCGTTACATCCCGCAAGGCCTGGACGCCCGGCAGCACGGCCTGCAGGTGCCGCACCGCTTCCTCGCACTGGGCGCGGCGCACGCGGTACTCAGAGCCGGCCAGCTCCCGCCGCACGCCCGTGTCGCAGACCACGACGCGCACACCGGCGGGCAGAGGCACATGCTCGTAGGCCAGGTTGCGGCAGTCCAGCAACAGGGCATGACCCCGCCGCCCCAGGGCGCTGACGAACTGATCCATGATGCCGCAGGGCACGCCGGCGAACTCATGCTCGGCCTGCTGGCAGACCAGGGCCAGGTCGGGCAGGGAGATGTCCAGCGCGTTCAAGGCGCGGAAAGCGAAGGCCGCAGCCACCTCCACGGCGGCGGAAGAGCTGAGCCCGGAGCCGATAGGCACGTCGCTGGTGAGGGCGGCGTTCAGGCCCTGCAGGCGGTAGCCGCGAGCCTGCAGGAAATGCGCCACCCCGCGCTGATAGTTGCTCCAGGGCTGGGCGGAGCTGGGGGCCAGATCGTCCAGGCTGAAGGCCGTGCTGGCGTCCAGGTCCAGGGCGTGGAGGACGACCTGCCGGTCGGCCCGCGGTGCGGCGGCGAAGAGCACGCTGCGGTCAATGGCGATGGGCAGCACGAAACCGTCGTTGTAATCGGTGTGCTCGCCCAGCAGGTTGGCCCGTCCGGGGGCTCGGACCACGACGGCAGGCTCGCTGCCGAAGCGCTGGCGAAAGCTGTCACGGAGGGAGGAAACCCGTTTGCGGAGAGACATGTTAGGCATGATGACACCCTGTCCTGAGGGTAATTTACGCTGCACAGATTATAACCCCGAAGCCTGTTCGCGTCAAGCTGCAGCAGTGCTTGGGTTTGCGCAGCGGCGCTGAGTGACTGGAGGGTAGGACTATAGGTAGGGTCAGAGGCCAATGGAGGCATAGTGAGGAGACGGAGTGGGGTTAAGAGGCTCAGGGGGCGAATCCAGGCTGCAGAGTGCGTACCGGTTCAGCGCCTGGGGGTTCCCCGGCTCCGGCACAATCGTATCCGGTATTTGTTTACCGGGTATCCAGGTCAGGTATAAGTCCGGTGGCTCATATCGGGTTTGAGGTGAAGAACATGTGTTCTGTAGTTTTTATCCTAAATAGAACTGCAAAAGTTATGCGTGTCCGCGGACGATGCTTAGCACTTGCTCAGGATTTTGCGTCAACTCCAAGA
>JARYMM010000042.1 GCA_029907105.1 Anaerolineae bacterium | reverse complement strand
ATGGGTCGGCTGAGCGTGGAGTTTGCGGCCAAGTACCTGCGCGGCGAAGCCGTGGAACCGTATGTGCCCGTGCCGCTGACCCTGGTCACTCCTGAATCGCTGGGCGTGGCGCCGGCAGCCAAGGAGTTCACCCTGGGCCTGTCCCTCTCCACGCTGGACAACCCCTTCTTCGTCACCCTGAAGGAGGGAGCGGAGGAAGCGGCAGCCAGGGTGGGCGTCAAGCTGGTCGTCGTGGACTGCGAGAACGACCCGGCCAAGGAGGCGGCCAACCTGGAGGACCTGATTGCCAAGAAGGTGGATGCCTTGCTGATCAATCCGACGGATGCCGAGGCGGTAGTGCCTTCGATTGAGAAGGCCAATGCGGCGGGCATTCCGGTGTTCACGGTGGACCGGGCGGCGGCGGGTGGTGTGATCGTGTCGCACATCGCCTCGGACAACGTGGCCGGAGGCAAGATGGCCGGGGAGAAGCTGGCGGAGCTGCTGGGTGGCAAGGGCAAGGTGGTGGAGCTGGAGGGCATCACCGGCACCTCGTCGGCGCGGGAGCGTGGCCAGGGGTTCAACGAGGTGATCGCTGGCTATCCGGGCATCGAGGTAGTGGCACGCCAGACGGCGGACTACGATCGGGCGAAGGGGCTGGCGGTGTTTGAGAACATCCTGGCGGCGCAGCCGGAGATAGACGGGGTGTTTGCGCACAACGACCAGATGATTCTGGGGGCGATTGAGGCGGCGGAGGCAGCGGGTCGGGCCGGTGAGATCATCTTCATTGGCTTTGACGCCATAGACGATGCGGTGGCGGCGGTGAAGGCGGGGAAGCTGGCGGCGACGATAGCGCAGCAGCCGGCGGAGATGGGTCGGCTGAGCGTGGAGTTTGCGGCCAAGTACCTGCGCGGCGAAGCCGTGGAACCGTATGTGCCCGTGCCGCTGACCCTGGTCACTCCTGAATCGCTGGGCGTGGCGCCGGCAGCCAAGGAGTTCACCCTGGGCCTGTCCCTCTCCACGCTGGACAACCCCTTCTTCGTCACCCTGAAGGAGGGAGCGGAGGAAGCGGCAGCCAGGGTGGGCGTCAAGCTGGTCGTCGTGGACTGCGAGAACGACCCGGCCAAGGAGGCGGCCAACCTGGAGGACCTGATTGCCAAGAAGGTGGATGCCTTGCTGATCAATCCGACGGATGCCGAGGCGGTAGTGCCTTCGATTGAGAAGGCCAATGCGGCGGGCATTCCGGTGTTCACGGTGGACCGGGCGGCGGCGGGTGGTGTGATCGTGTCGCACATCGCCTCGGACAACGTGGCCGGAGGCAAGATGGCCGGGGAGAAGCTGGCGGAGCTGCTGGGTGGCAAGGGCAAGGTGGTGGAGCTGGAGGGCATCACCGGCACCTCGTCGGCGCGGGAGCGTGGCCAGGGGTTCAACGAGGTGATCGCTGGCTATCCGGGCATCGAGGTAGTGGCACGCCAGACGGCGGACTACGATCGGGCGAAGGGGCTGGCGGTGTTTGAGAACATCCTGGCGGCGCAGCCGGAGATAGACGGGGTGTTTGCGCACAACGACCAGATGATTCTGGGGGCGATTGAGGCGGCGGAGGCAGCGGGTCGGGCCGGTGAGATCATCTTCATTGGCTTTGACGCCATAGACGATGCGGTGGCGGCGGTGAAGGCGGGGAAGCTGGCGGCGACGATAGCGCAGCAGCCGGCGGAGATGGGTCGGCTGAGCGTGGAGTTTGCGGCCAAGTACCTGCGCGGCGAAGCCGTGGAACCGTATGTGCCCGTGCCGCTCTCGCTGGTGACGCCGGAGACGGTCAAGTAAACAGCAGTTCGGCGAGGGGTAGGTGAGGCACTCAGTGTGATAGCCTCGCCTACCCCTCACTTTATCCATGGAGGCCAGGCATCACCGTTTGAACCCTGGCCGATCACAGATTGGACATTCCGCAATCGGGAGGTCGTGTCATGCCCCATGATGCCCCTGTCCTGGTCATGGAGCATATCAGCAAGAGTTTCCCCGGCGTGCAGGCGCTGGATGATGTGACCTTTGAGGTGAGGCAAGGGGAGATCCATGCCCTGGTGGGGGAGAACGGGGCGGGCAAGTCCACGCTGATGAAGATCCTCACCGGTGCTGTGCCCAAGGACAGCGGCACCATCATCCTGCGCGGGCAGCCCACCGAGATTGACAGTCCCGCCCGGGCGCTGGCCCTGGGGATCAGCATGATCCATCAGGAGCTGGCCCTCATCCCCTATCTGAATGTAGGGCAGAATATCTATCTGGGCCGCGAGCCGCGAGGGGCCCTCCCCGGCTTCATCAACTGGCCTGCGCTCTACGCTGAAGCTCGCCAGCAGTTGGGGCGGCTGAACATTGATGTGGACCCGGCGATGCTCGTCGCCGATCTCACCATTGCCCAGCGGCAGATGGTGGAAATTGCCAAGGCCCTGTCGCTGAACGCCGACATCCTGGTCATGGACGAGCCCACCTCGGCGCTCAGCGAGCGGGAGACGGAAATCCTGTTTGAGCTCATGCGTTCCCTCAAGGCCCACGGGGTGACCATCATCTTCATCTCCCATCGCCTGGAGGAGGTGTTCACCATTGCCGATCGCGTGACCGTGTTGCGCGATGGCCAGCTTGTCGGCGTGGCTCCTGTGGGGGAAGTGGACATGGGCCAGGTGGTGCGCATGATGGTGGGCCGCGAGCTGCGCGAGATGTATCCCAAGGAAGAGGTAGCGCGGCGGGAGCAGGTCCTGCGCGTGGAGGGGCTATCGCGGGGCCGCGATCTGCGCAACGTCAGCCTGGAGTTGTACAGTGGGGAGATCCTGGGGCTGGCTGGCCTGGTGGGTGCGGGGCGCACTTTGCTGGCGCGGGCCCTCTTCGGCATTGATGCGGTGGACGAAGGGGAGATCTGGCTCGATGGCCAGCCGGTCAGGATCGACTCGCCACAGAAGGCCATTGCCCTGGGCATCGGCTTTGTGCCCGAGGAGCGCGCTGCCCAGGGGCTCTTCCTGAACATGGCCGTGCGCCAGAACATCACCATCAGCGCCCTGGACAAGGTCTCGCGGCTGGGGTTTGTGGATTTTCGACGGGCGGCGGGCCTGGCTCAGGAGTATGTGCAGCGTCTGGACATCCGCACGCCCAGCCTGCGGCAGCGGGTGAGGAACCTGAGCGGCGGCAATCAGCAGAAGGTGGTCATCGCCAAATGGCTCAGTCTGAACCCCAAGGTGCTGATCCTGGACGAGCCCACGCGGGGCATTGACGTGGGGGCAAAGGCGGAGATCCACGCCCTGATGGGGCAACTGGCCCGCCAGGGGGTGGGCATCATCATGATCTCCTCGGAGCTTCCGGAGATCCTGGGCATCAGTGACCGCATCCTGGTCATGCATGAGGGGGAGGTGGTGGCGGAGTTCACCCGCGCCGAGGCCAGTCAGGACGAGATCATGTGGTACGCTGCCGGAGGAGAGAGGAACAATGACCGCCGTCAGGCTTAGCCGGCCCGTGGACATCCTGCGCCGGTTCAACGTTTTCTTCATCCTGATCGGGTTGTGCCTGCTCCTGGCCCTGCTCTCCGAGCGTTTCCTGAGCCTGTCCAACCTGCTCAACATCGCCTTGCACACCGCCGTGGTGGCCATTACCGGCGTGGGCATGACCTTCACCATGCTGACGGCGGGCATAGACCTGTCTGTGGGTTCCATCGTGGCTCTGAGCAGCGCCCTTTCGGCTGGCCTTATCGTCAAACAGAACATGCCCATCACCCTGGCCATGCTCCTGGCTTTGCTGACGGGGGCGGGCCTGGGCGCGGTGAGCGGGTTGCTCATCGTGAAAGGGGGCCTGCCGCCTTTTGTGGCCACGCTGGCCATGATGGCCATAGCGCGGGGCCTCACTCTGGTCTACACCCGTGGCTGGACCATCCCCATCATGCTCAAGGAATTCACCTTCTGGGGCTCGGGTACCGTGGGGCCTGTTCCCGTGCCGGTCATTGTGATGGCCGTGATCTTCGTCCTGGCCTATGTGGTGCTCAGCCGGACGCGCTTCGGCCTCTACGTGTATGCGGTGGGCGGCGGCGAGGAGACGGCCCGCCTGGCGGGCATCAACACCAAACGCATCACTGGGGCCGTGTACGTCATCAGCGGGTTCACGGCGGCCCTGGCGGGCATCATCACGGCTGCCCGGCTCTGGTCGGCGCAGCCCAACGTGGCTGCCGGGCTGGAGCTGGATGCCATTACCGCTTCCGTGCTGGGGGGCACCAGCCTCTTCGGTGGCGTGGGCGGTGTGGGCGGCACTCTGGTCGGCGCCTTCATCATGAGCGCCCTCAACAACGGCCTCAATCTGCTGGAGATTTCCTCGTATTACCAGAAGGTGATCAAGGGTGTTGTTTTCATCCTGGCCGTCACCCTGGACCTCTACACCAAGAAGCGCCGGTAGGGGCGCAGCGGCACGCCCGGAAGCGCCGGCAGGGGCGCAGCGCCGCTGCGCCCCTACTTTCTCCGTATCGCCTGTTCGCCGGTGAGCTTTCCCAGTCTCAGTGGATCACAAATGAACCAAGGTCGAAGGAGAAACCGTGGAAGATGTCATGACTCCCAGGGAACGGATGCTGGCGGCCATGCGGCGGGAGATCCCCGACCGGGTGCCTGTCTCGCCAGACATCTCCAACATGGTGCCGGCCAGGCTCACCGGCAGGCCCTTTTGGGACGTGTATCTCTATAAGCAGCCCTTCCTGGGCGACGCTTACATCGAGGCCATCAAGCTCTTCGGCATAGACGGCTGGTATATCTACGATGAACTGAAGGGAGGAAACGCCCGCCTTTTCTCCCCAGACGAGCCCATGGCTTCCCTGGTGATGTGCGGGGGCATGATCCCCAGCCGGATGTTCCATAACGAAATCGTTGAACGCACCTCGGCTCGGATCGTAGTGCGGACGGAGGTGGATACCCCCTTGGGACCCTTGAGCAAGGTGGATATCTATCCTGTCGCCGAGCCTCCCTGGCCGCAGGGGAAGTGGATCAAAGACATAGACCGCGACTGGCCGCGCCTGCGCTGGCTCATGGGTGAGGACTGGGAGTTCGATTTGACCCTTCCCAACCGGGACAGGCTAGGCGAGTTGGGGGTCTATTCCCTCATGCTTTTCCTCCCCCTCGATTGGTGGTTCCACATCCGGCAGGGAGGAGTCGAACAGGTCAGCTATGATCTGGCCGATGAGCCCGCCAAGATGAGGGAGATCCTCGACTTCTACACCAGGTTCTGTATGGCCGAATTGGAGGCTTACATCCAGGCTGGTGCCGACGAGGTTCATCTGCAGGGCTCGGCCTCCAGCCTCAGCATGACCTCGTTGCGTTTCTATGTCCAGTACAACCTGCCCTACTTGCAGGAGGTGACAGCCGCCTGTAAGCGGGCAGGGCTCATCAGTCACCAGCATACCTGCGGCCGCTCGGCCAGGATCCTGGAGGTGAACTACGCTCACCCCGACGTAGATGTCATGGAGCCCCTCGAAGGCCCGCCGGGCGGAGATGTGGACATGGCCGAGGCCAAGCGGCGTTATGGGGACAGGTTCTGCCTCAAGGGGAATCTCAACACCTTTGACCTGATGCTCAGGGGCAGCCCTCAGGACGTGGAGCGAGAGGCCAGGAGGCTCATAGACGTGGCTGCCGCAGGGGGCGGTTTCATTCTCTCCACCGGCGACCAGTGCGCACGAGACACCCCCTTTGAGAACATCTTCAAGCTGGTCGAGGTCTCCCGCACTTACGGCCGATACAGGTGAATGCCCCAAGACCCCCCTGGTTATGTGAGTTTTCGTAGATTGACCGGGGGAACTTTCTCCCATGCATTGTCGTCTACATGGCAAGAGGCAAGAAGCGAAAGGCAAGAAGCAAAAAGCAGGAGGCAAGGGATGATTTGCATCTTGCATCCTGCATCTTGTATCCTGTATCCTGAAACCCGGAGGAGGAGAAGCCATGAAGAAGCTATCAGTCATCCTGCTAACTGTGCTGTTGTTGACTTTGGCCGCACCGGCCCACGCCGATGGCATCATTATCCCCCAGCCGCCGGAGGGCCCGCCCTTGCGCACCTTTCCGCTGACCATCAAATACCACCGCGTCACCGTGACCATCGAAGATCAGGTGGTCACCACGCACGTGGACCAGGTCTTCGTCAACGACGCCAACTTCCCCGTGGAAGGCACCTATATCTTTCCCCTGCCGGAGGGAGCGACCATCTCCGAGTTCGCCATGTGGGTGGAGGGGGAGAAGTATGAGGGCAAGCTGCTGACGAAAGAGGAGGCGCGGGCCATCTACGAATCGTACGTGCGGCGGCAACGAGACCCGGCGCTGCTGGAGTATGTGGGCCGCGGGGCCTTCCAGGCCAGCATCTTCCCCATCCCGCCCGGCGAGGAGCGGCGCATCGAGCTGACCTACAGCGAAATCCTGCCGCTGGAGGGGGGATTGCTGCGCTATCGCTACCCGCTGGACACCGAGCGTTTCTCCAACCGCCCCATCGAAGACGTCTCCATCAGCGTGGACATCACCTCGAAAGAAGCGTTGAAGGCCATCTACTCGCCCAGCCACTCCATTGCCGTGGACCGCCAGGGCGACACCCGCGCCCGTGTGGGCTACGAGGAGAGCAACGTGAAGCCTGACCGCGATTTCGAGCTCTACTTCAGCGTGGCCGAGGAGGAGATCGGCCTTAACCTGCTGAGCTACCGGCCGGAGGATGAGGATGGCTTCTTCTTGCTGCTGGTAGCGCCCAAGGTGGAGATTGAGCAGGCCGAGGTGGTGGCCAAAGATGTGTTGCTGGTGCTGGACATCTCCGGCAGCATGCGGGGCGAGAAGATCGAGCAGGCCAAAGCGGCGCTCGCTTTCGTGCTCGACAGCTTGCAGCCGGAGGATCGCTTCAACATCATCGCCTTCTCCACCGGCGTGCGGCAGTATGCTGGACGATTGCAGCCGGCCAGCGAGCGGGAGGCGGCGCAGCGTTGGGTCAAACAACTGGAGGCCGTCGGCGGCACGGACATCAACCGTGCCCTGCTGGAAGCGCTGGCGCTGGTGGACCCGAAACGCCCGACGATTCTCATTTTCCTCACCGATGGCCTGCCCACCGAGGGCGTGATCGAACCGCAGGCGATCATGGACAACGTGGCCCGTGAGGCGGGGAAGAACGTGCGGCTCTTCACCTTCGGCGTCGGCCATGACGTGAACACGGTCCTCCTGGATGGCCTGGCCCAGGCGCACCGCGGGGCCAGCGCTTACGTCAGGCCGGGCCAGTCCATCGAAGAGGAGGTCTCCGCTTTCTACGCCAGGGTGAGCATGCCGGTATTGGCTGACCTGGAGCTCGATTTCCGTGGCGTGCACGTGGAGGAGATGTACCCCTATCCGCTGCCTGACCTTTTCGCCGGCACGCAGCTCGTGGTCGTGGGGCGCTACCGCACCGGCGGCCCGGCAATCCTCACCCTCCGCGGCCAGGTCAACCAGAAACCGCAGCGATTCACCTACGAGGACCTCACCTTCCGCCGGGAGGGTGGCGAACCCTTCATCGCCCGGCTGTGGGCCACGCGCAAGATCGGCTATCTGCTGGATCAGATCCGCCTGCACGGCAAGGACCCCGAGCTGGTGGATGAGGTGGTCAGCCTCTCGCTGCGCTACGGCATTGCCACGCCCTATACCTCGTTCCTGGTGGAGGAGCCGCAGGCCGTGCCGGTGGTGGAGGCGCCCCGCAGGCCCGTTCCTCTGGCTACAGTGGTTGTGGAAAAAGAGGTGGTGGTGGAGAAGGCGATGGAAGCGCCGGCGCTGGCCGTTTCCGGGGCTGAGGCTGTGGCCGATGCCGGGGCACGGCAGGAACTGCGCGCCGCGGCGCGAGCGCCGGTGGAAGAGGCCAAAGCCGTGCGGCACGTGGGCGAGCGCACTTTTATCTACCGCAGCGGCATCTGGGTGGATACCGCTTTCGACGCCGATAAGATGCAGGTCACCAGGGTGGTCTTCGGCAGTGCACGCTACTTCGAGCTGGCCGCCGAACCGGTGGTGGCCGGTTATCTGGCCCTCGGCCCGCAGGTGATCTTTGTCTGGGAGGGGCAGGCCTACCAGATCACGCCCTCCGAGGAGATAAAGGAAACGGTGCCGGCGGCCACGCCATCGGCGGTGGAAGAACCCCAGGCCTCAGAGGGGACCGATTTATTGTCGGCGCTGATGGTCTGGCTGCAGGCCGTGCTGCAAATGGCCACGGAAAGCCAGTAAGGCGACCTCTTGTGGTTATCCGAGGGGAAGAGGGGCAGGCTTTTTGGCCTGCCCCTCTCGCTGTTTCTCAGCCAGTGATCATGGGCTGACAGGCCACCACAAGGCACAAAATGTCATTCTGAGCGACCAAAGAGCCTGCCCTGAGCGAAGGCGAAGGGAGCCTGCCCTGAGCGAAGGCGAAGGGGGAGCGAAGAATCTCCTGGTTGCATGAGCAGGAGACCCTTCGCTGCGCTCAGGGTGACATTTTCGGAGCAGAACCAGCCTGGCTGGCTACTTTCCGAAGGCCATGCTCAGGCCGCTGGTGATGTAGTTGCGGAAGATGAGGGCAAAGGCTATGGGCGGTATGATGGCCAGCACTACCGCCGTCGAAGCCAGGGCGTAACTCACATCGAAGTTGATGGCTGCCGCACTGAGGACCACGGGAACGGTCTTAGAGGCCATGGTCTTGGTGAGCAGCACGGCAAAGAGGAACTCGCTGTAGGCATTGAGGAAGGCAAACGCTCCAGTAGCGGCTATTCCTGGGGCCACAATGGGGACAACGACCTTGGTCAGGGCCTGAAACCTGGTGCAGCCATCCACCATGGCCGCATCTTCCAGGTCTGGAGGCATGAAGTCGAAGTACTTGGTCATGAACCAGATGGTGAAGGGAAGGGTGAAGGCCAGATAGACCAAAATCAAGGCCAGATAAGTATCCAGAAGGCGCAGGGCCTGGATGATGGCGAAGAAGGGTATGGCTACAGCGATGGCCGGGATCAGGCGGCTGAGCATGATGAAGCTGAAGCTGACATTGCGCCCCGTGAACCTCAGCCTGCTGAAGGCGTAGGCGGCCAGAACGCTGATGACCACATTGAGAGCCATGGTGACCGTGGACACGATGAAACTGTTCTTGAGGGCAGGGATGGCTGCCAGGGCTTCTCCGGAAGCCTTATGGCCCATCTGGATTTGGCCGGGATCGTAAGCATAAGCCGGTGGCGGCACTCGCGTGATGATGTACTTGTAGTTGTCCAGGGTGGGCTTCTGGGGTATCCAGTGGGGTGGAATGGAGAAGAGCTCGTTATCCAACTGGAAACTGGCGTCCACGATCCACAGTATAGGGCCAATGAGCCAGATGGCCAGAATAACGCTCATCGCGTACAGGAAAACCCGTTTCCCCGTTGACATCCTCATGGTTCGTCGCTCCTTATATACGCCAATCTTGCCCTGTTCTAGTAAAGCTCCTCGCTGCGCAGAGCCCAGAAGTAGAACATGGCCATCACCAGGGTGAGAAGGGCTATGATGAAAGCCAACGCCGCCCCTCTCCCCAGGTTTAGATGAGTGAAAATCTCAGTATAGGTGTACCATGCCAGGAGGGTGGTGGCATCGGCCGGGCCCCCGCCGGTCATCACGAACACCAGGTCGAAGGTGACGAAGCCGGTCAGGGTCTCCAAGATCAGAAGCACGGTCAAGGTTGGCTTCAGGAAGGGGAAAGTCACGTAGCGGAAAGCGGCCCAGGCCCCTCCGCCGTCAATCTTGGCCGCGTCGTACAGTTCATGAGGTATAACCTGGAGGGTGGCCAGGAGCAGTATGGCTGTCAGGGGCACATCCTTCCACAGGCGGGCTACGATCAAAGTCAGCTTGGCTGTGGCGGGATTGCCAAAGAAGGAATAGTACTTGTCTATAAGACCCAGGGAATAGAGAAACCCGTTGATCACCCCGATGTTTCCGGCAAACATCCAGCGCCAGATGATTCCGGCCATGACCACCGGGATGGCCCAGGGGATGAGGATGAGGACCTGCAACACTCTGGCCCCAAAGAACTTCTCGTTCAGCAACAGGGCGATGAGTATCCCCAGAATGACGTTGCCCACCACGATCACGGCGGTGAACTCGGCGGTGGTTCGGAAGGAACGCACAAGGCCGGGGTTCTTCAAGACATCCGCAAAGTTCTTCAGCCCGGTGAAAGGATGTGAGCCAGGCGCGGTGAGAACGTTCTTGTGCAGAGCCAGGTCCACGTTGTACAAGATCGGATACACGGTGAAGAGGACAATGATCACGATGGCGGGCAGGATGGAGAGATAAGCGTAGATGTGTCTTCTTCTCGCTGCCCCGCCCGCCATGCCGGCCCAGGGCAGTCGTGCAACCCTGGCTCCGGAATGACCGCCTGACGAAGGGTTTCCTTGTTTCATGAATGTCATCTGCTCCATTTCTCAAGAGCTATCGGCCTGGTGGCCTCCCTCTTGGATGTTGTTGAAGGAAGAGCACCCTTCCGAACCGCAGAGCACACCGAGGGCGCAGAGTTTCTTCAGGTTTTCTCAGCGTGCTCGGCGATCTCAGCGGTAAAAATGCCACCTGTGCGGTTGGTAGGTAGTAGTAGGACAACTGCGAGCAGTTGTCTACTATTGCTCGCCTTCGGCGGCCGCTCCCTCTGTGCTCCGCGGCGAAAACAGAGCTGGTAGCCAGCAGTGCCCGTCGCAACCGCACAGGTAGTAAAAATGTAATACCGCAAAAGTCATTCTGAGCGCAGCGAAGAGTCTCCTTCGTACGCCGAGATGCTTCGCTTCGCTCAGCATGACGCGCGCGTTTTGCGTTATTGCGTAAAAATGGTGCGATGGTGCAGGGCTTCCCGGGCTAATGCACAGGGGGAAAACGTTGTATCGGCGGGCCTCCAGGCTGAGGGAGGCCGGCATTGCCGGCCTCCCCATGTCGAACCTGGCTGACGAATCTAGCCATGCTCAGCCTTCAGTTCGTTCCACTTGTCGCCGATGTTCTTGACGCATTCCTCGACGGAGATCTGTCCCAGGTAGCCTCGCTGAAGTTCGGCTCTGGTGAAGACATCCCACGAGGCGTACCAGGGGGACAGCTTGCGGGCCCGAGCGGTCCTGGCGATTTGCTCCAACTGGTCCACATCGGTCCATTTGCCGAAGGCCTCCCGGATGGCCGGGTCCTCGTATAGAGGCATTGGCCCAAAGCCCAGCCCGTGCTCCAGCGCCCACCTCTTGACCACCGGCCAGTTACCCGCGGGGCCTGGCCCGGCGAAGTACTGCATGAACTTCCAGGCCGCATCCTTGGCCGCCTGACCCCGCCCGGCCAGTTGCTTGCTCACGCAGTAGAAGCGGACGAAGCCCAGGGTTTGATGGGTGGGGCCGGGGATGGGGATCATCTTGAAGTTCCCAGCCTCTGCGGACTGATCGGGATCCTGCCAGAAGGCCATGCCAGAGGCGCGGGTCATGCCGTAGACCTGGGTACCGGCCATCATCGCCTGGCCGTTGGCCACCCCATCCCGGGTCAGGCTCTCAGGATCCATGAGCCCCTCATCCAGCATCGTCTTCACCCACCGGATATGTTGCTCCAGGGCGCTGTTGGGAATGGGGTTGCCGTCGGCGTCAAGGAAGGTGGGCTCCAGGTTCTCGTCGAAGAACTCGTCGCCCCGGGACATGAGCATGGCGGTGACGAGCTCAATGGAGAAAGGCTCCATCTGAGACCACCCTTCACCAAAGGGGTATTTCACCAACCCTTTCTCCTTGATGATGCGGGAGTGCTCCAGGACATCCTCCCAGGTCTCTGGGTCTTCTTCGATCCCTGCCTCCTTGTAGAAACGGGTGTTGTAGATGAAAGCGATAGGGTCGGCATAGTAGGGCAGCCCATACAGCTCCCCGTTGTAGGTCATGCCGGCCAGGGTATAAGGGAACATGTTCCTGGTCAAGGCATCCAACTCATCGGCGGGGAAGACCTCCTTCAGAGGCACGATCCAGCCAGCACTGGCCCACTCCTGCAACCAGTGGTCTGAACCATAGAGGATATCCGGCACTCCGGTTCCTGCCACGAAGTTCGTGACCACCGTATCATGGTAATGCCCCCAGTCATAGTCGGTCAACTTTACCGTAACCCCGGGAGCTGTCGCCTCGAACTTGTCAATGTTGTCCTGGATCATGTCCACGGCGTAGGTCCAGACCACGAAATCCAGATGCACCTCCGCCGGTGGTGGAGGTGGTGCTGGCGTAGGGGTGGCCGCTGGCGGTGGCGCAGGGGTTGGCGCAGGGGCTGGAGCGGGAGCACAGCTTGCCACCAGCCACATCAGAGCCACACCCAGAGCGAGCAAGATCTTTAGCCCTTTCATGTTTCTTCCTCCTTTTCTGCGGTCTCGGTCTTAGTCCTGTAATGCATTCGAAGGCTCTGTTTGGTGTTTTAGCCCATGGCCTCACCTCCTTAATCAACAATCGTAACTGGCCAGTCTGCTCGGTCTGGACTGCCAAGTCCAGATGCTCAGAAACCTGTCTGTCATTGCGAGGGACGCTTTTTGTCCCGAAGCAATCTCCAACCTGCAAATTGGGGATTGCTTTGGCAAAAAACGCCTCGCAATGACAGGGCGGCGCGCGTTTCTGCCCTCGTGCATGCCCCTCGTCGTTTCACCGTTGGTCTTCAAACCCGATGCTTCCGAAGCAGCGGGGCAGGTGGAAATTCAGCTCGTCTACAGGTGCCCAGGATGCCCAGTGCGGGTGGGACGTCTCATCGCCACACTTGTAGAAGTTTGCCCGCCACTGTTGGCCGCACACATGGCCGACCGGCCCCACATACTTCTCCAGCAAAGCGAAGGGAATGAAGAACTCCAGGAGCCACTCCGTTGGCCCGCTGATCTCCGGCTCGACGACTTGCGGCAGGGAGTGGTATATGGCCACCTGTTTGCCGTCTTCTTCCACAAGAGGAGTGAAATCCCGGAAGCCGCCCGGTGCTCGCGTGGGGTCCACAATATAGAAGCACAACAGCGAACCGCCGCAGTTGAACTCGAAGTTGAAGTAACCTTTGTCTGCCTTTGGCTGGACGAAGAACTCCACACAGCTATCTTTATACACCGGCTCCATGTAACCTGCGTGCACACAACGCACATACCTGTCCTTGACCAGGAAAATGCCGAACAGCCCATCCTCATCGTAGAGCAATCGGACATACGTTTGTGGGCGATGGTCGCTGCTCTCCGGTCGGAAGTGGGCGATTTCCAGGGTGTCGGCTCGTTGCCAGGCGGGGCCGTTCCAGGCCCCTTGCATATCCGGCCGCCTATGGGCCAGCCGCACGGTGTAGTACATGTGAGAACTATCCCAGATCAGTGGATACATCTACATAAGCGAAGAACTGCCCCCGGGGCACCGGATGGAACTCCCTCGTCGGCTGATCCCAGGCGATCTGCAGGGTGCCTGCTTCGCCAGGCAGGAGATGCCAGCTCCCGACCATGTACACGCGCCCCTCCTGGTCGGCGGCCAGCGAATCGATGTGGCGGGGCATCCGCCCGTCCTGATCCACGAGCCGACCATGATCGGTCACCGCGCCATATGCCTTTGGATGGAGTGAGATGCTCTTCAAGTGGAGGTCTTCGGGAGGCACTGTGGCCGGGTCTTTGTCTCTTTCTCCTTCGGCACTCCAACCGCGCGCGCTGACCAGGTCGCCCCGCTGGATGTAAAACACGCGGTCCTTGCCCAGGGCCACCGGCAGGAACGTCGGGCCGATGAAGCCAACCGGCTGGAAGGCCTCGCCCGCTTCAATGTCCTTGCCGGGGTCGAAGAGCCAAAGCCGCTCATCCTCGCCGGAATGGTGTCCCATGGCGAAAAGGCAGCGCTGTCTGCCGGGCAGAGAGGCAGCCCAAGACCAACATCGCCTCTCTTGCTCCACCTCAGGCAGCGGCTCTCCATCTGGAGCGAGCTGGCAATCGGGCAGCACGTTTTCAAAGCGCTCGATCGCGCCCGTATCGGCCACCACGCGATACAGATTCCCGTGTCCGCCTTCTGGGCAGCGGCCATGCATCTGCCAAAACGTGAACCAGCAATCCCCTTTGTGGTCTATGAAGAACCAAAAGGAGCCCGTTTGCCCTTTAACCACTCTGCCCAGGTCCTGCTTCTCGCCGGTGGGGATGTCAATCCGATAAATGTGACAGCCATCGTTTTCCACATCCTCTGAGGCGAAGGGAACAGAGAACACGTAGAGCTTCTGGCGAACAGGGTCCACGTTGATGGCAGAGTAGATCGTATAGCGGGGGCGGACGATGCCGAAATCCCGGAAGCGGCCCGTAGCCATCTCGTATCCGAGCACGTGGGCTCCGGTGAAGGCGTTCCTGGCCTCTTCCCAATAGTTCGACAGGTGCGTGGTGAAATAGAGCCAGCCATCGGCTTCGACGATGGGGCTGTGAATCTTGCCCTGGGGAGGGGTCCGGGCGAGATCCTCCCCGCAGACCCCGGTCATGTCTTCGGCCAACATGCTCAACTGCCTGGAGAGCGGATCAAAGCGGAAAAAGCCTGCGCCGTGACGATAGGAGTGGGTCGAGGAGCCGAAGTAGCAGGCGCCATCGGAGGCAGCGATGATGCCCTGCCACTGGCCGTCGTACTCAGGCCGGATCTTGTTCAGCGACACGGAATAGGCCAAACATTGTTTCTCTGCAGTGTGGGGCATGCTTACCTCCAACTCCAACTTCCAACCTCCAACCTCCAACCTCCAATCTCTCAGTGCATCTCAGCCTGGCACGTCCCGATGCCGCCACGGTAGAAGTTGAACTGCACGTTGGGATGGTCGGCCAGAAGGGACATGGGCACGGCGCTATCGGGGATTTTCTTGGAGATCATCAGGGTCGTGAGCCGCATGCCGAAGGGGTTATCGTGGTTGCCTGCATGCCAGATGGAAACCTTCTCTGCCTTCCATGTCTCCACCGGCCCTACCGTGAGCGCCTGGCTGGGCACGTTCTGCACCACGCCCCCTGCTGACGTGCGCGCATTCTGGATGACGGTCATGGGGTGCAGGTCCACGACGCGTGTGGCGAGCTGGCGGTATTCCTCCGGCGTGGGCGGATGATCCTTGTAAGGTCCCTGGCGGCGCACCGGGTCGTTAAACGCCCAGTGCTTGACGTCGCCCTGTCCCCCTTGCATCACCACACAGCGGATGCCGCTGTTCCAGCTTTTCAGATACTCGGTCAGGTCGGCCTTGGGGAAATGCAGGTTCTCCTCTGGCATGCGCAACTCAGGGCGAATCCTGTTGAAGCACAACTCCCGGTCCGCCCTCTCGAAGCTCAGCGGGTGGGTCAGGGGGACCTCCTTTCCCTCCACGACCCACTCGTCCATGGCCCAGAAATGGGCGTGGCGCAGGTCGAGCTCCAGCTCGTTGACCAGCCGCGCCACCAGGGGAAGCTGTTCGGTAGGCCCGATGGGGCCGCAGATGCCGGCCGGCTCGCTTTCCGTGGCCTGCCGCCAGGCGGTGATGTACTCCAGCGCCTCGGCCAGGTAGAAGTCCTCGAGGGTATCGTAGAACTTGACTGTGAAGCCTGGGCGCGAGAGCTGCAAGAGGTCATCTGCAGTCAACTTTGCCGCGTCGTCCAGGATCTCTCGGTCGAGGGTGGTGTAGTCCCACCAATCTGGCGCAACTTTGCTCAGTGGTCTCATGGCATTCCTCCATTTCTTCTCCTTCCCCTTCGCTACGCTCAGGGTCGGGAGCAGGACAGGCGTTGATGGTTGGTGGCTGGCGAGTTAGCCACGAACAGGCTTACTAACCGTTTGGAAGCATCACGGCCTTGACGATGGGCTGGCTGCCGTCTATCACCGCGCCCATGATTCTCCTGGCCTCCTCGAACCCGAACGTATGCGTGATGAGGGCACCTGCGTCTACCAGCCCGTCCCTCAGCAGCCGATTGGCGACCGGGAAATTGATCGCCGGCTCGGCAAAGGTCGGTCGCAGCGTGATCTTGCGGAAAATCAGGTCATTGATGTCCACATTGATCACGCTCTGGCCGCCGAAGTGCAGGCCGAAGAAGTTGATGATGCCCCCAAAGCGGATGATTTTGAGCGCGTCGTAAATGCTCTGAGGAGGAGCGCTGACGATGACGCGGTCTACCCCCTTGGGGAATTTTCTCTTGATCTCCTCCTCGACATCTTGCTTGCCCACCTCGATGATCATGTCGCAGCCGAGTTTTCGCGCTGCCTCCAGGCGCGCTTTCTCGCGTGGGTTATCGGCCGGCAACCCGGTGATGGCCACAAACCCGGCGCCCTGCAGCCTGGCCAGCCGCGCGCACATCAAGCCCAACGGTCCAGGCCCCAACACGGCCACGCTGCCGCCCAGCGGGATGTCGGAACTCAGCACCGCCGTCAGGCAGACCGCCAGCGGCTCGGTCAGGCAGGCGGGAACGTAATCCAGCCCCTCAAACCTGTCCAGGCAGTTGAAGCGTACCGACATGTACTGGCCCATGCCGGGTTGGCCCTCCATGTTGTACATGTTGCGGCAAAGCTCCGGATGGCCGCTCTTGCACTCCTCGCAGATGCCACACATCGTACAGTCTTCGACGATGACACGATCCCCCGGCTTGACATTGGTAACGTTCTTGCCCACTTCCAGGACTTCGGCAGCGATCTCATGGCCCAGCGGCATCGGCTCGCCTTCCCAGTCGCGCACGAAGTTGATGTCCGTTCCGCACACGCCACAGGCATAAACCTTGACGATGACGTGATCCTCGTCAGGGGGACCGACCTCGATCTCGCGTTCCCGGAGGTCCAGGAACTTTTTACCGTAAAGCCCTCTGCTTTTCACAGCGTCCTCCTAATTCTACAACGATGGTTCGCTGCTTACTGTCATTCTGAGCGACCGCAGGGCCTGCCCTGAGCGAAGGCGAAGGGGAGCGAAGAATCTCCTCGGAGCCGACACTTTGCCACTCCAGAACGAGATTCTTCGTCGCTGCGCTCCTCAGAATGACAAAACCATCGTTGTAGTACTAAATTGGAGGTTGGAGGTTTGGGGTTGGATGTTGGAAGTGGGAGTCCAACCTCCAACCTCCAATCTCTAATCTCTAATTTCTAATTCTATCCAGCGCCGTACAGCTTGCCATCGGCGCCAGGGTAGATCGGATCGTCGGCATGGTCAAGCGCCTGACCCAGGTTGGCAAACACCTTGTGGAAGGCCTGGACGATCTTCTTCATCAGTTCGATGCCGTTGGGGGCATGGATGCCGTGAACGATGGTGTAGGTATCGCAAAGCTCTTTGGCCACAGGATAATCGTCTGCCCTGTACTCGTACGTGATGCCCTTGGCCTCGTTCAGCGCCCACGGATAATGCGAACCGCCGTAGCCAAGCTTGCTCTGGAAGATGTCCTGGGCCGGCACGGGCATGGTCTGCCACTGTCCCACCAGCGCCCCCTCCTTGTAGAGGGCTTTCTCCACGGCGATGCGGAAGCGGCGGGGTTCGCACTCCACACCGGCCGCCTCAGGATCGAAGCGCACATTGTAGAAGAAGTAGACGTGCTTGCATTCGGGCGGGCAATAGGGCGGGATCACGCCCGGAATCTTGCTCAATTCCTGTGTGAGGAAGTTGGCGTTGGCAATGCGCACGTTGTTGCGTTCGTCGAGGTGCATCAACTGCGCCCGGGCCAGGGCGGCGGGTAACTCCTGGTTGCGGTACATGTAACCCAGGATGGAGGCGTTGTAAATCCGCCGATGGCTGACCTCGTCAATCTCGTCGCCGAAGCAGCGGATGAGCATGCCCTTCTTCAGGTAGACCTCGTTGTCGGTGATAAAAAGCCCGCCCTCGCCGCCGGGAAGGTTCTTGTAGTTGTTCAGGCTGAATGTCCCTATGTCCCCAATGGTGCCGACCATGCGGCCCTTGTACATGGCCCCATGCGCCTGGCAGGCATCTTCGATCACGAACAGGCCGTGCTTGCGGGCGATCTCCATAATCGGGTCCATGTCCGCCGGCAGGCCCTGGATATGCACGGGGATAACGGCCTTGGTCCGCTCGGTGATCGCTGCCTCCAGCTTGCCGGGGTCCATGTTGTAGGTGCGAGGATCAATGTCCACGAAAACGGGGATGGCGTTCTGGTGCAGCGCGCAGGACGCCGAGGCCAGGAAAGTGAAGGCAGAAGTGATCACCTCATCCCCCGGCCCGACGCCCACGGCCGCCAGCGCCATATGTAAGGCCGCCGTGCCGCTGGTAGTGGTCAGGCAGTGCTTGGCGCCGGTGTATGCGGCCCATTCCCTTTCCAGGGCCGTGACCTGCGGTGCCGTGCCGCCCGCCAGGATGCCGCTGTCCAACACTTCGTTGACCAGCCTGCGGTCGTCGTCGGTGATGATGGGCCAGTTCTGGTAATCGCTTCGTTGCAGGACAGGTGTCCCGCCGCTGATGGCCAGTTTTTCCGGCATGTTATCCTCCTCCTGAGCTATGACTGATATACCTGATGGAGTAAAGCCAGGCTGTGGGCGGCGACGATCTCTTCCGCGGCGGCGTCGACTCTTCGCACTTCTTCCGCGTATCCGCCTTCTGCTATGGCCTTGCGCGTGGGGACGTAGCCGACATGGCCGTTGGCCAGCCCGATGATATAGGTTCGACGGAATGGGCTGGCAGCCTTGATGTGCATGCCGATCTCGGTATACAGCTCGCCGGGGAAGCTGATGAAGGCGGTGTCATCCAGGGCCAGGCAAATCTGCTCTACCGGGATATCTGAACCCTGGGCCGCGTGCAGCTTTTTGATCAGAACGGCTTTGTAGTCATCCCCCACTCCATCGGCCAGCGGTTGTACCTTGCCGCCAGTCTGCTTGAGGATTTCCTCGGCCCAGGCCAGTTGCTCGTCGGGGATCTGGCGGGCCGGCAGGTTGTATTTGATGCTGGAACAGCGCAGCGTGAGGCCTTCCGCTGGCTCTATGCGGCGTGCTGTCTCGGCCACGGCCGCCGCCAGCTTGCGACCGATACGCTCCATCTCCGCCCAATCGCGGGGCCCCAGCCCGTCAATATCCATCGTGCCCTGGGCGCCGTTCACAAACATGGCCGTGCCCCCGAACTCCTCCTCCAGGAGCCTCTCGGCGAAGCCGGGATACTCGGCGCTGATCAGGTAATTGTCGCCCGACAGGACGTTGGGATGTCCGGCGTGGTTGAACAGCAAGCACACCACCTGGCCCGACAGGTCCACGAGCTTCAAGACACCCACTTCCGGGTCAACCTGGCCCAGCGGCCCGACGATGTGCTCAGGCTCGTATGGCTCCCAATTCATCACCACCCGGCCGTCGTCGGCCAGCAGCCGCCGGTATTGGCTGATCGTGCCTTCCTTGCCTGAGGCACATCCCGCCTTCACAGGCTTCATCTTGCCGGCAGCCTCTTTGACCACCTGGACAAGTTTGCTCTCCAGGGTATGCGCGTACTCCTCCTCGATGTCACCATACCCCGCCGCCGGCCTGTACTCCGCCTCGATCCCCCCGTACCCCGCCGTGACGGGTCCGGAATGGATGTGCTTGGCTGCCACGATGATGCGCCCGGCGGGGACGCCGACCTCGGCGGCCACGCTGTTCCGAACGGCGCTGGTCAGCGGCTCGACCAGCGTGCACACGTCCACCGACAGGATGGCACAGGCCTGGCGCAGATCCTCGTCGTTCGATATGACCAGGGCACAGGCGAATATGGGGTCATGCACGCCGACCGACGGATGCGCCCGCAGCATGCCATCCATCCAGATGTTCTTGTCTGGCGTGATGTCAATCCTGGCCGCCCCTGCTCTCATCAACTCCTCCTTCAGTTTTATGCCCTCTGGTAGACAATCTCGCCGGCAACGATGGTGTAGCGAAGATCGAGATTTCTGTCCAGGATGATCAGGTCTGCATCCCTGCCCGGCGCGATCTCGCCCTTGTTCAGCCCCATCAGGCGCGCCGGGTTCTTGGACCAGACATGGCTGGCGGTGGCCAGGTCTTTGTGAAACAGGCGAACCACATTGCGGAAACTGTCAAGGGGAGTGAGGGCGCTTCCGGCCAGCCCCATGTTCCGCTCCACCATGCGCACCCCGTTGTTCGGCCCGTCAATCTGCACGGTTCCCCAACTGCCGGGGGCAAGGTATCGCCCCGGCGGCAGGCCGGCGCCGTAGTTGCTGTCGGTGACGAAGACAAGCCTGTCCGGGGGCTTGCAGCGGAACGTCTTTTCCACCAGCAGAGGATGTACGTGGGTGCCATCGCCGATGATCTCGCAGGTGACGCGGTCCTCGACCAGCAAATAGTCCACCAGCCCTTCAGGATATACCCCGGTCCCTCTGTTCTCCGGGATTGGAAACACGTCAAACAGGTGGGTCGCCAGCCTGGCCCCGGCGTCCACGGCGGCGCGGCCTTGCTCTATGGTCGCCTGCGTGTGGGCGATGCTGCAGACGATCCCCTGCCGTGACAACTGGCCGATGAGCTGGGCTGCGCCGTCCAGCTCCGGCGACACATCCCAGATTTTGATGTGGCCGCCGCCCGCTGCCAGGAGCATTCCCGTCGTCTCGGGGCTGATGGGCACAAGGTCTTTGGACACGCCCGCGCCTGTCTGGGCCAGGTAGGGGGACTCGAGCCGGAAGCCTCCGATCTGTGGCAGCCGCCGTAATTCGTCCGTCTCCCGGCGATGCCGCTGCATCTGCCGTGCGCTTTCCTCCGGGGGGCCGAAAAGGGTGGGGTAGAAAGTGGTAGCGCCAAAGGAGGCCTCGATACAGGCATATTCCCGCAAGTCACCCGTCTCAGCCGATACCGTGCGTATGCCGTGCGTATGCAGGTCAATCAGGCCGGGAAGGACATACATATCCGCAGCCTCGATCACCGCCTCCACTTCAAGCCCTCTCCCTGACCCTCTCCCAGGGGGAGAGGGGACTGCTTCTTGCCCCTGTCCCTCCTGGAGCACTGCCTGCGCTTCAGGCCCTCTCCCTGACCCTCTCCCAGGGGGAGAGGGGACTATTTCCTGAATCCGTCCGTCCCGGATCAGGATGTCACAGGAGCAGAACTTCCCATCTGGGATGAGCACGTCTCCGCCACGGATGACCAATCGCCCTTTCACGCTCCCTCTCCCTCTCTCGTCAACCCTGCGCATCATTTGTCCGGGGCCGGACCGCACGAATCCCGGATGATCAGCTCCGGTTCCAGGAACAGGTGGGGGGGCCAGGGGTCGGAAAATACTTCGCCGTCTATCATCCTCAATAACAGGTCCACGGCCTCTCTGCCCAGCTCCTCCATCGGCTGGCGGACGGTGGTCAAAGCTGGCCGGACGTAGGAGGCCACCTCCATATCGTCGAAGCCGACGATGGACAGGTCGCCGGGCACGGCCCACCCCATGTCTACGGCCGCGCCCAGCGCGCCGATGGCCATCACATCATCCATGGCGAAGATGGCCGTAGGCGGGGTGGGGAGGGAAAGCAAATGCCTGGCCGCCTCGTAGCCCCCCTTGTAGCTGTTCTCGGCCAGCGGGACGTACCCCTCGGGCACTCCGCCAAACCTGTCCTGCATGAACTCGCTGTAAGCTTCCAACCGCTCCCACAGGTCTCCCACCCGGCCGGCGTTCATGCAGGCGATCCGTCGGTGTCCCAACTGGGCCAGATAGTCCAGTGCCAGAAAGACCCCCTTACGGTTGTCAATATCCACGGAGGGAGTGTTCCTCACAAGCTGCTTGCTGCCGCGGGATACAGACACCAGCCGGTGGTCCCTTCCCATCCTGGCCAGAAAGGTATGATCCTCTGCCGATTCCTGAAGGTCACCGCAGAGCAGGAGGCCATCGCAATACCTCAGGTCGAGCATCCAATCCCTGAGGGCCAGGGCGTTCTCCGGGTCACGCTTGGCGTTGCCCAACACCAGGTCGTAGCCCTCTTCCTTGGCCACATTGCTGACCACCTCGATGAGTTCGGCGAAAAAGGGGTCGTTGACCTCGCGCATGATGAGGCCCAGGAGCCCGGTGCCCTTTCCGCTCAGGGCGCGCGCGCCAGGGTGGGGGCGGTAGCCCAACTCCTCGGCCACCCTCTGAACGCGCTCGCGGGTTTCCTGGCTGATGGGAATCTGCGTCTCCGAGCTGTTCAGCACACGGGAGACTGTGCTCTGAGACACTCCGGCGCGCTCGGCCACGTCGCGAATGGTGATGATCCTGTGATTCAAGGTGATCTACCCCCGTTGCGAAACTGGCTTGCCCACTTTGCCTGTCTCATTATCGGGCCATTAGGCACTCGATGCCCATTGGCCCCTGACACTTGAGGCGAGCGCTTTAGGCAATCGTTTATCAGCAAACGATATACGGCAAATGCTTTACTGCAAGCCCTTGCAATTATACAACACATCTGAGGAATTGTCAAATGCGAGACCCTTCCTGAAAAACCATCTCTTGCCCTGCCTGTTTTCTTTGAAAAGCGGCCTCTTCAGTTGCCTGTCTCGCCCTTTCGGTGTACAATCGGAGGAAACAGGCAGACAAGTACACGAAGAGCGACATGAACGCTCTCCAACTCTTCCCTTGTCTACTTGTATCCTTGTCTACCCGCATAAGGAGTATCCCCATGAGCGATGAAATAGGCCTGGTCGAGTATCATCCCACCATCAAAGACCTCCCTGTAAGTGAGCGGCCGCGGGAGCGGCTGGAGCACTACGGCGCCGGCGCTCTCTCCACGGCCGAGCTTCTGGCCATCCTCCTGCGCAGTGGCGTGACCGGCGAAAGCGTCCTGCGGCTGGCCGAGCGGCTGCTGATCCGCTATGGCGGGCTCACCGGTCTGGCCCAGGCCAGTTTCGCCGAACTGTGCCAGGAAAAGGGCGTCGGCCCGGCCAAGGTGGCCCAGATCAAGGCTGCCCTGGAGCTGGGCCGCCGGCTGCTGGTCGCTTCGCCCCAGGAACGGCCGCAGGTGCGCTCCCCCGCCGATGCCGCCAACCTGCTCATGCTGGAAATGGGCCTGCTGGAACAAGAACATCTGCGGGTGGTGCTGCTGGATACCCGCAACCGCGTGTTGGAGGTGCACACGGTGTACGTGGGCAATCTCAATACCAGCGTGGTGCGGGTGGGCGAAGTCTTCCGCGAAGCCATCAAGGCCAACTCAGCAGCGCTCATCGTCGTCCACAACCACCCTTCGGGCGATCCCACCCCCTCGCCCGAAGACATCGCCGTGACAGAGCAGATTGTGATGGCCGGAAGGCTGCTGAACATCGAGGTGCTCGACCACCTCATCATTGGCCAGCAGCGCTTCATCAGCCTCAAAGAGCGCGGCCTGGGGTTTGGGTAGGCTGGAGGAGGCGACAACAAGATGACCCTCTTTATAGCTCATATCCCCGTTTTGTTGATCTCCTTGTCTCCCCCTCTCCCCCTCACCTTGTCTCTCCCGCTCCTTGTCCTGCTCATCGTTCTGGGTCTGCCGCTGCTGCTGGTGGCGGCCATGCTCATCTTCCTGCGCCGACCGCTGCCGAAAACGAAGGGCACGTTACGGGTCAGCGGGCTGAAGACGCCGGTGGAGATCATCCGCGACCGCTGGGGGGTGCCGCACATCACCGCCAGCAGTGTCGAGGACCTCTTCTTCGCCCAGGGCTACGTGCACGCCCAGGACCGGCTGTGGCAAATGGAGCTGCAGCGCCGCTATCCCAGCGGCCGCCTGGCGGAGGTTTTCGGCGAGGTGGCGCTGGAATCGGATCGTTTCATGCGCACCATCGGCCTGCGCCGCGCCGCCGAGGCCGGCGTAGCTCATCTGAACGAGGAGGAACGCCGCGTCCTCGAGGCCTACGCCCGCGGCGTTAATGCCTTCATCGAACAGAGTCGCCGCCGCCTGCCGGTGGAGTTCGCCCTCCTGCGTTTCCATCCCGAACCCTGGACGCCGGCGGACACCCTGGCCTGCATGAGGCTTATAGCCTGGCAGCTTTCGGCCAACTGGGAAGCGGAACTGCTGCGGGCGCGGCTGGCAGCCAAACTCGGCCCGGAACGGGCGGCATCGCTGGAGCCGCCGGAACCCCCGGACACCCCGGCTATCGTCCGTAGCCCCGAGGCCAGGTCGGCCCCATCCGCCGTGGCCGCCGCCCAGGCTCGCCGCCCCGAGGCCCTGCGGGAGGCTTACCGCCAGTGCCCAGTCCATTTCAGCGCGGCGTTGCACGCCCCCGGCGTTACCCCCGCTCCCCTCTCCTCCCTTGGCAGCAGCAACAACTGGGTGGTGGACGGCCGTCGCTCGGCCAACGGCGCGCCGCTCCTGGCCAACGACGTCCACCTGTCGCTGGCTATCCCCTCGGTCTGGTACGAATGCCACCTGCAAGGGGCGGGCTTCCACGTGGCCGGCGTTTCCTTCCCCGGCATCCCCGGCGTGGTCATCGGCCACAACGAGCATGTCGCCTGGGGGCTGACCACCGCCTGGCAGGACGTGCAGGACCTCTACATCGAGCGCTTCAACCCCGGTAACCCGCGGCAATACGAGTTCCGGGGGCAATGGGAGGAAATCCAGGTCGTCCGAGAGGAGATCCGGGTCAAGGGACGGTCAGAGCCGGTGGTGGAGGAGGTGCTCATCACCCGTCATGGCCCCATCATCAGCAAGCTGGTGGGCGAGGAACAGCCGCTGGCGCTGCGCTGGACAGGCCTGGAGCCGCAGCACATGGTGAATTGCGCGTTGAACTACAATCGGGCGCGCCACTGGGAGGAGTTCACCGCCGCCTTGCGGGAGTGGTCTTGCCCGCCGCACAATTTCGTCTACGCCGACGTGGAGGGCCACATCGGCTACGTCCAGGCGGGCTGGGTGCCGCAACGGGCGCGGGGCTTCGGCCTGCTGCCGGTGCCGGGGTGGACGGGCGAGTACGAGTGGGATGGTTACCTGCCCTTCGAGGAATTGCCACAGGCTTTCGATCCGCCGGAGGGCTGGCTGGCTTCGGCCAATCACAAGACCGTGGACGACAGCTACCCGCATTTCCTCAGCGCCGACTGGGAGCACAGCCTGCGGGCGCAGCGCATCGTCGAGCTGCTGCACTCCCGCAAGCGGCACACCATCGCCGACTTCCTGGCCATGCAGCTTGACGACCTCAGCCCGGTGGCGCGGCGACTGCTGCCGGTGCTTTCAGCGCTGGAGCCCGAAGGGGAACTGGCCCGCCGTGCCGTGGCATGTATCCGCGAGTGGGACTGCCGCATGAGCGCGGATAGCGTGGCGGCTACCATCTACGAGACGTGGATGTACTGCTTCTTGCATCGGGTCTTAGACGAGCCGCTGGGCGAGCTGGCCGACGCGGTCGTCGGCGCTGGCATTTTGCCCCTGAGCCAGATCAGCGGCTTCGGCAAGCAGACCGCGTTGCTCCTGCTTAATCTGCTGACCGAGGACCCACCCTCGCCCTGGCTGGTAGCGGCCGCGCCGCAGGCGGCGGACCCGCGCCAACACCTGCTGCGCGAAGCGCTGGACGAAGCCCTCCGGCTGTTGCGGCAGGAGTTGGGGGAGGAGATGGGGGATTGGAGGTGGGGGCGGCTGCATTGGCTGGCCTACAACCACCCCTTGGGGAGCGTGCGGCCGCTGAGCCGACTGTTCAACCGCGGGCCTTTTCCTATGGCCGGCGACCAGGATACCCTGCTGCGGGCGGTGGTCGTGCCGCGCTTCCCCTTCGGCCCGGTCACCACCTGCGATTCCCTGCGCATGGTCTGCGACGCCGGTGACTGGCGGCGCTCGGTCATCGTCACCACCAGCGGCCAGTCGGGCCATCCGGCCAGCCGGCACTACGATGACCAGATCCCGCTCTACCTGGCGGGCACCTGTCGCCCCATGCTCTGGGACAGGGCGGACATCGAGAAAGAGGCCGAAGCGCGGCTGATGCTGCTGCCATGAGGGACCCCATTCCATAGGCAAAGCTGCCGAGTTGGCCGAGATATGTCTGGCCGATTTCATGGACCTCCTGGCGAAAAACGGGGTGCCCGTTGCCAGGTACACGGTTGAGGACCTCAAGGAGGACCTGGCGGCTTAGGAAAGGCTGGATCAATGATCGTCTCCAATGCCAGCCCTCTGATATTCCCGTTTCGAGGTGACCGGCACCTGTCAAGAGGTGCCGGCCACTTTTTGTCGGCGCAGTTCAACCGCCTGTACAAGCTTTCGAATTCTTCGAGCGAGACTCCCGAAGGCTGCTAGAACCCCAGCCTTTCGCGCACCACGTAGATGGGCTTGCCCTGGCTCTCGTGGTAGGTGCGCACCACCAACTCCCCCAGCAGCCCCATGCTGATCATCTGCACGCCCACGATCATCAGCAACACGCCCAGCGTGAGCAGCGGCCGGTTGCCAATGCTCTCGCCCAGCACCAGCTTGGCATAGCTCAGGTAGAGCCCGATGGCACCACCCACCAGGGCTGCCAGCAATCCCAGCCCGCCAAAGATGTGGATGGGACGGGTGGCATAGCTGAGCAGGAAACGCACCGTCAGCAGGTCCAGGAACACCTTGACCGTGCGCCTCAGGCTGCCGTACTTGGAGCGGCCATATGCCCGCGGCCGGTGGTTCACCGGCAACTCGGCAACGCGCACGCCCATCCAACTGGCGATGGCGGGGATGAAACGATGCAGCTCGCCGTAGAGGCGGATGTTCTTGACCACCTCCGACCGATAGGCTTTCAGCGAACAGCCGTAGTCATGCAACTGCACGCCGGTGACGCGGGAGATGAGCCAGTTGGCGATGTGAGAGGGCCAACGGCGATGGAAGGGGTCCCGCCGGTGGACCCGCCAGCCGCTGACCACGTCGTAGCCTTCGGCCAGCCTGGCCAGCAGCCGGGGGATGTCGGCGGGATCGTTCTGCAGGTCGGCATCCAGGGTGACGATGACATCGCCCTGGGCGGCGTCAAAGCCGGCGGCCAGTGCTGCCGTCTGCCCGAAGTTGCGCCGAAAGCGGATGACCTTCAGGCACGGGTCAGCCTCGTGCAGCCGCCGCAGTTGCTCGAAGCTGCCATCTGTGCTGCCATCATCCACGACAATGACCTCGCAGGCCTCGCCGACGGCCGCCAAAGCCGCCGTAAGCTGTTCGTGGAGCTGCGGGATGCTCTCCGCTTCGTTGTACAGGGGGATGACGATGGAAATCACGGCAAAATCCAAAGTTCAAACTTCAAACTCCAAAGGTTTACCGCAGCACCCAAGTATCGCACTCAAGTAAAAGGGGCACTAATGCCAGGTATCAGGGATCGGCGATCGGGAACGTCCTGATCCCTGAGTGATAGAAATTGTACCACAACCCGGCTGAAGCGCCAACCTGGAACCCGAAACATGGAACCCGAAACCCGTCCTCTCAGAAGGCTTGCGTGAGGTCATGGGCGAGCATTGACCTGTGGGCGAGAATCTGATACAATGGGCCTATGAGAATACTCGTCGTCGGCCTCGATGGCGCTACCTTCGATGTGATCCGCCCCTGGGCGGCCGCCGGCCATCTGCCCACCCTGGCTCGCCTCATAGAGCAAGGCGTGCACGGTGAACTCGCCTCCACGCTGCCGCCGGTCACTGCCCCGGCCTGGTCGTCCTTCATGACGGGGATGAACCCGGGCCGGCACGGCGTGTTCGACTTCATCCGTCGGCGGCAGGGCGGCTTCGACATGGTCAACAGCTCGCACATCGCGGCCAGGACGCTGTGGCAGCTTCTTTCCGAAGCCGGCCGGCGCGTCGGCGTGATGGCCGTGCCGGTCACCTATCCGCCGAGCGCCGTCAACGGCTTTATGATCACGGACATCCTCTCGCCCCGCCAGGCGGAGATCACCTATCCGCCCGGCCTCCTGAAATGCTACGAGGACGAGCTGGGCCCCTATCGCATCAGCCCGGACGTGCAGTACAGCGAGGGCAACGAGGACGCCTTCGTCGCCGACCTGCTGATGCTGATGGAGCAACGGGCCCGCTACGCGCTGCGGCTGATGCAGGATCATCCCTGGGACTTTTTCATGGTGCACTTCGTGGCCCTGGATGTGGCCCAGCATGCCCTGTGGAAGTTCATAGACCCCGATCATCCCCGCCACGACCCGCAGGCGGCGCAGCGTTACGGTGGGTCGCTGCTCACGCTCTACCAGAAGGCGGACGCCATCCTGGCCCGGCTGTGGGAGCGGCTTGGCTCCGAGGACATGCTGCTGGTGATGTCCGACCACGGCTTTGGGCCGTTGCACGGCACGGTGAACCTCAACAATTTCCTGCTGCAGCAGGGATTCCTGCATCTGAAGCGGGACGCGGCCACCCGGCTGCGCTACGCGCTCTTCCGGCGCGGCATCACGCCCAGCGCAGCCTACCGTCTGCTGGTGAAGCTGGGGGTGCAGGACGTGGTGGTCAGGGTCAGC
Organism: Anaerolineae bacterium; assembly: GCA_029907105.1. Classification (GTDB taxonomy): domain Bacteria; phylum Chloroflexota; class Anaerolineae; order UBA3071; family UBA3071; genus JARYMM01. Next base: position 2,601 of record JARYMM010000042.1, on the reverse strand, counting down.
AAGCAGGCGCGCAATGCTGTCGTGGGCCGCTTCCTGGGCTTTGATGCCGTGGACTGGTCGCGCACCCAGGCTTATGCCATGGGGCATGTGGGCCAGGTGTTCATCAACCTGCGCGGCCGCGAGCCGCAGGGCAGCGTGGCTCCGGAGGAGTACGAAGCAGTGCGCCGGCGGGTGGCCGACGCTCTGTGCCAGCTCCCGCACCCGGCCGCCGATCGCCCGCTGGTGGACGAGGTCATCCTCCAGGAGCAGGCTTACCAGGGGCCACACGCCGGGCAGGGAGCCGACCTGCTGCTGATCATGGATGGTTTCCGCTACATTGCCTTCCCCATGTTCGCCAGCGACATGCGGCTGGTAGCGCCCCAGGTGCGCGGCGATTCCGGCTGCCATCGGCTGAACGGCATCCTGCTGGCCTGCGGGGCAGCGGTGCGCTCGGGCGTGACCCTGAGCGGTGCCCGCATCACAGACCTGGCCCCGACCATCCTCTACCGCCTGGGGCTGCCGGTGCCCGAGGATATGGATGGCCGCGTGTTGATCGAGATGTTTGAGCCAGGCTTTGTCCAAAACGCGCCTGTGCGAAAGGTGGCAGGCGAGGTGGTGACTCGTCGTCCGCAGCACGAATGGCAGCCAGACGAGGCTGCGGAGATCGAGAACCGGCTGCGGGGGCTGGGCTATCTGGGCTGATGAGCAGAGGAGCAGGGGAGCGGAGGGGCAAGGGTGCAGAGGGGCAGCGTTGGTTCAGGACAGGTCTGGCGATCCGCCACGAACAGGGTTTATTTTCGAGGGAGTTATGCTACCACTGGCAAAGAAGGTGCTGATCATCGGATTGGACGGCGGGACATTTGAGTTGCTGCGCCCCTGGGCAGAGGAGGGGCGGCTGCCCGCCATCGCCCGGCTGCTGCGGGAGGGCGCGGCCGGCCCGCTGACCACGACTATCCCACCCGTATCCGCCTCAGCCTGGGTCTCCTTCGCCACAGGCAAGAACCCCGGCCAGCATGGCGTGGTGGACTTCGTCTTCCCCCGCCAGGGCGGGTACGAGGTGGGCGTATCCAGCCGCAGCTTGTGGTCGTCGAGGGCTTTCTGGAATGTCATCGCCGACGCCGGCCGGCCCGTGGGCCTGGTCAACGTGCCTATGACTTACCCGCCCGAAAAGCTTCCTGCCGGCGGCTTCGTGGCCAGCACCTTCATGGCTCCCACGGGCGGCAGCCCCTGGGCCGAGCCGCCGACGCTGAAGGAGGAGCTGCAACAGGCTGGCGGTTTCCCGCTCTTCCTGCCCGAAGGGCACCGCTCCGGCCAGGTGGAGCGCTTCATCGAGGACATGCGGGATTTCGACAGCCAGCGGGCGCGGGCGGTGCTCTGGCTGCTGCGGCACAAGCCGTGGGATTGCTTTGTCTTCGTTTTCGAGACGCCGGACACGCTACAGCACGAGCTATGGCATCTGCTCGATACGGCCCATCCCCGCCACAACGCGGCGCAGGCTGCCCGTCACCGTGAGCAGATTATCGCTTACTACGCCGGGCTGGATCGCGCCCTGGGCGAGATGATCGCCGCTGCCGGCGAGGAGGCGCTGGTCATCGTCATGTCCGATCATGGCTTCGGGCCGTTTCATCGCTTCTTCCACGTCAACAACTGGCTGATGGCTCAGGGGCTGCTCAAGCTGAAGCGGAGGCCGCTCAGCCTGCTCAAGCTGGCCCTCTTTCGTTTGGGTTTTACCCCCGTCAACGTGGTCAGACTGCTCGGCCGACTGCGGCTGAGCGGGCTACGCAGCAGGGTCAAACGGGGCCGTGGTCAGGGCTTGCTCAAGCGGGCCTTCCTCTCCTTTCACGATGTGGACTGGTCGCGCACGCAGGCTTTCGCCATGGGCAATTTCGGCCAGGTATACATCAACACCCAGGGCGAGCGGCGCCTGGGCATCGTCGCTCCCGGTGAGGAGTACGAGGCCCTGCGCCAGCGCCTCATCGCCGCCGCCGAAGCGCTGCGCGACCCGGAGACGGGGGATCGCGTCATCCAGCGCGCCTATCGGCGGGAGGAGATTTTCGCCGGTGCGGCGCTGTCGCGCATGCCCGACCTGCTCTTGCATACCGACCGTTCGCGCTACGTCTCCTTCGGCCACGCCGATTTCGGCTCCAACCGCATCATCGAGCCCAGCGTGGGCCAGACCGGGCATCACATGATGGAGGGCATCCTGCTCATGGCCGGGCCGGCGGTGCGCCAGGGCACGCAACTCACAGGGGCGCGCATTGTGGACATCGCCCCTACCGTGCTCTACGCCCTGGGCCTGCCCATCCCGCCTGACCTGGATGGCCGCGTGCTCACGGAAGCCTTCGCGCCGCAGTGGGTGGCGGTCAACCCGCCCGTCTACGGCGAGCAGGCCACCACAGCCGAGGCCACAGGCGAACCCTACGCGGCCGGGGATCAGGCTGCGGTGATCGAGCGGCTGCGGGCCATGGGCTATGTGGCGTAAATGAGCAAGGGAGCAAGGGCGCAGGGGCGCAAGGGAGCAGGATGTTCCATCACTACCTCGACAATGGTAACTACCTACCCTGTCACTGCGAGCGAAGCGAAGCAGTCTCCTGGAAGCAAAACAGGAGATTGCTTCGCCCC
>JARYMM010000041.1 GCA_029907105.1 Anaerolineae bacterium | reverse complement strand
GATGCACCGGCCACAAATCGCGGGTTGCTGCTGTGGCCTCAGGGCGGTGAGGCCACGCGCTACAACCTGGCCTCGTCGGAACACCCCTACCCATCCCTGCGCCCGCGCCTGACCCTCACATACACCATGCCTTGAGGCCAAGTTGATTTCCCCCCTGCTTTGCAGTATAATAGGCGATGCCTGGTAGGGGCGGGTTTCCCGCCGTGGATACCGGTATTGCCGATAACGTGCGGGCGCGGGTAGCAGAGACCGCGCCGTCGAAACGGACAAACCCGCCCCTACAATGTGGTCGGCGGTGCGGGGCGCGGCGGGTGGGGGCGGGTTTCCCGCCGTGCATACGGTACCGCCGATGACGTGTGGGTTTGAAGGGCGAGGATCGCACCATCGAAACGGACAAACCCGCCCCTACAATCATTTTGCGTCTGGTAAGGAGGGAACATGGGATTCACTTTTGCCCAGAAGGTGTTGGCCCGCAAGGCGGGGTTGGATCAGGTCGTCCCCGGCCAGATCGTCACCGTGCGGCCCGACAGGCTGCTGACTCACGATAACACAGCGGCCATCGCCCGCGAATTCGCCAAGATCGGCGTGCAGCGCCTGGCCGATCCGGCGATGAGCGTTATCATCCTGGATCACGTGGTGCCGGCAGCCAGTGAGACATACGCCAGGGAACATCAAGAGACACGACGCTTTGCCAGCGCCCAGGGCATCACTGCCTTCTACGAGCTGGGCGAAGGCATCTGCCACCAGGTGCTGCCGGAGAAGGGCCATGTCTGGCCCGGCGCGCTGATCGTGGGCAGCGATTCGCACACCACCACGCACGGGGCGTTCGGCGCCTTCGCCGTCGGCATCGGTCGCACCGAAGCGGCGGCGGTAATGGCCACAGGCGAGATCTGGCTGCGGGTGCCGGAAAGCCTGCGCATCGTCGTGAATGGTGCGCTGCCGCCGCGGGTATCGGCCAAGGACGTGATCCTGCGCATTATCGGCGATCTGGGAGCCGACGGAGCGGACTATCGCTCGGTGGAGTTCGACGGCCAGACGGTGCGTGACATGAGCATCGCCGGCCGCATGGTGCTCTGCAACATGGCCGCCGAGATGGGAGCCAAGAATGGCGTGGTGCTGCCCGACGACAAGACGCGCCAGTGGCTTGCCGGCCGCCTCCCTCTCCCTCTGGGAGAGGGAGAGGAGATTTACCCCGATGCCGATGCCGCCTACGAGCGGGTCATCGAGTACGACGTGACTGCCCTTGCCCCCCAGGTGGCCCGGCCGCACCGCGTGGACAACGTGGTGGAGGTGACGGCGGTCGCGGGCACGAGAATTGACCAGGCGCTGATCGGCACCTGCACCAACGGCCGCCTGGAGGACTTAGAGGCGGCAGCGGAGATCCTGCGCGGGCATCACATCGCGCCGGGTGTGCGGTTGCTGGTCCTGCCCGCCTCGCGGGAAGTGCTGCTGGCCGCCCTGCACGCTGGCCTGATCGCCGACCTGGTATCGGCGGGAGCCACGTTGCTCAACCCCGGCTGCGGGCCGTGCCTGGGCGCGCACCAGGGCTGCATGGCGCCGGGCGAAGTGACCATCAGCACCGCCAACCGCAATTTCAAAGGGCGTATGGGTTGCAAGGAGGCGGAGATCTACCTGGCCAGCCCGGCCACGGTGGCCGCCTCGGCCCTGACGGGGATGATCACCGACCCGAGGGCTATCTGAGGGCATGAATTTAAGGTCATCATGGACGATACAGCCATTATTGAGAGGAAACGACAGGCTCTCAACGAGTTCACCGCCCGTCTCTTTGCCAGCGACGTCCGGGACGCTATAGCCAAAGTCATTCTGTTTGGCAGCGTGCAGAAGGGTGACATACGGCCCGACAGCGACGTGGACGTGTTGGTGGTGGCCACGCGTGCCCCAGATCGGGTGACCGATGTCTGCCTGGACGCCGCGCTGGAGGTGAACATGGCCCTGAGCGAGAGCGTGGAACCGCTGGTCTACTGTGTGGATAGGCTACGTTTTCCAGGGTCATATTTCGTCTACCACGCCCTTAAGACCGGGGAGGAGGTCTATGCCATGGACGAGAAACGGCTGCGTCGTGAGGAGAGCCAGGGTTACCTGGAACTGGCTGAGGAGTACGTTCAGAGCGCCCGGCACAGCCTGGAGCATGGCGATTACCGCCTGGCAACCGATGGGGCCTACAATGCTGCCGAACTGTGCGCCAAGGGCTTCCTGGTCCTCGAGTTAGAAGATGTCCCTTCTTCCCACGGCGGGATCGTGGGCAAGTTTGGAGAGCTATATGTTCGTACCGGCATCCTGCCCCGGGAGTTGGGACGAGGGTTAAACCAGGGATTATGGTTGCGGAATCAGGCTCGTTACGAACGTCATGCCCGAATCGGCCTGGAAGAGGCCAGAGAGATGCTTGACCTGGCCGACAGGTTTATCGTTGCTCTAACCGAAGCTTTGAAGATTGCACAGGATAATGAGGTGTAGGCCATGCAAACCGTAATCACCGGCCGGGTGTGGAAATACGGCGACGACGTCAACACGGACGTCATCTTTCCCGGCAAATACACCTATAGCATCTCCAACCCCCAGGAGATGGCCCTCCATGCGCTGGAGGACCTGGACCCCGACTTCGCCAGGAACGTGCGCCCCGGCGACATCATCGTCGCCGGACGCAACTTCGGCTGCGGCAGCTCGCGGGAACAGGCAGTCACCTGTCTGAAGGCCGCCGGCGTGGCGGCTATCGTCGCCAAATCCTTCGCCCGCATCTACTTCCGCAACTGCATCAACCAGGGCCTGGCCATCGTCCAGTGCGACGCCGCCGACAGTGTGGAAAGCGGCGAGGAACTGACGGTGGATTTCGCCGCCGGCACCGTGACCACGCCGCGCGGCGAACACCGTTTTCCCTCCCTCTCGCCAGAGGTGATGGATATCCTGGAAGCTGGCGGTCTCATCCCGTACGTACAGAAGAAGCTACAGATCGGCCAGAAAGGGGACGCACCGGCTCCTGCAGCATGACGTAAGAAACCTTAGAATTGGGTTCTCTTCTCAGCCGGTTTGCCCGATGGCGATAATGGCGTCCGTGAAGCTGGAAGATGAGCTATTTAGTGTTCGCGGCCTGGCCTATCCCCAACAGATAGTGGTTGTGCCGCCTGGCACGGATGCTCGCCTCCCTCCTTTGGACATAAGAACCTTAGGAGAACGTTAGTTTATGCCTTACTGCGCGATTGCCATCCTCGCCTTTGCGGGTATAATGGGGGATAGATCATGGATCAGGCGCGGGGTATTGGCTGAGTGGAGCAAACCGACCGGCCAGCCCTTCTGGTGCTCTGTCTGCGACGGCAAAGCCGTGGTCCTGTCGGAAAGCAAAGCTCACATCCTTGCTCAATCTCAGCGTCAGTGTTTCTTGGATTTTGAGCTTTGAAGTTTGGTTTTTGTCATCTTCAAGTTGACAGCGCACCGCCCCCTCCCCGCCATCCCTTCGGTCGTAACGATAACGCTTTTGTTCAGACCTGTGCAAGTGCTTGTTGCGGCCATGCCGCGCCATGACTTCGTCGGCGGCAGGGCCGCGTCGCGTGTCGCAGCAAAAAGGCCAACCATCTCATTCGGAGACCGATTCCATTGTCTTCCTCACCTCCTAAGCTCGCACCGAAAGAGATTTGGCAAAACGCCAAGGCGGAACTGGAACTCCAGTTGCCCCGCGCCACATACGACACCTGGCTCAGGGAAGCCCATTTCATCGCCTATGAGGATGGCGAATTCGTCATTGGCGTCGTCAACTCCTTCGCCGTGGATTGGCTGAACAGCAACAACCTGCGCCCCCTGGTCAAGCGCACCCTGGCCCGTCTGCAGGGTCAGGCCGTGGAAGTGCGTTTTGTGGTGCGCCCACAGCGGGTGCGGGACGAAGCGGCCAGGCCGGCGCCGCTGCTGGAAACCTTCAGCGATACGGATGCGTCCGCCGAAACGGTGCCTGGCAGCGGACACCAACCGCTCAATCCCCGCTACACGTTCGCCACCTTCGTCGTTGGCAGCAGCAACCGGCTGGCCTGTGTGGCCGCCCAGACCGTCGCCGAGCGGCCGGGCCAGACCTACAACCCCTTTTTCATCTACGGCGGTGTGGGGCTGGGCAAGACGCACCTGCTGCACAGCATAGGACATGTCACCCAGCAGCGAGGCTACCAGACCCTCTATACGCCCGCGGAAGGTTTCACCAACGATTTCGTCGAGTCCCTTCGCCGTGGCGATCCAGAGGCCTTCCGGGAGAAATACCGCACCGTTGACGTGCTGCTGCTCGACGATGTGCAGTTCATCGCCGGCAAAGAGGGAACCCAAGAGGAACTCTTCCACACGTTCAATGCCCTCTATCTGGCCGGTAAACAGATCGTGCTTACCGCCGACAGCATGCCCAATCACATCGCCGCCCTGGAAAAGCGGCTGCGCGCCCGCTTCCAGAGCGGTCTCTGCGTGGACCTCAAACCACCCAACCTGGAAACGCGGCTGGCCATCCTCCAGGCGAAAGTCAGGGAAGGGGGCTGGCCTGCCGTGCCGCATGAGGTGTTGCTCATGATCGCCCGCCGGGTGCCGGGCAACGTGCGCCATCTGGAAGGCGCTCTGAACCGGGTCATGGCCCAGGTGGAAGTGTTGGACTTGCCACTGACCGTGGAGATGGCCGAGGCGGCCCTGCAGGATTGGATTCCTTCACAGCCTTCGGCAAGCCCGGCGACCATTCTGGACCTGGTGGCCGCGCACTTCGGCGTGACCGTGGAAGAGTTACAGGGCGAGGGGCGAAGCAGGCGCATTTCCCTGCCCCGCAAGGTTGCCGCCCTTCTGCTCAGCGAGGAGAGCGCGCTCAACCTTTCCCAGGTCGGCCAACATCTCGGCGGGCGGGATCACGCCACCGTGCGCTACTCTTTGAGCGAGATCCACAAGGCGCTGGAGGCCGATGCCGAATTGCGCCGCCAGGTGGAAGCGTTACGCGAGGAACTGCGCCTGCCCGTGGAGATCAGACGCTGAGGGACCACGCACCCGCTCCCCAGCGCGCCAACAGCCGAACGGGCTCTGTCGCCCGTTCGGCTGCCTGCCCCCTCTCCCTCTGGGAGAGGGTCGGGGTGAGGGCCTCGCCGGGTTGGAGGCATTACACTGTGGATGGGATCAGGCGCGGATTTCCTGCCGCTGGAAGAGCACGTAGCCCAGGGCAAAGAGCAGGATGGGCACGGCGATCAGCCCTGTGAACTGTGGCCAGATCAGCAGCAGGCTCTGGCGCAGCGGCAGGGGTGCGCCGAGCACCGCCCCCTGCAATTGAGAGGGCAGCAGCAACCCGATCGAGCGCACGGTCGGGTGCAGCAGGGGCAACATGATCTCGGTGTAAAGCGTGTTGGGTGAGATGCGGGCCAGGGCCATCTCCAACTGCGCCTGCGCCAGAATCTCCTGGGCAAACCCGAACCGCACGGGGCGCAAGCTCTGGGCCAGCAAGCCGGCCAGGATGTCCCAGAACACCGTGAAGAAGAGCCAGACGGCGATGGAAGCCAGGGCGGCCGTAGCCGGCTGGCGGAACACGATGGAGAAGACCATCGCCAGCGCCAGCCAGATGCCTCCGTAGAAGATAGAGGCCAGCAGGAACCAGAGGCTACGGGCTACCTCCTCACCGCTGGGGGGAATCCCCAACCCGATGATGCCCATGCCGACGATGAGCGACCAGATGGCCGTGAGCACCAGGGCCAGGGTACACAACCCGGCCAGGAACTTGCCCAGCAGCAACCCGTCCCGATAGATGGGCTGGGCCAGGATGCGTGACATGGTCCGCCGGCTGAACTCACCATTGATGGCATCGAAAGCCAGAGCGATGGCGATAAGGGGCACCAGGAAGCCGGCGAAGGCCGGCAGTGGCTCATAGGCCGTGGTGAACAGCTTCAGCAGCAGGAAGCGGTCCTCGCTCACGGAATCCCGCAGGCTGCGCATGGCTGCATATACCGTGCCCCCTGCCGTCAGCACGATCAGCGCTTCCAGGATGCGCATACGCGCGCTGGTCAGGTGATCGGCCATCTCCTTGGCTACGACGGCCCACAGGCCGGTCCAGGGCGACCCTTCACGACTCCGCCCGCCTGAGGCTCGTTCAAGCTGTAGGGCCATGTTCCACCTCCTCGAGGGTGCGCGTGTAGATGTCTTCCAGGCTGGGCGCTTCCACATCCAGGGCCAGCAGCCGGCCACCCGCAGCCACGACGGCCTGAGCCGCTTCCGCCCGCAGATCGCCGGTCGCTTCCACAACGTAACGGTTGCTGCCCTCAGGGGTAACGTTCACCACCCCCGGCACACGCTGTAGCGCTTCTGTCAGCACCGGCTGCGCGCCGTCGGCCTGCACCCGAATGCGGTAGCTGCTGCCCAGCGCCCGGCGGGCCAGTTCATCCACTGTACCCTCCAGCACCATGCGGCCGCGATGGAACAGGCCCACGCGATCGCACACCGCCTGCACCTGGTGGAGCAGGTGAGAAGAGAGCAATATGGTGATGCCCTCGCTCTTCAGGCTGCGAATGATGTGCAGGAACTCGCGGGCCCCCTCCGGGTCCAGGCCCTGCGTCGGCTCATCCAGGATGATGAGTTTGGGCTGCTTGAGCAGCACATCGGCCACGCCCAGCCGCTGACGCATGCCACGCGAGAACGTCGCCACCCGTCGGTCAGCCACCTCGCTCAGTCCCATGCGGGCAAACCCCTCGTCAATCCGCCGACGAGCTTCCTCACGAGGTATCCCGTTTAGTTTGGCGATGTAGGTCAGGTTCTCCCGCGCGGTCAGCTCATCGTAGAAGCCAACCCGTTCGGGCAGATAGCCGACCTTTGCCTTCACACTTAACGGCTGACGGGCCGGGTCCAGGCCCAGAACACGCACACGGCCCGCCGTTGGCTCGGTCAGGCCCAGAAGCATGAGGATGGTGGTGGTCTTGCCTGCCCCATTGGGCCCCAGCAACCCGTAGACCTCGCCCTGGTGGACGCCCAGGTCCAGGCCATCCACGGCCGTCATCTGGCCGTAACGTTTGGTTAGCGCTTGGGTTTCGATCACCAGTTCGCTCATAGCCTAACCTCCTGCGACCATGGTCGAGACTGTTGGGCACGGTCCTTCGTCCGTGCTCTTAGCCCGCATTTCGCATTCCGCTCCCGCCGCCGAGCGGTGCGGGAAACAGGTTAGACCCCGTTCAAAGGCTCGCCGCCTCACGGTTCGAGGCTTGAGCTTTGAACTTTGAGCTTGTTTCCTTGTCCACCTGCTTAGCGGCGGCCAAAACGGAGCACGGCCAGAGCGACGACGCCAACGGCGAGTGCGATCAAGACGATGCCCACCACCCCCCACAGTGTGGAGGTGAGCACGGTAATGCGGAAATCGCTCTTGCTACCGGCGATGGTCTCTTCAGGGCTGGCAGTTACGGTCACCATGTAATCGCCGGCCACGGCCTTGTCGGCCGGCCGAATCTTGGCTGTGACCTCCGCCTGATGGCCTGCCGGGATCTGGTCCACCTGTTCAGGATCGAACTCCACGGACCAGCCGGACGGCGGGCTGGCGCTCAGTTTCACCGCATGAGCCGGCGCGCTGCCGGTGTTTTGGACGATGATGGTCAGAGAAGCGGTGCGCCCGGCATAAGCACGGCCAGACAGCCGCCCCTCGGGGGCAGTCACCTTCAGATCTGGCTGGCCGGTAACCCTGACCACGAGCGGCAAGGTCGCCTGCACGCCATCGCCCCGAGCGCGCACCTGGAGGGGATAGTCGCCGGCCGGCACGTCGGCAAAGGCTCGCACTTCGATGCTGAGCGTCTTGGACTGGTTGGCCTCCAGGGGCAGGCTGGTGACTTCCTGGGCGCTCAGTTTGAACTTGACCAGAAAGCCCTCGGGGGCGTCAGCTTCCAGGTTGACCGTAAGATCCTCGTCCCCATCGTTTTTCAAGGTGCTGTCGAAACGGAAGGTGGTGCTGCGGCTGCCCTGGACTATGGGCAGGTTAGTCTGGAGGGAGAGACGAGGAGGCAGCTTCTCCTTGATGGTCAGTTCGATGGGCAGGCGGGCGACAGCCTTATCGCCACGGGCCACCACCACAAAGCGGTAGGTTCCGGCAGCCACGTCTTTGGGCGGTTCGAGTTTGAGGGTCACCGAGGCATCTGCGTCGGGCTCCACGGTCGCGGCCTGGATGATCTGTCCGCCGCCTTTGAACGTCGCTGCCCAGCCTTCGGGGATCTCTTGCATCTCCAGTCGCACCACCTGGGGAGTTGTGGCGGTGCGCAGCTTGAGGGTGAGAGTGGCGCTCTCATCCATCCCTATGACCTGGCTGGGATAGGATGTGGAAAGAGTCAACTCGGGGGAAGCAGGCCCTGGCTGTCCTGTCTGGGCCATCACCGGCGCAGGTCTGCTCAGCACCGGCAATACCAACGTCAGAAGTGTAACAATTGACCAGAATCGTCGCATGGTACAACCTCCTTGATGATATTGATGGATGATGGGATGATCCAACCCAACGCGAGGGGATTGCGTTGGTCTGCTTAGAAGAATCAGCACATCGGACCACAATTGCTTGCAGCGGATAGCCAAACTTGCCCTGAACCAACGCTGCGAGCCGTAGCCACGAGCGAAGTGTGGTGGGCAGCGTGGCAGGCTCCGTGAGGGATCCGCCGCCGGGCTGCTGGATCGCCGGATCCAGCAGGAGCAATCAGGGATTTACCGACATCGGACAACCCAGACGAAGGCCATGCCAACAGCTTTTCAGGCGGATTGCCTGTCCTCTGCCTGGGTGTGCCGGTTGTCAGTGACGTAGAAACCACCGCCGCGGAAGATGATGCCCGGCGGACTGAAACGGCGACGCACGACACGATGCCCCGCAGGACAGGCCGGTGCGGGAGCGTCGCCCCGCTGTAACCGCTCAAAGCGCAATCCGCAAACTGCACATTCATATTCGTAGATAGGCATCCCCATACCTCGTCCTTACTCCAAACAGGGGAGCCCCGGCACCAGGCCAGGACTCCCCTGGGAATGATGGTGAGAGCTACCGCCGTTACTTCGTCTTGACCTTGATCGTCCGCGGCTTGATCTCCTCCGCCTTGGGGACGGTGAGCGTGAGCAGGCCATCCTTGAAGGTGGCCTCAGCCTTGTCCGCCTGCACGGGGATGTTGAAGGTCAACGTGCGATTGAAGGGGCCAAAACCCCGCTCCCGCAGGATGTAGTCCACATTCGCCGGTGGCTCCGGGATCTCGCCCTTGATGCTCAGCGTGTCACCTTCGATAGTGATCTCCACATCCTCGGGCCTGACACCCGGCAGTGAGGCCAGGATCACGATCTCATTCTCTGTGGAGTAGGCATCCAGCGGCAGGCGAACGGTTCGCTCCCGTGGCTCCCCCCACTCTGGCCGCACCAGGCTCTCTTCAAACAGCCGGTCCATAGCCTGACGCAGGGTGATCATATCCCGCATCGGCTGCCAGTAGTTGATCCTCATAACCATGTCATGCTCCTTACTTATGTCCCTCGTTGCCTTATTGCCTCATCACTTCTTTACTTTGACTTTGATGCTCTTGGGCTTCACTTCCTCCGACTTGGGGAAGGTGATGGTGAGCACACCGTTCTCGAAGTTAGCCTCGGCCTTATCCCTGTCCAGGCCCTCGGGCAAAGTCACCGCCCGGCAGAAGGAGCCATAGCGCCGCTCCTGGCGGATGTAATTCTCCCGCTCTACCTTCTTCTCGGATTTGGTCTCGCCCTTGATGGTCAGCGTGTCGCCGGTAATGCTGACATCCACGTCTTCCGGCTTGACCCCGGGCACCGAGGCCTCCACGACCACCGCGTCCTTGGTCTCATAGACATCCACGGGGAGGAAGCCCTCTTCCGCCGCGCCAAACCAGCGGCCCCACGGCTGCACGAAGCTTTCCTCGAACAGGCGATCCATCGCCTCGCGCAGCGACACCAGATCACGCATCGGTTCCCAACGCACAAGACTCCTAGCCATGTTCACACCTCCTTAAGCCACTGAATTGGTTGAGCATACGAAGGGGATCGGTTTCCCCGATCTCTGCTTTCATTCTATACCCCAAGCGTTAGAATCGCATTAGCGCGGCGTTAGAGTTTCGTTAGAGTTTGCTTTAGCTTTGGCCTTTGAGCTTTGAGCTATCCGCTCGTTGGCTCTTCCACGAGTTGCACGGTCAACGTGAGCTGCTGTTCCCCTCGCCAGATGGTCAGTTCCACCGTCTGCCCGACGCGCGTTTCCAGCTCCAGGTAGGCATACAGGTCCTCCCAGGTGCGCAGTGGTTGCCCATCAATGGCGGTGATGATGTCGCCACCGACGTAGAGGCGACGGTTGCCCAGGATGACTTCTCCGGTCGCTCCCCGCAGGCCCGCCCCCAGCGCGGGGCTGCCGCGGTAGAATTGCGCCACCAACAACCCTTGCCGCACCGGCAGGTTTAGCGCATCGGCCAGGGCTGGCGTGATGCTGTAGCCCAACACTCCCAGCCAGGGATGCCGATAACGGCCATGGGCGATCAGCTCCGGCACCACCCGTTTGGCCGTGTCCACAGGTATGGCCAGGCCCACACCGGCCGAGGCACCAGAGGGAGAGACGATGGCCGTGTTGATGCCGATCAGCCGGCCCTGTGAATCGAGCAGGGGACCGCCGGAGTTGCCGCGATTGATGGCCGCGTCGGTCTGGATGACACGGCGCAGCACACGGCCACTCTCCACCTCCAGCGTGCGGTTGAGCGCGCTGATCACCCCTGTGGTCAACGTGCGCTCGAACTGGCCGAAAGGATTGCCAATGGCCAGGGTCATCTGGCCCACCTGCAGGTCGGCGGAACTCCCCAGCGGGATGGGCTCGACGCCTTCGGGCAACGTCTCCACCCACAGCACAGCCAGGTCGTTGGGCGGGTCCACGCCCACGATCCGGGCAGGCATGACCACATCCTCGCCAAAGCTCACCTCGATGGTCTGGGCGTCCTCGACGACATGGTAGTTGGTGATGATGTGACCCTCTTCATCCCAGAGGAAGCCAGAGCCACTCCCCTCCTCCGGATAGACGCCCCAGAAGAAGCTTTGTCGCAGGATCTTGCTGGTGATGTTGACCACTGCCGGGCTGACCCGGCGGTAGATGGCGATCACCCGCTGCTCGCTGGCCTCCAGGCCCATCGGCACTTCCGGCAGGCCCGGCGTTGGCGTGGCCGTGACCACGATCACCACCGGCGTGGAGGTTGCTGCGGGGGGAGGTGTAGCCAACTGGCCGAGCATTTCGGGCGCACAAGCCAGCAAAGCCACGGCTAACAAGCCCCATAGCCACAAGAATCTGGCTGCTTTCATAGACATCCCCATCGAAACGCTGCAGGGCACGGTCTCCCGACCGTGCCCCAGCAGATCAGTCCTGAACGAAGTGAAGGGTCTAACGGAAAAGCGATGGACTTGACAGTCCGCTGTGACTTTTGGGATCCCTTGTGTCTCCAAATCCCCGAGGGCCTTTGGATTTTGAGCTTTGAGCTTTGGATCTTGCCCCTGTTACCGCCGCGGGCGCACGCCGAGCTTCACAGGGATAACCATCTCACGGCCGTTGCGGACCACCTTCAAGTCCACCACATCGCCCGGCGAAGCATAGCGGAAGAGATAGATCAACAGGTCAGCATTGTCCCTCACCGGCCGGTCGCCGATGGCCACGATCACATCGCCGCCGGCATACAGCGGCTCAGGCCCTGTCGGCCCCGGCAGATACTTGCCTGTGTCGCGGGTGCCGGCCCGTATCCCTGCCTGATCTGCCGGTCCTCCAGACACGACGGAGAGCACGTACACGCCCCGCAGGTCCGGGTCCAGTCCCAGCAACTTCCACAGCGACGGTGAGTAGGCCTGCATCGAGATGCCCAGGTAGGGATGGTCGTAGTGGCCTGTCTCGATCAGCGCCGGCACGACCCTTTTGGCGATGTTCACGGGGATGGCGAAGCCGATGCCGGCGTTGGCCCGCACGAACGAAGACCCGGTCTCGATCTGGGCGTTCACGCCGATGACCCGCCCCTCGGCATCAAGCAATGGCCCGCCGGAGTTGCCGGGGTTGATGGCCGCGTCGGTCTGCAAAGCCTCGGGAATGGCGAAGTTGGTCAGGGCGGGGATGCTGCGCCCTTTGGCGCTGATGATGCCCTGGGTCAATGTGCCCTGCAGGCCGAAGGGGTTGCCGATAGCGATGGCCCGATCGCCCACCTCCACATCATCCACGTCGCCCAACTCCACCGGCCGCAGTTCGTGCAACTCTGCGTCCACCTTGACCACAGCGAGATCGCTGTCCGGGTCTTCGCCGATCACCTGTGCCGGTATCTGCATCCCGTCATCGAAGGTGACATACACCTCGGCAGCCCCTTGCACCACGTGGTCGTTGGTGACAATGTGCCCCTTGTCGTCCCACACGAAACCGGAACCCTGCCCCAGGTCGGTGGTGATGTTAACCACCGAAGGGTTAACCTTTCGATAGACGGCGTTCAGGATCTCCGTCTCCACGTCGGCGCCGGGCTGGATAACGATATCTATCACAGATGGAGAGGTCGGCGTGGGCGACCCTGTTGCAGGGGACGATGGAGGTGTCGGCGTAGCGATCACCTCCACTACCCTGGTGACCACCCGTTCGATCTCCTGCACTTCCGGCGGCCGGAAGCCCGTCGCCAGGGGACAAACGCCACAGGCCATGGTCAACAGAGCCACAGCCAGCAAAACAGGCAGGATCACCATTCGTCGCGTGCGCATATTACCGTCCATGAGCACACCTCCTTGCTGGTACATCGGCAGCTGGTACACTGGTAGATTGGGAACAAACGGCCTTTGCCTCACCAATGTACCGGTTCACCAATGTAACAGTTTAATTTACCGATTACCGCCGTCGGCGGCCACCGAAACCGGTGAGCAGGAAGATGTAGTAGAGCAAGGTGCCCAACGTCTGGGCCAGCGCCGCCACATAGGTCAGCGCCGCGGCATTGAGCACGCTCTTCACCTCCTGCATCTCTCGCCCATCGGCCAACTGGTATGTCCGGAGCAACTGCAGGCCGCGGCGGCTGGCGTTGAATTCCACGGGCAAGGTGATGAGGGCGAACACAGCCCCGGCGGCGAAAGCGATCACACCCAGCCAGGCCAGCTCCAGCATGTTCAGCACCAGGCCGATCATGAAGAGGATAGGCCCCACCCAGGCGCTCAATTGCACGGCAGGCACCAGGCCGCTGCGCAACTTGAGCGGCACGTACCCCTGGGCATCCTGCTGGGCATGGCCGATCTCATGAGCCACGATGGCCAACGCCGCCACCGACGGCACGTGGGCCACACCCTGGGACAGGCGCAGCGTCTTGCTGCGCGGGTCGTAGTGGTCTGTCAATTCGCCGCGTATGCCTTCGACGCTCACATGACCCAGGCCCGTGGCCGGCAAAAGCGTCTGCGCCGCCTGCAACCCTGTGATGCCCCGCAGGTTAGCCTTGCGTGTATAGCGGCTGTAGGCCGCGCGCACCTTCATCTGGGCGTAGAAGGCCAGCAGCAACGCCGGCAGGACAAAGATGAAATATGTCGGGTTCAAGTACAACATCGCCTGTTTCACACCTCCTCGTTTGCAATCATCGTATCTTCATTATACCACACTTCGCCCGGCGTGTCTAAATGCCCCTGTCAGTGGGCGTGCGCAGCGGAAGCCCGGGGAGTACGAGGGGCGTCCCCTCGCTTACCCCTCACCCCCTACATGTTGTGGCTTGCGCCCAATCGCTGCGCAAGCCCGTCAGTCGGCAAGGGTTTTCCCAAAGTGCTGGCCATTGTACCACAGGGCCGGGAGGATTGGGGGCTTCTCTCAGCGCGCCCGGCGTCCTCCGCGGTGAATCGTCAGCTTGTGTGGACTTTGGAAGCGCCCCACAGCCGGCAAGCGGCTCTTCACCGATTATGGCGCGGCCGCATTAGTTTTCCGTTAGAGAAGCGTTAGCGTTTCGTTAGACTCAAACGCTAACCTCAGAATTTGTGAACGGGCCTTGGCCATCATTGCCCTTCAGGCCCCACTTGTGGTATAATAAAGCCACTCTCTGTAAGCGCCTGGCCCACCTTCAGCTTAACACATGATTGTGGAGATTTGATGGAGAATGGTCGGCAGAATGGCACGTACAGGCGCACGGCGGTGCGCCCGCTCACCCCGATCCGAGCCTGATGTGATCCCCATGCTGGCAAGGCACAATGGACGAACCCTTTGTTCACCTGCACGTACATAGCGAGTACTCCCTGCTCGACGGCCTGGCCCGCATTCCCGACCTGGTCGGCCGCGCCGTGGAACTGGGCATGCCCGCCCTGGCGCTGACCGACCATGGCGCGATGTATGGGGCCATCAAGTTCTATCAGGCCTGCAAAGAGGCCGGTATCAAGCCCATCATCGGGATGGAAACGTACCTGGCCCTGGGCTCCATGCACGAGCGGGATCCGCAACAGGACAAGCAGCGCTACCACATGCTGTTGCTGGCGTACAACGACACGGGGTATCAGAACCTGATGCACATCGCCAGCGCTGCTCAACTGGAAGGCTTCTACTATAAGCCGCGCATTGACCGCGACTTCCTGGCCACGCACGCCGAAGGCCTCGTCTGCTGCTCTGGCTGTAGCTCCTCGGAGATCCCCCGCCTGCTGCGCGATGGTTGTTTCGAGCGGGCGCGTGAGCAGGTGGCCTGGTATCGTGATGTCTTCGGCCCCGAACACTACTTCCTCGAACTGCAAGACCATCCGGGCATCACCTGGCTGCCTCAGGCCAATCGCCAGATGATCGAGTTGGCCAGCGAATTTGGCCTGGGCCTGGTGGCCACCAGCGACGTGCACTACGTACGTCCCGAAGACGCCAGATACCACGACGTGCTGCTCTGTATCCAGACGAGCTCTCTCGTCCGCCAGGCCGATCGCATGCGCATGGCCGACGAGAGTTACTACATGCGGACGCCGGCAGAGATGGCCGCGCTGTTTGGCGATGTCCCCGGCGCGCTGAGCAATACGATGCGCATCGCCGAGATGTGCGACCTGCACCTGGACTTCAAGACTTACCACCTCCCCCCTTTCACCGTGCCCGAAGGTTTCACCCCCGAGACGTATCTGCGCCAACTGTGCGAGCAGGGCATTCGGCGCCGCTACGGAGCACGCGCCGATGATGCAGAGATACGTGCCCGCCTGGAGCATGAACTGCACATCATCCATCAGATGGGGTTCGACACCTATTTCCTGATCGTCTGGGATTTGTGTGAATACGCCCGCCGCAACGGCATCTGGTGGAACGTACGCGGCTCGGCGGCCGGCTCCATCGTCGCCTACAGCCTGAGCCTCACCACCCTCGATCCACTGCCCTATAACCTCTTCTTCGAACGGTTTCTCAACCCTGCCCGAGTGAGCATGCCAGACATTGATCTGGACTACCCGGATGACCGCCGCGAAGAGATGATCAACTACGCGGTCGAGAAATACGGGCGCCACAACGTGGCCCAGATCATCACCTTCGGCACCATGGGCCCCCGCGCCGTCATCCGCGATGTGGGTCGGGCCATGGATATCCCACAAAACGAGGTGGATCGCGTGGCCAAGATGATCCCCTCCGGCCCTGATAAGGAGATCCAGGATGGCCTGGATACGGTGGCAGAGTTGCGCCAGCTTTACGAGGAAGTGGATTACATCAGGGAACTGATTGACACAGGGCAGAAGCTGGAAGGGCTGGTCCGCCACGCCTCCACCCACGCTGCCGGCGTGGTCATCGCCGACAAGCCGCTGGTCACCTACGCGCCGTTGCATCGTCCCACCAAGGGAGATGAGAAAGCCACGGCCGTCGTGCAGTACGACATGGAAGACCTGGAAGCCCTCGGCCTGCTGAAGTTGGACTTCCTGGGCCTGGCCACGCTGACCGTCATGCGGTTGGCCTGTGATCTGATCGAACGTTACCACGGGCGGAAGCTGGACCTGGAAACCATCCCCATCGAAGATCCCAAGGCCCTGCAACTGCTGGCCAGCGGCCGCGTGGCAGGGCTGTTCCAGGTCGAATCCTCGGGCATGCGGCGGGTGCTGAGGACCATGAAACCCACCAGGTTCGAGCACATCATGGCCACCGTGGCCCTCTATCGGCCAGGCCCGATGGGACACATTGACAGCTACATTAACCGCATGCACGGGCGGGAAGCCATCCACTTCCGTGATCCACGGCTGGAACCCATCCTGGCTGAAACCTACGGCATCATGGTCTATCAGGAGGACGTGATCCGCATGGCGACAGACCTGGCGGGCTATTCCGGTTCCGAGGCCGACCTGATGCGGCGTGCCGTGGGCAAGAAGAAAAAAGAGGAGTTACTGGAGCATCGCCAGCGCTTCGTGGCCAGCGCGGCGCAGCGCGGGGTCGCCCAAGAGGTCGCCAACGCCATCTTCGACGACATCGAGTACTTCGCCCGTTACGGTTTTAACAGAGCCCATGCAGCCAACTATGCCGCCATCACCTGCCAGACCGCCTACCTCAAGGCCTACTACCCTATGGAGTACATGACGGCATTGCTGACGGTGGAGCGACACCAAACAGAAAAGGTGGGCACCTTCATCGCCGAATGTCGCCGTATGAACATCAAGTTGCTGCCGCCCGACGTCAACTACAGCGAGGCAGGCTTTACCATCGAGGAGACAGCAGACGGGGAGCGGGCCATTCGTTTCGGTCTGGGCGCCATCAAAAATGTGGGCGAAGGGCCGGTGGAAGTGATCGTGGCTGCCCGCAGGGCAGGGGGAAAGTTCTCCTCACTGGAGGAGTTCTGCGAGCGCGTCGACCTGCGGCAGGTCAATCGCCGCGCTTTGGAATGCCTGATCAAGGCCGGCGCTTTGGATTCTCTCGGCAATCGCCTCCAAATCCTGAACGTCATGGACCGCATGATGGCCCTCAGCGCCCAAATTCACCAGGCGCGGGAGCGGGGACAGCTTTCCCTCTTCGAGCTGGCTGCCGCCCCGCCGGTCGAGCCGCTGCTGAACAGCTCTGCCCGGGTTCCAGCCATACCAAGCCGCGAGATGCTTCGTTGGGAAAAGGAGCTGACCGGCAGTTATATCTCGGCGCACCCACTGCAACACGTGGCCGTCAGCCTCAGCGATATCGTCACCCTCTATTCCGGTGAGCTCAGCGAAGAAATGGTGGGGGAGCGACACACCGTGGCCGGCATGGTGACGCGGGTGAATCCGATCATCACCCGCACCAATAAGGCTATGGCCTTTGCCCAACTGGAGGACCTGGAGGGCACCATCGAGGTGGTCATCTTCCCCGATACCTGGCAACGCACCAAAGAGCTGTGGGAATTGGGCCGCATCCTCATCGTCACGGGCAAGATCACGGAGCGCGACCAGGAACTCTCGCTGGTCTGCGATTCCGTGCAAACGGATGTGGTTCAGCCACGTCATCCGGAAGAAGCGCCTCTGCCGGAATGGTCGGCAGAGGAGGAATGGCCGCCCCCCTGGCCGGAAAACGACACGCTACCCCCGTCACCCCCCACGGTCAGCGAGCCGAAAAACGTCCCTCGCCAGATC
The DNA here is from genome assembly GCA_029907105.1 of Anaerolineae bacterium. Lineage (GTDB taxonomy): Bacteria > Chloroflexota > Anaerolineae > UBA3071 > UBA3071 > JARYMM01. Next base: position 15,531 of record JARYMM010000041.1, on the reverse strand, counting down.
GAGATCACCTTCCGCCGCTCGCCCGATCGGGAGGCGGACCTGCACCGCCTGAGCCAGGTCTACGAGCTCTTGCGCCGTTATCAAGGTCAGGATCGCTTCACCCTGCGCGTGGAAGCCGATGGACACGTATGGCAATTGAGCTTCCCCAACGAGACCACGGGCTACTGCGCGGCGCTGGAAGAGGAGTTGGTGAAATTGCTGGGCACAGGGACGGTGAGCGTAATAGAAGGGGGCTAAAAAGGGGAACTTCAAAAGGAGAAGCGGAATGAGACTCGTTGATAGAGTGCAACAGGCCCTGCGCGACGCCGGCCTGGATATCGCCGTCGTCGAGCTGGCGGAGAGCACGGCTACTGCGCCACTGGCGGCCGCCGCGGTGGGCGCGCCGTTGGGCAGCATCGTCAAATCGCTGATCTTCATGGCCGACGGCCAGCCGCTGCTGGCGCTGGTGGCCGGCGATCAGATGGCGGACGCCAAACGCATCGCCCGGCTCCTGGGGATCAGCAAGAAGAAAGTGCGCATCGCCCGCGCCGCCGAGGTGGAAGCGGTGGCGGGTTGCAGTCCCGGCGGCGTGCCACCGGTGGGCCTCCTTCAGCCGCTGCGCACGCTCATTGACCGCAGCCTCTCCCGCTTCGAGACCGTCTGGGCGGCTGCCGGCGCACCTAACGCCGTCTTCCCCATCGCCTACGCCGACCTGTTGACGCTCACGGGTGGCGAGGTTGTGGAGATCACCGAAAAGGAAACAAGTACATAAGTAGACAGGCAGACAAGGGGTTGCTTCCTGTGGTTTTCCTTGTTCACTTGTTTCCTTGTCTACTTGTTTCCTTCCTGGAGGAGGCGACCATGAAATGCATTGGTGTGTTGTGCAGTGGGGGCGATAGCCCCGGATTCAATCCCTGCATCCGCGCCGTGGTGCGCACGGCCATCGGCCTCGGCATGCGGGTGATGGGCATCGAGCGCGGCTACGAGGGCCTGATCGAGGGCAGGATGTGGGAGATGGACGCCCGTTCGGTAGGCGGGATCATCGGACGTGGCGGCACCATCCTGGGCACCGCCCGTTCCGAGGAGTTCAAAACCGAGCCCGGCCGCAAACGAGCATTGCGCAACCTCAACCGCAACGGGGTGGAGGGGTTGGTGGTCATCGGCGGCGATGGCTCCTTCCGCGGGGCGCTCAAGCTGCACGAGATGGGCTTTCCCGTCGTTGGCGTGCCCGGCACCATTGACAACGACACCCCTTTCACGGACATGAGCATTGGGGTGGACACGGCGCTGAACACGGTGTTGGAAAGCATAGACCGCATCAAGGATACGGCCTCCTCGCACCGCCGCGCTTTTCTCATCGAGATCATGGGACGCGATTGTGGCTACCTGGCGCTGATGGGCGGCATCGCCGGTGGCGCGGAGATGGTGCTCATCCCGGAGGTGGAGACCTCCCTGGAGGAGGTGGCGGCGCACCTGGAGGACGCCTACATTCGAGGCAAGGCACACTGCATCATCGCCGTGGCCGAAGGGTACAAGCCGGGCACGCAGGCCATCGCCGAGTACCTGCAGGCGCGCCGCGAAGAACTGGGCTTCGAGGTGCGGGTAACGGTGCTGGGCCACGTGCAGCGGGGCGGCTCGCCCACCGCTTTCGACCGGCTGCTGGCCACCCGGCTGGGCTGTGCCGCCGTGCACGAACTACACAAGGGCCACAGCGGCGTCATGGTCGGCCTGGTGGGCAACAAGATCACCGTGACCCCGCTCGAGCAAGTGCTGGCCGAAAAGAAGAAACTGGACCTCTCGTTCTACGAGATGGCCAAAGTGCTGGAGAAGTAAAGCTATGAAAAAAGAAAAGGGCGTTGTCACCAAAACGCTGGCCATTGCCGGAACGGCGCTCACGTGGTTTCCCATCCTGGCGCCCATCCTGCTATCCGTTGCCGTGCTTATCGCAGAGCGCATCTTCCGCTTTGATGTTCTCATGCCCGCTGAGCTCTTCCCGGCCGTACTGGTCGGCGGGGGTTTGCTGATCTGGGCGGCACTGCGGGCCCATTCACGACGGAGGCTCATCGGTTGGGGTTTCGGCGTCGCTGTGGGCTTGCTGGTTGGTGTCCAGCTATTTGCCGTGGCTACGGGGCTGGCCTCGGGCGAGACCGAGCCGACCGGCTGGCTGTGGGCGCTCGCCCTGGCTTCGATCATTCTCTATTCACTGGCTGTCATTGCGATGGGCATTGGCGGAGCGTTGTTGCTGGGCGATCTGTTCAAGCGTCCTCGGTGGCTAGAAGAGAGGCCTTAGCGATGATTATCAGCATTGCGCCGGCAATCTTCCATCTGCCATGCGCCAGATAAAGACAAAAAGCGGGCGAAGCCTCAGGCTTCGCTCGCTTTTTGCTGTCCCAGTTTCGGCGTTGGAGGCAGCGGCTACGCCGTGGGGTTAACCACGCGGCCGATGAACAGGATGGCCCCCGTTTCGATGTCGCGGATCAGGAAGACGAAGGGGCGATCCACGCTGACCTCGACCGGCTGCTCCGGCATGCTGAGCCTTTTCATGATCACGGCGGTGGCCGCCGCCGCTTCCGTGCCCGCCTCGTCCACGGCAACGAAGGCCTTGTGGATCACCTCGGAGATGAACAGGTCACGCTCGCCGGTCATGCCCGAAAAGTCCGCCGCATCACCGAAAGCATCGGGCATGCCCATAGCTGCCAGCGTGTCGGCCAGCGCGAAGGCCGATTCGAACTTGAACCTGGGCAGGGTCAGGGCCACCTGCCGCTGCTGCAACCCCTGCACGATAGCCTGCACCCCTTCGGCGCTCAGCGCCGCCTCAAAGGGCTCGAAGTTGCCCTTCTCCGGCAACAAGATGACCATGGAAAGCTCCTGGCCGTCGTAGGGCAGCTCCACCGCCTGATACCCCTGGCCCTCGCCATAGCCGAAGGACTCCGTCTGCCTCATCATCGGCACGGTGACCTGGCTGCCATCCAGCAGGTAGAAGGGGCCATCGGCGGTCAGTTCCTCCTGAAAAGGCTGCGCCCAGGCGGCGTTGAAGTAGATGGCGTTGGTCAGCACCAGCCGCGTCAGTTCGTCAATCAGCCCCTGCGGGATCAGGTCCTTGATCCGGCCCTCCGTCTGCTCGCTGACCCACTCGTTGATGATGAGGCGAGCCTCCTCCGGTGCCCTCACGAAGTCCAGCAGCCGCAGCCCGGCCCCGTAGTTCTCGGCCAGGAGGTCGAGAAACTCGGCCAGGAAGGCGTAGTCCTTCTGCCCCCAGATGGCGTTGACGATGTTCAGGCGGAAGCCCTGCTCATCTTTGCCTGCCGCGCCTTTGCCCCGTTGGGCCAGCATCTGATCCAACCCGTTGAAGGCCGGATGCAACCGCGCCTGGGGCAGGGTGAAATGGAGGGTGTCGGCCATCTGGAGTTCGGTGTCGCCCCGGGCACCGGCGTAGGTCATGGCCAGGGCGGCGGAGATGCTGTACGGCGAGTAGAAGAGGTTGCCCTCGGCCTCCCGAAGGGCCTGATAGAGGTCGAAGGCAAAGGCACTATTGCCAGCGACTACTGCTGCCAGGTCGGCGGCGTCCACCGCCGGGGCCACCACCCGCGGTTTCTCCGACAGCGCTGCGCCCTCCGCCGGCGGCAGGAGCCCCGTGCAGCGCCAGTTGATCGCGGCGCTTTTGTCGTTCACGTTGACCACGCAGGCCGGCGCGCAGCCCGGCTTGACGATATCCAGGTCAATCCACCAGGTGCCGGTGTTCTCGTTGCAGAAATGGGTCTCCTTGAGTTGGCCCTGCTCCAGGCATTCGCTATCCCGGGCAATCTGCAGGGCTTCTTGATAACTGAGGCGGGTCCCGGTAGTTTTATCCACGCAAACCTCCCCTTCGCTCAGCGGCGGGACGGCGGTCGGTTGGGTCACGGGTGGCGCGCAGGCGCCGAAGATCAGAGCGCTCAGAACAAGCACGAGCGCTACAGCAGAGAGTGTGTGTTTCATGTTTGTCTCCTGTCTTTCTGTTGCCGGTGCAGGCCTCGGATGCCGGCGATGGGATCAGCGCAGTGCGCCCACCTCCCGCGCCAGGCGCAGGAACTCGGCCTGAGAGTCGGCGTCCGGCAGAACCTGCTCCACGCCGTGCAGTTCCTGGCCCGTCACCTTGAGCACCAGCAGGGCGAAGGCCGCCAGCACCTCGCTGACCTTGAAGTTGCAGTGGCCGTAGCGGAAAACGGGGATGTTGGTGTGCAAAGGGGAGGAGCCGCTGCTTTGCACCGCGCCAGCGTAGTACAGCTCATGCCAGTAGGGCACATAAGGGTCGCCGGTGGTGTGCAGGGTGACCAGAGGCGAGGCCAGTTGCCCCGAGGTCTGGTAATGGGCGGCGATCTCCTCCAGGGCCGCCGGGTCGGCCCGGAAGCGCTGCACCTGGCGGTTCAATGCCAGGTCATTTTCTGAGCCGTGGTAGACACGGAGCATGTTGCCAAAGGGCTGGCCGCCCAGCTTGGCGATGCCGTCATTGCTGCCGAAAACGTTGTACCAGAGCAACTGGAGCAACGCCTCCTCCGCCGAAGCGGGATTGTCCCGCTCGACGGGGACGTCGGCGACCCGCAGGAGCTGGGCCATGGCGTCGGGGTTGGCCCGCAATGCGGCGACGACAGCCGGCTTGTACACCGTGTCCCACTGGTCAATGACCTCCTGGGGGATGTCCAAAGCGTTGCCGGGGATCAGGCCGGGGAAGAAGACATCGAACACCACCCGCAGGTCGCCCCAGTAGTTGATCTGCCCGCGGAAGCTGCCCACCGGCCCGCAGGTGGACAGGCCGCCGTCGAAAACCGCCGGGAAGCGCTCCACGGCCAGCGCCGTTACCAGGCCGCCTTCGGAAGCCCCGCCCAGGTAGACGTGACCCGGCTCCCCGTAGCGGGCGCGGAAGACGTCCACCACATCGCGAACATCCTCAATGCCCTCGCGTACGGCCAGGCCGTTGGTGCTGTAGCTGGTGGTGGCGAAGGCAAAGCCCAGCCCGTTGATGATCTCCGGCAGGCTCGTGCCGTCCGGCAGCACCAGTTGATTCTCCGGTATGCCCACCGGCTCATTGAAGGCCACGTAGCCGTGGGCATAGACCACCAGGTCGCCGTTCCAGCGCCCTGGTTCGGGCATGCAGATGCGGTAGATGGCACCGCTGGCCTGGGGGCCATCCTCGCAGGTGCTGAGCGGGGCGGCCAGGGCGGGGGAGGCCGGCAAGCCACTCAACAGGCTGCCCAGAAGGACGACCACCGTCAGGAACATTCTCCCTTTTCGTGACATAGGTTTCCTCCGTGAAATGTGATGGGGAAAGAGCGCCCCCGGCAGGACTCGAACCTGCGGCCAACGGATTAGAAGATAGCTCGAAGGAAACCGGCCCAAACGGGCTATCCCGGCCCACGGACTATACTCTGCGGAGTGCTCGAGAACGAAGTCCGCATGCCGTTTGTGGACTGGACAATAGTATATCACCAAACAGCATTGACGCCAAATTGGGCGTGCGCAGCGGTTCTGAGCGATTTGAGGGTTGAGGCAGGGGCATTGGAGGGAGATCCGGGGGTTGAGAGGTGCGGAGGGCAAGTTTTGAGTTGCGAAGTGCGCAGCGAATGGAAAGCAGGCGGGCAGCGGTTGGGTACCGTAGGCTGAGGAGTAGGAGCAAGCTGGTTTGGGGGGTGTATGGAGCACGTCTGAGAAGCAGTTGCAGAGGCCAAGGGATGAATGACAGGCAGGCGGAACTACCTCTGTCGGCGACGATACTCGACAGGGGTATCAGAGAAACACTGAGCGGAGGCCCTGGCTCAGCTGGTGGTGATCTTGAGGGCCAGGGAGGTGGCTTCTCCCACTAACCGGCTCAGGGTTCGCAGATTGTCCAGGAAGTCACCGACGGCCACCTCTTTGCGGCATCGGGGCCGGCCGAAGCTGGGCAACCGTTTGAGGTCCATCCCTTCCATAGCGCCATTACGGCTCTCGGAGAAGTTACGTCGGCCATAGCGTGTCTTCCAAGTCTTCGAGCCATAGGGGACTTCCCGCGCCAGGCGCACTGAGCCGTCAGGTAAAGTGCGGCCCACGTTGGTGACCTGGCCGTGTTGGTGCTCTGGGGCCAGGTAAGGGCAATCAGGGATCGTCCGCTCAGGATCCTTCAGACAGCGCTTGCCACATAGCCATTTGGTGCGCCGACGTTGGTAGTCATAGCCGTTGGAGCGCATCGCGTAGCCGTGGATACAGAGGGGATGCCCCTTTTCGTTGTATCCCCGACGCAGTTGCGCTTCCGCATCTCGGTCGCAGCGGTCGGCGCGGATGTCCACCATGCGCAGGGCGCCGGCTTCCCAGATGGCATCCAGACAGCCCTGGAAACCCAGAGCGGCATCGGCCAGCACTTCGCCGATCAGGAGCCAGGGAAAGCGAGCCTGCAGGTGAGTGAAGCTGTGCGGGAAGAGGTTGCGCTCGTCAGCGTTGGCCGGATAGAGACCGGTGCGCAGGGTCCAGGCACAGGCGAAACGGTCATCCAGGAGCCGATCCGGGTTGGAGAGGTAGCCGTAGACATCGCGGCCTCGGGAGTTGTCCTGACGGTCCACATCGGCGTCCTTGTTGCGGCCCTCATAGTGCATGTAACGCGCCTCGGGATCCAAGGGAGTGGCCCGCCGACAGACCTGAGCGCAGGCGGGTTCCCGGCAGTCGCATCCTGCCTGGCCTGCTTCCTTGGCCAGGCAGGGACGGGGAGCAGGCTGGTAGCAACTGGCGCTGACCTGGGCACACTTCATGTTCGAACGGGCCTCATGCAGCATGAGGTCATGACTGATGGTCACGCCCCGCCCCGCTGGATCGCCGGGGAAGGTGCCATGTTCAGGCAAGAGCGAGGCCTGATGCAAGAGATCGGCGAAGAGGGGACAGAGTTCCTCGAAGACCTCTGCGCCGACGAGGTCGAAGAAGTAGCGCAGGCCGGAGGCGGAGGGGGTGTCCCCATCCGAGAAGCCGAAGAGGCGCCGCCAGCCAGCGCCGTGTTCGCCAGCCAGGAGTTTGGCCAGGGTGCGCCATCCGAGGTGGCGTTCCCGTCGCAGGCAGGCGCAGAGGAAGAGGGAGAGGGGATCGAAGGGGACCTGGCCTCTGGCACTTTGCACGTAGAACTGAGCGAAGTAGTCTCGTAGGGGGGAGAAGTCGATGAGGCGCAAAGCGATCTCAAAGAGGGTGAGGTTGTGCAAGGTGGTGAGATGGGCCAGGTCGTCTGCGCCCAGGTAGCGATACTGGGAGCGGTAGTGGCGTTTGGGAGAAGGAGGCAGGTTCTCCGGCACGGGGAAGAGGAAAGGCAAGCGGTTGCGCAGGGCGGACAGGGAGAAGGTGGGGATGAAGTCAGGGTGAGCGGCTCTCTTGCGGCTGGCGGTGAGTGGGGTCTTCTGGCTCATCGGATACCCCTCCTGGCCCGCAGCCAGCGGTGGAGATCGGCCAGGTAGCTCTGGTAGTCAGCGACATTGTTCTTGTCCAGGAGCTTGCGCAAGGTCAGAGAGTGTGCCGGGTGGGCCAGCCAGAGGAGGGCCTCGTGGTGCAGTTGCCGGGCACGCTCCGGTGTGAGACCCAAGGCGCGGCCGATAGCCACGAAGGTGTGGGCGGGATGGCCATGTAGGCCATAGCGAGCGGCGATGATGTAGTTGAGGCGAGGGGGCAAGCGGTGCACCAACTGATGGAGTGCCTGGCGGATGAGGGCCTTCTCCGCCTCTTCCTCCGGGTCGGGAGCTTCCTGGGGTGGGTGTGGGGTGAGGAGTTCTTTGGGGGCAGGCTGGGCCTGAGCGACAGCTCGCCAGATGGCCCTGGCGATGGCGGCGACGGCGTAAGTGGAGAAGGCGGTGCCCCGATGGGGGTCGTAGCCCTGGAGCGCCCGCCAGAGGCCCATACGACCCGCCTGTAGGGCCTCTGCATACGAGAGATGGCCTAGCCACTGGCGGTGCACCACCCAGTGCACCAGCCCTTCGTGTTCGGCCATCGCCTGAGCGATCTCCGTCCTATGCCGGACGGGTGGTGTTGTGGTATACTGCTTCATGGCGATTCCTCCTTTCTTCTGGGGGCGCTAGACTGACGCCCGTTGTTGGGTTACACCCAGAGAGGAATCGCCCAGAATGCCAGAAAAGTCAAGGGCGCACCTTCCACCTACACAGAAGATACGCCCTCTATGGACTTGATGGGGTTGGCAACTATCACTTCATGGGGTTGCGTCTACTGCTTTCTATCGCTGCGCACGCCCTAAAACGGTACTGACCCTCCCCCGGTTTTGTGGACAGGAAGTCAAGCGAGGGGCGTGTTCCTATGGTACAGCTGCCCATACGCCTCCGAGCCGAGATAGTTCAGCGACGAATGGCAGCGACGCCGATTACAGAATGTGTCGATGCAAGGGATTCCTGTGTCACCTGCCAGGTACAAAGTCTGGCAAACTCGCCCCCGGCACAGTGAGGGCAAGCGATGCAAATGGCTTGTAGTCTTGGATTGTCTGGCCTATTTGAGGTTGGACAAGAGCCAGAGGGAGGTGCATAACTGGCCGTCTAATAGGTCTACTGCGGCCAAAACAGGCCGAAATCATCGCAGAAAGGTGGGTTTTCGTGCCCGTAAGGGCGAAAAAACTGGTCGCATAAGGTTTCTCCTCTCATCCTCCGCCGGTCCGCCAGCTTCCAGGAGACCGACCTTGTTCTCGAAAGCAGTGGCGAAGACGCGCTTGCGCGGCGGTAGAAAGAGGTAAACGCAACCGCATGCAGTGATAGTTGCCAACCCCATACAACCTCCCGCAGGGCTTGTTAGCAGCGGCATGCTTGGATTGCTCTTTCCCTTGTATCACTACCACGACAAACTGTGAGGCAGGCTACGAGGCGAACAGGCGCCCCCTTGTGGGAATTATGTCAAATATACAAAGATCAGGCAGCGTGTAGTGGCGCGCTGCCTGATCTCTCCCCGACCCGCCCTATCACTCCCAGCAGGTGGGCGATCCCCCGCTCAGCGCCCGGAGGCGGAGATCAAGGAGAGCAACCTGCTCTGTCTTTCGCCCAGTGCCTCGGGCGACATGAAGTGCTGGCTGTCCTTCAGCAGCACAACCGCCAGGCGTGATTCACACTTCCTCCATTGCCAGATCAATCAACACCTCTGGCCTTAAGGTGACCAACTCCACATATCGCTGCGCCAGCTCGCGCGCCTGTTGGCGAGCCATGCCCGTTCCCCGTGCGATTTTCCCCACCCGCCGGCGCAGCCTGGTGGCCCACTGAGCTTCCTGCATGCGATCCTCGAGATCCGCAGCTGAGGACGTTCCGGCAACCTCCAGGGTGGCCATGTAAGTTGTCGCCAGGATGCGCAATCCCTCTGGGGCCTCGCTGTCAAATCCGAGCGCGGCTGGCGCAGCCTCTTGCAGTTTGAACGCTTGGCCTAGAGTTTCCAGTCGGGCAAAGAAGGTATCCCGGATGGCTTCCAGGATATCCATGTCCTGCGGTGCAAGAATAGTGGTGAGTTCGTCGGCCAGGGCACTGACGTACTCCCGCATCTTCTCCTGCAACGTCAGACGAGGCAGAAAGCCCAGGTCGAGTGCTGATTCGGACACCGACAACGGTACAGGGTGTTGCTCCATCTCCCCGGCCAACTGGAGCAGGTGTGCATAGATCGCGGCGCAGGCTTCGCAGAGGTCGAGGTGATGCTTGATTCCCGGATACTGGCGTGCCACGTCCACACCAGAGATTTCATCATCCACATAGCCAGGCAAGGCATGCTCGCAGGCGGCACAGGTCAGACGGTCATCCGGCTGGCCGGTTAAAGCCTGGGCCAGGCGTCGCCACCCGCTGTCAGTCTGCTCGCCCCTCTCCGTGACCTCACGTAACCGCCGCAGCACCGTTTCCACCCCTCTCTTTGTTTCAGTCATTATTTGCATCTCCCCCGGTCAACTCGGGTAAGAAGTTAAGCTTCAGTGGTGACAAAGATGCAACAACAGCTATCTGGCCATTATCCATAAGCCAGGCCAACTGCAGAAGCTGGACGTAAGCAGCAGCGCAGCCTGGGCAAACGTCCAGGTGGTGTTTGACATTGGAGTATCGCCGTGCTACATCCAGGCCGGCAACTTCGTCGTCTACGAACACTGGCAGACTTTCATCACAGGCCTGGCAAGAAAGACCTTGCTCTTCCTGACCCAGCAGGGCACGAGCCAAGCGAACCATTCCTGCATTTGTCTGAGCTGAATGCGGTTGCTCCGTGTCGTCCAAGATCCTGCAATATGCGTCAGCGAAGTCCGTCATCGTCTGCTCCGATCGCCTCAGTCGCTCAGAACGTCAGCCAAGGTTTCCAGTAACTCGGGGCATTCCTGCAACCGCCGGATGGCACGGCTGCGCAGCACATACACGTTCTCGGGGCTAGTGTCCAGTTGCCTGGCGATCTCCAGCACGCTTCTGTCGTTCAGAAAGGTTTCGATGATCACGGTTGCTTGCTGCTCGCTGCGCAGACAAGCGCGTATGGCGGCGGCGACTCGCTGATCAGCCTCGCGGCGCAATGCATCCCTCTCGGGGTCCGGCGAGGGCTCCCCGGACGTGAACCGCTCGTCAGCTTCTCTGTCCCCCTGTTCTTCGTGCCTCTGGCCTGCTCTCTCCAACGGCTTCTCCCTTTCCCACTTCTTGCCCTGCTGTTTCCAGATCCTCCACACTTCGCGCAGAAGCGCGTTTTCAGCATAGCGCAGCAGTGCTCCTGGTCTTTCCATGGCCCACTGAGGATCGCTGAAGCGACGCCAAAGGCTGAGCAGTGCCTGCTGGGCGCATTCCTGAGCTTGTGCGGGATCATCGGGCATCTTCCAACACGCCACGGTGAGCAGATAGGCTGATAACTCCTGCCAGGCCCGTTGCTGGCGCAGTGTGCGATGAGCACGGCAAGCCTGATACAAGCGACGGCAGTAACAGGTGATGGTTGCCCGTGCCACGACCTGTCGCAGCGGCTGGATACGGACTGCCTCCCGTTGCTTGCGCCGGGCCTCCTCCAAGACCTCGCTCACGAAGCTCTCTGCGAGCTGCCCGGCGATTCCCAGGCCTTCATAAGCCAGGCGCCAGTCTCGACTGCCGAGGACTTCTTCGGCCACCGTCTGACAGACTTCCGACGAGAGATGCTCAGCCATGTGCTTCTTGGGCTCTGCTTCCATGCCTGCAGTGTAGCACAGAACTTCCTGAGATGCAATGTAGCCCTACGCCTGGCCTGCAGAACGGAGATATCCTCCTGATGCTCTCTCCTTTCTGCAAGGAGGAGCAATCCCTGGCGGGTCTTGCAGCGTGAGCTACCGAGTCTGGCCCTGACCCCATTTCGCCTGCTCTGCCACAAAGTGCAAGGCTGGGGCAATGATTGTACTCCTTTCATCTGAGAGCTGAGAGTGCTCTCCAGTAACTCGGAAAGGAGGTAGAATCATGAAGCGCCACCTGCTTGTCGCCGTTCTGATCGCCATCGGCGCCATCCTGGCGCTGCTGCCCCAGGCCGTCGCTCTTGCCGACGCCTTCGATCCGCCCTGGGGTTAGCCCCCGTACGCTCCTGGAGTCAGACGGTCCGAAGGAGCCGGAGGAGGCGGCAAGCCCCTCCGGCTTCCCCTCTCTGCCGAACTCAAGGCATCCCCAGCAACAGGAAGGGTGCCCAGTGGTAAGGCGCCGCGTCTTTCTCAATCATGGCTCGCTGGGCTGCGGCCAGTGCCCAGGCCGGGCGTGTACCCTGCTTCCACGCCTGGTAGAACTCCCTCATCAATCTGGTCGTCGAGCGATCATCCACGGTCCAGAGACTGGCCAGAAGCGAACGCGCCCCAGCGAAGAAGAAAGCCTGCGCTAACCCCAGGAGCGCGTCCCCTGGTCTGGGCTCGCTGACCGCGCTCTGGCAGGCCGATAAGGTCACCAGTGGCGCCGATAGCCTGAGAGTGAAGATATCCGAGGTCATCAGATCGCCGTCGCGGAGCAGAACGCGGGATTGCAGAGGCGCTGTGGTGTCCAATACGGCATGGGTGGCGAAGTGCACCAGGTCATAGGAGCGCAGAGAGCCGTCAGCGTTGCGGGATAGCAACCCCTGCCGGCTGGCCGCCGGCCCCAAGAGCAGATCGCCTTGCTGCTCAAACAGTTCCCAGAGCCTCGTTGCTTCCTCCTCGGCCTGCAGCAAGGGTCTGGCCCGCTGGCCGAAGGTGGAGAGCCCCACCATGAGCGGCTGGATAGGGCGCCTTTGCGCACGCAGTGCATCGTCTTGCTGGCCAGGTGTGAGTGGTCTGCGATCCTGTAGCAGCGTGCACCACCCCCAGTTCGGCCAGGGCTTCGTGGAAAGCCGCGGCAGCCTGAGGGTATTCCCCCTGCTGCAACAAGACATGGCCCTGGGCCAGGCGGCAAAGGGCAGCTTCCACGTGCAGACCGTGTTGGCAGAAGGTCTGATGCGCTTCCTGGTAAAGCGATGAAGCCAGGGGAAGGTGCCCCTCTGCCAGATGTGCGTCGGCCGCCAGTCTGTCGCAGAACGCGGCACTGATCTCCATGCCCCTGGCCATGAAATGGCGGCGAGCCTGGCTCAGCAGCTTGAGCGCCTGTGGCGAATCGCCCAGTGCGTGACAGGCATGGGCCAGGGTCAGATCGTAACGTGCGGCATCGGTGACCAACCCCTCGGCAACCAGAATATCGTGCGCCTTCCGTGCCAGGGCCAGGGCCTCTTCGTATCGTCCCAGGCGAATGTGAGCCGCAGCCGTGCTCTCCAGGCAATGCGCCAGGTAGACCTGGCTTCCTTGCTCGACGAATATCTCTCTGGCCCGCTCGTAGGCGTTCAGTGCGGCGTGATAGTTACCCTGCCGCGCCAGGACGAGGCCGAGGCTATGCCGGCCAATGGCGGCCAGGGTGCGCAGGCCATGTTTGTCGAAGATCTGCACCGCTTTTTCGTAGGATGCTTTGGCCTCGGCGTAGCGGTTCAGCGTGTACTGCAGCACGCCCAAGGTGTGAGCGCAACGGGCGACAGCGACTTCGTGTCCGTAAGTTTCGAAGATCTGCAGGGCGCGTTGGCAATGATCAACAGCCTGTGGCAGGCGGTCTTGAGCTCTGCTGACGTTGGCCCGGCTCCGTTCGCACTTGGCCACCTCGAAATCGTTGCCCAGCTGGGCGTAGATGTCCTGGGCGCGGCTGAGAGCACGTTCGGCCTGATCGTGCTCGTTGCGTTGAGTATGTACCAGGCCCATGAACTTGAGCGTATGAGCCACATCGAGCATCAGGCCAGCGTTCTCGAAGATCGCAGGAAGAGACTGTAGCCGCTCCCACGCCGCAGCGTAGCGGTTCTGATAGAGATAGATGGCCGCCAGATCCAGGTCGCAACGGGCTGCCTTGATCACGTCGTCGGCTTGCTCATAGACCTGCCGAACTTGCTGGCAGAGCGGCAATGCTTCCTCGTACTCACCCCGCTCTACGTGCACTCTGGCCAGCAGGTGCCGGGCAGCGGTGACCTGGTGTGGCAGTTCAAGCCGCTCGAAAACCGCTAAGGCCCGCAGCAGCCGTTGCTGTGCCTCTGCGCAATGGCCGAGAGACAACTGAGCCCGGGCTGATTCCAGATCACAGCAGGCCGCGCTGGCCGTTTCATCCAGGCTCAGAAACAGTCCCTGGGCTTGCGCAGCCAGGGCCGCGGCCCGCTGGAAGTCTCCACACAGGCCGCTGGCCTGCGCCAGGAGCAGTGTGGCCTGGGCGGCGCAGCGAGCGTCGTTCAGACTGTGGGCGGCGCGACATAACACCTCGGCCAGCGCGCCGGCCCGGCGCGGGTCTCGCTCCACGGCATCCTCTGCCTGGCGATGGAGCGCCTCGCAGAGCGCTGTGCCCACCACGCCCTCAGCGACCAGCCGCTGCACGCCGTGGCCGATGTCCTCTGCGGTCAACTTCGCAGCCCGTAGCCCATCGGCCAGAGCGCACAAGACGGCCAGGGGGTCCGCTGCGCCACTGGCCGTCTGTTCGATGAGCGGTGTTGGGGTAGCTGTGGCTCCAGGTTTCATGGCGGCATGAGGGGATCTGCTGACCTTTCAATCGTCTCTGGCACTGTCTGGAACCGGCGTGACCTCCAGGCTCAGGCTGAACGCGGCGCTGGGCTCGTCATCCGTGGCTGTGCTCAGCATCTCCAGGGGCAATCCTGCAAAGCGGGCCTGGCCCGAGGCATCCAACGCGGCGCGGTATTCCCTGTCTCCCCCATTTCAGGCTAACTGTCGGTGCTTTGGCCAGCGCCAGTTCGGTGACCATGGCCACGTCCAGGTTGAAGGCGTGGACGTCCTCGCTGCTGCGCTGGGCCGTCGCCAGCACAACCACCTGTTGGCCATGCACTTCGGCAATGTCGGTTAGCAGCAGGATGGGTGCAGCGTCTGCCAGGGCGACGCCGCGATGGGCAGGTGCGGGATAGTCAACGATCAGACTATGCTGCAGATAGGCCGGCGCGAAAAGGAATTGCAGGCTCAGGCTATCTCCTTGCTCGCTGCGGTCAACACGCCAGGGCGGGACCTCAGGCTCTGGAGGCAGAAAGGGCAGGCGGGGGAGTTCTATGGGCGGCAGATACACCAGGCCTCCTTCCCGCTCCAGGATCAACAGGGTGCGCAGGTGATCGTACTCCTCACGACATCTCTCGCATACCTGCAGGTGTGCCCATAGATCCGGGTGCAACCGGCGCACGTCGAGCCCGTCCAGCTCGTCGCTGACCAGGAGATCCAGGCGGCTCCCGCAGTCGGCGCAGAGGGCGGCCTCGTCTTCTTCAGCCCTGTCGTGGTCGAGGAGATCGTACAGCAGGCGACCTAACTGTCTGATCTCGGGTGCGTCCGAAGGCCGTCCTGCCCCCGGATGCTGATGGGCTTCGGTTATCTCGTTTTCCTCTTCGGCCTCCGCTGTGGGCCGATCAAGCTCGTGGGTCATAACAATTCACTGGCGTGGTTTGACATAGAGGTTACAAGGTGTTACAATATGGTTGAATTCATCACTTTGCGTTCCATCAACGACTTCAGTTGCCTCAACGTCATCAGAGAGATGAGTTCTCAAGCCGCAGACAGCCTGTTTTCGGAGAGCTCTTTCGCCTGATCGTTATCGTATCTCTGGGAGGTACGCCTCATTAACAGTTCCTCTATCCATATAAGCGATGATCAACGGCCAAATCTTTCATCGCTTTTGCTTTTCAGCATTTGCCGGAGACGTCTGCGCGCTCGGTGCAGCAGAACATACACGTAGTTTTCGGAAACGCCCAATTCCGCTGCTGCTTCTTTAACCGATCGTTCTTTCAGGTAACGCTCATGTCCAGTATAGCAAAAAGATGGCACATTGACAAAATCCTCCCGATTGGGTATAAAATACGCCCAATCTGATCTGGGAGGGAAAGATGAAGGGCGCATCCAATCTGTGGCGCATCGCGCTCGTGCTGTCGCTGCTTGTTGCGTCTGCCCATCAAGCCGGATGGCTGGTGTGGGATGAGCACCTGTTACCCATCCCCCGTGGTCGTCCGTACCGCAATCCGCGGCGGAATCGGGAGCGCTGGGCGAGGCGTCTGGCGCGCCTGGAGCGACAGCGCCCCAAAGTGACCCGACGCGAGCGACGGCGGCGACGGGAG
>JARYMM010000040.1 GCA_029907105.1 Anaerolineae bacterium | reverse complement strand
AGCCAGCCTCCGGCGTGGTTTTCACCGACACCCTGCCGGCCGGCGTGACCTACCTGGGCCACGGCTTCTGGATGGACCCCACGGTTATCGGGAACCAGTTGGTCTGGAACATGGGCCAGATGAATCCCCATGACGCCCACGGCTTCTGGGTGCAGGTGCGGATTAACGACGACACGCCGGTGGGCACTGTCCTCACCAATGTGGCCGAGGTCAGCACCGCCAGCGCCGAAGTGCGTGACGACGACAACGTCGCCGAGGACGTGCGGGTGGTTGGGCCGGACCTGCGGGTGGAGAAGGAACTGCTGGACGAGCCGGTGCTGCCCGGCCACCAGGTCCGCTACCGCATCCGGGTCTGGAACAACGGCCAGGCTACGGCGCGCAACGTCGTCCTCACCGACTTCCTGCCCGCCGACTGCACGTATGCCTGGGACAACTGGGGCGGCGAGGTTCAGGACGGCACGGTGGTCTGGCACCTGGGCGACCTGGGCTCCGGCTGGTACGGCGACTTCGAGATGGGAGTGGACGTCGGCCGGGGCATCCCGGGCGGCACGGTGATCACTAACACGGTCGAGGTCACCAACGACTGGGGCGACGCCAACCCCGACGACAACCACTTCGAGCTGGTCTCCACCGTGGAGAGCCCGTACCGCGTCCAGGTGCAGGAGAGCCACAACTGGGTAGGCGGCCGGGTGCTGCCGAACGCCCATGTCAGCGCCGCCCTGCGCGACAGCGGTGGCGCGGTCAAGCAGACGATCGAGACCGACGCCGACAACGATGGCAACTTCTGGGCTCCCTTCAGCCAGGATGTGGTCCCTGGCGACACCGTTGAGGTGGACACCGAAGGCGCGTTCATCGTCATCCCGGTCACCCGCATCGAGGGCACGGTGGATGTCGCAGCCGACGCTATCTCCGGCCACGTCTACGATGCCCTTGCCTATCCAGCAGACGTGCGAGGCGAACTGTGGATCCCCGACGCTCCACCGCCAGTGCATGGCCAGACCGACGAATTCGGTGACTACAGCCTCAGCTTCGCCCCGTTTGACTTGAAGAGCGGCCACCAGGTGGCCTTGTGGTACATCCGTCCCGACGGCCACGAAGTGGGCATCGTGCGCTCGGCGCTCTTCGTGCGCGTCTATCCCACCGACGACAACCTGTGTGGCAGTACTTCGCCGAACGCCGTGGTAGACGTGAGCCTGCGCGACCAGGCGGGCAATCTGAAGGGCACAGGCCAGGCCACCAGCAACGACAACGGCGACTGGTGCACCGATGTCTACACCGGCACCGGGCGGGTGGAGATAGACAACTACGACACGGTGGAAGTGACGGCCGGAGGGAACAGCGCCGCTGTCTACGTGCCTGAGATCACCCTGCTCCCCGATGCCGTCCACGACTGGCTGCACATCGTCTCCGAACTCCCGAACACCAGGCTGGAGGTGCGCTGGGACTCGCAGCCCAACATGGAGAACCACGACCTGGCCAACGGTGCGTGGGTGACCACCGGTGCCGACGGTAACGTTCGTCTGATCTTCGGCCCGCTGGGCGGGCTAGAACTGGGCGTCCACGGCAATCTTTATTACTACAACGCCGACGGCAACTGTGTGGAGCCCTGGTGGCGGGCGCTGGTCTCCGGTGTGGACCCGACGACCATCGTCAACGACCAGCCCCGGAATGTTTACATTCTGGGCACCGGCTTCCGAGCCACGCCGTCACGCGTCCTTCTGGGCATCATGGGCCAGCCGCCGACGGTGGAGATCACCCCGGTGACCTTCCTCTCGGCGCAGTTGCTGCGCATCACCGTGCCCGCGGGCACCCCGACTGGCGTCTACTACCTCATTGTGGACAACCCCGACGAGCGCCTGGGCTTCCTGAGCGAGGCGCTGACCATCGTCAGCCCGCCGCCGACGGCGACACCCACGCCCACTCCGACGCCGACACCCACACCCACGCCGACCCATACGCCCACGCCTACGCCAACAGCGACGCCCACTGTCACACCGACAGCCACGGCAACACCGACGCCCACGGCTACGCCCACGCCGACGGCGACGCCGACCCATACGCCGACACCGACGCCAACCGACACGCCCACGGTGACCCCCACGCCGACGTCGGTCGTGCATACCTGTTATCTGCCGCTCCTCGTGCGGCGGTAGCGGGCTCCAGAACATCAGAAGAAGCCTGCCGCTGGACATGACAAGGCCCCTCACCCACCCGGATGAGGGGCCTTGTCGTTCGCCACAGAGGAGGCGGATGGGTCCGAGCGAACGCGGAGCAATAGAGAAATCCGTGGCATCCGTGTTCGTCCGTGTCCTCTATCGGCTCACGGCGCGGATGGCCTGGCCCAGGATGTCCATGCCGCGAAAGATGTCCGGTGTGTCCACGTAACTGAAAGGCAGGCGGATGTGGCGCTCCCCGCCCCCTTCGGCGAAGAAGGGCTCGCCGGGGGGAAAGGTGATGCCCCGCGCCTCGGCAGCGGCCAGCACCTCCCGCGCCGTCAGCGGCTCCGGCAGGGTCAGCCAGACGAAAAAGCCGCCCCGCGGCCGCGTCCAGGTGACGCCAGGCGGCATCGTTGCCGCCAGAGCCTCCAGCATGGCGTCCCGTCGCGCACGGTAGCGAGCTACCAGCCGCGCCACATGCGGCTCCAGGTGGCCGGCGCGGCAGAACTCGGCGACGACGTAGGCGGTGAAAGGATTGGCGCCGCCGGCCGAACGGTGCAGCCCGCTATCGGCCAACCGGGCGATGGCCGGCGGTTCGGCCAA
This sequence comes from Anaerolineae bacterium, assembly GCA_029907105.1. Taxonomy (GTDB): domain Bacteria; phylum Chloroflexota; class Anaerolineae; order UBA3071; family UBA3071; genus JARYMM01. The sequence continues at coordinate 30,556 of JARYMM010000040.1, read as the reverse complement.
CACCCAGCCCAGCCTGAGCCCCGGGGCCAGCGTCTTGCTGAAGCTGCCCAGGCGCAGCACGGACTGCCCGCCGGCCAGCTCGAACAGCGAGGGAGGCACCGTGCCCTCGTAGCAGAGGTCGCGGTACACATCGTCCTCGACGAGCCAGAGCTTTTCGGTCTGCGCCAGAGTCACTAACGCCTGCCGCCGCGCCGCGCTCATGGTCACGCCGGAGGGGTTCTGAAAGGTGGGAATGGTGTAGAGGAAGGCCACGGGCGTGCCTTCGGCGCGCAAGGCGTGCAGCCGTTCGGCCAGGGCGTCCACGATGAGGCCCTCGTCGTCCAAAGGCACGGCGGCCAGCCGCACGGGGTAATCGCGCAGAAGGGCGATGGCTTCGTGGTAAGAGGGGGCTTCCACCAGCACGGCGTCGCCGGGCCGCGCCCACAGGCGACAGATGAGGTCCAGCCCTTGCGAAGCGCCAGCGGCGATGAAGACCTGCTCCGGGCTCAGCTTCAGCCCTTCATCGTGCCGCATCTTTTGACAGAGGATGTCCAGGAGCAGCGGCGAGCCCTGTTCGGGGCCATAGAGGAGTGCTGTGGGAAAGTGACGCTGCCAGGTGGCGTCAACGGCAGCCCGCAGCTCGGCCAGGGGGAATGCCGCGGGGTCAGGATGGCCGTAGTAGAAGGAGAGAGCGCCGGGAGGACCACCGCCCGTTTGCAGCGCAGTCGCCTGCTCTACCAATTCTCCTCCGGCGAGTAGTCCTCTGGGTGGCGCGGCTCAATGATGAACTTGATGGCTGTGCGCGCCTCGTCCTTGATCGTCACTTCCGAGAACTCGGGGATGCAGACGATATCAATGTTGTCTTCTGTCAGATACTTGCGGGCGATGGCCACGGCCTTCACTGCTTGATTGACGGCACTGGCGCCGATGGCCTGTACCTCGGCGTATCCTGCTTGCCGAATGACCGCGGCAATAGCTCCGGCAACAGCAGTGGTGCGAGATCGGGCCGCCACCTTGATGATGTCAATGTCCATGGCTGCCTCCTCCAGGTGTGGCGTATGGATGTGCCGGTCCTGTTTGTCTTGGAGTCCTGCGAAAAGACGAGGCAAGGGAGCGATGCCAGGACAGCAAAGGGTCTCAATGGTCCTTGCCCGCTTCGTGCCAGAAGAAACTGTTCCCGTTTCTATTTTACCTTCTTTTTCCCCAAACGGCAAAGATGAACGAGGGGCTGCAAAGCCTCAGCCAGCTCCTACCGTGAGCCGGGCCGCTCCAGCAATTCGACCATCACGCCGTGCGTGCTCTTGGGGTGAATGAAGGCCACACGGCCATGCGCGCCGGCTACGGCGGTCTCGTTGATGAGCCGTAGTCCCTTCCCCTTCAGCTCCGCCAGGGCAGCGTCGATGTCCTCCACCTCCAGGCAGATGTGGTGCAACCCCTCGCCGCGCGTGGCCAGGAATCTGGCCACGCCGGAATCGGGACCGAGAGGCTCCAGCAGCTCGATCTCGCTTTCGCCGACGGGCAGGAAAGCGATGGTCACACCCTGCTCGGGGAGGCTCTGCGTCTGGCTTACCTGCAGCCCCAGCGCCTCGCGGAAGACACCCAGCGCCCGCTCGATGTCCTCCACGACGATGGCAACGTGGTCTATCTTCTTGATCATCTCGTATCATCCTTGTTTGAGCACAACGGTCAGGTATCAGTGATCCCCTGGTCAGCGCAGTCGTCCGGCACCACGCGCCACTCCTCGCGCACGGCGTCGAAGTCGGCGATCATGTCCAGCGGCAGTTTGAGGTACCTGCCCCTGGCTTCCACGGCCACAGTGCCGTCGGGCAGCAGCAGCTCCCCTTCCCCCTCGAAGAGCAGGCGGGTATCGCGGGTGATGCGGCCCACGGCAGTCAGTTCCACGCCCAAAGGCACCGGCCGGCGGAAGCGCACGTTCAATTCGGCAGTCACCCCCCATACCTCCTGGCCGGGCCCCAGGCGGATCATGATCGCCCGGCCAATGGTCTCGTCCATGATGCCGGAGATGACGCCCCCGTGCATGCGGCCAGGGTACCCCTGATGCTGCTCCTGCCCGGTGAAGCGGGCCAACACGGAGCCATCGGGTTGCTCGTAGAAAAAGGCTTTCAGGCCCACAGGATTTTTCATGCCGCAGACGAAGCACATGCGGCTGTTGGGTTGCTTGTGTACTGTGTCAGGCATGATGTGTTCCGTGATGCGTGACGTGTGTCTTGTGCTACACTATGGTATATGCTTCGTACTCGCCGAAGACCTGGCGCAGGATGGCGCAGATTTCGCCCAGCGTGGCATAGCTTTCCACAGCCTCCAGGAAGAGAGGCATGAGCGGGGCATCGGGCTGGCGCGCCGCGGCCTCCAGCCGGGCCAGCACTTCGGCCACGCGGGCCTTGTCCCGCCACTCCCGCAGAGCCCGTAGCCGGGCCACCTGCCGCTCCCGCACGGCCTCGTCCACCCGCAGCAGGTCCTGCGGCCGCCTGTCCTCCTCCGTCACGAAGCGGTTAACGCCGACGACCACCTGTTCGCCCTGCTCCACTGCCTGCTGGACGCGGTAGGCGGCCTCCTGGATCTCCCGCTGGATGAAGCCCTGTTCGATGGCCCGCAGCGCGCCGCCCAGCCTGTCTATCCTCTCGATGTACTCGCTGGCCCGCTGCTCGATCTCGTCGGTCAGGTGCTCGACGAAGTAGCTGCCGGCCAGCGGGTCCACCGTGTCGGCCACGCCGCTCTCGTAGGCGATGATCTGCTGCGTGCGCAGGGCGATCTGCACGGATTGCTCCGAGGGCAGGGCCAGCGCCTCATCGCGGGAGTTGGTGTGCAGGCTCTGCGTGCCGCCGAGCACCGCCGCCAGGGCCTGCAGGGTGACGCGCACGACGTTGTTGTCCGGCTGCTGAGCGGTGAGGGTGGAGCCGGCGGTCTGGGTGTGGAAGCGAAGCTGCCAGGAAGAAGGGTTTTGGGCGGCGAAGCGTTGGCGCATCAGGCGTGCCCACAGCCGCCGCGCTGCCCGGAATTTGGCCACCTCTTCGAAGAGGTTGTTATGGGCGTTGAAGAAGAAGGAGAGCTGACCGGCGAAATCGTCCACGTCCAATCCGGCCTCCACTGCCGCCTTCACGTATTCGATGCCGTTGGCCAGGGTGAAGGCCACCTCCTGCACGGCGGTGCAGCCTGCCTCCCGCATGTGGTAGCCGGAGATGCTGATGGAGTTCCAGCGCGGCATGTGGGCGGCGCAGTAACGGAAGGTGTCGGTGATCAGCCGCATGGAGGGCTGCGGCGGGAAGATATAGGTGCCGCGGGCGACGTATTCCTTGAGGATGTCGTTCTGGATGGTGCCGCGCAGTTGGCCCTGCTCCACGCCTTGCTTCTTGCCCACGGCGATGACCATAGCCAGCAGGATGGCTGCCGGGGCGTTGATGGTCATGGAGATGCTGACTTTTCCCAGGGGGATGCCATCGAGGAGCGTTTCCATGTCCTGGAGCGAGCTGATGGAGACGCCCACACGGCCCACCTCGCCTGCGGCCAGCGGGTGATCGGCGTCGTAGCCGATCTGGGTGGGCAGATCGAAGGCTACGGAGAGCCCCGTCTGGCCCTGTTCCAGCAGGAATTTGTAGCGTTCGTTGGTCTCTTCGGCGGTGGCATAGCCGGCGTACTGGCGCATGGTCCAGAGGCGGCCGCGGTACATGGTGGGTTGCACGCCGCGGGTGAAAGGATACTGGCCGGGGAAGCCCAGGTCGGCCACGTAATCCACGTGCACGTCCTCCGGCGTGTACAGCCGCCGCACCTCGATGCCTGAGCTGGTCTCGAAACGCTGGCGTCGCTCGGGGTAACGGCTCAGCGCTTTGGCGAGGGTTGTCGTCTCCCACTCTCGCCTGCTTGTCATCAGATCGTCGTTCATAGATGCTCCTTAACCTGAACCTGCATCTCGCATCTGCTCCCGCCGGACTGCCAGGTCCGGCGGCAAGGGCGTGGACTTGGCAGTCCACGCCGAGCGATGCGGAAAACAGGCCGGGGGTGTTTGGGGACGAACCCTGTTGAATTATAGCGCAGCCCCAGACAAAATGCAAGCCCCCTGGCCGGTGTGGTTCAGCCAGGGGGCCGCAATTTGCAGGCGCACCTGCCAGTGGTGGTCAACGGCTGAACTGCGCGACCACGCTCTCCTGCAGCAGGTACCAGATGATCAGCCCGCCGATGATGGTGCCCACGGGAACGCTGAACAGCCGGAAGATGGCCAGGGCCATGGCCGCGAGGCGCGCCCACTCCTTGAGCTGCCACAGCCCCAGGCCGACGATCAGATTGGCCAGGAAGATCAGCCCGAAAAACAGCAGGCTGATGAGGCTGGCGAAGGCGGTCCAGAAAATCGCTCCCCGATCACCTCCCGAGACGAAGCCCACGAAGAAGGGCAGGGCGATGACTCCGCATATCGCCAGCAGGCTCAATGCCGCCCAGACGAAGTGGTAGATGCTGATCAGGGTCACACCATCAGGTCGTTTCATTTTGTCCTCCTTTCCCTCCCTTCTTTTCCCTGTCTCCTTCGTTTCCCTCAGCCCCCTGGCCTTCACGGCCACACCTGCACGAACTCGTCTCTTTGCACCTGGAAGATGTAAATCTGCGGCTCGCGCAGGTCGCCCCGCTCATCGTAGCGCACGCGGCCGACGAATGTTTGCAGGTCAATGCGCCGCAGCGCTTCGGCCACCTTGCCGGCCTCCAGGCTGCCCGCCTGCTTCACCCCCTCGGCCAGCGCCTGCAGTGCGGCATAGCCGTTGATGGAGTAGGTGTCGGGATTGCGGTACTCCACGGCCTGATAAGCCTTGATCCACGCCTCATCCACCACCGATGCCGGGCTGGGAGCGAAACCGGTGACGTAGATGCCCTCGGCCGTGTGGCGCGATTCGTCAATAGTAGCCGCCAGGAAGCAGCCATCGGAACCCATGAAGGTCAGATCGAGCCCCGCCTCCACCAGTTCGGCCCGCAGGTAGGGGCACTCCACCTCGTAGCCGGCGTAGTAGACGGCATCGGCGCCGGAAGCTCCGATGCGCCGCACCTCCTCGGCGAAGCGGCTTTGCTCCACCGCCACCTGCTGGGTGAGCACCACCTGCGCGCCCAGCCTCTGCAATTCCTCGGCCACCAGCCGGCCCAGGTCAATGCCATAGGGGTCGTCGTTGTAGAGCACGGCCACCCGCTGCGCGCCCAGGGTGTGCACCAGGTAATCGGCGCCGACGCGGGCCTGGACGGCGTTATCGGCGTTGATGCGGAAGAAGTTGCGGTAGCCGCGCCGCGTCAGGGAGACCTCCGAGGCTGTGGGGGTGATGACGATGAGGGGCAGGTCCTTGTAGATTTCCATGGCCGCCAGCGTCTGGCCGGAGTTGTAGTGGCCCACGACGCCCAGCACGCGCTCGCCCCGTTTGACGGCGGCTTTGATCTCCTGGGCCACCTCCACGGCCACGTCGGAGTCCGATTCGTCGTCCATGGGCACGACGGTGACGCGGTAGCCGAGCAGGCCGCCGGCGCGGTTGAGCTGCTCGGCCATCAGCCGCACGCCGCCGACGACGGTCTGGCCGCCGTTGGCCTGGAAGCCGGAGAGCGGTGCGGCGACGTAGACGGTCACCTCGCCCTTAGGCTGGCCGGGCAGGCAGGCGGTCAGCGATACAGCCAGTAGAATCAGGCCGCACAGAACCTTGCGCATGGATTTACTCCCTCGAAAATAAACCCTGTTCACGATTGACGCTGCTCAGGCGGCAGGTCAGTGCTGCGACGTAGCAGTTTTCTGGAGGGGCAGGCCCCTCCAGACCTCCCCGCTTCTTCAACCACGCTTAAGTGCAGTGGTACCGGATCGTCAGATCCTGGCGAAAACCGGAGATCTGACGATCCCCTCAAAGCAAATCTCCATCCGCTGAGAGTGGTAAGAGGGCTCTTTCACTTCAGCCTCACTCCTTCCACCCGATAGTCGTATACCTCATTGATGGAGTCCACCATGTCCTGCAGGCTCATCACCTGCTGGCGGATGTCCTCCCGCAGCCGCTGGGCGCGGCCGCTATCCACCTCGCTGGCCCCGATCAACAGGAGCTGCGAATAGACAGTGCCCAGGGCGGAGAGGGAATGCTCGGTCTGCAGTTCTGCCCGTTCCATGGTGTCGTCCAGCTTCTGCAGGCTGCGCCATTGGGTGCGCTTGCTCTCCAGCGTGGCTTCCATCTGCCCGCGCACGGCCGGGTCTGTCTCCAGCCGCAGGCGGGCCTGCAGGCTCTCGATCTCCTTGGGCACTGCCTTGAGGTCACGCTGGATCACCGTGTCGGCGTGATAGGTGTCCAGGCGGCGGGCCAGCCGGAACATCTGGGAGATCCAATCATCTATGCCGGCGGCCATGTCCGCCAGATGCTGGCGCAGCACCGATTCCCGCTGCTGGCGCACGGCGCGGTCAATGCGCTCGCGGTATTCCAGCGCCTGGCTCAGCCTGTCCCGCAGCTTCCTGTCCTGCACCTGGCGGGGGTCGAACTGCTCGCGGAAGAGCTCGGCCACCACCCGGGCGGCAGTCTCGGCGTCGGTCAGGCTGGTGTAGACGATGAGCGCTTCAGCGATCACTCCCAACAGCGGCCAGCCCCACCAGGGCCACCAGGGGAAGGGGTGGGAGAAGAAGCTGAGCAGGAGGGTGCCGGCGACGATCACGGCGCTCTCCCAGCGCAGGAAGGCGTGCTGGATGATGGCTCGTCGCGCCTGTTGTTCTATGGAAAGGCGGATGCTTTCTTGGGACATGATGCTCATCCGATTTGACAGAATGCAGCTATCGTGCTAAACTGATGTTGATCAAGATGATTATCTTGATTAATCCTATAGGGAGGTCCCGCCATGACCAGAATCGTCACTTCGACAGAACTCAAACAGAGGACGGGAGAGATCCTCGCCTACGCCATCGAAAACAAGGAAGAAGTGATCATCCAGCGCTACGATGTGCCCAAGGCCGTTATCGTTGACTATGACACATACCGGCGTATGCGGGAAGTTCAAAGGGAGCTGGATTTCCGCCGCATTCGCGAGATAGCCGAGGCCGTTTCTGCAAGAGCTGCTCATCTCAGCGATGAAGAGGTGGACGAGATGATCTCCACCGCCGTTGAGGAAATTCGTGCTGCGCGGCTCGCTCGACGTACCCAGGCGGAAAGCTGAACCGATGGTCCCGCGAGTGATCTTCGACACGAACATCTGGGTAAGCTATGTGCTCCGTCGGCGCGGGGCTATCGCCTGGCTGATACAAGCCCATTGGCCGCAGGGCGATTTCGTGCTGCTTGCGGCAGAGGCTTTGCTGGACGAGTTGGCTGACGTGTTGACCCGACCTGAATGCGTATCATCACTCCGGATGCCTTCCAATCGTTATTGGCTCGGGCGAAGAGAGACTGAGCCCTCGCAAAGAGGTTCACTCCTGTTTTAGTTCTTCGATCTCCCGCTTTACCTCTTCCAGCTCTTCGGCGATCTCGCGCTGCATCTCCTCCAGGTCCTCTTTATATTCCTCCAGCATGCGCAGGTACTCCTCGCGCCGGGGGAAGCCGTAGCCCCAACCCCGGCCGCCCCACGGCCCCCAGAAACGGAAGCCAAAGGGCGGGAAACCGAAAGTCCAGGCGAAATTGTGTCTGTAGTGCCTTCTCATCGCCCACCTCCATTCGAATGGTTTGACGGCGCGATCCTCACGACCTCTGTCCACATATTGTTGGCGACCCCTTGCCTGCAGCGGGAAACCCGCCCCTGCTAGAAATACGTCGAGAGTATCTTATACAACTCCCTGATGCTCTCCAAATCCCCCTGGCGTACCTGGCCGCCGGAGGCGTTGGCTATCGCTTCCAACACGTTGTAGTCGGCGTCGCGGCCGTAGGCGATGCAGAAAATGACCACCGGCACGCCCGTGCGGTTGCCCTGCTCGATCTCCCGCGCCAGTTGCTGCAGGCTGATGAGCGAGGCGTTCTCCCGCCCGTCGGTCATGGCCACGATGGCGTTGATGCGTTCGCTGTCGTTGGCCTGTTGCAGGCGCACATAGGCCGCCCGCACGGCATCCAGCAGCGCCGTGTTGCCGCCAGCCTCCAGGGCCTCCACCGCCTGTTCCAGCTCAGCGCGGTTACGCCCCAGTTCGTCCAGGGGGATGATGTTGTTCACCTGCGAGGAAAACTCCACCAACCCCACCCGTTCCAGGTCGCCCTGGATCTGGGCCAGGAAGGCGCGCAGCGCCTCCCGCGCCGCCTCCAGCTTCTCCCCCGTCATGCTGCCCGAGGTATCCACCACCAGGTAGACGTTGGTGTGCCGTTTCGTATACCACCAGACGTTGCGCACCACCTCCACCACCGCCGGGCCGGGCATCTGCAGCGTGGTCTGCGGCTGGCGGGGGTCCACGCCATTGGCCGCCGTAAGCGGCGAGGCGGGGCCATCGAGGGGGATGGTCAGGTCGGCCGGGCGGTAGCCATGGGCCAGCACTTTCGCCTGCGCCTCCGGCGACGACAGGAACTCGCGGAAATGCTGGAAGGTGCGGCGCTGGTTGGCGGTCAGCGTCGGCGTCTCCAGCAGGGCCAGCGGGTGATCGGCCCACAGCGTGCCTTCGGCGGGATAGACGGCCACGAGGCGCGGCAGGCCCTGGGCCTGACGGTTGAAGCGCACTATCAGTTGCTCCTGCACGACGAAGGCGTCCAGGAAGCCCGGCCCCTCTTTCTGCGCCCGCTCGATGACCGCCAGCTCGCCCTCGCCGTAGTAGCGCACAGTGCGCTCCACGGCGGCCACGTAGTCCAGCGTGGGCTGGGCCTGGGCGTCCTCGATGGTCAGGCCGCGCGTCTTGCCCGCCCCGGCGTAGAACTCGGCCAGCGTGGCCAGCAATCCGCTGGCGGAGCTGGTCGAGGGATGGCTCCACTTGAAATTCGGGTCGCGCTGTGCCTGTGCCTGCACGTCGCCCCAGCCGATGGGCCGCTCGGGCCAGCCGAGCTGACGGGCCACCGGCTCCCACATGGCCAGCACGATGGGGCTCACGGCGTAGCGGCAGCTTTCGCCCACCAGCGGCGCGGCGCTTCCCGTCTGTTCGGCCCAGGCGCGGTCGAGATCGTCCAGCCAGAGCGAGGAATCGGGGCTGATGGCCTCCACCTTGCCGGCCAGCGCCGCCTGCAGCATCGTTTCCACGTCCTGCGCTTCCGCCTGCACCTGCATGGTGCGGCGGTCCGGCGTGCGCAGCTTCTGGGCGTTGAAGGCTTCGGCCAGCTCGGCGAAGAGCACTGCCTTCTCTGGCGAGATGGCCACGCGCAGCGTGGCCTGGCGGGGGTCGGCCGCTGCGGCCGCCTCTGGCGTGGCTGTGGCCTGCTTCTGGCGTTCCGTCACCTGCATCACGCCCCAGGCCAGGCAGCAGAGGAGGGCCATCAGACTCAGCGCCGCGGCGGCAAAGATGAACAACGGGCGGCGACTTTGCGGATTGTGGATTGTGGATTGCGGATTGCGGATTGCGGATTTGCGACTTGCCATTTATGACCTGCGACTTATACGATGTTCGAGAGGATTCGCTCCATGGGGATCACAGACCCGCCCCCCCTGACCGGTCAGGAGCCAGAGATCAACTCGCTTGCCTGTCAGATTCAGCTTCAAGCGAGAACCAGGTCAGCCGTGTATTCAGGTACAGGAATGTAACGTACGTCAACCAACCCAGCACAAGGCAAGAAAGCCCCTCATCGGTTCGCCACGTTCAAATCGAACCACCGCAGCAGCGCCTGCAGCACGTCCCGGTCCGGCGAGCGCATGGCCGTGGTGCGGGGCACGACTGTCTTGACCCCCTGCGCTTCCCACTTCACGAAGGGGCTGTCCCCCTCGGTCACCGAGACGTCGGGATTGACCGGCCGCAGCCCCCGTGCCACTGCCTGGCGCTGCACCTCGGGCGAGAGCAGATAGCGCTGGAACTCCAGGGCGGCGTTCTTCTCCAGAGCCGTCGTCTCCGCTCCCATCCACACGCTGAAGGGAAAATCGAACCAGGTGACGTAGCGGGGGTAGAAGATGATCAGCGGGTCGGCCCAGCGGGTCTGGATGCCGGCCATGTGCGTCAGAAGGTCGCTTTCCAGAAGCTGCCCGCCGTCGCCCACGGAGTAGCCGAAGAGGGCGAAGTCCTCGGCGGTGTAGGCGCTGGCCCCGCTGATATCGGTTACGGCACCCATCAGTTCGCCCAGCCAGCGCTGGAAATCGGGGTCGGTGACGTCAGCGGTGGAGATGTTGGGGCGGTCGTAGTACTCGCCGGCGGCGGCGATCATGGCCGCCAGCCCGCCGACGTTCTTGCGTGGGCTGGGCACCACCAGCTTGAAAAAGCCCCAGGCGGGGTCGCCCCCCAGCTCCGGCCAGCCGCCCCTGGCGATGGCCGCGTCGTGGATGGCCTGCCAGTCCAGCTCGCCGTAGCGGGCCTGCAAGACCTGGGCCCGGCTCCCGTAGATGCCCCAGGCGAAGAGGGAGATAGCGATGGGGCGGGCGCGGTACTCGCCGTCGGTGAGGAAGACGTCGCGTCCCAGCCGCTCCTTGTAGGAGGCGTTGGCCAGTTCCACCAGGTAGCGGCTGTCGGGGATCCAGGCGGTGGGGAACTGGGCCAGCTTCTGGCGCTCGGCGTCGCTCAGCCCGGCGATGCTGCGCTCGCCCAGGGCACCGAAGTCGTCGCGGTCGAACTTGCCCAGCGCCGTCAGGCCGTCCATGGCGATGATCTCCACCTGGACGACCTCGCCTTCCAGTTTGTGCTGTTCGGCGTTGAACTGTTTGGCCGCCTCGCGCACCCACGGTTCCACGGGCAGGGCGGTGATCACCCGCACCTGGATGGGCCCTTTGGGGGTGACGGTGAGGGGCTGCTGGGCCGGGTTCAGGGCGCGCCAAAGCAGCCCTGCGCCGACGATCAAGAGCGCCACGACGACGATGACGATGAACACGATACGCGTACGTTTCATGAAGGCTATCTCCCTCGGTCAGGTGACTGTCACCTGACCCTGACTGCCGTGCCGGAGGTGGAGACCATGAGCATGCCCTGGCGGACGACCTCATAGTCAATGTCCACGCCGACGACGGCGTTGCCGCCTTTGGCGGCTGCTTCGGCGGCCATCTCCTCGATGGCGATATCGCGGGCCTTGCGCACCTCCTCTTCGTACTCCCGGGAGCGGCCGCCGACGATGTCGGTGATGGAGGCCAGGATATCGCGGCCGATGTGGGCGCCCAGGATGGCCTCGCCGGTGACGATGCCCAGGTACTCCTCGATGGGATGACCCTCGATGGTGGGTGTGGTGGTGATGATCATTTCGCTCACTCCATTCCATTCATTCGCTTTGCGGCAAAAGTGGCACTTACCGCTCCATGTGGATCGCCAGATCCGCCGTTGAACTCGCTGGATCTGACGATCCAGCGGGAGCAGGGGTGACCTGGCAAGCCGCCAATGGCAAGCCCTCGGCGGGTTAACAACCCGCCCTACGGCTTCCTCGCCGTTTCATCAGTCGAGGGGCAGCGGAAACGTCACCAGATGGTCTGAAGCGCCCAGGCCAGGCCCACGCCCGGCTATTCGTAGGGCAGCTTGGTAAGCTGCCCTTCAGCGAAAGCGTCGCCAGAGGGTCTGGAGCGCCCAGGCCAGACTCACGCCCAACAGTCCGAAGGTGAAGGCCAGCCCCAGGCGGGTGATGAAGATGATCCCTTCGGGCCAGCCAGCCTGCGGCGCGGCCAGGCCCAGCCAGGCCAGGAAAGCCGCTGCCGTCTTTTCGGTGATCAATTCCCCGGCGCCGAGGGCGAAGCCGATGAAGGCCAGCCAGAGGTTGGTGCGGCTCTCGGCGCGAGGCTCAATACTGCGCAACGCATGACGCGCAGGGGCTTGGTCGGGAGACCTTCACCCATCGCCGCCCGCCGCGCATGGCTTACTTCGGCCTTACGATCGTTCCAGGGTCTGCCGGATCGCCCGCACTTCGTCGAGGACGGCCGCCAGCAGTCGCCCCTCGGCCGGGGCCGGCTCTGCTTCGGCCTGGGTGGGGGCCATGGCCCCCCGGAAGCGCCGCAGCGCCCCGGCAACCTGCTCGTACACCTCCTGGTAGTTGGGCAGGCCGACCAGGCTTTCCTCCGCCCCCGCCTGGCTCCCGCTCATCCCCGCCGTCTGCACGTCCAGCGTGCCTATGCCGAACAGCCGGTCGAAGGGGTCCTGCTTCAACTTCAGGTTGGTCACCGTGCGGAAAGGCACGTGTTTGACCGAGCGGGTGATGACGCCGGCGCGCACGAGCACCTCGTCGTCGTGGAGCTCGTAGCGCAGGCTGCGGTAGTAAGGGGAGATGAGCAGCAGCACCGGCACGAGCCACACGGCGTTGACCAACACGGCCACCAGCAGGCCGGTGCGTGCGCCCGCTGCGCCGGCCTCATCCTTGCCGATGGCCACGCCCAGGGCGATGGTCGCGGCCAGGGCGAGCGCCCCGCTGAGCCCGACGATGAAGAACAACTTGCTCCGATATCTCACGTCGGGGCGGAAGATGATCGGTGCCATCTTGCGCTTCCCCCCTTTAGTTGAGACCCCGGTCCCCAGGTTGGGAAGGGGAGAGGGTCAAAAGCCATCGAGCCGCAGGTTCAAGCGCCGTCGGCTCGTGGGCTTTAGCCCATCCTCCGCAGACAGGCTGAAGCCTGTGCTACGTGCTGCGCCCCTGCGCCCCTGCCCCTCTGCCCCCTTGCTCCCCTGCTCAGGAGGCCAGACCCAGCCGCTTGCGCCGCTCGGTGAGCTGCAACTCGATCTCGTGCCGCTCCAGCACCTCGTCCATCTGCTTGTCCAGCCGGCCGGCCACCATCTCCATCTCCGCCGTGGCCCGATCCAGCCGCGAACGGATGCCCTCGGCGATGCGCGCCACGTCGGCGTCACGAGCGCCCACCAGGTCGTCCAGGGAGCGGATGGCCCGCACGCTGATCTCCTTGGAGCGGGCCAGGTCCAGCAATGCCTGCAACTCCTCTCGCTCCTGCCGGGTGGTGGTCAGCTTGGCCTCCAGCTTCAACTTGGCGTCCATCAGCTTCTGGTGCTCGGCGCTGAGGTTGTTGAGCTGTTCCTCGTAGGCGGCCGCGGCGCGGTTGGTGGAGTTGAGCTTGCTCTGGGCAGCCACGGCCAGCGTCTCCTTGCCCTCCTGCAAGAAGAGGTCAATGTTCTTGTCCAGTTCCTTCGCCCGGGCCTGGTACTCCTCCAGACGGCGCCGGACCGTCTTCACCTGGCCACCCACGGTAGCCACGGCGGCCTCCAGGTCCTCCAGGTTATCCTCGATCTGGCGGATGTACTGGTCAATGACGGCCACGGAATTCTGCCGCAGTGCCGTATCCACCATGGCGTGCAGATTGGCCTTGATGAGCACGCCCACTTTTTCCAACAGAGATGCCATTGTTCGTAACCTCCTTCGTTTTAGTGTTCGGTGTTCGGGGTTCGGTGTTCGCTGTTGAAACCCGCAGCCTTCGAACCTGAAACTCCGATGATGGTCATATTCTGGCACAAAGCTGGGGCCGCCGCTTGACATCCGCCGGACAGCAGGCTGACAGGGATGCCTCGCCGCCTCTGTGCCTCAGCGCCTCAGTGCCTCGTTAGCCTCTGTGCCTCAGCGCCTCGGTGCCTCGTTAGCCTCTGTGCCTCAGCGCCTCGGTGCCTCGGTGCCCCAATGCCCCGGCCTCTACCCGCTCACCAGCTTATACCCTCGCCCACGCACGGTGAGCAGGTAGCGGGGGTTGGCCGGGTCGGCCTCGATCTTGACGCGCAGGCGGCTCATCAGCTTGTCCACGCGGGCGTCGTCCACCTCGTCAATGTACTCCTCGCCCCACACGGCCTCCACGATCTGGTACTTGTCGCAGATCTTGTTCAGCCGGCCGTAGAGCAAGAGCAGCAGCCGGTATTCCAGGTCGGTCAGTGTGGGCGTCGGGCGGCCGTTCACGTAGACGTCGCCGGCATCCACATCCACCCAGACGCCCTGTTGCCCGCCCCGCCGCGCCACGTGCTCTCGCTGCACGAACTCGGCGAACAGACGGCAGAAGAATGCCGGCTCCTCCTCCGGGCCGACGAGCAGCCCTTTGCAACGCAGGGAGGCCCATGCCTCCGGCACCGGGCCATCGCCAGGGGCGAACAGGGCCAGCAGCCCGTCCCGTTCGTTGGGCGTCAGGTCTTGCCAGATTTTGACACACTCGGAGCGCAGGTTCGTATCCCGCTGCACCTGCGTGGCCACCTCGCGATGGATGATCCACTCCTGGCTGGCGTCGCGCACCGGCTTGCCGGTCATCGGCCCCAGCACACGACAGACCCCCTCCAGCAGGCTCAGGTGCCCGCCGGCCCATTGCAGGATGAAGGCCACGTCGTTCTCACTGAAGGTCACCCCTTCACGGGCGGCGAAGGCGGCGATGAAATCGCGCGCCTCTGCTTCGTCGAACGGCTTCAGGTACCAGGTGCGGTGGGCGAACAGCTCGTTGAACTCTCCCACCGACCGCTCGCGGCGGATTTCCGACAGCCGCTGGTTGGTGGCCGTCACGTAGGTCATGGAACGGGGGTACCTGTCCTTCAGCGCCCGCAGGTTGAGGAAGACCTGGCCGTCGAGGGCGGCCAACGGCTCGTCGAACTCGTCGAAGAGGAGCACCAGATGGCGTTGCAGCCCCTCGTTCAGGGCGGCCATGGCCTGGGCAAAGCTGAGCGGCACCTGGAAGCCGCTGGCCGGCTGGGTCAGGTTGGCGTAGGCCCCGTGCACGCCGACCAGCAGTGTGTCGGCACCGACGATGTGCTGGAGCGAATCCAGGATGCTGCGCAGGACCAGCTCGTAGAAGCCCTGCTCGGTCATCTCCAGCATGTGGTTGAAGTCCACGTAGACGAAGGCGTGCTTCTCCGCCTGGGCCCCCAGGTGAGCTGCCTGCACGTTCGGATGGGTCAGCAGGCGCAGCAGGTCGGACTTGCCGACGTTGCTCATGCCCACGATGGAGCAGCATTGCGCTTCGGCCACGCAGCCGAGGATGAAATGCACGTCAGCCTGGCGGACATCTTTGTTCACGACCGTTCTCCTCACGTATCCGGTTCGAAGGTTCGAAAGTTCAAAGGTTCCAGGTTGACAGCACGCGGCCACTCATGAAGCCTGGAACCTGCAACCTGCGAACCTGTAACCGCTCAGCGCTTGCGACGCTTTTTCTTGCGGTGGGAGGTTTGAGCCACGGGCGCAGTGGCCTTCCTTTGCTGCGCCGGCGGTGCTGCTTCCCCCTGCATGTCCTGGCGCAGGTGGCAGTATTTGTACTTCTTGCCAGAGCCGCACCAGCAGGGGTCGTTGCGCCCCAGACGCTGGCCGGCGGCGCGAGCCGCTTGCGGCGCGCCGCTCCCGTCGCCGCCGGGGCGCACCGCGCGCATCGGCCGCACGGGTTGACGCATCAGCATGGCGTGGTAGATGCTGTAGACGATGTCGTGCCGGATTTCGTCCAGCAGGTCCAGGTACATCTCGTGCGCCTCGCGCTTGTAGGCCACCAGCGGGTCCTGCTGCCCGAAGGCGCGCAGGCCGATGCCCTCGCGCAGGGCGTCGAGGTCGGTCAGATGGCGCACCCAGCGGTTGTCCACCGCCTGCAGCATGACCAGCCGCTCGATGCGGCGCATGTCCTCGCTGCCCACCTGGGCTTCCTTCTGCTCATAGGCGGCATGGGCGCGCGCGATCAGGTCGGCCAGGAGCTCTTCCCTGGAAAGCCGGGCCCCGTTGCTGGCGAAGTGGCGCGGCAGCGTATCAGGCGGGAAGATGGGCGTCAGTGCGCTTGCCAGAGCGTTCAGGTCCCACTCCTCCCTGTCCGGCCCGGCGGCGAAGGTGTTGACCAGGCGGGTGAGCTCCTCCTCGATCATGCGCAACACGGTGGGTTTCATCGTCGGCTCGCTGAGGATCTTGCGTCGCTGGGCGTAGATGACCTCCCGCTGCTTGTTGACCACATCGTCGTATTCGAGGACGTGCTTGCGGATGTCGAAGTTGTAGCCTTCCACCCGCTTCTGGGCGCTCTCGATGGATCGCGAGACCAGGTCGTGTTCGATAGGGATGTCCTCGTCCAGGCCCAGGCGGTCCATGATGTTGGCCACGCTCTGCCCGCCGAAGCGGCGCATGAGGTCATCTTCCAGCGAGACGTAAAAGCGGGAGGAGCCGGGGTCTCCCTGGCGGCCGGAGCGCCCGCGGAGTTGGTTGTCAATGCGCCGCGCCTCGTGCCGCTCGGTGCCCAGCACGTGCAGGCCGCCCAGGGCGAGCACCTTCTGCCGGTCCCGCTCGCATTCTTCCCTGGCCTCGGCCAGCGCCTTCTCCCACACCTCCGGGTCGAGGTTGGTCAGGTCGTATCCCTCCCGGCGCAGCCGCTCGCGGGCCAGCCCCTCCGGGTTGCCCCCCAGCAGGATGTCCACGCCGCGGCCGGCCATGTTGGTGGCGATGGTCACCGTGCCGGAGCGCCCGGCCTGGGCGATGATCTGCGCCTCCTTCTCGTGATGCTTGGCGTTGAGCACCTGGTGGGGAATGCCGCGGCGCTTGAGGAGGTCGGAGAGATACTCAGAGGTCTCGATGGCGATAGTGCCCACCAGCACCGGCCGCCCGATGCGGTACAGCTCCTCGATCTCCCGCACGATGGCCCGGAACTTGGCCTGCTGGCTCTTGTACACCACGTCCGGGTGATCGGTGCGGATCATGGGCAGGTGGGTGGGGATCACCGTCACGTCCAGGTTGTAAATCTTGCCGAACTCCTCGGCCTCCGTGGCCGCCGTGCCGGTCATGCCCGCCAGCCGGTGGTACATGCGGAAGTAGTTCTGGAAGGTGATGGTGGCCAGGGTCAGGCTCTCCCGCTGCACGCGCACCCCTTCTTTGGCTTCGATGGCCTGGTGCAACCCTTCCGAGTAGCGGCGCCCGTACATCAGCCGGCCGGTGAACTCGTCCACGATGATCACCTCGCCGTCTTTGACGATGTAATCGCGGTCCCGTTTGTACAGGGCATGGGCGCGCAGGGCGTTGTCCAGGTAGGGGGTCAGGTGGAAGTTCTGGGGAGAGTAGAGGTTGTCAATGCCCAGGGCGCGCTCGACTTTGGCAATGCCCTGCTCGGTGAGGGTGACCACCTGCGCTTTCTCGTCTACGATGTAATCGCCGCTGCCGTCCTCTTCGCTGCCGCGGCGCAACTGGGGCACTAAGCGGGCGAAGGTGCGGTAGTAGTCCGCCGATTCCTCCGCCGGGCCGGAGATGATGAGCGGCGTGCGCGCCTCGTCAATGAGGATGTTGTCCACCTCGTCCACGATGGCGTAGTAGAGCTCCCGCTGCACGCGCTGCGAGAGGTCCACCACCATGTTGTCCCGCAGGTAGTCGAAGCCGAACTCGTTGTTGGTGCCGTAGGTGATGTCGGCCAGGTAGGCTTCCCGCCGCGGCACGGGGCGCAGGTGCTGGTAGCGGTCGTCGGCGGCGGGGTAATCGGGATCGTAGAGGAAGGAGCCCAGGCGGGGGTCGGCCGCTGCCGACTGGATCACGCCCACGCTCACGCCCAGCAGGTGGTAGATGGGGCCCATCCACTGCACGCCGAATTTGGAGAGGTAGTCGTTGGGCGTGACCAGATGAGCGCCCCGCCCCAGCAGGGAAGTGAGATAGAGGGGCAGGGTGGCCACCAGCGTTTTGCCCTCGCCGGTCTTCATCTCGGCGATCTTGCCCCGGTGCAGCACGATGCCGCCGATGAGCTGCACGTCGTAATGGCGCAGGCCGATGGTGCGGCGGGCGGCCTCGCGCACGGCGGCGAAGGCGCGGGGCAACAGCTCGTCCAGCACCTCCATTTCCCTCGCCTTGAGCTGCCTGTCCAGTTGCTCGAACTGCAGCCGCAACTGCCCCTGGCGCTCCTCGTCCTGCTCCTGCTCCCACTCCGCCTGCTTCTCGGCCACACGAGCGCGCAGGTCGCCCGTGCGTTCGGCGATGATGGCCTTGAACTCGTCCGTCAGGGCGCGCAGATCGGCATCGGAGCGGGCGCGCATCTCCGGCTCCAGCGCATTGATCTCGGCTACCAGCGGCTGTAAGCGCTGGATCTCCCGTTCGTTGGGGTCGCCCACCACTTTCTTCAGCAAGCCATGAAACATCGCTGCACCTCTCAAGGGGTTCCAGGGTTGCAGGTTCCCCGTTTCAGGTTTGCCGGCAGAACCTGAAACCTTCAAACCTGGAACTTGAAACCACTGCTGCATGACATTATACACCAATCGGCCCTCCTGCCCAAAGAACCCCGTCCGGTTTCCACAACCTGGCAGGCTGTGCTATAATTTGCGTGTAACTGTTGCCTTTGACGAACGATAGGAGACGAGTGACGAATGGCATATGACGGAGTTCGTCCTTCGTCCCTGGTCTTTCGTCTTTCGTCTACTGCCTGTATCGCCTGGATGGGGGGAGCATGTTGATCAATCTTGTGGAATACCACCGGCCGCATGATCTGCAGGAAGCGCTGCGCCTGCTGAGTCGCCCACGACCGCGCACCGTGCCCCTGGCCGGGGGCAGCACCCTCCTTGGCTCTGATGATAGCGATGTGGAGGCGGTGGTGGACCTCCAGGACCTGGGGCTGCGTTACGTGAAGGCCGACCCAGACGGGCAGGCTGTGCGGCTGGGCGCCATGGCCACCTTGGCCGACATCAGACGTTCCGATGATGTGCGGGCCATCTACGACGGCATCATCGCCGAAGCCGCGCATCGCAGCGCGGGCAGCGTGCTGCGCCATCAGGCCACCGTCGGCGGCGCTGTGGCCGTGGCCAACCTCGCCGATGAGCTGCTGGTGGCGCTCCTGGCCGGCGATGCCCAGGTCATCGTCCACGCGCCGGAGGAGACCCACCTGCCGCTATCCGAGTTTCTGGCCCGACGAGAGGAATGGCTGGCCGCCCACGCTCTGATCACCGAGGTGAGCGTCGGCCAGCCGCCGGAGCGGACGGGGGCCGCTTCGCAGCGCGTCGCCCGCACCCCGGCCGACGCGCCCATCGTCTGCGCCGCGGCGGCCTTGAGCGCCGACGGAGACGCCTGCACCGTGGCCCGGCTGGCGCTGGGCGGCGTGGCAGCCAGGCCCCTCCGCCTGCCCGAGGTGGAGGCGATGTTGGTCGGCCAGGCCCTGAGCGCGGCACAGATCGAGGCCGCCGCCGAGAGGGTCTGCGAGCTGGTCCAACCCCCGGGCGACTTCCGCGGCAGCGCCGAGTACCGCAAAGCCATGGCTGGCGTGTTGGGCGGGCGGGTGTTGCGCCAGGCGCTGGCTCGCCTGGCCTGAGCCGGTGACGTGACGGATGGCTATACGCGTAAGGACGGTGATCGTGGTGATGGCGGTGGTCGTCGCGGGGCTGCTGGGGTGCGGGAGGTTGGCAGAGAAGCCTTTGGCCACGCCGCCGCCCACCGACACACCGACGAGCACCCTCACGGCCACGCCTGCGGCCACGAGCACGGCGACGCCTTCTGAGACAAGGGGACAAGGAGACAAGGAGACAAGGGGACGAGGAGACACGGAGACACGGAGACCTGGAGACAAGAAGGAGTCTCCCACTCTCCCCCTCCCCTCTTCTCCCTCTCTCCTCGTCACAGATACGCCGACACCGGAACCCCTGCCCACGGACACACCGCTGCCGCCCGCGGAAACGGCAACGGCAGCACTGCCTGCTCCAACGGTTACAGCGGCCAGTGCGCCGGCAGATGGCCCGACCGACCCGGCGCTGGCCGCGCTGGCGGCCATGATCAACCAGGCCCGCGGCGAAGCTGGCCTGGACGAGCTGGCCTGGTCGCTGGAGCTGGCACAGGCGGCGGCGGCCCACGCCAGGGACATGGGCGAGCATGGCTTTGTCAGCCACACCGGCTCCGACGGGTCGGGCGTGGCCACCCGCATGGAGCGGGCCGGCTACAGGCCGACGTGGCACGGCGAGATCATCGCCTGCGTGGCCGGTGGCTACCAGAAGGCGTTTGAGTGGTGGTGGAACAGCCGGCTTCATCACGACACCATGCTGGGCACGGCCTACCGGGACTTCGGCCTGGGCAGTGCGCCGGCCCGCATCGGGCAGGCCTGCTTCGTGGTCCTATTCGGCAGACGATGAACATACCTGCTCCCGCCAGCAGCCAGGTCGCTCCTGCCGGACTGCCAAGTCCGGCAGCCTGGCTGGCCAGATAGGAGCCGAATCGAGCTACTGCTGGTCTGGACTTGGCAGTCCAGACGGAGCAGGCTGAACCGTCACGATCGTGAATGAAACGGGTTGGAAGGAAACAAATTGAAGGTTGGACTGCCAGTGAAGGACAAGGAGTTGTCGCTCCTGCCGGACTGCCAAGTCCGGCAGCCTGGCTGGCCAGATAGGAGCCGAATCGAGCTACTGCTGGTCTGGACTTGGCAGTCCAGACGGAGCAGGCTGAACCGTCACGATCGTGAATGAAACGGGTTGGAAGGAAACAAATTGAAGGTTGGACTGCCAGTGAAGGACAAGGAGTTGGATGAGATGAAGGTGCATCTGACACTCAACGGCCAGGCGACGACGCTTGAGGTTGCCGTGAACGAAACCCTGCTCGCCGCGCTGCGGCGGCACGGCATCTTCGGCGTCAAGCACGGCTGCGAAACAGGGGAGTGCGGCGCCTGTACGGTGTTGCTCGACGGCCGGCCGGTGGCTTCCTGCGTCACGCTGGCGGCGCAGGCTGCAGGCCACGCCGTCACCACCATCGAGGCCCTGGGCGAGTACCCCGAAAAGGGATGGAAGCCCACTTCGGAGCTGCACCCCCTGCAGAAGGCTTTCGCCGTGAGCGGCGCCATCCAGTGCGGTTACTGTACCCCGGCCATGATCCTGGCCGCCAAAGCGCTGTTGGACGAGAATCCCCATCCCACCGAGGCCGAGGTGCGCGACGCCCTTTCCGGCACGCTCTGCCGCTGCACCGGTTACGTCAAGCCGGTGCAGGCCGTGCTCGACGCCGCGGCCGAACTGCGAGGCGAGAAGGTCATCGAACTGAAGTCGCCCCTTGCCGCGCCCCCCGGCCTCTTCCGCCCGCCGCAGGAAGAAGCAGGCCCGCCGCCTGTGCCCTCCTCTTTCCCCCCCGCTGGGGGGGCCGCCGGGCCTTACCCGCTGACCGCTACCGAGGCCAGGCTGGAAGTGCGCGTGGCCCAGGAGACCCGGCCGAAGACAACCTACGTGGGCCGGCCGGAGGTGAAGGTGGATGCGGTCAAGCTCGCCCTGGGCAGGCCTGCTTTCGCCGCCGACGTGGAAATGCGTGGCCTGCTGGTGGGCAAGATCCTGCACTCGCCTCACGCCCACGCCCGCATTAAGCGCATTGACGCCTCCAAGGCGCGGGCGCTGCCCGGCGTGCACGCCGTGCTCACCTGGGAGGACGTGCCCCGCGTCGCCCACAGCACCGCCGGCCAGTCCGATCCCATCCCCGGCCCGCTCGATTTCTTCAGCCTGGACAACAAGGTGCGCTTCGTCGGCGACCGTGTGGCCGCCGTGGCCGCCGAAACGGAGGAGATCGCCCGGCGGGCGCTGGAGTTGATCGAGGTGGACTACGAGATCCTGCCGGCCATCCTCGACCCGCGGGAAGCGCAGCCGCCCGACCGGCGTACGGAAGTGGCGGCGGTCTTCGCCCCGGAGGATGCGAACAGCCCCGCCGACGAATCACAAAGGCTCGCGGCGGACGGCCACGTCCGCCGCCGTTCCGCCGGACTTGGCAGTCCGGCAGGAGCAAACCATGAGCTACAGGGGTTCCCCATCATCCACGACGAGCCGGATTACGTTCCTTTTGGCGACTGCGATCCCCAACGCAACCTGGCGGCGGCCATCCGCATTGACCTGGGGGACGTGGACGCCGCCATGCTGCAGGCCGACCATGTCTTCGTGGGAGAGTACAGCGTGCCGCGGGTGCAGCAGGCACCCATCGAGCCCTATGTCTGCCTCACCTATTGGGACGAGGATGACCGGCTGGTCATCCGCACCAGCACGCAGGTGCCTTTCCATGTGCGGCGCATGCTGGCCCCCGTGTTGGGGTTGCCTGTCAAGCGCATCCGGGTGATCAAGCCGCGCATCGGCGGCGGCTTCGGCAACAAGCAGGAGGTGATGCTGGAGGACATCTGCGCCCACCTGACCATCGCCACCGGCCGCCCGGTGCTCATGGAGTACAGCCGCCAGGAGCAGTTCATGGCCTCCACCTCCCGCCATTCCATGCACTTCCGGATGCGTACGGGGGTGATGGCCGACGGCACCATCGTGGCCAACGAGATGCTCGTCCTTTCCGATACCGGCGCTTACGGCAACCACGCCCTGACCGTCACCGGCAACACGGGGCACAAGGCCATGTCCCTCTACGACGTGCCCAACATCCGTTTCCACGCCGACATCGTCTACACCAACCGGCCACCGTCGGGCGCCTTCCGCGGCTACGGCGTGCCCCAGGGCTTCTTCGCCCTGGAGACGCACATGGAGCGCATCGCCCGCGAGCTGGGATTCGACCCCCTGGAGTTCCGCCTCAAGAACGCCGTCAAGCCGGGCGCCGAGCATCCCATGAGCAAGGTGTGGAGCGAGGGCCGCGAGGCGCATGGGGAGATCATTCACACCTGCGCGCTGGAGGAGTGTGCGCGCGCCGGAGCAGAAGCGATCGGATGGCAGAGAGGACAGGGGGACAAGGGGACAAGGAGACAAGGTGACAAGGAGAAAGCCTTCCCCTCTCCCCCTCTCCCCCTCTCCCCGTCTCCCTTGCGCAAGGGGTTAGGCGTGGCGCTGGTGATGCAGGGCACGGCCATCCCCAACCTGGACATGGGCGCGGCCAGCATCAAGCTGAACGACGACGGCAGCTTCAACCTGCTGGTGGGAGCCACCGACCTGGGCACCGGCTCCGACACCGTGCTGACGCAGATGGCCGCCGAGGTGCTGGGCTGTCCGCCGGAGGACTTCATCACCTACTCCTCGGACACCGACTTCACGCCCTTCGACAAGGGGGCCTACGCCTCCAGCACGACCTACATCAGCGGCGCGGCGGTGGTGCGCGCCGCGCAACAGGTGGCGGAACAGATGCGGGAGGTGGCCGCCCGTATGCTGAGCGCGCAGGGGCCGGCGGTGGAGCCTTATGAGATCACCCTGGAAGAGCGGCGCGCCTGGGCGCCCGATGGCCGCAGCGTCACCTTTGCCGAGATCGCCCTGCACTCGCTGCACCACGCGCAGCAGCACCAGATCATGGGCAGCGGCTCCTGGGTCAGCCCCGATAGCCCACCGCCTTTCGCCGCCCAGTTCGCCGAGGTCACCGTGGACACCGAGACGGGCCAGGTGAGGGTAGACAAACTGGTCATGGCCCTGGACTGTGGCGTCATCATCAACCCGGCCACGGCCAGCGGCCAGGTGGAGGGGGGCATGACCCAGGCGCTGGGTTACGCCCTGTGCGAGGAAATGGTCTTCGACCAGGCCGGGCGGCTGATCCCCACCGATTTCCAGAAGTATCACATCTTCCGCGCCGACGAGATGCCAGAGATGCGGGTGATCTTCGTCGAGACCTTCGAGCCGACGCATCCCTTCGGCGTCAAGGCCGTGGCCGAGATCCCCCTGGACGGCGTGGCGCCGGCGGTGGCCAATGCCGTCTATGATGCCACGGGTGTGCTCATTCCCAGCATCCCGCTCTTACCGGAAAAGGTGTGGCGGGCGTTGCGGGAAGCCTGAGCGCCAATGCATGTGAAAGCCCCTCGGTCTCTCGGGACCGAGGGGCTTTGTCCATTCGCCTGCATCAGGGCCGGTTTGCTTTCGAGGGCACCGCCGCATCGAGGAACAGCGCATTGGGCACCGAGACGATGCCGGCCTCCGTTTCCAGGCGGGTGTAGACAGGCGAGATGCCGATGATGGTGCCCTCATGCTCGCCCACGCGCACTGTCTGGCCGGGACGAAAGCTCTGGCGCACGTAGTAGCTGGCCACCACGTGACGCACCACGGGGCGTGCCCCCAGGCCGAAGGCCAGGGCCAGGGCCAGGCCCACGGCGGCGATGAGAATGGTGATGCTGGACACCAGGATGGCCGTATCAATGCCCAGCATGCCAATGGCCAGCACGATGACGAAGATGCTGATCACGTACTGGATCAGCCGTCCCAGCGAGCGCCCGAAAGCGATGCCGGCGCCAAGGGCCAGGTTGCCCAGCGTATCGCCCATGAACTTGGCTCCCATGCCCCCGAAGATGATCAGCACCACCGCGCCGATGGCCTTGGGCACATATTTGAGCAGCAATACGATCATCTCGGCCAGGTCAGTGAGGCCCATCAACCGCATGGAGGAAATCAAGAAGAAGAGCAGCACGTACCAGAAGATGATCTGCCCGATGATCTCGGCCAGGCTCTTCTGCAAGCCGATACCGCGCAGGACACCGGTAACCCCCACGCGGTCCACCAGGTCGTCGAACTTGAGACGCTTGAGGACAAAGACGATCACCTTGCGCAGCAGCCAACTGACGAGCCAGCCGACGAGGAGAACGGCGAGGCCGGTGACGAAGCTGGGAATAGCCCTGACCAGATTGTGATATATCTCAAGCAGAGTGTCAATGATGATCTGTGCATCCATGCGTTCTTCCTCCTTCGTGCCTGCGGTGCCGAAGTACTTCGGCGTTACTACAACCGTACTTCGCCCGTATTTCGCATCCGCTCCCGCCGTAGGAGATGCTTCGCTGGAGTCGGCCGGGCAATGAAGGTTGACGTCGGGAACCCGCTCAGGAGATGCTTCGCTGGAGTCGGCCGGGCAATGAAGGTTGACGTCGGGAACCCGCTCAGCATGACAAAGGCGGTTGTAGAACTAGGCAGGCTGTCCAGCGGCCAGCGGCTGTGGTCCTGACAACATGCTGAAGATGGCTTCCAGCAATTGCAGCAGCGTGGTGATGAGCCCTTGCCAGGAGAAATCGAGGACATCTGCGGCCAGCTCCCCGGCCATGATCCGTTGCATCAGCCGGGCCTGGAAGCCTTCAGGCAAGACGACATCTTCTTCCTGCAAACGCTTGAGGAGCAGCAGGGCCTGTTGGGCCTGAGCCAGCCGGGCCAGGCAGTCGGGGCACTCCTGTAAGTGCTTCTGGACGGCCTGCCTCTCCTCTTTTTCCAGGAGGTCTTCGACGAAGAGGGCGAAATAGGCTTCGGCATGTTTGCAGTTTTTGATAATCATTGCTATAATGTTCCATTGAGATGAGGCACACATTCCCCCGGACGTTCGGGGTGTGCATTGTGGACCCTGCCAGGTTCGTGACGGGTGAGCTACGTTGACGACAGGAATTCCTCGCAGATGCGGGCGAAGATCTGTCGGAAAGCCAGGCGAGCCCGATGGATGCGCATCTTCAGGGCGCTCATGCCGATGTTCAGGATGTCGGCGATTTTCTGGTATTCCAGGCCCTGAACGTCGCGCAAGGTCAGAAGCAACCGTTCGCGGGCCTGCAGGGCCATCATCGTCTCCCGGATGCATTCGATCAGTTCACGTCGCAACACCGCCTGTTCGGGTGACATCTCCCCCGGCTGACCGATGCGCGGGAGGCCTGTTTCCTCCGACTCGATGAAGTCGCTATCCACTCGTTGTGGGCGGCGCTGTCGTTTGTCTAAAGAATCGAGGCAGGTATTGACGGTAATGCGATACAGCCAGGTAGAGAATGCCGCCTCGCCCCGGAATCGCTTGATCGAACGATAGACCTTGATGAATACCTCTTGGGTCAGGTCTTCTGCTTCCGGCGCGTTGCCCATCATGCGGTAGGCGGTGGCGTAGACCTGTTCGCGGTAGCGTGTGACCAGGGCCTCGAAGGCTCTGGCGTCGTCAGGCAGCCGTTCTTGACAGTGCCGGACCAATGCATCATCAGGGAGTTCTGCAAACGTGCTCACGTCGGTATCATCCCGGGTCTGTGCTGGCCTGGGGCGGTGGATATCAAAGGCCGGGGCCCCGCCGCCGGGCCATATTATACCACATTTGAGCACGTTTTCAATTTGGCATGGCCCTGGGGTGCATTTCAGTTTTTTGGAAATGTCATTGCGAGCCCCGCAGGGGCGAAGCAATCTCCACGTAGCGACTTGGGGATTGCTTCGGCGGAAAACCGCCGCCTCGCAATGACAAGATGGGCGGTGTTTCTGTCCTTTAGAATGGCGGGCCGCGCCATGGCCGACTCGCAATGACACAGGCCAGGCTGGCTCTCGCTCTCGCCACTAAAGTGAAATACACCCTGGCCCTGCTGTCAACGGCTATACCATTGGACGAGAAGATAGGCGAGAGGTCACATCGCTTCCCTGTCGCCAGGCCGAGCCCTGTGATGTGACATTCTGTTTCCTATGACGTCTAAAGGTGTGGCCGGCGATCGAAGGCGGTAGATTGGCGGTCAATCTGCCGCTGCCGGCCAATCGAAGGAGAAACGGTTACATGAATCTCTTCAACCGCATCGTCATTGTCGTGCTCCTCTTCGCCCTTCTGGCCACGACGTTGCTTTCCCTGCTCGTGCCTCGCACGCTCCTGGCCATCCTGCGGGCCAGTCTGGACCAGATCGAGGCGACAATCCCCTTCTATAACATCTTCTCCGGCCTCTACTGGGCCTATCTGGGCAGTGGGCTGGGCATGGTTTTGCTCTGCCTCCTGCTGTTGTGGCTGGAGTTGCGCCGCCCGCGACGCAAGGCTGTTGAGGTGCCCGGCACAGAGGGCCGCAGGATGGAGGTGAGCGTCAAGTCCATTGCCCAGCAGCTTCAGAACAGCCTGAGCGGCGTGACCGATGTGAGCCGTGTGCGGCCCAGGGTTGTCAGCCGGGGCCGGAAGGTGGATATCTTCCTGGATATGCAGGTCCATCCGGCGGTGGAATTGCCCGGCAAGACCGAGGAGGTCACGCAGTTGGCCCGGGCGGTCGTCGAGGAGCAGATGGGGATCAAGGTGGGCAAAGTGCGGGTCAATATGCAGTATGGCCCGGAAATGCCACGCGCTGTGCCTGAGCCCTTGCCGCCGGTTGTCCCCGTGGAGCCTGTTTCGCCGCCGATGGAAGCCGGGCCGGAGCCCGTTCTGCCGGAGACGGAAGCTGAACCGGAGCCTCTCCCCCTGGCTGAAGCCGTCCAGGAAGCATGCGAGGAGCGGCCGCAGGGGGTGGACGTAGAGCCCGGCTACTGAGCATCCCTGCCTTGTCAGGTCAGTGCAAACTGGAGGAGAAGTTTTCAAACATGGACCGGCGCCCGCGCTCTCTTCCTCTGGCAATGGCTCTGTGGGCCGTCGTCTTCGCCGGAGCCTGCCTCTGCGGGCAATGCGGCAGCCCCGTCAACCGCCCCGCGCAGGAAAGCACGCCCCTCGTCGGCGGAGCGGACCTGGGCGAAGCGGTCATGGCCCGCGCTATCGGCAAGGGCAACCGTCCCGTCGGCATCACGGATACGTTCAGCGGATCCGAGGATGTCATCTACTGTGTGGTGGAAGCCCGGCGCATTGATGCCGGCACCAGCTTCTGTGCCCGCTGGCTCTATGAGGATGAACCTTTCGAGGATACTCCCGCCATCGTTGCTGATCGAAACTACACCAACACCTACGTTGAATTCCACATCGCGGTCGAGAACCTTGGCGCCCTCAAGAGTGGCCAATATGCCTGCGAAATCTATGTCAATGGCAATCTGGTCAAAACCGTGGAATTCACAGTTCGGTGAGGAGCGCTCATATCTTCGTGATGCGTTGGTTGAGCCAGCAGCAGGAAACATTGAGGGGGGCCGTGCCCTCGTCGGCCACCTTCGATGTCTGGTCGTTGGGGCAAACTGAGACCACAGGCAGTTGCCGCCAAACCAGTGCTCTGGTTTTTTTCTATCAGTGATTGCCGATTCAAAACCTATACAGGGAGGTTTGGGCAATGAGAAACGCAGTTCTTGACAAGATGGCCGAGCTCATCACTGCCGCCTTCGGCCTGATCGCGGCGCTGGCCTGGAATGATGCGATCTCGGCGTGGGTGAAAAGTTGGGGCATTGGCGGGGGCCCCTGGGTCTATGCCATCGTCATCACCATAATCGCTGTGCTGGTGACGATCTGGGTCGGCCGCGCCGTGGCCCGAGTGAAGAAGTAACCGGGGTCTCGGGCCTTCACCCTGGTCGGCCTTCGCCGCAAAGTCGGATGGAGGACATCAATCCCTCAGCATCTTCAACAGGAGGTCTTAACATGGCATGGTACTGGTGGTTGATCCTGGGCATCCTCATCGGCTGGCTCATCGGCTGGCTGGTCGAGGTCTGCTATTGGCGTCGCCGCCGCCTGGCTGCTGAGACGCCCTTGGTGCGCGCTGAGGCGCGCGTCAAGGAGTTGGAGGCTTCATTGGAGAGCTGCCAGGCCCGGGTGACTGAGTTGCACGGCGAGATAGAGAAGCGGGACCTGCAGATCGCCGATCTCAAGCGCATGTTGGGGGCCCGGCTGCAGGTTCCGGCGGCGGAGGTAGGGGAGCCTGAGCTTGAGGTGAAAGCGCCAGCGGTGGCCGCCCGGTTGCCTGAGGTCGAGGTCGCCGCCCCTGAGCTGGAGGCGAAGCTGCCGGAGGTGGAGCCTGCCGAAGTCGAGGTGACAGCACCCGAGTTCGCGGTGGCCCTGCCGCAGGCTGAAGTGCGCATGGATGATCTGACCCGCATTCGCGGCATCGGCCCCAAGTTGGCCCAGACGCTCCAGGCCGCGGGCATTACCTCCTTCGCCCAACTGGCCGATGCAGACGAGGAGCGTCTGGCAGCCATCATCCAGGCACCGGCCTGGCGGCGTCTGGACTATGGCGATTGGATCCTTCAGGCGCGGGCGCTGCGTGATCAGCCACCCGCCCCGGCCATGCCAGGCGATGACCTCGAACGCATTGAAGGCATTGGCCCCAGGTACGCCGCCCTGCTGCGGGAAGCGGGCATCACCACCTTTGCCGAGCTGGCGGCCAGCGATGAGGCCACCCTGGCCGCGATCATCGGTGCGCCGGCCTGGCGACGGGTGGACTACGCCATGTGGATCGAGCAGGCCCGTCTGGCGGCAGCGGGCGAAGAGGCCGCGCTGGCCGAATTGCAGGCGCGCCTGCACCGTCGTGAGGCTGACAACCTGACCCTGATCCAGGGCATTGGAGCCAGGACGGCCGCCGCACTGAGGGACGCTGGTATTGCCAGCTTGGCCGACCTGGCCGCCGCCGATGAAGCACAACTGGCGGGCATTATCGAGGCCGCCGGCGTGCGTGGAGGCGACTACGCGGCCTGGATCGAGGAGGCCAGGCTGCGGGCAGCCGGCCGACGGGTGGTTCGCCGGAGGGCTGTGACGGCTGAGAGGGTGGGCATTCCCGCCCAGGACCTGACTGCCATCCGTGGCATCGGCCCCGTCTTCGAGCAGAAATTCTACGCAGCCGGCATCGGCACCTACGCCCAACTGGCAGCCCTGAGCGATGACCAGATCAAGGCCATTATCCAGCCTCAGGAGTGGCAGGAGTTTGACTACGAGAGCTGGAACGAACAGGCCCGCCGGCTGGCAGAGGAGACAGGGACGGTCGGGGCAGTCTGGAACGGCGTCATCCCCGATGACCTGAGCCAGATCAAGGGCATCGGCGAAGTGTTCGAGCAGAAGCTCTACCAGGCGGGCATCATGACCTTCGCCGACCTGGCGGCCAGGACACCGGAGGAACTGAAGGCCATCATCCAGCCCGAAGAGTGGCAGGCGCTCGACTTTGCCGACTGGATTGCCCAGGCGCGGGCCAGGGCGTAGCCACATATCCTCACATCGCAGTTTGCTTGGCTGTCATGCTGAACGGGTCTTGCACCCTGTCTCGCAGACGAGCACACCCTTGGCAATAGCCCGGTACGCATGTGAGCACGGACCACCAGTGAAGCATCTCGACCCTCATAAGCGTTCGGTCAGTCAAGAGGTAGCGCGGGGAAAACGATGTGACATAGCCCCGGGTGCGTATCTGGCATACGAGGAGGCAAACTCATGGCAAGGCGAATATTGTGGGAGCGACCGCTGGACATCTTCAAGCTCATCGTTGCCGTCATCCTGGCCACAGCCCTGGTCGTGCTGCCTTTGCGACCTGGGGCAGAGACCCTCGTAACGGCAGCTCCCGGCTTTGTCCAACCGAGGAGCGGAGCGACGTTCGGCGGTGAGGAACTGCGAGCCCTGGAGGGCACGGCCGAGCCTGGCGCGACCGTGCGTTTCTTCGACGGGGAGAAGCTGTTGGGCGAGGCGACGGCCGATACACAGGGCAGAGTAGAGCTCCCTCTGCCCACACCCTTGCCCGAGGGGCCGCACAATGTGCGCGCCGTGGTGGTGGACAAAAACGGCAAGGAAGTGGCTGTTTCCGAACCGGTGGCTTTTACCATCCTTCCCGCTCGGGTCTCACCTGTCACCCCGGCCATCACCCAACCGGCCGGCGGGGCGATATTAGAGGCCGACGAAGCCACCACCCTGGAAGGCGTGGCTGCCCCCGGGGCCACAGTGCAGATTTTCGAGGGGGCAACGCAGTTGGGAGAGACCACGGCGGATGCAGAGGGCTGGTGGCGATTCGAGTTGCCCGAAGCGTTGGCCGAGGGACCGCATACCCTGCGCTTCGTGGTCGTGGACGAAGCGGGACGGGAGATTGCTGCTTCCGAAGCGGTGGCTTTCACCATCATCCCGGCCGCGACGCCCGTGCCCACGCCGGCCATCGTCTCTCTGCCCGCCGGGGCGAGCATCGGTGC
>JARYMM010000003.1 GCA_029907105.1 Anaerolineae bacterium | reverse complement strand
GATGCAATCCCCGACTCGGGACTTGGGGATTGCTTCGTCGGCAAAAACCGCCTCCTCGCAATGACAGCAGGAAGTTAATGGTATGCAATGTGACGATGGCGATTATACATCATCTTCTGTACGGTTGCAAGGTGGCACCACATTTAAGATTGTGGATTTCGGGGTGCAAAATGCGAAATAACCGAATGAGGAATTCCACAATTTGCATTCCGCAATCCGCATTCCGCAATGGAGAATGCACACTCGGCGAGGCGGATTTGACAGATATCCCCATCTGTGCTAATATAGGCCGCGAAGGTTGAAGGGAAATGTCTGTCTGCATGTCATTCGCGCCGCCAGGCTTCACCGAGCCTGGCGGCTTTTTGCTGCTGGCCAGGGCTGCCTTCACCTCCGGATTACAGGGGAAAGGAGGAATGCACATGAGCGAGCACATTATCGGCACTGTCAAGTGGTTCAATGGCTCCAAGGGCTATGGTTTCATCGCCCGCGAAGGTGGCGAGGACGTCTTCGTCCACTATTCGGCCATCCAGGGCGAAGGGTTTCGCAATCTGGATGAAGGCGATCAGGTGAGGTTCGAGGTGCGGATGGGCCCCAAAGGCGCCCAGGCCGCCAACGTCGTCAGGTTGTAAATCTGCTACAGGAAACACGAAAGGAAAGGGAAATGAACAAGAAATTGCACGTTGGCAGCCTGTCCTATGACACATCGGACGATGGGTTGCGCGAGCTGTTCAGCACCGTAGGCACGGTGCTGTCGGCGGAGGTGATCCGCGACCGTTACTCTGGGCGCTCCAAGGGCTTCGGCTTTGTGGAAATGGAAACGGTCGAAGAGGCCGAGAAAGCCGTCACCGAGCTCAATGGCACGGCCCTGGATGGTCGTGAGATCGCCGTGGCCGAGGCGCGGCCGCCTCGCGAACGGACCTGGGAGCCTGAGCGCCGCGGTGGCGAGAGGCCCGACCGTCGTAGCAGTGGCCGGCGCGAGCGTCGAGAGCGCTGGTAGAGAGTCCGCTGCCTGTGAAAGCAAGGAGCGGGGCGACAGATGTCTGTCGCCCCGCTCTTCTGTTTCCGGGTGGCGGTGATAGGAGAGATGCTTCGTCGCTTCGCTCCTCAGCATGACAGACTACCGGGGGATTTCTGTCCCAGCCCTGTACCTGCGCTTCTGCTTTCACCGGCATCACTGCCTAACGCCAGTTTGACAGCAGGCCGAGAATCGGGATAATGGGGGTATGGCAGAGGGAAGACGAGAGGTGGAGAGCGAAGGACGATACCAGAGCCGCTGGCCGGGCCGCCTCAGCACGCTGGTGCTGTTGCTGGTGCTGGCGCTGCTTGTCCTGACCGGCCGCCGCACCACCGACCACATCCACCCTGCACCTGAAACCGTCGTGCCTGCCCCCACGCCTACGGCGACGTTCATCACGACCGTCACCCCCTGTCCCCTAACCCCTATCCCATCCCCCACAGCCACGCCGACGGCATCGCCTACGGCCACGCCCACACATACTCCCACCCCCACGGCGACGCCTGCGCCCTCGGTGCGGCTCAGCGAAGGACAGCGTTTGCAGCGCGATGGCGATTACGCCACCGCCCGCCGCGTCTTCGCCGAGTTGCTGCTCGCTGCTCCCAGCGGCGACGAAGCGCCGGAAGCGCGTTTCCGCCTGGCCCAGTGCTACCTGCTGGATGGTCTCCCCCTCGAGGCCGCGGCCGGTTTTCAGGCCTTCCTGGACGAGTATCCCCAAGACCCCCGCCGGAGCCAGGCGTTCTTCTTGCTGGGCGAGGCGTGGAGCGGGGCGGGGGCCTGGGACGAGGCTATCGCCGCCTATCAGGCTTACCTCGACACGGCAGAGGAGCCGCCGGCTGACATCATTTATGAGCGCATGGCCAACGCCCATCGCAGCGCCGGGCGAACTGATCAGGCACTGGCGGCCTACGCCGCAGCGCTGGCCGCATCGCCGGATGTGGTCACCTCGCGCCGGCTGCGGGCGGCCATGGCCCAGGTGTACTTTCTGCGCGGCGACTACGACCGGGCGCTGGCGCAGTATCAGGCTCTGCGGGAACTGGCCGCCACCTCCACGCAACGGGCGGAGGCCGAGTTGCGCCAGGCGGAGGTGTTGCGGGTGGCCGGGCGTGCCCAGGAAGCCGAGGCGCGTTTACGCGCGGCCATGGGTGCAGAGCCTCGCAGCGCCTACGCCTACGAAGCGCTCAAGGCCCTGCTGGATATGGGATTGGCGGTGGACGATTACCTGCGGGGCGTGATTGACTATCACAATGGCGCTTACCGGCCGGCGCTGGCCGCTTTTCAACGTTACCTGGCCGGAGAGCCGGAAAAACACCAGGCCGAAGCGCACGATTACATCGCCCGCACCTACCTGGCATTGAACCTGCCCGACCTGGCTCTCGCCGAGTGGGATCGGCTGATCGAGGAGTTCCCCCAGAGCGAGCTGTGGGGCGAGGCCTGGCTGGCTCAGGCGCGGGCCTTGCATCAGAGCGGACAAGCCGATGCGGCGCGAGAGTTGTTGCAGCGCTTCGCCGAAGAGAACCCCGGGCACCCTCAGGCGGCGGAAGCGCTGGCCCTGGCCGCGCAGTGGGCAGAGCGGGCCGGGGCGTACCTCACGGCGGCGGAGGAGTACGCCGCGTTGCAGCAACGTTACCCCGAGGCAAGACAGGCCGGCGAGGCCCTCTTCCAGGCGGCGTTGAACCGTTATCGCCTGGGAGAGGTCAAGGAGGCGGCAGCGCTCTGGCAGAGGCTTTTGGAAGGGTATCCCTGGTACCGGCCCCAATCGGCTCGTTTCTGGCTGGGCAAGAGCTTACTGGCGGCAGGGGAACGGACGGCGGCGGCCGAAGCCTGGCAGTCGCTGCTGGAAGCGGCACCGGAGAGCTACTACGGAAGCCGGGCGATGGCTCTGGCCCGGGCCGCCGGGCTGGAGCTGACGAGCGACGCGGCGCCGGACGCTGCAGCCCAAACTCAGGCGGCGGCCGAGGAGTGGCTGCGAGGCTGGCTGCCTGCCGGTGAAGAGCTCGACCTGCGAACGCTGCCCGCCGCGGTGGAGGGGGATCCCGCCTACCAACGGGGGGCTGCGTTGCTGGCCCTGGGCCTGCGCATGGAAGCGCTGGCCACGTGGGAAGGGGTCAAGAACCGCTGGGGCGACGACGCGCAGGCCATGTACGCCCTGGCGCTGCGCTTCCGTGACCTGGGGGCCTATCGCCTTTCCATCCTCTGCGCGGCGCGGCTCTTGGACCTCTCGCCGCTTTCGCAGCGGGCCGCAGCGCCTCGCTTCCTGCAGGAGCTGGCCTATCCCACCTACTTCGCCGACCTGGTGGAGATGGAGGCGGCAGCCCAGGGTCTGGACCCCCTGCTGGTCTACGCCGTCATCCGCCAGGAGAGCCTCTTTGAGCCGGGTGCGCGGTCATCCGCTGCCGCGCAGGGGCTGATGCAGGTCATCCCCTCCACCGGCGAGTGGGTGGCGCAGCGCATGGGCTGGCCCGACTATCGGTCTGAGCACATCTACCGCCCGTACATCAACGTCAAGTTCGGCGTCTACTACCTGGCCTCTGCCCTGCAGGGCGGCGGGCGTAACCTGATGACGGCGCTGGTCGGTTACAACGCCGGGCCGGGCAATGCCCGCTACTGGCGCGCCTTGGCCGGCGACGACGATGACCTGTTTGTGGAGACGATCACCGCGTCCGAGCCGCAGCGCTATGTGCAGGGCGTGTTGCAGCAGTACGCTGTCTACCGACGGCTGTACGGCGGTCGGGGGAACGGCGGGGCAGAGTGAGGGGCTGCTCGCCGGTTCCGGGTTTCAAGTTTCAGGTTACAGGAGGAATGAAATGGCTACACGAGAAGAGGTTTTGGCGGTTCTGGAGGCGATGAAGGATCGCCTGGAGGAGCCGGACATGCAGCAGCGGCTGGGGGCCTTTACCAGGTCTCTGCAGTTCGACTTCACCGATCTGGGAACCTCCTTCGGGATGCAGATCAAGGATGGACGGGTGACCTCTCTGGAGGAGGGGAGCATGGCCGCGCCGGACATCCGGGTCACGGCGGAGAGCGATACCTTCATCGGCATCAGCACAGGGCAGATCAATCCCATGTCGGCCTTCATGAGCGGCAAGCTCCAGGCTCAGGCGGCATTCCCTGATCTGCTGAAGTTGCAGCAACTGTTCCAGTAACCGGGCTTGCGCAGCGAGGGGATACCCCTCGTACTCCCCGGGCTTCCGCTGCGCACGCCCGTAACTGCGCTGTCGTAGTGCCAGAGGGCGCGCCTTCGGCGACGAGACGAAGGACGAATCCGTCCTTCGTCTTTCGTCGTTCGTCATTATGCCCAAAAGCGACGGCTCCCGCGCCCAAGGTGGTTGCCCATGAACGTCTGCGCTATCACCGGTGTCTCGGGCTACCTGGGCCAGCGGCTGGTGTCCGCCCTGGCCGATGACCCGGCGGTCGAGCGCATGGTCGGCATTGACATCAGACCGCCTCCCCTGCAGCCGGCGAAGATGACCTTCGTGCGGATGGACGTGCGCGATCCGGCCCTCGGCGGTCTTCT
Organism: Anaerolineae bacterium; assembly: GCA_029907105.1. Classification (GTDB taxonomy): domain Bacteria; phylum Chloroflexota; class Anaerolineae; order UBA3071; family UBA3071; genus JARYMM01. The sequence continues at coordinate 136,700 of JARYMM010000003.1, read as the reverse complement.
GCGGCGGGAAGGCGTCACGGTCCTGCTGCACCTGGCCTTCATCGTACAGGCCATCCACGACGAGCGGCTGATGCACGATGTTAACGTAGGGGGCGCGGCGAACGTGCTGCGGGCGGCGGCCGACGCGGCTATCCGTCAGATCGTCATGCTCTCCAGCTACACCGTGTACGGGGCCTGGCCCGATAACCCACCGCTGTTAACCGAGGGGGCATCGCTGCGCCCCAATCCTGGCCACGCCTACGCCGAGCACAAGGTGGCCGTGGAGCGGCTGTGCGATGAGTTCGAGGCCGGCCATCCGCACATCGCCCTGGCCCGCCTGCGGCCGGCGGTGATCATGGGGCCGCACTGCGACAACGGGCTGGGCCGGGCGCTGCGCCGCGCCCCGTTGCTGCCCGTCTTCGCCGGTGGGGGCAGTGCGGTGCAGTTCGTGCACGAGGAGGACCTGGTGGCCGCCTGCCTGGCCGTGTTGCAGCAGGGAGCCCGCGGCGTCTACAACGTCGGCGGCGAGGGGAGTTTGCCCTGGGGCGAGATCGTGCGCCGGGCCGGGAAGTTGAGCCTCCCTTTGCCCGCGCCGTTGCTGCAGGGCTTTGTCGGCCTGCTCTGGCGGCTGCATGTGCCGGGCCTCACCGCGCCGGGCGAGCTGCCCCTGATCCGTTACCGCCTGGTGGTGAGCAGCGAGAAGGCCCAACGGGAGCTGGGCTGGCGGCCGAGGTACACGACGGCAGGGGCGCTGGAGAGTTTTCTGGGCAGCCAGGTGGCAAAGGGTGCCATGTCGCAGGGGAGCCGAAGTCCTGAGTGAAGCGAAGGAACAGGAGCAGGGGAGCAGAGGCGCAAGGAAATGACGTCGCCAACAAAGCATTATGTCATCCATTGGATTGTCTGTCAATGAGCAGCACACTGTGAGAGTCCGATTGGTCCTGGCCTCTGGCTCCCCGCGACGGCAGGAACTGATGGCAGTGTTGGGATTGCCGTTCATCGTCGCCGCGGCCGAGGTGGATGAGCAGCAGCGGCCAGGCGAGCCGCCGGCAGCATTGGTGCAGCGGCTCAGCCAGGCCAAGGCGATGGCCGTCGCTTGCCGGCACCCCAATGCTGTCATCGTCGGCGCCGATACGGTCGTCGTGCTGGATGGGGAGGTGCTGGGCAAGCCGGCCGATGCGGGGGATGCTGTGCGCATGCTGCGAGCTCTGCGCGGCCGGCTGCATCTGGTGTACAGCGCGGTGACAGCGCTGCACGTGGCCACAGGCCGTCAGGCCACCGAACTGAGCGAGAGCTGTGTCTGGATGCGGGACTACAGCGACGAGGAGATTGCCGCTTACGTTGCCAGCGGCGACCCGCTGGACAAGGCGGGGGCGTATGCCATCCAGCATCAGGGCTTCGCGCCGGTGGCCCGCATTGAGGGATGCCACGCCGGTGTAATGGGGTTGCCGCTGGGCCATCTGGCGCGGGCGCTGGCCGCGGTGGGCGTGAGTGTGCCGGTGGATGTGGCCCAGGCGTGCGCGTCGGCCACCGGCGCGGCCTGCTGCCTGTCAGATGCCAGGCCAAACGTCAGGCACTGTCCCCGGTGATCTCGTACACTCGTCGGCCTTCCTGGACGAACTGCACGATTTCCGCTGTGCTGATGTCCAGGTCAATGCCCTCGACGTCCAACGGAGAGCCGGCCTGCTGCTCCGGTTTGATGACGAAAATCTGGCCATCTTTGCGCTTCACTCGCACGGCTCCCTCCCGGGCCGCCTTGTCCAGCAGGGAGGCCAGGTTCTGCCGGGCCTCTGTGTAGGTGTATACGGCGCTCATCATTTCACCTCCAACACTCTCACCTTGATACGCCTGGCTGAGTTGATCAGATTCTCGTCCAGAGAGAGCAAGGGAGAGCGATATCGAAGTGCACACTGGATAAGATAGGCATCGTAGGCATAGATACCCAGCCTGTCAGCGACCTGGAGTGACGTTTCCAATTCCACATCTACAAACCGGATAGGGATTCTTCTATACACCTCGATTGCCCTCAACGCTTGTTCCACAGTTATCCTCTTCCGCCTGAGCATCGCCGAAAAGGCGTTGCCGATTTCCCAATGAACGGAGTGGGGGGCAATCAGGTCACTCCCCTGGGTCAGTTCAATCAGCCTCTCTTTTTCCGGTTCATTGGCGATGATGGCCATGAGCACAGAGGTATCCACTACGATATCCATCGCTTTCTCCTTTAAGGAGCCCTGACAACTGCAGGCAATGTTTAGAGCCTGTAATCGCTTCCGAAAAGTCTTTTCCGCTTTAGGGGCACTTTCACACCTGCCAACCGGCAAGAACCGGAAAAGACTCTCTGGAGATGAACAGGTGGTCGAGACCCTTCTGAGCATTCCATGGACTGTACAATGGTACAGCTATTATAGCCTGATTGGTTTGATCACGCAAATGCGCGTTGCGCGTTGGGGCTTGCGCAGCGGTTGGGCGCAAGCCCTAACATGTAAAGGGTGGGAGATGAGCGAGGGGGTACCCCTCGTACTCCCCGGCTTCCGCTGCGCACGCCGCGCGTTGCCCCAACCTTTGCTCGCTTTCTCATTTTGCGGTATAATCTGCTCGGATTCATAACCTCCGCGTTCGGTAACTGCCTGCCTTCGGCCTGGCAAGGTGAGATATAGCGGTGGGTTGGCGTCATTGCGAGCCCCGAAGGGGCCCCTCCCTCACCCTCCCCGTCGACGGGGAGGGCAGGGGTGGAGACTGCTTCGCTTCGCTCGCAGTGACAGGGTGGTAGTTACCGCGTTCGTCCGTATTCGTCCGTGTTCCATCCAGAGGTGTGCTTATGCGTGTTGTGGCCATGATTATGGCCGGCGGGGCGGGCACTCGCCTGAGTGTGCTTTCGGACAAGCGGGCCAAGCCTTCGGTGCCCTTCGCCGGCAAATATCGTATCATTGATTTCACGCTCTCCAATTGCGTCAATTCGCACATCTACGATGTCGCTGTACTGACCCAGTACCGGCCGCATTCGCTCAACGAACACATCGGCATCGGCAAGCCCTGGGACCTGGACCGCCTGCGCGGCGGCGTGCGCCTGCTCCAACCCTACCAGGCCCGCACCTCCCAGGACTGGTATCACGGCACCGCCGATGCCGTCTATCAGAATCTCAGCTATCTGCGCCAACGCCAGGCCGATCTGGCCCTCATCCTCTCCGGCGACCACATCTACAAGATGGACTACCGGCCCATGATCGCCTATCACGAGGAGAAAGGCGCCGACCTGACCGTGGCGGTGATGAACGTGCCCCTGGAGGAGAGCGATCGTTTCGGCATCATGACTACCAACAAGGCGGGGCGTGTGCTCGAGTTCTACGAGAAGCCCCAGACGCGGGACAAGGGCACGCTGGCCAACATGGGCGTCTATCTCTTCAACGTGGAGAAACTGGCTGAGCGGCTGCACCAGTGGCATGCGCAGATACCCGACCTCGATTTCGGCAGGCATGTCATCCCGGCTATGGTGCCGGTGGACAAGGTCTACGCCTATCCGTTCGAGGGCTACTGGGTGGATGTGGGTACGGTGGACGCCTACTGGCGCACCTCGCTGGCCCTGTGCGAGCCCGACTGTCCGCTCAACCTGTGGGATACGCAGTGGGTGATCCGCACCCTGAGCCAGGAGCGGCCGCCGGTGAAATGCAGCGCCCAGGCGCAGGTCGTCCGTTCGCTGGTCAGCAACGGCTGCACCATCCACGGTCGCGTGGAGCATTCGGTGCTCTCGCCGGGCGTCTATGTCTCGCCCGGGGCCGTGGTGCGCGAGGCGGTGATCATGAACGACACCTGGGTCGGCCCGGGCGCGGTGATAGAGCGGGCCGTGGTGGACAAACAGGTGGTGGTCGGCGCCGGCGTGCACCTGGGCTGGGGCGAAGACATGACCCCCAACCTGGAGTTGCCGGATTACCTGGATACCGGCATCACCGTGGTGGGCAAGAACGCTCACATTCCCAGCGGTCTGCGCATAGGTCGCAACGTCCTTATACACCCTGACGTGGACGAGGACGACTTTGCGGCTTTTGCCGACCACGTCGTCCCCAGCGGTGCTACGATCAGGTCGAGCCGGGCTGCCCTGGAGGAGGAAGCGGCATGAGCGTGTTAGCGATGATCCTGGCCGGCGGCACCGGCCCTGGTCTGCACGTCCTCACCGCCACCCGCGCTGAGCCGGCCGTGCCCTTTGGCGGCAAGTACCGCATCATTGATTTCCCCCTGTCCAATTGCGTCAATTCGGACATCTATAATGTGGCCGTGCTCACCCAGTACATGCCGCGCACCCTCAACGATCATATCGGGGCGGGCAAGCCCTGGGATCTGGACCGCGCCGAAGGCGGCGTAAGGTTGTTGCAGCCCTATCAGAGCCAGCCCGGTGTAGAGTGCAGTTGGCAGGAAGGCTCCGCCGACGCCGTGCGCTTCAACCTCGACGTCGTGCGGGAGAGCCGGGCCGAGCACGTGCTCATCCTGGCCGGCAACCACATCTACAAGATGGACTATCGCCCCATGCTCGAGTTCCACCGGCTGCGCCGGGCCGATGTCACCGTGGCCGTGCGCGCCGTCAGCCCCCATCAGACCCACCGTTTCGGCATGGTCGCCACCGACACCGACGGACGCATCACGCGCTTTGAGGAGAAGCCCCGTCGCACCCGCTCCACGCTGGCCAGCATGGGCATCTACGTCTTCAATGCCGATGTGCTGGGGGACTGGCTGGAAGGCCCCGGCCGTGACCATCGCCATCTGGGGGGCGAGACTATCCCCTCCCTGGTGCAGCGCAAGCGGGTTTACGCCTACACCTTCGAGGGGTACTGGGCCAACGTGGGCACGGTGCCTGCCTACTATGAGGCCAACATGGGGTTGCTGGCCGATATCCCTGCCCTGGACCTTTCCGACCCGCGCTGGGTCATCCACACCCGCTCGGAGCAACGGCCGCCGGTGTATCTGGGGGCGGAGGCTTGCGTCGCCGGCAACCTGCTCTGCGATGGCGCGCGCATCGAAGGCTGCGTGTTGCGCTCGGTGATCGGCCCTGGCGTGGTGGTGGCGGCGGGCGCCGAAGTGCGCGACAGCATCATCATGAACGACACGGTCATCAGCCCTGGTGCGGTAGTGGATCGGGCCATCGTGGACAAAGAGGTGATCATCGGCGAGGGGGCGCGGGTTGGTTTCGGCGATGACAACACGCCCAACGCGGCGCTGCCGGAAGTGCTGAACACGGGCATCACCCTGGTGGGCAAGCGGGTGCGGGTTCCGGCGGGCGCCGTGCTGGGGCGCAACGTGGTCGTCCGCCCCGGCGTTGCCGCCGAGGATTTCCCTGCCGATGAGATTCCTAGCGGCACCAGCGTTCAGCCATGACCGACATTCTCGCTGACCTCAATCCCGCCCAGCGGGAGGCGGTGACCACGGTCCACGGCCCAGTGCTCGTCCTGGCTGGGCCCGGCTCAGGCAAGACGCGTGTGCTCACCCACCGCGTCGCCTATCTCATCCGCGAGTGTGGTGTCGAGCCTTACCGGCTGATGGCCGTCACCTTCACCAACAAGGCCGCACGCGAGATGAGCAGCCGCATCGAACGGCTGCTGGGCAGTGAGTTGCGCGGCCTCACCATCGGCACTTTCCACGCCACCTGCGCCCGCATCCTGCGCCGCGAGGCAGCTCACGCCAACCTCAGCCCCGGCTACGTCATCTATGACGAGGACGACCAGCTCCGCGTCGTGCGCCAGGCTCTGAAAGACCTCAACCTGGACGAGAAGCGCTATCGCCCTGTGGTCGTGCGGTCGTTCATTGATCGCGCCAAGTGCGAGTTGCTTACCCCGCAGACATTGGAGCCCCGCACTCACCCCGAGGAGGTGGCACGGCGCGTCTACGAACGGTACGAAGCATTGCTGGAAGCCAACGACGCCCTGGACTTCGGCGACCTGTTGCTGCGCACGGCGCTGCTGTTCGAACAGGAAGCGGAGGTGCTGGAGAAGTACCGGCGTCGCTACCACTTCCTGCTGGTGGATGAGTTCCAGGACACCAACATGGCCCAGTACCGGCTGATCAGGTTGCTGGCCGGTGAACGACGCAACCTGTTTGTGGTGGCCGATGAAGACCAGGCTATCTACCGTTTCCGAGGCGCCGACTACCGCAATATCCAGCGCTTCCGCGAGGACTTCCCCGACCACAAGCTCTTTCTGCTGGAGCGCAACTATCGCTCCACCCAGACCATCCTTGACGCCGCCAACGCCGTCATCGCCGCCAGCCCCTACCGCACGCCCAAGCGGTTGCATACGGATAAAGGCAGAGGCCCGCTGCTGACCGTCTTCGAAGCCTATAATGAAGAAGAAGAGGCCAGCTACGTCGTCAACGAGATCCAGCGGCTGGTGAGCCAGGGGCTGGCCACGCCCGGCGAATGTGCCGTCATGTACCGCACCAACGCCCAGTCGCGAGCACTGGAGGATGCCTTCATTCGCCACGGCATGCCCTACAAGCTGGTGGGGGCCACCCGCTTCTACGCCCGGCGGGAGATCCGCGATGCGCTGGCTTACCTGCGGCTGATCCACAACCCGCACGACAGCGTGAGCCTGGAGCGCGTCATCAACGTGCCCCGCCGGGGCATCGGCGAGCGCAGCCTGGCCACGCTGGCCCAGTGGGCAGGCGAACTGGGGGTCTCTCAGTATGAGGCGTTGCAGTTACTGAAAGAAAACAAGGGAAAAGAGGGGACTGAAGGGACTGAGGGAGGTCTCTCACCCCCTATGCTCTTCGGTACGAGAGCACAGAAGCAGTTACTGGCCTTTCTCGACCTGTTAGAGGGGTGGCGAGAGCTGGCAGGGCGGTTGACTGTGGCTGAGCTTTTGGGCCGGGTGCTGGAGGATACGGAGTACGAAAGCTGGCTGCGAGACGGCAGCGAGGAGGGGGAGGAGCGCTGGGCCAACCTGATGGAATTGCGCACGGTGGCCGCCGACTACGACCCCCTGCCGCGGGAGACGGCGTTGGCCACTTTCCTGGAGGAGGTGGCCCTGGTCGCCGACGTGGACAACCTGCCGGAGACCGCCGAGGCGCCTACGCTGCTCACGCTGCATTCGGCCAAGGGGCTGGAGTTCGGCGTGGTCTTCATCGTCGGCCTGGAGGAGGGCATCCTGCCCCATAGCCGCAGCTTCGACGACCCGGAGCAGATGGAAGAGGAGCGGCGGCTGTGCTATGTGGGCATCACCCGGGCCAAGGAGCGGCTCTATCTGCTGCACGCCTTCCGCCGCTCCCGCTACGGCGGCGACGACCTGAACGTGCCCTCTCGCTTCCTCAAGGACGTCCCCAGCCGGCTGGTGCAAGGCTACGGGACAAGGAGACACGGTGACAGGGAGAGGGGGAGACTGGGAGAGGGGGAGAGGCAGAGACAAGAGAAGAGCCCCTCCTTATCCCCCTCTACCCCTGCCTCCTTGTCGCAGGTCGGACCACAGTTCGCTGTCGGCCAGCGGGTGCGCCATCCTCTCTTCGGCGAGGGCACGGTCATCGAGAGCAGCCTGAAGGGGGACGACGAGGAGGTGAAAGTGGCCTTTCCCGGCAAAGGCATCAAAACGCTGCTGGCCAGCTTCGCCAGGCTGCAGAGGCTGGACCGATCGGATGATTCTTGACAGAAGCAAGCCTCTGTGGTATGCTGAGGTAAGTCATGAATTGGGAGGGGCATAAGATGGAGGAAGCTGCTGTCAGCGCCAGTGGTCTACAGTTCACGGTAATCATCGAACCCGACGTTGAAGATGGAGGATATGTTGTCCATTGTCCAGCGCTGAGAGGGTGTTGGTCTCAGGGAGAGAGCATTGATGAGGCCCTGGCCAATATCACCGACGCGATCATCGGGTGGTTGTCCGTCAGCGTCGAAAAGACGATGGCCGAAACCAGAGCTCAAGTCTCCCAGAAAGAGACAGCATTGCCGATGAGCATCTCGGTTCAGGTTGCTTATGGCTAAGCTGCCACGCGCACCCGCAGAAAAGCACGCCAGGGCCTTTGAGCAAGTTGGCTGGACTGTGGTTCGCGTGACGGGCAGTCATTACATCCTGTCCAAAGAAGGCTGCGCGTTCCAACTATCCATCCCTTATCACAAGGGTCAGACGGTCAAAGTCGGACTGCTCAAAGGCTTGATCCAGGACGCGGGGCTAACCAATGAAGAATATATAGCGCTCTTCTATAAGAGAAGGCGAAAACGAGATTGACCCCCCTTGGATTCGATCGAAGCCAGGGGGTTTTGTCTTTTGCAGGAGCGGGATGTTCAAACGAAGTCAGCACAGGGCAGGTTTGGCGGCCATGGGGTTGCTCCTGGCCGCTGTTTTGGTCACAGGATGGCCTGCGCCGGGAGCATGGCCCCCACTTCTTCCCAGTCTCCCCCTGCGAGGAAAAGGGGTGTCTTCGCCTTCGGGAGCGCACGGGTACATCCGCCAGGCATCCATTTCCCCCCATCTCTTAGCGGAGGTGGCCGCGCGGGGCCAGGCCGAATTCCTGGTCGTGCTGCGCGAGCAGGCCGACCTGGGCGGCGCGGCGCGGTTGCCCTCCAAGGAAGCCAAAGGCCGCCATGTCTTCCAGACTCTGCGAACCGTCGCCCGGCGCAGTCAGGCCCCGCTGGTTGCTACCCTGCGCGCTCGCGGCGTCCCCTACCGTTCCTTCTACCTGGTCAACGCCGTGCTGGCGCGCGGCGATGGGGAGTTGCTGCAGGAGCTGGCGGCCCGGCCCGAGGTGGCGCGGCTGGAGGCGAACCCCCGTGTCCCAGGTGACGTGCCCCGGCCATCTCCTGAGCGGCCGGGGATGCGCCTCCAGGCGGCGGAGGCCATCCCCTGGGGTATCGTTCGCGTCCATGCCCCTGAGGTATGGGCATTGGGCATACGGGGCGAGGGCGTGGTGGTGGCCGGCGCCGACACCGGCGTGCTCTGGACGCATGAGGCATTACGGGCGAGCTACCGCGGCTGGGATGGCGCGCAGGCCGATCACAACTTCAACTGGCACGATGCCGTCAGTGATCAGCCCGTTCCCTACGACGATCACGGCCATGGCACCTTTACCCTGGGCACGGTGGTGGGCAAGGCCGGGGATGAGCACATCGGCATGGCGCCGGCGGCCCGCTGGATCGGCTGCAAGAATATGGACGCCATGGGATACGGCACGCCTGCCCGCTACATCGAGTGTTTCGAGTTCTTCCTGGCCCCTTACCCTCAGGGTGGCGACCCCATGAGCGACGGCGACCCGGCGCTGGCCCCCGATGTGGTCAACAACTCCTGGGCCTGTCCCCCCGAAGAGGGATGCGGGGTGGATACGTTGCAGGCAGCGGTGGAAGCGGTGCGGGCCGCGGGCATCGCCGTCGTTGTCTCGGCCGGCAACTACGGCCCCAACTGCAGCACGGTGCAATACCCGCCGGCCATCTACGATGCGGCGTTCAGCATAGCTGCTTTTGACAGTGGAGGCCGTATCGCCGGCTTCTCCAGCCGCGGGCCGGTGATAGCAGACGGCAGTGAGCGTCTGAAACCGGATGTCGCCGCTCCGGGCGTCGGCGTGCGTTCGGCCAGCAGCGACGGCGGCTACAGCACAGGCAGTGGCACCTCCATGGCCGCCCCACACGTGGCCGGGCAGGTGGCCCTCATGCTGGCGGCCAATGCGCAGCTCAAAGGGCAGGTAGAGACTGTCGAGGAGATCATCGTGCAGTCGGCGGAGGCGCGAACGGCGACCACTCCCTGCGGCGGCGAGCTTCCCGGCGCTGTGCCCAACAACACCTGGGGCTATGGTATCATCAATGCCCTGGCCGCCGTACAGGCCGCCCTGGCCTGGGCCACGCCCACGCCCACGAGCACGCCGACAGCCACCGTGATGCCCACGGCGACGGCCACTCCGACAGCCACTCCGACGGCGACAGCTACTCCGACGGTGACGGCCACTGCCACCCCGTTGCCTGGCCGACGCGTTTACCTGCCCCTGCTGTTCAAGGTTTCAGGTTCACAGGCTTCAGGTTTGACCGCTTGAACCGCTTTCAAACCTGAAGCCCTTGGGGCTGGAGGCAGGCGCGGTGCAGCCACCAGCGCAGCGTTTTCAGCTCCAACTGTAGCTCGAAGGTATCGCCGCTGGCTGTCTGCACCAGAAAGCAGCGCCGCGGGGCGTCCGCCCCTGTCTCTTCCACCCACTGTCTGCCCCATTCGGTGATGTAGCGGGTGCGGCTGCGCCAGACAAAGGCCACTGGCCGTACCTGACCCTGGGCATCGAAGCGAGCCTGCACCACGATCGGCTCGTCCACGAACTGCCACGCCGTCATTTCCCCTGTTTCCCTCGCTGGCTTGATGCTTTCAGATAGCGCCACAGCAAGAGCAGCGCCGCTTCCGCTGACTGCGCCTTGTTGGCCTCCCGCCCGCCGGCCCATTGGTGTCGTTCGCTCCACTCCGCATCGGGGGCGGAAAGGTGCAGGAAGACCAATCCCACCGGCTTTTGCGGCGTGCCGCCGCCGGGCCCGGCGATGCCTGTGACGGCCACGGCGACGTCGGCCTGGAAGAGGTGGCGGGCAGCCTGCGCCATCTCCCGCGCCGTCTGTGGGCTGACGGCACCGTGGGTGGCCAGCGTCTCTGCGTCCACTCCCAGCAACCGCCTCTTGGCTTCATTGGCATAGGAGACGACGCCGCCGAGGAAGTAGCGGGAGCTGCCGGGCACGTTCGTCAGCCGGTGGCTCAGAAGTCCGCCCGTACACGATTCGGCCACGGCCAGCGTCCAACCCCGGCCGAGCAGTGCCTGGCCGATCTCCGCTTCCAGGCTCCATCGGGTCGTGAGATGTCCTTCGCCTATCCCACCAGGGGGCCGGGCTCCGGCAGGTCTTCGATGGCTGTCTGGACCCATTTGTTGCCTTCTTCGATGAGCATCACGGGGATGTCTTCTTTGATCGGGTACTTGCGGCCGCAGTCGGCTTCCTGACAGACGAGCCATGTGCCCTCGCGCACCAACTCCAGACGGCCGGGGTCTACGCCGGGCTTGCGGCCGGGGCCGCTGACGCAAGCAGGGCAGCGCAGAATATCCAACAATTCCTGACTGATCATGAGTGACTTCCTCCATTTGCGAGTTTCATCAGTGGATGGAAAATCGCTCCGCCAGGATCGTCAGATCCTGGCGAAAACCGGGGATCTGACGATCCCCTCAGAGCAAATTTCCATCCGTTGAGTTTATGAATGCGGTCAGAGGCGGTCCTCGTTCGTTGCCCCAGTATAACACAAGAAAGTCACATCGCCAACTTGCCGTATGTGCAGCCCTGTGCTATACTTTGCCCCTGGGCGCAGAGGTTCCTACTACGCACACCGCTCAACTGTGGCAGGTGTGCCGTTTTTCAAAGGGAGTCCGAAGCAACGACAGAGACGGTCAGCGCCCGCTGTCTCGTGGAAGTGACCCGGTGAAAGACGGTCCTGTGCATGGGATGCGAGCGGTGGAGGATACAACACATCTGGAAGGAGACATGAGAACGTGGCAGTAGTAACGATGAGGGAGCTCCTGGAGGCGGGCACGCACTTCGGGCATCGAGCCCAGCGCTGGAACCCCAAGATGAGGCGCTACATCTTCCGGGAGCGGAACGGCATTCACATCATTGACCTGCAACAGACGATGCGCCGCCTCGAGGAGGCATACGAGGCAGTGCGCGACCGGGTGAGCCAGGGAGGCATCGTCCTCTTCGTCGGCACCAAGAAGCAGGCCCAGCAGAGCATTCAGGAAGAAGCGCAACGCTGTGGCATGCCCTACGTCAACCAGCGCTGGCTGGGCGGCATGCTCACCAACTTCCGCACCATTCGCCAGCGTGCCGACTACCTGATTGACCTGGAACAGCAGGCGGAACGGGGGGAGTTCGAGAACCTGCCCAAGAAGGAGGCGCTTCAGTTGCGCCGCCTGATCGAGAAACTGAACCGGCGTCTGGGGGGCATCCGCGACCTGCGCCGGCTGCCGGACATGCTGTTCATCGCCGATGTGCGACGGGAGGCCCTGGCGGTGAGTGAAGCCAAGAGGCTGAATATCCCCATCGTCGGGCTGGTGGACACGAACTCTGATCCGGACCCCATTGACTACTGCATTCCCGGCAACGACGACGCCATTCGCTCCATTCGCCTGATGGCTTCCAAGATCGCCGATGCGGTCATCGAGGGCCAGCGTATGCGGGAGGTGGTGGAAGCGAAGGCGGAGGAGTTTGAAGAGACGCCCATTGAGGAGTTGCTGGGCCCCTCTGTGCTGGCCAAGCTGCGCTCCGGTTTGCCCTTTGAGGAAGAAGAGGCCATAGCCGGGGAGCTGGAGGCAGAGGAGGAAGCCGGGGAAGAGGAGGAAGAAGTCGCCGATGAGGAGTATGAATTCGGCGATGAGGACGAAGAGGATTAGGCTAAAATTCACCACAGAGAACGCCGAGAAATTCAAAGCCTCTGCGTCCTCGGCGTCTCGGCGGTGAAACCTTTTGGTCCCGGCTTGTCCGGGTTAGGGTAATCCCATCGAGGAGCAACGAAGTTGAACATCACCGCTGATATGGTCAAGGAGCTGCGCACCATCACCGGTGCCGGCGTCCTGGATTGTCGCAATGCTCTCCTGGCGGCTGCCGGAGACTTCGAGAAGGCCGCGGAGATCCTGCGCCGGCAGGGCATGGCCGAGGCCGAGGAGAGAAAGGAGCGAGAGGCCAACGAAGGGCTCATCGCTGCCTACATCCACACGGGCGATCGTCTGGGGGCCATGGTGGAATTGAACTGCGAGACAGACTTTGTGGCGCACACCAACGAGTTCCGCAACCTGGCCAAGGAGCTGACCATGCAGGTCGCGGCCAGCAATCCGCTCTACGTGTGCCGGGCCGATATTCCCGGCGAGGTCATTGCCCGACAGGAAGAAGCTTATAGAGCCGAGATGGGGGCGGAGAACAAGCCACCCCACATTGTGGAACGCATCATCTCCGGCAAGATGGAGAAGTTCTACAAAGAGTCCTGTCTGTTGGAACAGCCCTACATCAGGGATCCGGACATCACTGTGGGCGAACTGATTGACCGCCTCAACGCTACCCTGGGCGAGAACATCGTCGTCCGGCGTTTCGTGCGGTACGAATTAGGGAAATAAGTGGACGAGATCATCGCGGCTACTCAGGCCATGCCCCGCCTTCGCTACCGGCGGGTGCTGCTCAAACTGGGCGGCGAGGCGCTGGCCGGCCGGCAAGGCTTCGGCATTGATCCCCATGAGGCGGGAGAGGTAGCCGCCAAAGTGCGGGAGATCAAGGAGGCAGGGGTAGAGGTGGCCCTGGTGCTGGGAGCTGGCAATCTGTGGCGCGGCACCGACGGCCTGGCTCACGGCATGGATCGGGTCACTGCCGATCACATGGGCATGCTGGCTACGGTGATGAATGCCCTGGCCCTGCGCGATGCCCTGGAGCGGCAGGGCGTAGTCACCCGGGTGCAGACGGCCATCGAAATGCGCTCCGTGGCCGAACCTTACATTCGCGGGCGGGCCATCCGCCACCTGGAGAAAGGGCGTGTGGTCATCATCGGCGCCGGCACGGGGAACCCTTTCTTCACCACGGACACGGCAGCGGCCCTGCGAGCCATGGAAATTGACGCCGAAGTGCTGATCAAAGCGACCAAAGTGGACGGCGTCTACGACTCCGATCCGGTGAGCAACCCCAATGCGCGCTTCTTCGGCCGCCTGACCTATCTGGAGGCCCTGGCCATGCGGGTGGGGGTGATAGATGGCACGGCCATCACACTGTGCATGGAGAACGACCTGCCCATCATCGTGGTGAATCTGTGGAAGCCTAATTCCTTGATCACCGCCGTGCGCGGCGGGGAGGTCGGCACCCTCATCACTCATGGCTGACGGCAAAGACAGTGCACAGGCAATAAGGTCACGTGACATGATCAACGATCTGCTCCGAGAGACGGAAGAGGCCATGCAGAAGGCCGTCGAGGCCTTGCGCCTCGATCTGATGACCATCCGCACGGGCCGCGCCTCGCCGGCCCTGGTCGAGCGGCTGCCGGTGGAATACTATGGCTCCCTTACGCCCCTCAACCAACTGGCGGTGATCTCCGCCCCGGAGCCGCGCTTGCTGCTCATCCGCCCCTTCAACCCGGGAGACATCGGCGCCATTGAACGGGCCATCCTCACCTCCGATCTGGGCCTCACTCCCAACAACGATGGCAAGCTGATCCGCCTGAGCATCCCTCGCCTGACCGAGGAGCGGCGGCGGGAACTGGTCAAAATCGTGAAGCGACGGGTGGAGCAGGGCCGGGTGGCCGTGCGCAACCAGCGGCGCAATGCCATCGAAGACCTGCGCGAGCTGGAAAAGGAGAAGTTGATCTCCGAGGATGATTTCTACCGCTTCAGGGACGACATCCAGGAATTGGCGGACCGCTTCATCGAGGAAATGGACAGGCTGGGGGAGCGCAAGGAAGAAGAAGTGATGGAGGTCTGATCCCCCACATAGGCATGGGGGGCACTGGCAATGGCTGATGAAGCGAGTACACTGGCGCGTATCCCTCGTCATGTCGCCATCATCATGGATGGCAATGGCCGCTGGGCCAGGGCTCGGGGCCTGCCTCGTGCGGCCGGCCACAAGGCGGGGACGCAGAACATCCGCCCCGTGCTGGAAGCCTGTGTGGAATACGGCATCGAGGTGCTGACCATCTATGCCTTCTCCACCGAGAACTGGGGCCGGCCCAATCAGGAAGTGCGCGGCCTCATGCGCTTGTTGGAGCAGACCATCACCGAGCAATTGCCGGAACTGCATGCCAAAGGCGTGCAGATTCGCCACAGCGGCAGTCTGGAACGGGTGTCCAGGTCGCTGAAGAACAAAATCCAGGAAGCGCTGGAGCTCACCAAAGCGAACCAGCGTATCATCCTCAACGTGGCCTTCAACTACGGCGGACGGGCCGAGATCCTGCAAGCTGTGCGCCGCATCATCGCCGACGGCATCCCGGCTGAAGAAGTGGACGAGGAGCTTTTCACCCGCTATCTCTACACCGCCGGCCTGCCCGATCCCGACCTGATCATCCGCACGGCGGGCGAGATGCGCCTGTCCAATTTCCTGATCTGGCAGAGCGCCTACGCCGAGTACTACTCCACCCCTACATACTGGCCCGATTTCGACAGGGCTGAGCTGTACAGGGCCTTGCAAGCCTATGCGGCCCGCGAGCGGCGCTTTGGCCGCCTCGAAAACCGTTGACCTCTCGCTCTCTGGTGTGCCTGTCGTCCATCAAGAAACGATATGTTAGGCAAGCGCCCTTTCCCCCTGGCCTCTCTCCTTGAAGAAGGCGCAACGCTGCGCCTTCGTATTCTCAGCATCGTCTTTCTGGCCCCCCTCGTGGTGGCCCTCATCGTTCTCGGCGGCACCGCCTGGCTGGCTACCGTCCTGGTCGTGGGTGTCCTGGCCGGGCGCGAGTTTTGCCTGCTGATGGAGCGGGCTGGCTATCGTCCCAATCTACTGCTCAATTTGCTGTGCATCGTGCTGTTTATTGGGGAGGGCTTCAGGCCCGCGGCCGGCGCTCTGCGTCCGCTGCTGGCCTTGGGCCTTCTTTCCACGCTGGGCTGGGCGATGTCCCAGAAGCGGGAAACGGCCATCGTTGACTGGGCATTGACCCTGGCCGGGGCGACCTACATCGGGGGGTTGCTGGCCCATTTCGTGCTTTTGCGCGAGCGGCCCGATGGCCTCTGGTGGCTGCTTCTGGGCATGGTTGCCGTCTGGATTGGCGACGGAGGGGCCTTTCTTGTTGGAATGACGCTGGGCCGCCACAAGCTGTGGCCGCGGCTCAGTCCCAAGAAGACGTGGGAAGGCTCTGTGGGCGGCTTCGTCTTCACCATACTGGGCGTTGCGGGTTTCGTTGCCGCCTGCCGCCGGTGGGTGCCCGGGGTCTCCGTCGCCGCGATAGGATGGGCGCAGGCGCTTCTGTTGGGCGCGCTGCTCGGCCCCCTCGCCCTGGGTGGCGATCTGGCCGTCTCCATGTTCAAGCGCCGGGCTCAGGTCAAGGACTCCGGTCTTCTGATCCCTGGTCATGGCGGCATGCTGGACCGCATTGACAGTCTCCTCTCCACCATTCCCCTGGTGTACTACTGGGCCCTCTTTATCGCCTAGGGGTTCGTTCCAGCTTTGGGGCTGGCATGGTCTCCCTCTATCTCGCACCGGTGAGGCGCACTCATGAATGACAAACGTTATCGCCGCATCATTAACGCCTGGTGTATGTACGACTGGGCTAATTCCGCCTTTGCCACGACTATCCTGGCCGCCGTCTTGCCTATCTACTATAGTCAGGTGGCCGGGGCGACATTGCCCAGCGAGGCCCGGGCGACTGCCTACTGGAGCCTGGGTCTGAGCCTCAGCCTGCTCATCGTCGCCGTGCTCTCGCCCATCCTGGGCACCATCTCCGACGTAATGCGCGGCAAGAAGCCTTTCTGCCTGAGGGAGGTGTGATTTCACATTTGCCATTCTGGACAAATGGTGTTATAATGAACGTAAATTGAAAGAGGCATGGTGGGCCATGCCAGAAGCATTGCGAACTGATACCACCTGGCCAGCAGGCCCTTTCATTGGTCATCCTGATCCTTGCCTGGCTGTGCTGGCACATTCCTCGCGGATGTTCCCATCTTTTTTCTCTGGCCCTTATTCACACCGTTGAGTGGATAGACAATCGGGTTATCATGTCCCGTTAATCTTCTCTCGCCTGTTCCTTCGCTACCTGTGACCGCTCAGTTGCTCCCGTCGGATCGGCGATGCGGCAGTCGGGCCGGCTGGACCCGACGTTGGGAGGCCAGAAACCCTCAGCGGCGTGCCGATGCGGCTGCAAAGGCCGTCATCGGTCCAGGGTGAGCAGCACCCGCCGCCTTGCATGGCTGGAGGCCCTGTGATCCCCTCGGAGACATTCGGCGCAGGGGCTGCCAGCCTTGTACACCAGCGGGTGACGGGCGCAGAAGTGGCATCTGATCCCTGGCTTGGGAGTGAACTAACCATGAACGATAAAAGCAATATGAACGTTGCCGAACTGGAAAAGTATACTGTGGAAGAGCTGCGTAACATTGCCCGCGACATGAACATCACCGGCTACACGCGGCTGAAGAAGGACGATCTCATCCTGCGCATTCTGGCCGCCCAGGCCCAGGACATGGGCTTTTTCCTCGGCGGTGGCGTGTTGGAGATCGTGGCCGAAGGCATCGGCTTCCTGCGCTCGGCCCACCTGCTGCCCGGCCCGGAGGATGTCTATGTCTCGCAATCCCAAATCCGCCGCTTCGGCCTGCGCACGGGCGATCACGTCATCGGGCAGGTGCGCCCGCCGAAGGAATCGGAGAAGTACTTCAGCCTGTTGAAAGTGGAAACGGTCAATGGCCAGGACCCGGAGGAGGCCAAAGAACGTCCCCATTTCGATACGCTGACCCCCGTTTTCCCCGACCAGCAGTTTCGGCTGGAGACCACGCCGGATATTCTGGTCACCCGTCTGCTCGATTTGCTGGCCCCCATCGGCCGCGGGCAGCGTGGCCTTATCGTCTCCCCGCCCAAGGCCGGCAAGACCACCGTCCTCAAGCACATCGCCAATGGCATCACCGGCAACTATGACGACGTACACCTGATGGTTGTGCTCATCGGCGAACGGCCGGAGGAAGTGACCGATGTGGACCGCTCGGTGGAGGCGGAAGTGGTGGCGGCCACCTTCGATGCCCCCGTGCAGGATCACACGCGGGTGGCGGAGATGGCACTGGAGCGGGCCAAGCGGTTGGTGGAAGCGGGCAAGGACGTGGTCATCCTGGCCGATTCCATCACCCGTCTGGCCCGTGCCTACAACCTGGTGGTGCCTCCCAGTGGCCGCACGCTGTCGGGCGGCATTGACCCCGCCGCGTTGTATCCTCCCAAGCGCTTCTTCGGCGCGGCGCGCAACATCGAAGGCGGCGGCAGCCTGACCATCATCGCCACCTGTCTGGTGGATACGGGCAGCCGCATGGATGATGTGATCTACGAGGAGTTCAAGGGCACGGGGAACATGGAGTTGCACCTGAACCGCAAGTTGGCCGAGCGGCGCATTTTCCCGGCTTTCGACATCGAGCGCTCCGGCACGCGGCGGGAGGAGCTGTTGCTGGAGCCGGAGGTCCTGAAGAGGGTCTGGACCATGCGGCGCATGGTGGACGCCCTGGGCGGCGGCGAGGAAGCCATCGTCCCGCTGCTCGATCAACTGCGGCGCACGCGCAGCAACCGGGAGTTCCTGGCCTCCCTGACCACAGGCGGAATCTAGGGCGCTGGAGACAGGAGATGTCTGAAGCGCAATCCATTCCCGACGAAGACGATAGGCGACCTCCGTCCGATACTACGGCCGACCTGGAAGCCGCTGAGGGCGACGAGGAAGAGACCGGCCTCGATCAGGGTCTCTGGGTCCGGCTGGCCGCTTTCGCCAGGGATTATTTCAGCGGTTTCACTCCTATGCGCTGGGCCTCCCACGCCGCCATGATCCTGGTTGCGGCGCTGGTGCTGATCTTCAGCCAGGTGGAGCTGCCGCGCTGGGAGTTGCCTCGCCTTGAGTCACCTCAGCCGGAGGCAACAGCCGATGAGTCGCTACCTCTGATCTCCTTCTGGCCGCGGCGGGGCGGCAGCGGGCTGGAATCCAGCGACTCGCTGATGCGGATGGCTGTGCCCTTCACCATCATCCCTGAACGCCCGCGCCTGGAGATCATCACCCATACTGTGGAGGCAGGGGATACGCTCTCCGGTATCGCCAGCAAGTATAAGCTGAGCCTGAACACCGTGATGTGGGCCAGCGGGTTGGAGCTGTGCCCGCAGTTGCTGCGGGTGGGACAGCAGTTGGTGATCTTGCCGGTGGACGGCGTGCATCACGTGGTGGAGGAGGGGGATACCCTCAGCGACATTGCCCGCCTGTACAAGGTGGAACCAAAGGCTATCGTCGGCTTGGAGCCGAACGGGCTGAAGGATGAAAACTCGCCGCTGGTGCCCGGCCAGGTGCTCATCATCCCCGGAGGCAAGAAGGAAGACATCTACGTGAGTGCAAGTGGCTACACGGGCGCGGTGTCGGAGCCAAGCCGGGTGGGCACAGGCCAGTTCTCGTGGCCGGGCCGGGGGAGGATCATGGATATCTTCGGTTCCACAACGATTTACGGCCGACCACGGTCATGGCCGCACAAGGGCATAGACATCGGCATCCCCCTGGGTGGGGCGGTGCTGGCCGCCGATTCGGGCGTCGTGTCCGTGGTCCGGACGGGGGGCTACAACGGCGGCTACGGCAACTACATCGTCATCAATCACAACAACGGGTTCAGCACGCTGTATGCTCACCTGAGCGCCGTTTCGGTGCAGCAGGGCACGGTGGTGGCCAAGGGCCAGCGCATCGGCTCGGCAGGGGCCACAGGCATGGCCGAGGGAGCGCATCTGCACTTCGAGATCCGCTACAACAACGTGCCGCGCAACCCTTTGTGTTTCCTGTCGGCGCAATGACCAGCGGTGCCGATGCTGAAAGAAAAGGCCCCCGCTCTCTCGAAGAGACCGGGGGCCTTCGCATCGCTTACTGTATCGTCACTTCCACGACATGGATGGCCACGCTGCCCGCCCGATCGGTGGCCTGCGCTTTCAACTGATGTTTGCCGGCCGTGGCCAGCCAGTCCACCTCAAACGGCGGCGCGCCGACGCTGCCTGCCAGTTCCTCGTCTACGAAAAAGTCCACCTGCGCCAGCCCCAGGTTGTCCGACGCTTCTGCCCGCAAGCGCACCGGCCCCGCGCTGAGCACGGCCCCCTCCGCAGGCTCTATCAGCCGCACCGATGGTGGTGTGTTGTCCACTTTGACGGAGACCAGGGCTGCGGCCTGGCTGCCGGCCGTGTCGAACACGGTCAGCCGCAGTGTGTAGACTCCATCGGCCAGGCCCAGCGTGGGCCAGCGGCCCAGCACCCCGCCGATGACAGGGGCCGTTCCTTCAGCGATGAACTGCCAGGTCGTGGGCGCTCCGCTTTCGCCGAACTCCAGGCGGTAGCCGGCAAAGCCGCTGCCGGCCGCATCCCCGTGTACGGCCACTTCCCCGCTGACGGTGCTGCCTGCGGCCGGCTTTTCGACGCGCGCCCGAAGGGCGATCGTCGCCGTGGGGGTTGGTGTGGGCCCAGCGGGCGAGGGCATGGCCGTCGGTGTGGGAGTCAGGGTGGGCGTGCCGGTCGGCTCCGGGGTGACCGTGGCCGTCGCCGTGGGCGTGATGGGCGGCGTCGGACTCAGCGTGGCTGTCGCCGTGCTCGTGGGTGTGGGGGTGAGCGTCGGCGTCAGCGTCGGGGTGGCCGAGGGCTCCGGCGTCGGCGTGGGGATGATCACCTGCAGGCGGACGATGTCCGATTCGTAGCGCCGTCCACGGGTGTCCACGGCCACCACGCGCAGCACGTGTGGCCCCTCCTTGCTCAACTGACGGGTGTCCCATTCGGCCAGCAACCCCGCTTCCACAGGGGTGTAGCCCGGCTCCCCTACCTGACCCCAGGCCTCTGGCGCATGCGTCTCGCCGTATTCCACGATGTAGTGATGGAAATCGGGGATCTGCACCCGGCCAACGACGGGCACGATACCTTGCACGACCTCGCCGTCGCTGGGTTGCAGGAGCAATACGCGGTAGTTCTCGCGGTCGGCCCCGGGCGGCAATTGCCAGGCGGCGAAGACCTCGGAGCGGCGTTTGTCCGGCGGGCAGGTGGAATCGGGCACCGCACCGGTGAGCTCGCAGATTTCGATGATGCGGATGCCTTCCGGCATGGGGAAGTCACGCTCCTCTGTGCCGGCCAGTGCCCCTTCCATAACCTCGTGCCAGATGGGCGCCGCGCCGGTGATGCCCGAGACGTTCTTCATCTCCGAGTTGTCGTTGTTGCCCACCCAGACGCCGACTGCCAGGTCTGGCGTATAACCGATGGTCCAGTTGTCGCGGAAGTCATCTGTCGTGCCCGTCTTGGCCGCCGCCGGGCGGGACAGGCGCAAGGGGCTGTTGGCTCCAAAGGCCGGCGTGCGCGCCCGGTTGTCGGACAGGATGGAGGTGATGAGGTAAGCGTGCTGGGGGGAGATGACCTGCACGCCAGCCGGAGGTACGTATTCTTTCAGCACCTTCCCGTCCTCGCTGGTCACGTGCAGGATGGCCACTGGAGGCACGCGCACGCCGCCATTGGCAAAGACGGCGTACGCTCCGGTCAATTCCAGCAGGGTGACCTCGCCGCCGCCGAGGGTGAGGGAGAGGCCGTAGTCGGGGCGGGTGAGCGTGGTGATGCCCAGCCGGTAGGCCACATCGCGCAGGGCCGGCAGGCCCACATGTTGCAGCGCTTTCACCGCCGGGATGTTGTAGGAGTTGGCCAGCGCCGAGCGCACGGTGACCCAGCCGTGGTACTGGCCGTCGTAGTTGACCGGCACGTAGGGCGGGTTGGCCCCGTCGGGGAACTCCGTGCGCACGTCTTCGATGAGCGTGGCCGGCGTCCACCAGTCGTCTTGCTTCTCGAAGGTGGCCAGGTAGGTGAGCGGCTTGATGGCCGAGCCGGGCTGCCGCGGGCGCAGCGCCACGTTCACCTGACCGTCAATGGTGGGATCGTTGAAGTCCACGCTGCCCACCATGGCCAGGATCTCGCCGGTCTGCGGTCGCAGGGCCACCACGGCGGCGTTGCTGACGTTGCGGTCGCGCAGGCGCTCGATGTGCTCCCGCGCCGCCCGCTGGGCCAGCTCCTGCAGTTGGGGATCGAGAGTGGTGTAGACGCGCAGGCCGCCCTTGTGCACAATCTCCGGGCCGTATTCGGCTTCCAGCAGTTCGCGCACGTACATGACGAAGTGGGGAGCATTCAGGGCATAGCGGGGTGGCGTGAGCTTCAGTTCCTGGAACCAGGCGGCGTTGGCTTCTTCCGGCGTGATGTAGCCCTGCTTGACCATCAGCCCCAGCACGATGCCCTGTCGTTGCTTGGCGGGGCCGGGGGTGCCGTCGGGGTTCCAGAGATTGGTATAAGGGTCGTAGTAGCTGGGAGCTTGCGGCAGCCCGGCCAGCAGCGCCGCCTCGGCCAGCGTCAGGTCGGAAGCCGGCTTGCCGAAGTAGGTCTCGGACGCCGCCTCGATGCCCACGGCCAAGTTGCCGTAGGGGATCTCGTTCAGGTACAGCTCTAGGATGGTGTCCTTGGGGTAGCGGCGGGTGATCTCCGCGGCCAGGATGCCTTCCTTGAGTTTGCGCTCCAGGGTGCGTTCGGGGCTGAGGAAGGTCAGCTTGACCAGTTGCTGGGGGATGGTGCTGCCGCCGATGACCTCTCGTTCCCGCACGGCGTGGATGATGATACGCAGCAGGGCAACGGGGTCCACGCCGTGGTGCTGGTAGAAGTTGGCATCCTCGGTGGCGATGGTGGCCTGGATCAGGTAGGGCGAGATCTGGTCGAGGGGCACACGGGTGCGCCGCCCGCTGAGTGGGTCGAAGATCTCGTTGAGCAGGTTGCCCTGGCGGTCGTAAATCTGCGTGGTGGCGAAGCTGGCCACGCGTGTTTCCAGTTCGCCCGGCAGGGGCAGCTCGCGGGCGACGGAGGCATAGGCGAGCATGGCCCCGGCGAAGAGAAAGAAAAGCAAGGCGAGCAGCAACAGGCCCACGGCCAGCAGGCCTGAGAACAATGGCCGCCGCTGCGGCGGCAACGGCGGTGGCGCTGGCCGTGGATAGGATGACTGTGTCGGCGGATAGCCAGGATATTGACGATAACTGGGAGTAGGATAACGTCGTGATGATGACATGGGCCTTTGATCCCGTTGGGTTTATGCTTGATTAGACCAGGATGATGGATGAATGGTCACATCTCAGACGAACAGGGTGCCGTCGCGGTTCCCCTGCCGCTGCGACAGATTATAGCGCACCGGCCTGTGGCGTCAAGTTGCGCTTCCGCTGCTTGACACAAGCAGGGACGTGGTGTAGAATGCTGATAAGACACACTGGAGGGGAGATGTCATGATTGATGATTACGCCAAAGCGAAGGAACTGATGCGCAAGATGGAAGCCCAGCTTCCCATCCCTGTTCGACCGACAAGTGCATGTTTCCGGACGATGCGCAAGCAAGGCATCCGGGTGGCCCGCGACCAGGGACTGCAAATCCGGCGGGTATTCTACCTGGGTGACGAAGGCGGTATTGTCTGCGACGTGACACCGCCAGAGCTCATCAAGGCCAGGGATCAGGTCATTGTCTCCATCACTCATCTGCAGGTTGACCCAAGCCATCCGTTGGCGCGGGAGATCCGCGATTACCAGAGGGAGCGGACGATAAAGATCGCTCATTCGGGCGGCCCGGTGAAACCGTCCTCTTTTTCGATTCGTCCGCGCAAGAAACGGAGGCATTGAGAGGCAGGAGGGAGCGGGAACTCGATGAGCTATAACGTCGTCCTTACCCGCCCTTTCAGACATCGAGGACATGCGCATCCGGTCGGCAGTGCATATCGCGCTCAGGCAGCGGGCGTGGTTGTTTCCTTGAACTATATCTGGAGGGATTGATCATGAGCACAAAGGTGCGGGAGGGGGCTGAAACCATCCCTGCCCAAGAAGTTGCTGCTCAACCTGGCCTGGAGTGGTGATGTGTACAGCCTGGAGTTGATGCCTGAAGCCAGGGATGACTTGGTCAGCCTGGACAAGCCTATAGCTCAGAGGATTCTCAGCAAGCTCCGTTGGCTGTCGGAGAGTTTCGATGCCGTATGCCGGAGCCGCTGACTGGCGAGTGGAAGGGTCTGTTCGAGTTGCGGATAGGCAGCTATCGAGCTCTTTACACTGTCAATCAGGCTGAGCGGCGGCTCATCGTCCACCTCATCAAGCACCGAGGCGATGTCTACAAGAGACGGTAGTTTTGTGGCCATCGCCGAAAGGGCCAAAGTGGAGTCAAGTGTGGAAAGTAACTTGAGCTATCGTCTGCTGGTTCTGGACCTCGATGGCACGGTGATGGGCGATGACCAGCGCATCCGCCCGGCGGTGCGCGAGGCGGTGCGCCGCGCCCAGGCTGCCGGCGTGGCCGTGACCCTGGCCACCGGCCGCGGCTTCGACGCCGCGCTCTCCTATGCCCGCCAACTGGGCATTACCGTGCCCCTGATCTGCTATCAGGGCGGCCTGATCAAAAGCCCCGTAGATGGCACGGTGCTGCACGAGGAGACCTTTTCCCAGGCCCTGGCCCGTGAGCTCATCGGCTGGGTCGCCGCCCGCCAGGGGCAGCCTTTTCGCCTGTCGTCGGAAGCCCACCAGGTTCCGGAGATCCCCGGCGACTTCTCGTTCCAGGTGGGACGTATAGAGATGGCCCTGTTCCTGGACGGGGTGATGTATCTCGAAGGGTTACAGCAGGAGAGCGATTTTTACTATCGTTACTTTGGCCAGCGCGTCCAGTTGGTGGCCGACCTGGCCGCCGCCCTGCACGCCAGGCCCAGCAAGGCCATGCTCATCGCCCATCCGGCCACGGGCGACGAGATCCTGCCCGAACTGAAGGCAGCTTTCTCCGGCCGGCTGCAGATTGTGCGCTCCCATCCCCTCTTCGTGGAGGCCACGCCGCCGGGAGTCTCCAAAGGGCGAGGGGTGGCCCGCCTGGCAGCCCATCTGGGCATCCCTCAGGCGGCCACCATCGCCGTCGGGGATAACGAAAACGACCTGTCTATGGTGCAATGGGCCGGGCTGGGGGTGGCCATGGGCAACGCCACGCCGGAGGTCAAGGCCGCTGCCGACTGGATCGCCCCCTCCGTAGCCGAAGACGGCGTGGTAGCGGTAATTGAGCGGTTTATCCTCAATGAACACGGCGATCATTCCTGCTGACCATCCAGAGGCTGTGGAGAAGGCCGTCGAGGTGCTGCGGCGGGGCGGGCTGGTGGCCTTTCCCACCGATACCGTCTATGGCGTTGGCGCGCCGGCCTTCGACGCGCAGGCTGTGACGCGGCTCTACCAGGCCAAGGAGCGACCGGGCGACAAAGCCATCCCCCTCCTGCTGGCCGACGTTGCCGATCTCCCCGCCGTGGTTGAGAGCATCCCGCTGCTGGCCGAGCGGCTGGCGGCCCGTTTCTGGCCGGGGCCGCTGACGTTGGTGCTGCGCAAGCGCCCTGTCGTGCCCGACGTGGTCACCGCCGGCGGCGACAGCGTGGCCGTGCGCGTGCCCGATCACCCGGTGGCGCGAGGGCTCATCGCCGCCCTGGGCGCGCCGCTGGCAGCCACCAGCGCCAACCGCTCTGGCCAGCCCGATCCGGTCACTGCCGAGGAGGTGCTGACGCAGCTTGGCGGACGCGTGGACCTGATCCTGGACGGCGGCCCTTGCCCTGGCGGCGTGCCGTCCACGGTGCTCGACCTGACGGTCAGCCCACCCGCCGTGCTGCGGCCTGGCCCGGTTTCTGCCGAAGAGATCGAGCAAGAGGCAAGAAGCAAGGGGCAAGGCCCTCATTGCCTGGTTGCCTCATTGCCTCATCGCATCCTGCATCCTGCATCCTGCACTGAGGAGCCTGGAACATGCGCATCGCTATCGGTTCGGATCACGCTGGCTACATGCTGAAAACCGAAATCGCCCGCTGGCTGGTGGCCCAGGGCTACGAGGTGCGGGATTTGGGCACGGACAATGCCGAGGATAGCGTGGATTACCCCGATTTCGCCCGCGCCGTGGCCCAGGCCGTGGCGGCAGGGGAATGCGACCTGGGCATCGCCCTCTGCGGCACAGGCATCGGCGTGAGCATCACGGCCAACAAGGTGCCAGGCGTGCGGGCGGCCGTGTGCACCGACACCTATATGGCGCGCATGAGCCGGCAGCATAACGACGCCAACGTGCTCTGCCTGGGCGGACGGGTGCTGGGCGTCGGCCTGGCCCTGGACATCGTCGCCGCCTGGCTGGCCGCGGCGTTCGAAGGGGGCCGACACGCCCGCCGCGTGGCCAAGTACGAGCTTCTGGAAGCTCAAACTTCAAAGCTCAAAGCTCAAAAAGGCTGAGGCCAGCTCGACGCAACGGGTTTGAAGTTTGTGGTTTGGAGTTTGAAGTTGTGTTGGTGGGCATTGACGCCAGCCGGGCGATGCGGGCGCAGCGCACGGGCACCGAGAATTACTCGCTGCAGCTTATCCGCCATCTTTTGGCCTTGGGCAGCGATCACCGCTTTTGGCTGTACAGCGACCGGGTGCCCCCGGCCGGGCTGTTCGGCACGGAGGTGTGCCCGGAGTTACGGGTGATCCCTTTCCCGCGGCTGTGGACGCACATCCGTTTGAGTTGGGAGATGTTACGCCGGCCGCCAGATGTGCTCTTTATCCCCGCTCATGTGCTGCCGCTGATCCACCCGCACCGCTCGGTGGTCACAGTGCACGATCTGGGGTATCTGTATTACCCCGAGGCGCACACCCGCTGGCAACGTGCCTACCTGCACTGGTCAACGCGCTGGAATGTCCGCCAATCCACCCACATCGTGGTCGATTCGGAAGCAACCAAAGCCGATTTGGCGGAACGCTACCGTGTGCCGCCGGAGAAAATGGCCGTCGTCTATCCCGGCCGGGACGAAACGCTGCGCCCGGTGGCCGATCCGGCCATGCTGGCCGCCGTGCGCGTCCGCTACGGCCTGGGCGAGCGGTACATCTTGCACGTGGGCACGCTGCAGCCGCGCAAGAACCTGCTGCGGCTGGTGGAGGCCTTCGCCCGGATCGGGGATAAGGGGGTGCAGCTTGTGCTGGCCGGGAAACGGGGCTGGCTGGCCGAACCGCTCTTCCGGCGGGTGGAGGAACTGGGGCTGAGCCAGGCGGTGCGTTTTCTCGGCTACGTGGAGGAGGCGGACCTGCCGGCCCTCCTCTCGGGGGCGGCTTGCTTCGCTTTCCCCTCGCTGTACGAGGGGTTCGGCTTTCCCGTGCTGGAGGCGCAGGCCTGCGGCGCGCCGGTGGTGGCTTCCAACGTCTCCTCCATCCCCGAGGTGGCCGGCGATGGTGCGCTGCTCGTGGACCCGCACGATACCGCGGCGCTGGCTCAGGCGATGGCTCGTGTCCTGAGCGATGAAACGCTGCGCGCCGAACTCATCGCCCGCGGCCTGGCCAACGTGCAGCGCTTCTCCTGGCGTCGCTGCGCCGAACAGACGTTGGCGGTACTGGAGAGGGTGGGTAGTCAGAGGTAGTTCCAGGTTGCAGGTTCAAAAGTTCGAAGGTTCAGCATTCAGCATTCGGAGTTCGGTGTTCAGCGTCGAACCCCGAACTTGAAACCTGGAACTTTCGAACTTGCAACCTTCGAACCTGTTGGGGATCAACATGGGCTGCGAGCAGGTGCTCATCCTGGGCGTGCGCGTGGACGCGGTCACCGCTGCCGAGGCGCTCGACATCATCGAACAGATTGTGCGGGAGGGCCGCCCGCGGCAGGTGGTCACGGTCAATCCGGAGTTCGTCATGGCGGCGCAGACGAACGAAGCCTTCCGCCGTGTGCTCAACGCCGCGACGCTGGCTCTGCCCGACGGCATCGGCCTCGTGTGGGCGGCGCGCATTCTCGGCCAGCGGCTGCCGGAGCGGGTGGCGGGGTCGGACATCGTGCCCCGCATCGCCGAGCGGGCGGCGGGACGGGGCTGGCGGCTTTTCTTCCTGGGCGCCGCACCGGGCGTGGCCGAGCGGGCGGCGATGCGGCTGGCGGCCCAGTATCCGGGCCTGACGGTGGCAGGGACCTACGCCGGGTCTCCCGCTGCCGCCGAGGAGGACGAGATCGTGGCCCGCGTGCGGGCGGCGCGGCCGGACATCCTCTTCGTGGCCTATGGTGCGCCGGCGCAGGACCTGTGGATTGCCCGCAACCTGGAGCGGCTGGGCGTGCCGCTCTGCATGGGGGTGGGGGGCACCTTCGACTTCATCGCCGGGGTGACCAGGCGGGCCCCCCCGTGGGTGCAGCGGCTGGGGTTAGAGTGGCTGCACCGGCTCATCCATCAGCCATGGAGGTGGCGGCGCCAGTTGGCGCTGGTGAAGTTCGTGGGACTGGTGCTGCGGGAGCGTTTGACGAAAGACCAAATGTGTGCTATTCTAACTTTTAGAAATTCCTACTTTCAGAAGCGAGATAGGGGTGATAATGGCTGAGAAGGAGTTGACCAGGATTGTAAAACCATCGTCCAAAGGGCAGATCACCATCCCTGTGGAGTTCCGACGGCGTCTGAACATCGGCGCGGATACCTTCCTTCAACTCGCCTTGAAGGAGGGGGAGATCGAAATCATTCCCCTGCGGCTGGTACCAGAAGGGGGAGCCTCGCTGCGGGAATACACGGATGAGGAAATCCAACGCTTTTTGGAGGAGGACAGGCTGGACTCCGAGACCCTAGCTAAAGTTCGCCAGCTCTTAGGGTGAAAGGGAGTTCATGGACATAAGCAAGCTTTTCATTGATGCCAGCGTCCTCATCGCTGCCGCCGGTTCACCCGAGGGCAGCTCTTCTTTTGTGCTGGAGCTTTGCAAGCGAGGGCGCTTCCGCGCCGTATGCACAAAGCTTGTTCTCTTGGAGGCGGAGAGGAACATCCATCGCAAGCTGGGAGCAGAAGCCCTGCTACGGTTTTACCAAGGCCTTGCCAGGCTCGATCCGACCATCGAAGCGCCACCTACATCTGAGGAGATGGCGGCTTGCGAGCCCATCGTTGGCAAGAAGGACGCCCATGTCTTGGCGGCGGCTTTGAGGAGTGAAGCCGATGTCCTCCTCACATTGGATCGAAGGCATTTCATGACCGAGAAGGTGCGGGATGCCGGGTTGGGGTTGAAGATAGCTACGCCTGGTGATTTCTTGCGGGAATTGATAGAGGGTTAGAGTGAGTCATGGGAGATTTCATGAACTCGACAAGCGAGATCGCAAATCTCATCGCTTCTCTTTCCGGCGGGCGGGTGCTGGTGGTCGGCGATCTGATCCTGGACGAATATCTCATTGGGCGGGCCACGCGGCTGAGCCGGGAAGCGCCCGTGCCGGTGCTGGAGCAGCAGCACCGCTTCACCCGCCTGGGCGGCGCGGCCAATCCGGCCCATAACGTCGTCGCCCTGGGCGGCAAGGCCGCCGTCGTCGGCGTGATCGGCCAGGACGAAGCCGGGCAGATGCTTCTGGCCCAGCTCGACGAGGCGGGCATTGACCGTCGCGGGGTGGTCAGCGACCCCAGCCGCCCGACGACGACCAAGACGCGCATCGTGGCCGAGAGCACCCTGCGCGTGCCGCAGCATCTGGTGCGGCTGGATCATCTGGAGCGGCGGCCTATCTCGCTGGCCATTGAGCGGGTTCTTGGTCAACATATCGCTGCGCTGGCGGCGCAATCCGATGCCGTGCTCGTCTCCCACTACCGCACGGGGGTGGTCACCTCGGGGCTGGTAGAGGCGGTGCGCGGTGTGGCCAGGCAGTACAGCGCGTTAACTGTGGCCGATGCCCAGGCGGACCTGAGGCGCTTCGCCGGCTTCGATCTGGTGAAGTGCAACCGCGCCGAGGCCGAGGCCGAGCTGGGTCGGCCCCTGACCGATGATGTGAACTTCGAGGCAGCTCTGGGCGAGCTTCTGGCGCGGCTGGGCATGGTGCGGCTGGCCATCACGCGCGGCGCGGAAGGCATGTCGCTGTTGGAACGGGGCGGGACGGTCATCCATGCGCCGGCCAGCCGGGTCAGCGATGTGTACGATGTCACCGGCGCGGGGGACACGGTGGTGGCGGTGCTGACTCTGGCCCTGGTAGCAGGGATAGACCTGGGCACGGCGGCGCGGCTGGCCAATGCTGCTGCCGGCCTCGTCGTGCGCCGCCTGGGCAACGCCGTTGTCACCCCGGCGGAGTTAGTGGAGGCACTAAGGTCGGAGGAGGGGAAGACAAGGTGACGGGGAGACGGGGAGAGGGGGAGACTGGGAGACTGGTCTCCTTGTCTTCTGGTCCCCTTGTCTCCCTGTTCCCTTGTCTCCTTGTCCCCCTTCGGTGGGTATCCACTCCTGAGAGGTGAGGTTTGGGAGAAGTAGTGACATTGGCGGAGGCCGAGCACCGTTGTGCTGAATGGCGGGCCGCCGGCCGCACTGTCGTCTTCACCAACGGTCACTTCGACCTGCTGCACCTGGGTCACGTGGACCTGTTGCAGCGCGCCCGCGCCCTGGGCGATGTGCTGGTGGTGGGGCTGAACAGCGACGCTTCCACGCGGCAGCTCAAGGGGCCGCTGCGCCCTATCATGCCGCAGGCGGAGCGGGCGGCGATGTTGGCTGCGCTGGCCTGCGTGGACCTGGTGGTCATCTTCGATGAGCTGACGGCCAACCGGCTGGTGGCCGCCCTCCGTCCTGACATATACGTGAAGGGTGGGGATTGGCAACCCGATGGGGACAGGGCCGGCCCGCCGGAAGCGGCGGTGGTGCACAGCTACGGCGGCCAGGTGCGCTTCCTGCCCTATCTGCCGGGCCATTCCACCTCCGATCTCATCCAGACGATCCTCGACCGCTTTGCCCCACGGGCCCCCTCAGATCCTTTGGACGCATCATGACCCCAACAGCCGAGTTTGCCCAACCTGCCGATCGGGTGGCCACAGGTCTGGCCCGCTCTGCCACCATCCTCTCCCTGGGCAACGTCGCCAGCCGCGTCCTGGGGCTGGTGCGGGAGACGGTCATCGCCGGCATTTTCGGGGCCACCGGCGCGGTGAGCGCTTTCCGCCTGGCCGCCCGCGTGCCGACGATGATCTACGACCTGCTGGTGGGGGGCATGCTCAGCGCGGCGCTGGTGCCCGTGCTCAGCGACTACGCCCGTCCCAGCCGTCGGGAGGAGCTCTGGCAGGCGGCGGGCGCGGTGTTCAGCTTCCTGGCCGTCGTGCTGGCCGTCATCGTCCTGGCCGTTGAGTTGCTGGCCGGGCCTCTGGCCTATCTCCTGGGCACGGGGCTGACGCCCGAATTGCAGGCCGTCACGGCGCGCTCGCTGCGCATCATTGCCCCGACCGTGCTCATCTTCGGCTGTGCGGGCCTGGTGACCGCGCTGCTGTACGCGCTGAACCGTTTCACCTTCCCTGCCATCGCCGCGGCGGTGTTCAATCTGGGCATTGTCGTCGCCGCGCCGCTGCTGGCCGGGCGGCTGGACATCTACAGCCTGGCCGTAGGCGTCCTGGGCGGCAGCCTGGCGCAGCTCCTGATCCAACTGCCGGGCTTGCGGGACGCCCGCCTGCGCCTGGGCTGGAACCTGCATCATCCGGCGTTGCGGCGCATCGGCAGGCTCTACCTGCCCGTGGCCGTGGGGCTGGTGGTGGGTCAGCTTCAGGTGGTCGTTGACGGCAACCTGGCCACGCGCACAGGCGAGCGGTCGGTGGCCTGGATGCAGAACGCCACCACGCTGCGCGAGTTTCCGCTGGGGCTGGTCAGTGTGGCCATTTCCCTGGCCGCCTTGCCTACGCTCTCCCGTTTCGCTGCCGAAGGGGACTGGCCGGGCTACAGGCGCACGTTGGCCCGTGGGCTGCGGCTGGTGTTGGTGTTGACCCTGCCGGCAGCCTTTGGCCTCTTCGTCCTGGCCCAGCCGGCGGTGCAGCTCATCTTCGAGCATGGCGAGTTCACTCCCTTCGATACCGTATGGACGAGCCGGGCGCTGTGGGGGTACATTCCGGGGCTGCTCTTCGCCGCCGTGGATTGGCCGCTGAACTATGCCTGCTACGCCCGGCAGGACACGCGCACGCCGACGCTGGTGGGTATCGCCGCGGTGGGTGTGTATCTGGTGGTGGCTTTGGCCCTGCTGCGGCCGCTGGGGATGATCGGCCTGGTGCTGGCCGATTCGGCCAAGCACGTTTTTCATGCCCTTGCCATGCTCACGCTGCTGCGCCGGGACGTAGGCCATCTGGGCGGACAGCGGGTGGTAAGCACGGCGTTCAAGGCACTGCTGGCCTCGGCGGTGATGGGCGGGGTGATCTGGCTGGCCCTGCCGCTGCTGCGCAACGGGCTGGGCACGGGCAGCGCGTGGAGCGAGTTGTTGCTGGTCGTCGCGGCGGGCGGGCTCGGCCTTGTGGTTTATGGCGGCCTGCTCGCTCTGCTGCGGGTGGAAGAGTTGGGCTTGCTGCGGGACATCGCTGCACGACGGCGGAGCGCCGATTGACGCCTAATGCATGATGTGCTACAATGTGATTGTTAGAGATGCTTTCACTGTACCCAAGAGGGAGACTACCCCGTAGCAGGGAGAGTGATAAGTTATATGGCTAAGAAATCCAAAGCACGAGGCGGTAAGAAGAAGAGAAAGACGGCCCGACCGCCACAGCAGCGACCGGCGGCGACCCGGCCGGTGACCGATGTGGCAGTGGAGACGCCACAGCCGGTGACGACGCGGCAGACAAAAGCACCCGTCCGCACGGCGGAACCTAAGCTGGATTTCGCCAGAGAGTACGGCTACGTCTACTCCGACCTGAAGCGGGTGGGCATCATCGCCGCCGCCATGCTGGTTCTGTTGGTTATCCTGGCTTTCGTCATCACGTGAGGAAGTAGACAAGTAGACAAGGACACCCTTTCCTTGTCTACTTGTTTCCTTGCTTCCTTGCGTACTCTATCCAGGCCTCGAACAGGCCATGGCAGGCCCAGCACAGCCAGAAGTTGCGGGCGAGGATGAAGAGGGTGGTGGTGACCAGGGCCAGGACGGCGCGGCGCAGGATGGCTTCGGCCTGAGCAGGCTGGCGCAACCCATGCCGCAGCCAGGGGTTCAGCGCCCATTCCAGGAAGATGAGGGCCAGGCCGGCCCAACTCCCCCAGTACAGATCCTCCAGCCAGACGATGAAGGCGCTGCGGTAGAAGGCCCAGTGGGCCTGGAGGGCGGCGGCTTCCACGATGGCCAGCAGCCAGCGCAACGGTCGGGGCAGGTCGGGCAACCCTAGTGGTTGTCCCCTGCCTGGCCGCGCGCGGCGGTAGCTCCACCAGCTCAGCCCCAGCAACCCCAGGGCCGCGGCGGCGATGGCTCCTCCCACCCCCAGGCTGCCCACCCAGTCCACCTCGCTTAACCCCAGCCAGCGGGGCGAGATAATCCCCAGGATGAGTAGAGCGTAGGGCGGTGCCACGAAATAGGCCCAGCGCAGGAGCAGGGCCAGCCAGCGGCCGCCGGGCCACGCTTGCAGGCGGACTGCGAGATGCCGGCGGCGCAGCATCCAGGAGCCGCTGCTGGCCAGCACGTAGAGCAGGAACGAGCCCCAAAGCCACGGGCCGGGTTCACCTCGCCAGTTCACTTGTCTTCTTCTCCACGACGGCCACCCAGTGACTGTGGCGGTGTGTGCTGCCGTCTTCTTCTGTTTCCTCGTGTTCGTCCAGGTGAAGCTCGATCAGATGAAAGGCGGCCAGCAGTGCCCGCGCGCCCGATTCGTCGAAGAAGTGATGGGGCAAGCCGGCGTCGGGGCCGCTTTCGGGCAGGAAGGTGCCGGGTTCGATCTCCTGGCCCTGGCCGTAGCGGTGGCCGCGGGTAGACATGAGCGTGAGCAGGGCCTGTCCGCTGGGCCGCAGCACCCGCCCGATCTCTGCCACCGTGCGCTGGATGTTGCCCAGCGTATTGTGGTAGATGACGTATATGCTGATCACGGCATCGAAGCGCGCCTCGGGGTAGGGCAGGGCGGTCATGTCGGCCAGGTGCAGGTGGGCGGCGAGATGTTCGGCGGCCAGCCATTGCCGGGTCGCCGCCAGGCCGGTCTCGGAGATATCGGTGCCGCACACCTGGAAGCCACGTTGGGCCAGGTAGACCACGTGACGGCCGGTGCCGCAGCCCAGGTCGAGCACCCGCCGGGCCCGGCGTGACTCCAACGCCTCGGCGAAAGCGACCACAGTGCGGTGCGGCTCTCGCCAGCGGAACTCCTCTCGCTTGAACAGCTCATTCCATGTGGGCATGGCTCTTCTAGCCGAGGCCCAACACGCGGCGGGTAGCGGCCACGT
Organism: Anaerolineae bacterium; assembly: GCA_029907105.1. Taxonomy (GTDB): domain Bacteria; phylum Chloroflexota; class Anaerolineae; order UBA3071; family UBA3071; genus JARYMM01. The sequence continues at coordinate 102,967 of JARYMM010000003.1, read as the reverse complement.
CCCGGGCCATCTGTTCGACCAGCTCGTCGGCGCTCCCGAAGCGCTGCTCCGGCCGCAAGCGCTCGACAAAGGTCAGCGTCACCACCTGCCCGTAGAGCTGGCCCCCGAAATCCAGCAGGTAGGCTTCCACGGTGCGCTGCGCTTCCTCGTCGGCAAAGGTCGGGCGCCGGCCGACGTTGATCGCCGCTGCGTACCGCTGACCGGCCACCTCCGCCCAGCCGGCGTAGATGCCATCGCCGGGCAACACGCGGCCGGGCTCCACCGCCAGGTTGATTGTGGGGAAGCCGAGCCTCCGCCCCCGGCCAGCGCCGGCGACGACCTCTCCCCTCAGGCGATACGGCCGGCCCAGCAACTCGGCGGCCTCCTGCACGTCCCCCTCCTGCAAGAGCGCCCGGATGCGCGTGCTGCGCACCGATTGCCCGTCCCGACAGAAATGCGGCACCACACGCAGCACAAACCCCAGCTCCTCCCCCAGCCGCCGCAGTGTGCTCACATCCCCCTGCTGCCGATAGCCCAGGCTGAAGTCGGGCCCCACCCACAGCTCCGCCAGCCGCAGATGCTGGCACAGGGCGGTGACGAACGCCCGCGCCGACATGCGGGCCACAGTCAGGTCGAAGGGGTGGATGATGGCCACGTCGAGGCCCAGGGCAGCGAGGAGTTCCAGCCGCTCCTCCAGGCTGGTGAGGAAAGACAGCGGATGCTCCGGCTCGAGCACGGTAAGCGGGTGGGGATCGAAGGTGAGCACGCCGGCCCAGCGCTGCTGGTTGCGGGCAGCCTTCACCATCTCACCGATCAACGCCTGATGCCCAAGGTGCAGGCCGTCGAAATTGCCGATGGTGAGCAATATAGGATGGGGCGGGGGATGGGAAGGAAGACCGTGGAAGACGTGCATGGCTGTCGAAAGAGCGTGCTTCAGGAGGTTGCTGTTGAGTGCGCCTATCGTCGCTGACGAGCATCGTGACCAGGGACGAAGGACGGAAGTCCGTTGGTCATTCGTCGTTCGTCGTTCGTCCGAACACCTTCCCTGGCCGCCAGACAGAGCCCCTGGCGTCGTGGGCGACGATGGCGATCAGATGGCCAGCAGGATCATAGGCGCGACCCAGCGCCGTCGTCGGCGGTTTGGGGCAGGGGATGGACTGGCCGTGAAGCAGCCGCTGAGCCTCCACCGCATCCACCTCCACAGCCTCGAAGTCTAGCAGAGCGGCCTCCAGGGGGTGAAGCAGGCTCGTCCACTGGCCACAGGCTGCGGCCTCGGCCAGGACGTCCAGGGAGATGGCCTCGGCTGCCGTGAAGCGGCCACTGGCCAGCCGCCTGAGCGCCGTCACGTGCGCGCCACAGCCCAGCCGCTTGCCCAGATCGTGGGCCAGCGAGCGGACGTAGGTGCCAGGGGAGCATACAATCTCCAGCGTCAGCTCCGGCGAGGCCCAATGCACAATCTCCACCGTTTCGATGGTCACCCGCCGGGGCTGCGGCTCCATCGCCTGACCCCGCCGCGCCAGCCTGTACAGCGGCTGGCCGTCCCGCTTGAGCGCCGAATACAGCGGCGGCACTTGCTCGATCTCCCCCACAAAGGTGGAAAGGGCTGCCTCGACATCCTCAAGGGACACGTCCACCGGTCCTACGTCCCGGGTCACCTGGCCGTCGGCGTCGTAGGTATCGGTGCTGATGCCCAGCCGCAGCGTGGCCCGGTAGCGCTTCTGGCCGCCCATCAGGTACTCGGCCACCCGTGTCGCCTGGCCCAGGCAAATGAGGAGCACGCCTGTGGCCAGCGGGTCCAGCGTGCCGGCATGGCCGACGCGGCGCTGCCCCGTCAGGCGGCGCACCCTGGCTACTACGTCGTGGGAAGTCCAGCCCTGAGGCTTATCTATGTTTAGAATGCCGGAGATCAGCTCACGTCCTTTGCTGTTCAGGCTCACCTCGCTCTTTGGCTGCTCTTGGCACTACCAGGTGTAAGTTCCTTCAACTCGGACATCTCTTCCTCACCTCAAGGTCCACTTACCCTCTCGCCTCGCTGCCGGGCCAAGGCGGCATCCAGTGCCGCCAGCACGCGCTGGCGCGCCGCTTCCAGCGTGCCGTTCAAGGTGCAACCGGAGGCCTGCGGATGGCCACCACCGCCGAGCTGGAAAGCTATGGCGGAAACGTCCACCCCGGGCACAGAACGGAAACCCACTTCCACCTTGTTGTCCGGCTTCTCGCTGAAGACAACGGCCACATCCGCTTCGTGGGCCGAGGCCAGGAAGCTGGCCAGGCCACCGGCGGCGTCGTTGTCCTGAACGCCTGCCCGCTGGCGCATGGCCTGGGTGATCTCCGCCCAGATCACCCGTCCTCGCCATTGCAGGGTGCTCAGCGCCTCCCCCCACAGGCGAATCACCGCCAGCGGGCGGCGGTTCAGCACCTGCTCAGTGATCAGGGTCAGCGAGGCGCCAGCCTCCATCAGGCGGGTGGCGATGGTCATCGTCCTGATCGTCGTCGTGGGGGTGCGGAAACCACGCGTGTCGGAGACCAGGCCGGTGAGCAGGCACAGCGCCATGTTGGGGTTCAAGGGCACCCCCAGTTCTCCAATCAGTTCGTAGACCATCTCCGCTGTGGACGCGGCATCGCTGTCCACCCAATTCACCGTCCCGAAGTGGACGTTGGTGGTGTGATGGTCAATGTTGATCAGGGGCACGGAGGCAAAGGCTGCTGGGCGGTAGATATCGCCCAGGCGGCTGATGTCGCTGCTGTCGAGGCTGATGAGCAACTGGAATTCCCCCACCGGGTCGCGTGTGATGGCTTCCTGGCCGGGCAGGAAGTGGTAAGGCTGCGGCACCGGGTCGGGGCAGGCCAGCACGGCCTGTTTGCCCAGGGCGCGCAGCGCCTGTCCCAGCGCCAGCAACGAGCCGATGCAATCGCCGTCCGGCGCCACGTGGGCGATAAGCAGGATACGCCGCGCCTGGCGGATCAGGAGGAGAATGGCATCACGCAGAGCTCTGTCCATGAAGCTATCCCAGGCCGATCTCCCGCAGCAACCGTTCGATGCGCTCTCCCTGCTCCAGGCTGGTATCCCAGTGGAAACTCAGCTCGGGAACGTAGCGCAGGATGGCCCGCAGGGCCAGCTCACGCCGGATATAGCTGGCCGCGTGCTCAAGGGCCTTCAGCACCGACGGCGTCTCCTCTGCCTCCCCCATGTGACTGATGAACACATGGGCATGGCGCAGGTCGGGGCTGACCTCGACGTCGGTCACGCTGACGAAGGCCAGGCGGGGATCGTTCAGTTCCTGCACGATCAGGCTGATTTCCTCTAACAGCAGTTCAGCCACGCGGCGCTGTCGTCGGCTGGTCATGGCAAGCTCCTCATTATTCGCTGGCACTGCTCTCCCGACGGCTGACGCGCAAGCGCACGGCCAGGCGCTCGAAACTGCTCTCCGCTGGCTCTTTGGCCTGATATTCTACCTCTTCGACCCTTACATCGGCGCGCAGGCGATGCCCTTCCAGCGAGAACCTCGCTCCCGGCTTGGCCAGCACGAGTTCCCCCTTGCCGGCCATCTCCTCCCGTGTGTCCTTGTCGTTGAAGGCGTGCTGGCTTATCAGAACCTTGGTCTCGGAACGGATATCGCTCTTGTCAAACAGCCAGACCTCCAGGGCACTGACGCGTCGGGTGTCCCCCTCGACGAAGGCGGCGGCAGCCATGCCGCATTCGCCGAAGTACTCGCCGCCCTTCCCTTCGTCCTTCTTCTCTTCGATAATGAACGTGTGGTCGAACTCTATCCCCTCGCCGGCGTAGACGGCCTCAAAATCCCACAGGTACGGGGGAGCCTTCTCTTTGGCTTGCCACGGCAACCGGATGCCATGACGCTCCCGTTCCTCTGGCAGTGCCAGTTCCTCTTCTTCCTCTGCCTCTTCTTCCTCGGCTTCTTCTATAGCCGGCAGTGAGCTGGCCGTCCGCCGCGTTTCGGCGCGCAAGCGCTCCTTCGGGGCAGCTTGCCTCAGTCTGAGGAGCCATCCGAACAGCAGTAGACAGGCAATGACCACCAGCACTACGATGACGTAGAGGAAGGGATGGACACCTTTGCCCGTTGGCCCGCCCTCAGCGGCAGGCAAAGGCAGGCCATTGGCCAGGGCATCCAATCGCTGCGCCACGTCCAACTGGCCCTGAGCTCGCCGATAGTCGGCCAGTTCCCGAATCTCGCGCCCGGCTGCGGCCAGGGAATCCCATGACTCCAGGCGGGCCAGGGCGGCATTGGCATCGCGAGTGACGGCATAGTCGTTAGCCACCAGGAGCAGGTATTCTTCCCGTGCTTCCTGGCGCAGATCCGCGGGGTCGCATTGAATCCAGTGCACCGGCCAGACCAGCCAGGCGATCAGCACGCCGAGAGCCAGGCCGATCAGCAAGGCGGCAATCGTCGGCATTGGCCCGTGTGAGTCTTTCCGTGTTTCCCGGCCACTCATCTTCCCCCTCCTTCTCTACCAGTCGCCGTAGATGATCGGTTCCTTGGGTGACCGGGTCAACACCTCGACGCCATCGTCGGTGACCAGGACGATGTCCTCGATGCGCACACCGCCCCAGCCGGTGATGTAGATGCCCGGTTCCACCGTGATCAGATTGCCTGCGGCCAGCGTGTCCTCCGAGATGTAGCTCACCCTGGGTTTTTCGTGCACTTCCAGGCCCACGCCATGGCCCAGGCCGTGGCCGAACTGCTCGCCGTAGCCGGCCTCGACGATCACCCGGCGGGCAATGGCGTCGGCCTCCACACCGCTCATGCCGGCCCGGATCTCGGCCTCGGCCTTCTGCTGCGCGGCCAGCACCGCCTGGTAAATCTCCCAGAACCGCTGCGGCTCCGCCGGCTCGCCCAGGCAGACGGTGCGGGTGAGGTCCGAGCAGTAACCGTTCAGCTTCGCCCCCATATCAATGACGATAGGCTGTCCCATCGGCAGCGGCACATCTGCCGCCCGATAGTGGGCCATGGCCCCGTTAGGGCCGGCGGCGACGATGAAATCAAAGGAAGTGCCCTCCGCCCCATGCGTGCGCATGTAGACTTCCATGATCCAGGCCAGCTCCCGCTCGGTCATGCCGGGGCGGATATGCTGCAGGCCGTGGGCCAGGGCCTCATCGGCCAGGGCCACCGCCTGGCGTATGAGGGCGATCTCTTCGGCATCCTTCACTGCCCGCAGACGCCTCACCCATTCGTTGGTAGCCACCCATTCGACCTGGCCAAACGGCTTCATCCAGCGCTCGTACTGGGCCACGGTGATGTGATCGGCTTCGAAGCCGATGCGTTTGCCACCGACGCGCTGCAGAATCTCCGGCAATACGGCGTCGAATTTGGTAGTGACCTTCACCAGCTCGAAATCGGGACATTCCCGCTGCACCTGTTCCCAGTAACGGGAGTCCGTGACGATCAGGGCCAGATCCTGGGAAATCACCAGCCCGGCATCGCCCGGCGAGCCGGTGAAGCCGGCCAGATAACGCTCATTCGTGACGTCGGAGACGAAAAAGGCGTCTAAATTATTTTCTGTCAGGATTTGACGCAGTTTGCCGATTCGCATGTGTTCCCCCCTTGGTTAAAGAAGGAAAGAAGGGAAATAAAGGAAATGAGGTAAGCGGGTTACCCCTCGTTTCCGTTTCCCCCTGCCCTTGGATGTGTGCGCAGGTACACTTTGCGTGCCTGCTCCTGGCTCACGTGGGTGTAGATCTGTGTCGTGACCAGGCTTTCGTGTCCCAGCAGTTCCTGCACGGTCCGCAGGTCGGCGCCACCGTCCAGCAGGTGGGTGGCGAAGGTGTGGCGCAGCGTGTGCGGCGTGACCCGCCGCTCGATGCCGGCCAGCTTGCAATACTTGTGCACGATGTGGGTCACGCTAACCGTGGAAAGCCGGCCGCCAAAACGGTTGAGGAACAGCGCCTGGCTGGACCTTTTCGTGGCCAGATGCGGTCGTCCCGCAGCCAGGTAACGGGCCAGAGCGGCCCGTGCCGGCTCTCCTATCAACGCCAATCGCTCTTTATCCCCTTTGCCCCGCACGCGCACCTCGCCGCGGCCCAGGTCCAGATGCCCGATGTCCAGACCGGCCAGTTCGCCGACGCGCAGGCCCGCGCCATAGAGCAGTTCCAGGATAGCCCTATCCCGCAGGCCCTGGGGCGTCGAGGTGTCCGGAGCCGCGAGCAGGGCCACCGTCTCCTGCACGTTCAGGTAGCGGGGCAGCCGCCTGGGCCGCCTGGGCGATGAGAGCCCCACCAGCGGATTGCTTTCCACCACGCCTTCCCGCTGCAGGTAGCGGTAGAAGCTGCGCAACTCGGACACCCGCCGGGCGATGCTGGCCTTGGCCAGTCCTTGTTCGGCGAGCCAGGCCAACCAGCGGCGCAGCAGGGATGGGTCTACAGCTTCCCAGGCCGTCACCCCCTGGCTGCAAGCGAACCCGGCGAACTCCTCGATCTCCCGCCGATAGTTCCGCACCGTGTAGGGCGAGGCGTTCTTTTCAGCAACGAGATAAGTGACGAAGCGAACCAAATGCTCGTTCATATCTCTTGTCCCTGAGTCCCCCTCTTTCAAGCTACTTCGGCCTCTGCGACCTTTTCCCGGGCGAACTGTTCCCCGCACTGCATACACTTCACCCACTCTTTCTTGTCCTCGACGAGCAAGCCGCCGCAGAGAGGGCACGGCGTGGGCAAGGGGCGACTCCAAACGGCGAATTTGCAGGAGTCGGGCGCGTCGCCTTTGTAGTTGGCACAACTGTAGAAGGTGCGCCCGCGGCGAGTCCGTTTCTCCACCAGCTCGCCCCCACATTCCGGACATCTGGCCCCGGTCGTGACCAGTATGGGCTGGCTGTAGCGACACTGGGGGAAGTTGCTGCAGCCGATGAACTTGCCGAACCGCCCGTACTTGTAGAGCAGCGGATGGCCACACTGCGGGCACAGTTCACCTGTCGGCTCGTTGTTCATCTGCGTGACAGGCATCTTCCTCTCCGCCCGGTCCAGCGTGGCGGCGAAAGTGTCGTAAAAATCGTGCAGCACCGGCACCCACTCTCGCTCGCCGCGGGCGATGCGGTCCAGCTCTTCCTCCATCTGGGCGGTGAAGCCCACGTCAATGTAATCCGGGAAGTGGCTCACCAACAGGTCGTTGACGATGATGCCCACCTCGGAGGGATACAGTCGGCCGTCGCGCCTTTCCACGTATCCCCGCTGTTGGATGGTGGACAGAATGGGAGCATAGGTGCTGGGGCGGCCGATGCCATACTCCTCCAGGGCGCGCACCAGGGTTGCCTCGCTATAACGTGGGGGCGGCTGGGTGAAGTGCTGCGCCGGCAGCAGCCGCACCAGGTCCAGCACCTCATCCACCGTCAGCGGTGGGATCTCCTCCCGTTTGCGCTCCTCTTCGTCTCTGGTGTCTTCGTCCCTGGCTTCTTCGTAGACGATCAGGAAGCCCGGGAAACGCAGACTGGAACCGCTGGCCCGGAAGAGATACGGTTTCTCACCCCCTATGGGGGGGAGGCCGGCCAGGATCTCCACGGCGATGGTGTCATACAGCGCAGCGACCATCTGGCTGGCCACGAAGCGCCGCCAGATCAGTTCGTACAGACGATACTGGTTACGGTCCAGGTAGGGCTGGAGGGACTCTGGCGTGCGCAGCACGCTGGTGGGGCGGATGGCTTCGTGGGCTTCCTGGGCCCCTTTGGCCTTCGTCTTGTACGTCGGTGGCTCCGGCGGTACGAATTCCTGGCCGTACTTCTGCACGATGAACTGCCGCGCCTCTGCCTGCGCCTGCTCGGCAACATTGGTGCTGTCCGTGCGCATGTACGTGATCAGGCCGACGGGCCCATCTCCCAGGTCAATGCCCTCGTACAACTGCTGGGCGAAGCGCATGGTGCGTTGCGCCGTGAACCCCAGCCGGCGTGAGGCCTCCTGCTGCATCGTGCTGGTGATGAAGGGTGGCGAGGGGCTGCGTCGCCGTTGCCCTTCCTTCACGCTGGCCACCGTGTACACCGCCTTCTCCAACTCGGCGACGATGGCCTGTGCCTCTGCCTGATTGTGGAGTTCCGGCTCCTGGTCTCGTATGCGGTGCAATCTGGCGATGAAGCTGCGTCGTTGGGGTTCCTGCTTGGCCAGTTCCGCCTCGATGGACCAGTACTCCACGGGCACGAAGGCTTCGATCTCCCGCTCGCGCTCCACGATCAGCCGCACAGCCACCGATTGCACGCGGCCGGCGGAGAGCCCGCGCCGCCCCAGCTTGTCGCGCAGAAGGGGGCTGAGCGTGTAGCCGACGATACGGTCGAGGATGCGCCGCGCCTGCTGCGCATCCACCCGCTGCATGTCAATCGGGCGCGGGTGGGCGAAGGCGTGTTCGATGGCGCTGGGTGTGATCTCATGGAATTCGACGCGGCGCACGGGCCGCCGTCCAATGGCCGGGGCCAGCGCCTGCGCCAGGTGCCAGGAGATGGCCTCCCCCTCGCGATCCGGGTCGGTGGCCAGATAGACCTCAGAGGAGTTCTTGACCTGCGCCCGCAGATCGCGCACTACCTCCTTGCGCTTGGCGGGAATGACGTAATGCGGCTGGAAGTCGTTCTCGATGTCCACCCCCATGCGGTTGGAGGGCAGATCGCGCACATGGCCAATTGACGCCCGCACGGTGTACTCTTTGCCCAGGAAACGGCCTACCGTGCGCGCTTTGGCCGGCGACTCCACAATGACCATTTTGGGCTTATTGGCCAATTCGGCCTTGGCATTGGAGATAACGGTATGCTCATCTGGGTCAAGCCCCTCGTGGGCCGGGGTATGGCCCATCTTGAACATCTTCGTGCCACACACGGGGCATATGCCCTGCGTGGCCGGCGTCCCGTTGCTGGTAAACACCGGCTGCGGGTTGTTCATCGTGCGTTTGGCTTTACATTTCACGCAGTAAGCATCGCTTATCGGATCAGGCATGAACTCAGGCTCCTTTAGCTCTTTCACCTAAGCCTCCTCTTCCGTTGACTTTGGTTGTTTGCCCGTCCCGTTCAATTTCAAATCACCTGAGCGTATCACCTGCTCTAGCTTGTGCTCGGTAATGTGATACTGCTGGATAATTGCCGCATCGAAGTCGGCCAGGGTGGTCACAGGTACTCTTCTCGCCGCTGGCGCTGGAGCTGTTCCACCACGGCTTTGACATCCTGCGCCCGGTCGTGGGGGCAGATCAGCAACACGTCACCGGTGTCCACGACGATCAGATTTTCCACGCCGATGGTGACGATCAGGCGGTCGCCAGCGCCGTAGACCACCGTGTCGCGGCTGCCTACGGCCAGGTGATCGCCGGAGACGACGATGTTGCCGTTGCTGTCGGCAGGCAGCACCTGATGCAGGGCCCCCCAGTCGCCCACGTCGTTCCAACCCACATCCATAGGCACTACCGCCACCCGCGGGGCGTGCTCCATCACGCCGTAGTCAATGCTCACCCGCGGGGCCTGGGGCCAGGCGCGGGCCAGGACCTCCGCCTCCTGCTCCGTGCCCAGCGCGGCGGCGATCTCCTGTAATACCGCGTCCAGGGCGGGAAGCTGGCGTTCGATCTCCGCCCGCATGGTCGCCAACTGGCAGACGAAGATGCCGCCGTTCCAGTAGTAGCCACCCTCTCTGAGGAAACGCAATGCCGTGTGGCGATCCGGTTTCTCCAGGAACCTCTGCACGACGTACGCTGCCGCACCGTCGGCAGTGGGCAGCGGGTCCGCCCGCTGGATGTAGCCGTAGCCGGTATGCGGGCTATCCGGCTCAATGCCCAGGGTGACCAGATAGCCCTGTGCGGCTACCCCGGCGGCCGTCTGCAGCGTGCGGCGGAAGCCCTCGGCATCGGCGATGAGATGGTCGGCGGGCAGGATGGCCATCACCGCTTCGGGGTCTCGCCGGGCCAGATGGATGAGCGCCAGCCCGATGGCCGGGGCCGTGTTGCGCCCTGAGGGTTCCACCAGCACGTTTTCTGCCGGCAGTTGCGGCAACTGCTCGCGCACCAATGGTGCGTAACGCTCGCCGGTGACGACGATGACCCGATCCTGCGGGATCAACGGCTGTAAGCGGTCTACGGTCTCCTGCAGCATCGTTCGGCCATGCCCGGCGATATCGGCAAATTGTTTGGGTCTGGCCTGACGGCTGCGAGGCCAGAGCCGCGTGCCCTGCCCGCCGGCCAGGACGACAGCGTATATGATATCAGAGCCTTCGGACATTGGAAACCCCTGCGGCAAGAAGCAAGCTTCCTGGCGTTTATCAATCAACGCTGTATTCCACGCCGCCTTCCCTGGCCAGCACGTAGTTCATCCCTCCTGTCTGTCGTACCAGGCCTTTCAGTTCCATCAGCGCCAGAGTGCTGGAGATTTGGGCCACAGGCAGGTTGACGGAGCGGCACAGCTCGTCCACGTGCGTTGGCTCTGACGAGAGGTGGCTGAGCAGGCGGGCTTCCATCTCCGTAGCCGGGACGGCAGCCCGTACCTCTGCCTGCTGCTCGACCATGGTCAGGTTCAGTTCTTCCAGGATATCGCTGACGGAGAGGACAGGGATGGCGCCCTCGCGAATGAGCTGGTTGCATCCTTCGCTGCTGCGCTGGAAGATGCTGCCGGGCACGGCGAAAACGTCGCGGCCCTGCTCGACGGCGAAATCGGCAGTGATCAGCGCGCCGCTCCCAACCCCGGCCTCGACGATGACCACGCCCAGGGAGAGGCCGCTGATGATGCGGTTGCGGGGCGGGAAGTTGCTGGCCTCCGGCTGTGTGCCCAGGGGGTATTCCGAGATCAGCGCGCCGTGCTGGGCGATTTCCTCCGCCAGGCGACGATGTTCAGGCGGGTAGATGATGTCCACACTGCTGCCCAGCACGGCGATGGTGCGCCCGCCAGCGTCCAACGCCGAGCGGTGCGCCTGGGCGTCAATGCCCCGTGCCAGTCCGCTGACGATGGTAATGCCGCTGCGGGCCAGGCCGCCGGCCAGTTGCCGTGTTGCTTCCTTGCCGTAGACGGTAGCCCGTCGCGTGCCCACGAGGGCCACTGCCCACTCGTCTTCGGGCCGCAGTTCGCCGCGCACATACAACAGCGGTGGCGGATCGTAGATGTTGCGCAGATGGCGTGGGTAGGCCTCATCGTCCCAGGTGAGCAGTTGCACGCCGGCCCGTTGCACCTTTTCCAGTTCCCGATCCAGGGACAGGGTGGCTCTGGCCTGCAACAGGTTGTCCAGCGAACGGCGGTCGAGCCCCGCCTCGCGCAACTGCGCAGGCGAGGCGTGCCAGGCTGTGCCCAGGTCACCGAAGGTGTCCAGCAGTGCCCGCAGGCGGATGGGGCCGATACCCGTCACCAGATTGAAGCCCAGCCAATAGCGCAGATCGGTAGTCACCCTGGCCGTCCCTCCCTGCACGCCGGATCCCGGCTTGGGAGACCGTTTGCCGGGAATGCCTTGCCTGCCAAGTGACACAAGGATACCCGAACTTCGCACTTTTGTCAAGCCTGGAGCAAATACGCGCCGGGCTCACAAGCCCTGGCGCAGCCCCGGGGGCAGGGCCACCACCACGCGCTGGCCAGCCCGGTCAATCTCCAGCACCACATCTTCCAGCACAGGGATCAGTAACTCTTCTCCGCTCCCCCTGACGACGAACACCTCGTTAGCACCGGTGAAGAGCACCTCCTGGATGTATCCCAGGAATTCTTCGCTGACCGTTTCCACGCGCAGGCCCAGCACCTCGTGCTCGTAGAACTCGTCGGCCTCAAGCGGCATGGCTTCCTCGATGGGGATGTACAGCCATTGGCCGCGCAGCCGCTCGGCCGCGGTCCGGTCAGGGCATCCTTCCAGACGCAGCAGGAGATGCCCTTTGTGGGCACGCGCTCCCAGCAGCGCCGTGGGCTGCACGTCGTCTTCCTCTCCCACGTAGAGGCGCGTCTTCTGCTGGAAACGCTGCGGATAGTCGGTGTGCACCTCCACTTTGACTTCGCCATGGATGCCGAAGGCGCCGACGATGCGGCCGATGGCCAGATAGCGTGGTGATAAGGGCATTCGTTCCGCCTCACTCGTGTAATTTTGCGCAATAGTTAGGACAACTGCGAGCAGTTGTCCTACTACTACCTACCAACCGCACAGGTGGTAATTTTGCGATGTTGGCCAGGCAACAGAAACGGGAGCACGCGCCACCGCGCGCTCCCGCCCGCTCTGTCTTTGCCGCTTCTGGGTGTTCCTACACGATGTCCAGGATCACTCGCTTGCCCTCGCGCGCGGCGGCCACGCGCAGCAGTGTGCGCATGGCGTTGGCCACCCGTCCCCCCTTGCCGATCACGCGGCCCATGTCCTCCGGGGCCACACGCAGTTGCAGCACGGTGACGTGGGGGCGTTCGATCTGCTCCACCTGCACCTGCGAAGGGTCATTCACCAGGTTTTGGGCCATGAATGTGACGAGATCCTTCATGCCTTCCCCCTGTCCATCCTCCAGTGAATGGCGCATGCGGCCATGCTTTGCCGGGGCCGTGCTACCCTTCTTCAGTTTCAACGGCTTCTGAACCTTCCGGGGCGGCCGCTGCGGTTTCCGTTTCCGGCGGGGCTTCCGTTCCCTTGAACTGCTGCCAGATGCCGGTTTCCTTCAGCATGCGCAGCACGGCGTCGCTGGGCTGGGCGCCGGCTCTCAGCCAATGCAACGCCCGCTCGGCTTCGATGCGGATTGTCGGCGGTTCGCTGCGCGGGTCGTAGAAACCGATGTTCTCGATGAAACGGCCGTCGCGCGGCGAGCGGCTGTCGGCCACGACGACGCGATAGGTAGGTTGCTTCCTGGCGCCCTGACGGCGCAATCGAATACGAACCATGGTTTGACTTTTGCCTCCCTTGGCGTGCTTTTGGTCAGAGACTTGCCACTTTTTCGATGAATTGACCCGCTGTCATTTTCTAGGCACTGTGGCCCTGGTTACGGGACGGCTTTGGCATCTGCCGTCACTTCCTTTAAGGCCTCGATTCTTTCTCCAGCAATCTGGAACTCCTCTTCCAGTTCATGGATCTCCTCCTCCAGTTCTTTAATCTCGATTAGAACTTCCGGAGGAGTATTGAGACCCATCATTGCTTGTTTCTTCCTAAGTTCGTACAGCCGACGACTCTTTAGACTCAGGGAGTCTATCAGATTGTGCAGCAGCTTTTTTCCAGTTGCTCGAGTCGCCGCATTCGAACCTGCAAATAGTATCCTGCTGCGGCTGCTATCGCTGAACTGTTCTTTGAGCAGCCGCGCGGCGCGATGCGCTACGCGCCAGGCCCGCTCCCGTCGTAAGGCCGATTCCCGTTCTTTCCGCTCCCAACGGAGCCGCGCCGTAGCCCGATATGTAGCCATTTCTTCTGCGGTTACATCTGTCGCTGTCCGGGCCATGATGTATGTCTCTCATCCGCCAATTCCGCCAAACAGTGACGGCAGTCCCGGCAGGCGGCGGCCGCGCTTGCCCATGCCACCCAGTTGCTTCATCAGCCGTTGCATCTGCCGGAATTGGCTCAGGAGTTGATTGACCTCTTGCACGCTGGTGCCGGAGCCGCGGGCGATACGCCGCTTGCGGCTGGCATTGAGAATCTCCGGATGACGGCGCTCCTCCACAGTCATGGAGTTGATGATGGCTTCCACGCGCTTCATCTGCTGGTCCGTGACCTCGGGGGCGATCTGCTCGCCCAGACGGGACATGCCCGGTATCATGTCCAGCAGTTGGCTCAGCGGGCCCATCTTGCGCACCTCCTGCAACTGGCCCAGGAAGTCCTCCAGGTCGAACTCGCCTTTGATTATGCGGCGGCCGACAGCCTCGGCCTTCTTCTGGTCCATGGTGGCCTCGGCCCGCTCGATGAGGCTGAGCATATCCCCCATGCCCAGGATGCGCGAGGCCAGCCGATCGGGATGGTAAGGTTCCAGCGCCTCGGTCTTCTCGCCCATGCCCAGGTACTTGATGGGCACGCCGGTCACCTCGCGCATGGAGATGGCCGCACCGCCGCGGGCGTCGCCATCTACCTTGGTCAGGATCAATCCGGTGAGGCCCACCCGTTCGTGGAAGCCGCTGGCCACCCGCACGGCGTCCTGGCCGGTCATGGCATCGGCCACCAGCAGCACCTCGTCGGGCTTCGTCTGCTGCTTGACCTGTTCCAGCTCGGTCATCATGCGCTCGTCAATTTGCAGACGGCCGGCGGTGTCCAGGATCACGACGTCGTAGGCGCTCTCCCGGGCCCGCCGGAGGGCGTTGGCGCAGATCCTGGGCGGCGCAACCGCGGCCCCCTCGCTGTGCACCGGGATCTCCAGTTGCCGGCCCAGCACTTCCAACTGGGTGATGGCCGCCGGGCGATAGGTATCGGCGGCCACCAGCAAAGGGCGATGGCCCGACTTGCGCAGGGTGAGGGCCAGCTTGGCCGCCGTGGTCGTCTTGCCCGAGCCCTGCAACCCTACCAGCATGATCACATGCGGCGTGGGACCGGACAGGTTGAGGCGGCTCGGCTCGCCCAGGGTGCGGATGAGTTCTTCGTGAACGATCTTCACCACCTGCTGGGCAGGGGTGAGGCTGCGCATGACCTCGGCGCCCACCGCCCGTTCCTTGACGCGGGCAATGAACTCCTTGACGACTTTGTAGTTGACGTCAGCTTCCAGCAAGGCCAGCCGCACCTCACGCAGGGCCGCTTCCACGTCCTGCTCGCTGAGCTTGCCTCGACCGGCCAGCCTGTCGAAAACGGCTTGTAGTTTATCCGTCAGATTCTCGAACACGCTGCACACACCATGCGGCGGGGAAGAGTGCTCCTTCCCCGCCGGAGATCATTGTACCATTCTACCTGATGTTGCGGTTTTCGTCAAATCGGTGTATAATTGCATGCGTATCGAGTGCGAGGATAGAGAAGCATGATCGAGAGAAGACCTTCCCCTGACTCCCAATACGTCCTGGTCACCTTTCGCCTGCCAGGGGCCACCTGGGCCGAACGGGTCAATCTGGTCGGCGATTTCAATGACTGGGACACCCGCGCCACGCCCATGGTCCAGAATAGCGAAGACTATGGCTGGTCTGTGACCCTGAAACTGGAGGCGGGACGGGAGTATCAATTCCGTTACCTGATTGACGGCAAAGAATGGCTCAACGATTGGTATGCTGACAAATACGTCCCCAATGCTTTCGGCAGCGAGAATTCGGTGATCATCCTATGATGGGAACATTCTCTATCGTGGCCTGTGACCCCATCCAGGGCGATTGGGGGGTGGCCGTCCAATCCAAGTTTCTGGCCGTCGGCGCGGTGGTGCCCTGGGCGCAGGCCGGGGCAGGGGCCATCGCCACACAGTCCTATGCCAACACGAGCTATGGCCCTGAGGGGCTGCGCCTGTTGGCGGCGGGGCTGTCGGCTGAGGAGACCCTGGCCCGGCTGGTGGCTGCTGACGAGGGACGGGAACACCGCCAGGTGGGCATGGTGGATGCCGCGGGAAGGGCGGCGGCCTTTACAGGCAGGGAATGCCTGGCCTGGGCGGGGCATCTGGTGGGTCCCCACTACGCCTGCCAGGGCAACATCCTGGTCAGCGCGGCCACCGTGGAGGCCATGGCGGCGACGTTTGAAGCGACCAGCGGCCCGCTGGCCGACCGGCTGCTGGCGGCTCTGGTCGCCGGGCAGGCGGCCGGGGGAGACCGCCGCGGACAGCAGTCGGCGGCGCTGCTGGTCGTGCGCGAGCGGGGCGGTTACGGCGGCTTCAATGACCGTTACCTGGACCTGCGCGTGGACGATCACCCGCAACCCATCGCCGAGTTGCAGCGGCTGCTCGATCTGTACAGGCTCTATTTCGACCGGACGCCGGAGAAAGATCTGCTGCCGCTGGACGAGGGATTGACGCGAGAAGTGCAGGGGATGCTGCAGGCGCTGGGGTACTATGCGGGGCCGCAGCACGGGCAATACGACGCGGCCACGCGGGCGGCCCTGGAGGTTTGGGCCGGCGTGGAAAACCTGGAAGAGCGGCTGTTGCCGGATGCCCGCCTCGACCCGGTGGTGCTGGCTTTCCTGCGAGAGCAGCACCGAGGTCATACGGTATCCGCAGTTCAGAATTCGTAGACGGCGAAGTCCCCGGCCACCTCCACGGGGCCGGCAAAGTGTTCTCTGGCCTCCTGGATCATCCGCAGGGCGTCTTCGGAGCGGGGATAGTGCACCAGCACCAGACGCCCGACCTGGGCCTGGCGGGCCACCGCAGCGGCCTGGGCGGCCCTGGAATGTCCCTCGTATGGCCCTGTAGCCTCGTGAATCAACAAATCGGCTCCCCGCGCCAATCTGACTACAGCCTCGCATGGCCCCGTGTCGCTGGAATAGACCGCCACACCCCCTGTCTGCCTGGACTCTATCCGCAAGGCCAACGTCGTCATCGTCAGGTGCTCTCCCGGGCTGCTGGTGATGCGGAACTCCATCTCGTCGAGCACGATGACGTTCTCTTGCGCTGGCACACTGTGATAGACGACCGGCATCCAGTTTGGCCACGTATCCCACTCCATGAGGACGCCGATGGCCTGCAGGGCGCGCATGCTTTTCTCCGGCCCGTAGATGCGGAAGGGTCTCTGACGTCCGGAGAGCCAGAGGCTGGAGAGCAGCGTGGGCACGCCGTAGATGTGGTCGGGGTGATGATGGGTGACGATGAGGCCCTCCAGCCTGTCCAGGGCCAGGCCCGCCTGCTGTAGCCGTTGCACCGGGCTGCCTGCACAGTCAATGAGGTAGGACTGCGTCGTGCCGTTCAGGAGCAGATAAGTGTTCTCGCGGGCATCGTGCGGCAGCGCCGCCGAGGTGCCCAGGGCGATGATTCTGGGCATGGGGTGATACTCTGAATCGGAAAGGAAGGCCAGGGAGGACAATCCTCCCTGGCCTTATCGTTTCTGAGCTCGGGTGGAAGGGGATGGGCAGAGGCTGCTTTATCCCCTTCCTGAGCAGGCTAGTGGGCAACGATCTCCAGACGCGGCCACTCGCCGAAGCGGTGCTCGGAAGCCATGAAGGTGTACATCACAGCCTGGGCCTCTTCGCCCTTGAGCATCAGGCCAAAGTTGGTCGAGGGATTGCTGATCCACTGCTGTACCAGGGCGGTGATGTCCAGCTCGACCTCTACGTTGACCCTGTCCAGCGCCGCGCTGCCGGCCGGGATGGCCCCGGAATCTGGCGCCTCGTTCCAGGTGATGTCCTCCCACCACAATTCTTCCATAGGATAGGCCACCAGATGCATCCAGCGGTCGCGGTTGCGCTCCAGAGGATACAGCTTCAGTTTGGCGCTGTCCACGATGGCCAGCGGCGGGATCCACGAGGTGTCGAAGTACAGGAGACCTCGCGCCGTATCCGGCTGCGCCACGTTGAAGGTGGGACGATCGGCGAAGCTGGCGTCCGGCCTCAGGCTGCTGACGAAGGTGTCCATCTGGGGCCATAGCCTGTACTCGAAGGGGCCGCCGGAGAGACGGACCTTCACCACGTCGGAGTCCACGCTGAAGACGCGGTCGCCGCAGAGGTAGAAGTCGGCCCGCAGGCTGAAGGGATAGCCGCCCAACCAGGGGATCATCTTGAAGCGGAAGAGCTCGTTCGTGCCAGGGGGCACGACGCCGATCCAGCCGATGCCGGCCAGGGGTATGCCGCTATCCTGTTGTACGGAGAGCGCCCGCACGGCCTCGGCGCCGCCCTCGGCGTACAGCGCGCCCACCTGCTCCGCCGTGAGGTCACCGTAGATGGGGAAGGCGCCGTTGGTCAGGGTGTCCACCAGCAACTGGTTGTTCATGTAGTCCCAGGGCACGAAGGCGAAGACCGGGCTGTTGCCGCCCAGGTTATGGGGCGCCAGCACGAACTCCACCTCTTTACCCTCGACCACTTCCACCGGGCTGGCGGTGAAGCCGGTGCCATCCAGGATGAAGTTAGCGACGAGGACCTTGCCCCAGGAGCCGTCCTGCGCCTGGTCCAGGATACAGGCATGCACGCCGTACTGGACGTCGTAGTCGCCCGGATTGCCGGTGCCGCCATCGTAGCCCAGGCCGGTGTAAGCCCCGAGCCAGTAGCAGGCCAGATAGCCACCCGGGTAGATGGAGCAGTTGAAGCGGAACTCCTGATCCCTGGTGCCGCCGGTGCCCTTGTACCCGGGCGCCTTCAGGGGATAGAATCCCGTGGCCGGAACGACGACGCTGGCGTCCCACTGCTTGGTCACCCAGCGGTACTGGGTTGGCGGATAGGCCGGGCCACGGACCACATACTCGGCACCGGGATAGTAGCCCAGGGCATCGTGGAAGGCCCTCACGGCCGGCCGGCCCTCGTAGTAGTGCTTCTGAGCGCCGGCGCGGTAGGGGTCGGTGTGCCAGAAGTCCACCGAAGGCCACAGGCTGAACGGCGCATCGCGCATCTGCCCGCGGGAGGTCAGGTTGCCGCCCTCATTGTTGTAGCCCATGGCCACCAGGTCCGGATCGCGGTATGGCTCGGGATGGGCGTCCACGACCAGCATGCGGCCCTTGGGCCCCCAGCTCGGATCGTCGAACAGGTAGTGCCAGATCTCATTGTCGGTGTAGAAGTTGTTATTGTACCACACCAACATGCCGCTGTTGGCCGGGCCGAAGCGCCAGCGCGCATCGCCCAGGGCGCTATCGTAGCCGCCATTTTCGCCCACGTTACGCCACTGCAGGTAGTAGTTGTGGGTGAAGGCCATCGTGCCGTCGCTGCGCTGCCAGGGATCCTGGTAGACCCATTGGGCGTCGCCGGCTTCGGCGTCGTCGAAGAAGAGGACGTTGCCATCGGCTTCGACCTTGACGTTATCCACGAAAGCGCCGGTGTAGGTGGTGGCCCAGTCGGTCATGAACCACAAGCGCAGGTAGATCTCCTGGCCGGCGTAGGCACTCAGGTCGAAGACCTGTGTCTCAGGATCGGGCCAGTTGGCATTGTAGCCGTAGAAGCCACCCAATCCGGCTCCGCACAGGTCGTCGGGGAAGCCATACAGCCCGCCGATCCAGCTCGGATCATGCACGCACTTGGTGTTCTCGTTGGTGAGCGTATCCCATGCCACACCGGAAGGCTCTGGCGAAGGAACCGTCGAGACCTGGACCCACAGGAAGTCCCACTCATCCTCGATGTCATAGACCAGATCGAAGGACAGTGTGGCCCCTCCGGCGGGGATGGCAATGGGGTTGACGGTGGTCATCATGGCGTTGGCCAGGTCTTTCTTGCCGCCCCACCAGTAGTAGTTCCCCTGCCAGAGAGGCACCGGCAGGAAGAGCACGCCATCGGGCAGCACGATCTTGGCCCCGCGGTACATGCCTTCTCCACCGGGGAAGCGGCTGGCCTGGCCCAGGGTGAACTCGTAGTACTGGCTCATGTCGTCAATGACGATGGGGTTGAGCCAGCCCCAGTTATCCAGGTGCCAGGGGTCCACCGCCGGCGGCTCGAAGCCGATGGGGTAACCGGTCCAGTCGTCGGCCATCAAGGTCCAGAAGCCGGCCGAGGTCTCGCCCTGATCATAGGCGTACAGGTCGTCGGCGCCCAGGTTGTGGCCGTACTCATGGGCGAAGACGCCGATGCCACCGTTCTCCGGCATCATGATGTAGGGGCCGGCGAAGATGCCCGGTGCCACTTCGTAGGGCGGGCTGATGGCGCTGGAGTGCGACCACAGGGAGGATTCGCCGTAGTCGGTGCGGTTGAGCAGTGTGGAGGCGTCCTCTTCGCCATAGCCGGAGTGCACGATCCACAGGCGGTCAATGATGCCATCGCCATTCTGGTCGTAGTTAGCCCAGTCGAAGCCGGGGATGGTGTCCTTGACGGCATTGACCGCGTCCAGGGCATCCGTCACCAGCGTCCTGGCATTGCCCGCGCCGGGAATGGCTCCATGCCAGCGCCCTCCGCCGGAACGAGCGCCGGGGCATTGGTCAGCCCCGTACCACCAGGTGGAGTGCGGCAGTTGCAGCCAGCCGATGATGTCGCCGGTGATGATATACTGCCCATCGGACAGGTCTTCGTAGTAGTCTCGCACCGACTGGCCGGTGAAGTCCTCGTGGACGTGAGAACCATCCACGCGGTCGTAGTCGAAGATGACGCCCTGGCCAAACATGAAGCCGTTGAACCATTCTGGGCTGAAATCCTCCGTCCAGATGGTATCACCCGAGCGGTCCTCTGCCGACAGCGGGCGCGGGATCTGGTTGTGCAAGGGCCCGCTGTAGGTGAACGTCGTGGTCTCGTTGATGATGTTGGAGCAATCGCCGACGATGACGTTGCCCTCCTCATCATACACGGCTTCATTGGGATCGGCACGGCCGTAGGGGTCCCAGGTGGAGACACCCGCCTCCCAGGTGAAGGTGTCGGTGCCGGCGAACTCGACCAGGATCACCAGCACACGGTCGGTTCCCGACAGGCCCAGCGCGTTGGCCTCCGCCGTCAGGCCGGCCTCCAGCAATCGCTGCCGCTCGCGGTTGCGCAGGTAGTCCTTGATGTTGGGTTGGTCTATGGGCTTGGCTATGCGAGCGATGGGCTTCACAGCCACGTCCTCTGGCAGCTGTACCGGCCGTTCATAGCCTTCGGGATACGGTGGGCTGGCCAGCGCGGCCGGGGCCAGGGTCAGCACCATAGCCAACACCACCAGCAGCGCCAGCCATTTTGGAATCGTGTATTTCATTGTGCTCCCTCCTTGAACGAATTGAACTCAGTACAGTCAACGATCTCGCCGCAGAACTCTTCAGGGCAGCTTCACCACGTTTTGATGCCGGGCCACCACCTCCTTTCCGCTAGCTGTGCACTGTCTTTCAAACAGCAAGCGCCAACGACAGGGCGCCAGGCCCTGCGTTGGCGCAGAGGGGCGTGTGCAGAAGTACATACCAGGGGCCGAGGTTGTCAGCAGACCACGACATGAGCGGTTTCTCCCCGATTGGCCTGTGTCCGGCATAGAAGAAGCAGCGTGGATTGCCGACGAGATGATGAGAATCAGACGGCAAGACATACTCATATTGTAGGGCATAACGTCGCTTTTGTCAAACTGCCCGCTCTGTGCTTTGTGCCCCCCACCTCAACCCTCCCCCGCAGCGGGGGAGGGTCAGGGTGGGGATATCATGACTTCTGTTACCAGCCGTAATGACCGTCAGGGAGCGGGGGCGTAGACGATCCTGCCCTCGACCTGATGCTCAATGGGCCCCACGTTGGCGTTGTACCACCGGATGTACTCGTTGACGGCTTCCTGCATGTCGTAGTAGGTATCCCAGCGGTTGGTGCCCTCGGCGAAGGTCACCCAGCCATCCTGACCACCGGCCAGGAAGTTGTTGGTCACCACCCGATAGGTCATGCCCGGATCCAACGGCTGCCCGTTGACCATGACGTCGAAGGCCCCCCAGGTGGTGGGCGTAGCGCATCGGCAATCATTGAACCATTTCCAGGTGGCCCCGGAGGTCTGGAGGATGCCCTTGTACAGGCTCGCCGACTGGTTCAGGAGCGTCTGGATCTGCGCCCCGGTCAGGTCCATGAGGAACAGCGTATTGCCGAAGGGCATGACGTTGAAGGTGTCGCCCCAGGTGATCGGGAAGGGCAGGGGCGCCCCGGCGGGGATCACGATGTCCGCCCGCAGGCCGCCAGGGTTAGTGAAGGCGATGTCCACCGAACCGTTCACCTCGCCATCGTCGTACTGATCGGCCTTCCACCTCATGCCGTCGGTGACCAGGTTGCCCATATTGGACTCGTTGTTGTAGTCGCGCACCAGGCTGACGTTGGTGGTGCCTACCGGCTCCTCGATGATCGGTGCCACCATATCGGCCCAGTAAGCCACCCGCGCTTCCACGTCCGGGTCGGGCGTGAGGGTGTTATTGATGGTGGTCAGTTGGTAGCCGTCCAGGCGCAGGGACTTGGTGGCGGGGTTGACGGTGACATCGGCCACGCCCAGCCAGCGGCCGTAGTAGCCGGCCTCGATGATGGCCGTGTTCCCTACCCACAGCGGATTGGAGAGCGGCTGATGCTGGTGGCCGCCGATCATGAGGTCCACGGGCTTGCCCGCATCTATCAACTCCTGGGCCACGGTGCGCAGCCCCTTATACGGCCCGCTGTCCTCGGTCCCTATGTGGGCCAGGACGATCAGGGCATCGGACTGGGCCTTGACCTCGTCGTAGTAGCGCAGTATCGCCTCCGTCGGGTCTTTGAAGACCAGCCCCTCGGTCGTCCCTTTCAGGGTGATCTGCGGCGTCTCATCGGTGCTCACGCCGATGATGCCGATGTCCGCCCCGCCCTTGTCCAGGATGACATAGGGCTCGGTCCAGGTCGGATGCTCCCACTCCGTCCCCTCGAGCACGATGTTGGCGCTGACCCAGGGGAAGTTGGACTGCGCCGTGCGGGTCTGCAGGACATCCTGCCCCTTGTCGAATTCGTGGTTGCCGTAGGCTGCCACGTCGTAGCCCATCATGTTGTAGATGTCAATGGCGCTTTCGCCCAGCAGCAACTGCGAGATGGGCGCAGCCCCCAGATAGACGTCGCCGGCGTCGGCCAGGAGCACGTTCTCCGCCCCCACCGCATTCCGCGTCCAGTTGATCACCCCGGCCATGTAGGCGGAGCCCCCGCGGCCCCTGGAGTCGCTCTGCAGATAGCCGTGGAAGTCGTTGGTGTGCAGGATGAGCAACGGGTAGACCTGGACGGCCCGTGGCCGCTCGTCTATCAGCGGATCAATGGGATAATCCGGTGAGGTGTTCTGGGCTTTCGTCCAGTCAATGACCGGCTGCCGCCACTGGATGCCCGTGTCGTAGGCGTAAGGGTCTTGCTGGCCGAAGAGGTAGCCATCACCGCCGGCGTACATGAAGTCGTTGACCAGGACGTGATAGGTGGCGTTCATGTCCAGCGGCGAGCCATCGGCCAGGGTCACCGTGTCCACGACCCGCCGACCATCCTCATAGTAGTAGGTGTAGGAGAAGCCGGCCGGAGCGCCGTCGCAGCATTCCAGGTTCTCCACCAACTGGGCACCGGTGATGGCGCAATCCACGATGCGGTTCTCGAAGGGCAGCACGCCCACGATGTCGCCCACGGTGATGTCGCCGGCGTCAATGGGGGCGCGGAAGCCACCCCAGTTGCTGAGGGCCAGGTCGGCCTGCGGGTAAGCCCACAGCCAGGAGTCCATGATATAGTTCAGTTGCTTCCATGAACGCCTGGGCATGCCCGTTTCCGTGTAGCCGATGACCTGCCCCATGACCTGGTTGGTCTGCCCCTGCCAGTAGTCCACGATGGCCTGCACCTGCGCATCCGGCACCACGGGATTGCCCTGCGCGGTCACATACTGGTTGGGGATGACCTCCTGGGTGAAGTCCATCACCTCGTAGGTCAGCGGGTCCAGCAGCAACCAGGTCTTGCCGTAGGCCCGCATGGCCCAGTAGGCTTCGACGATGAGCGTGCCGTTAACCTGTCCCGTGAACGTATCGTGACAATGCCCCCCTTCCATCAGGGCGATATCCAGATCGCTGACCGCCTCGGCCAGGGGCACCAATTGCGAGGCGCAGACGTGGGATTCGACGATGATCAGGTCTGCCCCCTCGGCCCGCATCCTGGGCACCTCGCGGCGCAGGGCTTCCTCGTAATCGCCGAAGTCCAGGTCGCTGATGTTCTTGGGATGGGTCGTCAGAGGGGTATCGGTGGTGCTCAGGCCGATGATTCCCACGTCCGCACCATTGACCTGTTTGATCACGTAGGGCGTGGCGAAATCGGCCAGGGTGGTGGTGCCCTTGTAGTAGATGTTGGCGGCCAGGAAGGGGAAGTTAGCCTCTGCCCGCCGTTCGTTCAGGGCCTCACGGCCGAAGTCGAACTCGTGGTTGCCGATGGCGGCAGCGTCGTAGCCCATAGCGTTCATCACTTCCACCACCGGCCTGCCCTCGAACCAGGTGGAGATGGATGGCCCTGTCCACATGTCGCCGCCGCTGAGCAGCAGGAAGCCCTCGGCATCCGGCGCGTAGCCCTCGATCTGGGTGAAGCGGCCCATGAGGTTGGCCGCCCCGCCCTCGGTGATGGGCGACTGGTAGGCCACATAGGGTTGCAGCCAGCCATGCTCATCGTTAGTGTGGAGGATGGTCACCTCGATCGGCGGGGTATAGGTGACTTCCAGCAGGGGATAGGGCGGCCCGGCCGATTCCTGGCTGAACTCGGAGGCGATGAAAGTGTATTGTACTTTATTGCGGTCGGCCGCGCTGAGCATCAGGCCGAAGTTGCTGGCCGGGTCGTTCACCCAGGACTGCACCAGATCGGTCACGTCCAGCGTCACCTGCATGTTGACAGCGTTCAGAGTGACCATCGCCACCGCCGTGTCAGCCGCCGCCGGTGCCGTGGTCCAGGTCACGCCTTCATCCCAGGGCCCCAGCACCCTGTAGGCGGACAGATCCAGCCTGCCGGGGTTGGTGCGGTAGGTGGCATACAGTTTCAGCTTCGCCTCGTGCACCCGGGCGTAGCGGGGGATGGGCGAAAGGTCAAACCGGACCAGCCCCCTCATCACGTTGGACTGGCGCACGCTGAAATTGAAGGCGTCGCCGTAGCTGGCGCCCGGTGCCCAGGCGTTAACGAAGGTGTCCATGTTTGCCAGAAAGGTACTGGTCGTCCTGTCTGCCTGCCGCTCCACTGCGGCGACGGGCAGCGCCGAGGCCAGCAGAACCAATACGGCCACAAGGCTCACCATCGTGAGAAAGCGTTTCTTCATGGTCTTGGCTCCTTACGTAGAATGGCAGTCCCTCTCTTGCCTGTTGATCGCTTTCCGGAAACCCATTTCTGAAAGGGACTACCTGAAAGCGGATAAGCTGGGATGTTCTCGCTCCGGGGCCACAGGACCGCCGATCCTGGCCGCATGAGCATCGTGGGGCGCGCGCTACAGGGAGCGCGCCGTCAGACCACTTTCAGGGCGGTTTCATCACCTCCTTATCGTTTCGAGTGGGGCGGCCTGCTTCGGAGTGGTGAAGAGAGCAGCCCCAGCCATGGCCTTCGCCGCTCCAGGCAGGTTCAGTACATCACAGCCTGCTCCTGCTGGATGGCCAGACTTGTCTTGAACAAGGTGAAGGATCGGCAGCTCGGCGGCGGATTTGACAATCCGCCGCGAGCAATTGTGATCCACTGAGGTTGGCCGACGGAGCCCTCCTGGCTCCTGGGGACGTCGGCGGGGGAAGCACTTCTATTTTAGGCCAGAATGCTTCGTTTGTCAAGATGCATGAAACGTTCACGCCGCCCAGGCCTCTCCAGCCCGGGCGGCGTGATCTCTGTGCGTAGCTATGATGGCAGGGCTCATTCGGCTTACACCGGCCAGATGTTTTCGGCCCAGATGCTCCCGTTGCCCAGCATCAGCCCTGTGACGTACACGCGCATCCCCGTCATAAGGGACCCCACGATCACCGTCTGCGCATGCACATACACGCGATAATCGTCCACCAGCCACCAGCCAGATGAACCGACGGGAGCGGTGTCCAACGTTCCCTCGATGGCCACGGCCACAGGCCGTTCGATGCGGATGCGCTGCGCCCAGAGCCTGCCATCGTCCTCGCCGTAGGCTGTTACCTCTGCCCACATCCCCGGCGCGGCCACCGCCCGGCTCTGGTCTATCAGGGTGTTTCCGTTCACCAGCACGGCCGTCTCCCCGGCCCTGACCGCGGGGTCCAACTCCCTGATCATCCAGCGCTGCGGCTGCTCGCCAGTGTAGATGGCGTTAATGAGGCCACCGAATTGGCGCGAGCGGTCATCGTTTCCGGAGATGACGAGGATGTGCTGGGCCCACAGCCGACCATCGGGCTGGAGGTAGGCGGTCACCTCGACGCGGCGGCCTACCTGCGGCTCGCCGGCCACTGTTGTGTCCGCGCTAATCTGCACCGCCACGCCGCTGATGACCCACAGCGCAGGTCCCATCGCCTCGATGGTGCCCTCGAACTGCACCTGGCCCTCGCCGCCGATGGCGGGATAGGCGGCAATCGCCAACGCCTGCCAGCAATCGGCCTGCCAGCGGGCACGCACACGGGCGGGCACACCCACCTTGGGTTGTCCCTCGATCACCGTGTCGGGCAGAATGCACACCTCTACCCCGCCGATCACCCAACGCTGGGTTTCGATGCGTTCGATCAGCCCCGTGAACTCGATAACCTCTCCGGCAGCGCCGGCGGGCCGTTCCACGCGAATCCAGTTGGCCCACAGATTGCCGTCGGCCTGCCAGGTGGCAGAAACGGTGACCCAGGCACCCACCTCGGCCTGGCCGCCTTCCTCGATGATCTCCGCATAGGGGCTGACGAAAACGGTAACCCCCTGGATGACCCACTTCTTGAGGCCGATGGCCTCGATCATCCCTTCGAACCTGACTGTGCTGCCCGCGGGGGCGCGGGTGGAAGAGGCTAAAACGGAAGAGGAAGTCAACAGAAGAAGCGTTACAAGCAGATAGAGGGTAATGTATGTGCTATGCCTTCGTCGGCGCATGATTCCTCCATGAACGATGCCTTCTGCTGAGAGGCGGTGTTGGCTGGCCGGATGGATGAAGCGCGTCGGAACGCGGCAGGACCCGCTGCGTCAGCGCAAGGGAGCCGTCGGCGTGCTGGTGGCTGTCTCCTCGGCACTGCCGGTCGGCGTCTGGCCGGGTGCAGTCGTCGCCGTGGGCGTGATGCCCGCTGCCTCAGCCGTCGGCGTCGGGCCGGGCAAGGGGGTGGGCGTTGCCGTCGCCGCAGCCGCTTCGGCCGTGGGCGTTTGGGTGGGTGTCTCCTCAGCCGTGGCTGTAACCGTCGGCTCCAACACGCGGATATGCCTGGCCAGCACGCTGCCATCGGCCTGCAGATACCCCTGCACCTGCGCCCGCCGGCCAAGCTCTGGCTGTCCTGCGATAACCGTCTGCGCATCGAGCACGATCGTCACGCCGGCCACGGTCCAGGTATCGGCGCCCAGGCTTTCGATGGGCCCGTCCACGAACCTCTCTTCCAATTCCGGCTGTTCGACGACGATGCGGGTGGCCAGCAGCCGCCCATCGGGGTAGCTGAGCGCCCTGACGTGGGCCAGCCTCCCCACCTGGGCTTCGCCCTGGATATTCGTCTGCGGTCCGATCTCCACCCGTTGTCCGCCCACCGTCCACGAATCGGCGGCGATTCTTTCGATGAGGCCGCTGAACTCCGTCACCTCTGGGCGTACCGGCTCCTGGACGGTGATGTGCAAGGCCACCAGCGTGCCATCTGCCTGGGGTTCGGCCCTGATCGCTACCAGCGCCCCGACGAGAGCCTGTCCCGCCGTGTCGTCAATGACCGTTGCGCCGGTCAGCAGGATCGTTCTCCCTGCCACGACCCAGCGATCAGCGGCCATGCTTTCGATGAGGCCCACGATGCGCACGGCAACCGGCCGCGGCGGTGTCGGCGTCGGTGGCACGGGCGTGGGTGTGGCCGTAGGCGCGGTTGTTGCCGTCGGCGTGGGCGCCAGGGTGGGCGGCGGCTCCGGCGTTGCGGACGGCTCCGGCGTGTGGACGGGCGGGCGCCGGGTGGGCCTGGACACGGCGGCGGGTGTTTGTGTGGGCGGCGTTGCCGTCGCCGTGCACGTTGCCGTGGGCGGGATGGCGCTCGGCGGCTGTTCCGTGGCCGGCGCGGGCACGGGCGTGGCCGTAGGTGGCGGTGCCAGGATGCGAATACGCAGGGCCACCAGCTCGCCGGGGCGCTCTACCCGGGCCTCCACCCAGGCCCGGGCGCCCAGGGCGGGCACCCCTTCCACCTCGGTTCGTTCGTCCACGAGCACGGCCCTGTGGCCGATGACCCAGCTCCCAGGCTCCAGGGCCTCGATCACGCCGCTGAAGTCCAGCCGTTCCACCACGCGGCCGAGCTTGATCACTTCCTGTACCTCTTCCAGGCGCCGCTGTTCCAATTGCTTCTGCAACGTCTCCCTGGCTGCCGGGTCCCGGATCACCGAAAGCTGCGCACTCTCCACGACGCGCTTGACCGGATAGAGAAAGTCGCCGGGCAGCGAACGGGCGGAAGCAGCCACGGCGGTACCGGTCAGCAGGGCCAGCACCAGCACGGCGGTGACACTCACCGTTGCCCAGGCCGGGGCCCGGCGCGGCAATGGCCAGGAAAGGCGCGGCCCCCGCCGTTGCCGGATTGCTGCCCGCTGCATCTCCCGGCGGCGAGCGGCGGCTGCGGCCAGGAAATCAGCTTTGGCCTCGGCGACCGCCTGGGGCGAGCGCGGCGGCACGGCCTCGGCCCGGCGCGCGACAGCTACAGTGGCCAGCAGGGGCCGGATTTCGGCCCCCTGTGCTTCGTGACCTTCCAGGCACTCGGCGATCGGTTTCCCGGCCAGCAGACGGTCGAGGCAATTATTGAAAACGTTGCTCAGGTGTTTACACCGGTTCATTTCTCTTCAGAAGCCGACAACAGATGTCGTAGAGCGACGACCGCTCGATATTGCAGGGCCTTGACAGCGCCTTCCGATCTGTTCATGGCGCTGGACACCTCAGAGATGCTCAGCCCTTCCAGGAAGCGCAGAACAACGACCTGCGCCTGGTCCTCGGTCAGTTTCTGCAGGGCCCACAAGACCCGTTCGTGGGCCATCTTCTGGTCGGTAATCTCCGCCGGATCGCCGTCGCTGGACAGCAGGGGTGGGGCATCCTCCAGGGAGATGCGCGTGCGGCGTGAGTGACGCCGAAAATGATCCACCACCAGGTTATGGGCAATGCGATAGAGCCAGCCTGAAAAGGAGGTCCTCCAGGCCCTGTCGCCTTGAATCGCTTCCAGCATACGCAGGAAGACCTGGGCGGTCAGGTCCTCTGCCAGCGCGGCATGACCCAGGCGACGATAGATATAGTTGTATATCTTGGGCGAATAGCGATCGTAGATCGCTTCCAGCGCTGCCGGGTCGAGTTCCTTCGCTCGCTCCAGCCACTGCGCTTCGTCAGCCTCGATCATGGCTTCCTAATCCTATGACGTGAAAGACGGCGAAAAATTACGCTGCTTCCTGCGCTTTGGACGCTTTCCAGACGACATAAATGCGCTGCAGGGCGGTGAGCTGGCTGAGGATGGCCAGGAGCCAGAGGCCGATGCGCACCTGCCCCACGATCAGGGCGATCATCAGCACGATGACACGCTCCACGCGGGTGAGGAATCCTTCCTGGCACTCCAGGCCAACGCCTTCCGCTCGTGCCCGCGTGTAGCTGACCATCAGTGAGCCCACGATGGCCACATAGAGCAGGATCAGGGCTTCCTGATTGCCCTGGCGCAAGAAGTACACAAAGAGCCCGAAGAGGGTTACGGCCTCCGAATAGCGGTCGAGCGTGGAGTCCAGGAAAGCACCGAAGCGGCTGCTGCGGCCCAGCATCCGCGCCATCGTGCCATCCACACCGTCGGCGCCCGCTCCGATGAGCATCAGGACGCCGGCCAGGCGCAGGTAGCCCAGGGCCAGCAGCGCGGCCACGCCGGAGATCAGCAACAGGCCGAGGATGGTGACGTCGTTCGGCGACAGGCCCAGACGGATGAAGAAGCGGGCGATGGGTTCGAGGATCCAGGTAGTATAGCGGCGCACAAGTTTGGTAATCATGGATTGCTCCCGGAATGAGAGTGCGAGACCGAGACTATCTTACACGCAAACAGGCGAAGTGTCAAAAGCGTCGGGTCAAGTGGCAGTCACCCTGCTCCGAAAATGTTACCCCGAGCGTGGCGAAGGGTGACATTTTCGTGCTTCGTGGTGGCCTGTCAGGCCATGATCACTGACCTGATTTGCCACGGCGACCGATCTGTGATAAAGTGGCAGCGGCGCTATCGCACGGGCGAGGGGGATTGATAACGTCGTGAAAGATCAACTGCGGCAGGCTGCGCACAGGTTGTTCGCCGCCGGGCATGCGGTGGCCCTGACCGGCGCGGGGATCAGCACCCCTTCGGGCATCCCCGACTTCCGCAGCGCGGGCACGGGGCTCTGGAGTTTTGTGGACCCCCTGCGCGTGGCTTCCATCTGGGCGTTCCGCGAAGACCCCGCCGCCTTCTACCGCTGGATCCGGCCCCTGGCCCAGAGGTTCATCACGGCCCAGCCGAACGTGGCCCATCTGGCCCTGGCACAACTGGAGGCCGCCGGCCACCTGCGGGCGGTGATCACCCAGAACGTGGACCTGCTGCATCACCGGGCGGGTTCTCGCCGCGTGCTGGAGGTTCACGGCCACCTGCGCACGCTGTCCTGCCTGACCTGTCACGCCCGGCAGCCGGCCGACGCCCACTGGCCCCGCTTCCTTGCCGACGGCTCTCTGCCCCGCTGCCCTCAGTGCGGGGCTATACTCAAGCCCGATGTGGTTCTCTTCGGGGAGCTGCCGCCCCACGACATCCTGCGCCAGGCGCAGCAGGAGGCGCTGTGCTGCGACCTCATGCTGGTGGCCGGCAGTTCGCTGGAGGTGTTGCCGGCCGCCGATCTGCCCGGCCTGGCGCTGCGCCGTGGCGCAACGCTGATCATCGTCAACGAGCAACCCACGCCTCTGGACGACAGCGCTGCCTTTGTCTTCCACGCCAACGTGACCTACGTGCTGCCCCGCCTGGCGGCGTTCTGCCGGCAATGGCAGGCCCGCCTTCAGCGAGGCCGCTGAGCGTGCAGGGCGGCCACCGACCGGAAACGAACGAGCCACCTGGCTGAACCCAGGTGGCTCGTTTTCTTGACCAGACAAACCCTCCTCGGTGCGCCTGAAGAGGCCCTACTTGCTGACCAGTGGCGCGTACACGCAGCGATCGGCCACCAGCAGGCTGACGTCCACCGCCTGAACGCGGTTGGTCACATTTTCAGGCCAGCCGACGATGACGATCGTGGCGTAGTGCCAGCCTGCGCCGAGCCCGCTGGGGTTCGCCCGCACGGTCATGGACGATGGCGTGGTGCCGTTGTCCGGTGTGAGCGTGACCCAGCCGGCAGGAGCCAAAAGCTCCCCGCCCAGGAGCAGACCCTGAGCGGTCACCTCGGGCGTGGCGTCGGCGGCCAGGGCCTCGAGGGCTTCCGCTCCTCCCGCCGGCGGCAAGACGGCGAAGGCCATCCACTGGATGTCGCTGCCTCCGCCCTGCTGCGAGATGGTCACGGACCTGGACATCGTCGCGGAAGAACAGGCAGCGATAAACTGCAAGGTCTTGGGGCTGACCTGCATCACCGGTGGCCGCACGATGAGGGTCACCGCTAAGGTGAAGGGGCTGCCCAGCACGCTGCCGGCATCGAACACGACGTGCCCCACGTAGGTGCCCGCGACCAGGTCGGTGCCGTATACCTCGATGTAGACCGGCGTCGGCGTGGTACCGCTCGTGGGGATGACCTTCAGCCATCCGACATCCGCCGTCGCCGTCCAGTTCAACGCCGACCCCCCGCCCAGGTTCTTGACCTCTACCAGCTTGGGCTGGGGGTTGGTCTTCCCCTGATCCATCTCGAAGGTCAGCGTGTCGGGGACGACGCCGAGCCGCGGCAGGGTGACGACCACGGACAGTGTGACGTCCACATAGCGGGGGCTGCCGGCCACTCCCGCCGCCGCATCAATCCGAATCCGGCCCTGGTAGGTGCCTGTGGATAACAGGGTGGCATCTACGGACACGCTAAGGGTGCGCGGCGTGGTGCCGCTGGTAGGGCTGACATGCAGCCACTCCTCCCCCTGGGTGACCGTGGCCGTCCAGGAGAACTCGCCGCCGATGCCGGCGTTGCTCACGAACACCGACTGGGCAGGAGGGTTGCTGCCGGTGAAGGAGAAGGAGAGAGAGGTGGGGGTCACGCCCAGAGCTGGCCCTGCCACAATCCCCTGGCCGTCCACGTTGCCCACGGCAAAGGAGCCCAGGAAGGAGCCGCTCACGTCGTTGAAGCTGTCGCTGGCTTCTGGCCGGTCGTAGATGCGGTACTTGTCACTGCGCACCAGGATCACTTCGTCTCGGCCGTCGCCGTCTATGTCGCCGGCTTCCAGGTCAAGCCAGCCGCCATGGGGGCTGTTGGTGCCTGTGGGCTCGAACGTGCGCATGGTCGCGCCCGCGGGATTGCGGGCAACCAGGGTGACGTCCACATCCGCGGTGTCCCGGTACATGATGAGCTCGTCATCCCCATCGCCGTTGAGGTCGGCACCTTCGATGTCATTGAAGTAGGGGTAGAACTTATCCCCCCAGAGGTCTTGCAGGGTAGAGGTGGTGCTCTGCCAGTAGAAGACCAGGACCGTGTTGAAATAGGCCTGCGGGACCTTGCGGGAGAGGGCAACTTCGTGTACTCCCCTGGTCTGATCCGCATTGATCATCTCCAGGTCGAGCCAGGTGAAGTCATAGGACTGCTCATGCAGCTTCGACCAGCCAGCTGCGGCGTTGAAGATGAGCAACAGCTTATCCTCGGAGCGGATCAAGCCGACATCCTCTTTGCCGTCGGCGTTGACATCCCCCAGGGCCACGTCATCCCACAGCGCACCATAGGTCAGTTCCTGGACCTTGAGCCAGCTTGTTCCTGCGGTGCCGCCATCGTAGGCCAGGAGACGGGACTTGACGCCATCGGTGGCATCCGTGCGCAGCAGCACGATCTCGTCGCGGCCATCGCCGTCAATGTCCCCCGTGTCCATGTCGTACCACACGTAGGGCGAGGGGATGTCCCAGTCCCCGATCACCTCGGCATAGCCTGGTTGCACTACGGGGTCGAAGAGCCTGGCCGTCCCTCCCTTGGTGGCCAGGATCTCCTGATCGCCATCGCCGTTGAAATCACCCAGGGTCACCTTCGTCCAACCCGTAGTGGGCGATTGCCAGTTGACCGGCTCGTAACCGCTGGGGACATTGGTGTCCACTATCTTGATACGACCGCTGCCATCCAGCAAAACCAACTCGTCATCCAGCACGGCCAGGCCCTGCACGCTCTGCTCAGCCGCGGGGCTGAACAGAAGCATCAGCGGGGTCAAGATGACGACCAGGACCAGGCCGGCCGTCCACCATTTTGAGGTATGCATTGTGTTTCCTCCCGAAACAGAGTGAATGCCGGCAAGCGGGCCGGCACTTGCTGGCACAGATTATAGCACAAGGGCCAGGGGAGGCCAAACCATGCCCCTCCCAGGCGGGAAGTCACGCCGGGGATTTCCAGGAGCGCTGGTAGCGCAAATGGGCATCCCGGATTTCCACGTGCAGCAGGGCATGTCCCCGGCAATAGCCATTTTCCTGCAAGGCTTCCTCGAAGCTGCCCCAGCGCTGCGGATAGAGCTCGTCGTTGCTGATCACCCGCCAGAAGCCGCCGCTGCGGAAGATGCACAGCACATGGGCGGCGTACATCACCCCCACCTCGAAGGGGTTGATGACTACGGTGACCACGTGGCAGTCCGCCGGGTCGTCGCAGAAGGGAAGGACGTTTTGGGCCGAGAAGTAGGCCAGCCCATCGCAATCATCTTCGAACAGCCCGCGCTTTTGGAGTTGCCACTCGATGTGTTCCAGGCTGGGGAAGGTGTCGAAGACGCCGCCCAGGGGCTCCTGTTTCCAGCGCACGGCGCCGGGCAGCCAGCGGCCGTACTCTTCCAGCGAGGCAAAGGTGCGTCCCTGCCAGGGGAGATGGGGACGGAAGCGGTCTGCCAGCCAGGAGAGCGCCATCTTCCCCCAGCGCAGCCAAACCTTCAGCCCGAACACGTACAGGACAGTCAACCATTGTTGTGCCATCGTTTCCCCCTCGTCTTACGCCTCACGTTTTTGCGCCTGC
The DNA here is from genome assembly GCA_029907105.1 of Anaerolineae bacterium. Taxonomy (GTDB): domain Bacteria; phylum Chloroflexota; class Anaerolineae; order UBA3071; family UBA3071; genus JARYMM01. Next base: position 69,453 of record JARYMM010000003.1, on the reverse strand, counting down.
TGTGGTCAGGCGGCGGCGGAACCAGTCAATAGTCAAGCGCAACCCCTCTTCCAGAGGCACCTTTGGCTCCCAACCCAGCACCTGCCGCGCCTTGCGGATGTCCGGCCGGCGGGCGTGGGGATCGTCCCTGGTGCGCTCGTCCTCCGGGGTCACGAAGACGACCTGCGAGGAGCTCCCGGAAATCTCCAGCACCTTGTGGGCGAAGTCGAGGATGGTCATTTCCTGGGGATTGCCCAGGTTGACCGGATACACCTCATCGGAGAGCAGCAGGCGGTATAGGCCATCCACCATATCGGAGATGTAGCAGAAGCTACGGGTTCTCGATCCCTTGTCATAGACCGTCAGCGGTTCGCCCGACAACGCCTGCCTGACGAAATTGGGCACCACCCGGCCATCGTCCAGCCGCATGCGCGGGCCATAGGTATTAAAGATCCTGGCAATGCGCGTATCCAGGCCATGGGCACGGTGATAGGCCATGGTCATGGCTTCGGCGAAGCGTTTCGATTCGTCGTACACGCCGCGCGGGCCGACGGGGTTCACGTTGCCCCAGTAGGTCTCCGGCTGTGGATGCACCAGCGGGTCGCCGTAGACCTCCGACGTGGAGGCCAGCAGGTAGCGCGCCCTCTTGGCCACGGCCAGCCCCAGCGTCTTGTGCGTGCCCAGCGCCCCCACCTTCAGCGTCTGGATCGGCTTCTCCAGATAATCCACCGGGCTGGGCAGCGAGGCCAGATGCAGGATGGCATCCAGCGGCCCGTCCACGTAGATATACTCGGTCACGTCGTGGAGGATGAAGCGGAAACGGCGGTGTCCGGCCAGATGAGCGATGTTGTCCGTCGTGCCGGTGATCAGATTATCCATGGCGATCACCTCGTGCCCTTCGGCCAGAAGGCGATCGCACAGGTGCGAGCCGATGAAGCCGGCCCCGCCGGTGATCAGAACACGCATATTTTCCTCCAGAAGCTCTGTTTCTCAGAATTCGGATGCCCTGCCCTGGTAGAAGGGGTAAGGGTCAGGGGTTGTTCCTTCCTGAACCCCTACCCCTGACCCCCGCTCGCGCTGAAAAACGCCCAGGGTAAGCATGAACACGAACGCTAAGTCCACCAGAAAAATCGAATTGTCAATCAGCCCGTGGGCCAGCATAGCCACCAGGCTGGCCAGCAGGCCCAGCAGCAGCGCCCGCCGGTCGGCGTCCTCTGTGCGCCGCCAGGCGGCCCAGCCGGCGCGGAAGCCGGCCACCATCAGCCAGATGCCCACAGCCAGCCCCAGCAGCCCCAGCCGCGTCCAGAAGTCGAGCACGAGGTTGTGTGGGTGGCTCAGGTTCAGCTCCTCCCAGGCCACAGGCAGCACGTAGCGGGTGCGGTAGGCGTAGAGGAAGTTATCCGGCCCCACGCCCAGCCAGGGGTGATCCAGGGCCATGTTCAGCGCCCCGCGCCACAGTTGCAGGCGGATGAAGCTCGTGCCCCGTGTGAAATCGAGCAACCCGGCGAAACGCTCCGTGCGGAAGAGCGGGATCATGGCCAGCGCGGCCAGCAGCAGAAGCCCCAGGGCCACGACCAGCGGCCGCCAGCGCTTCCTTCCTCCGCCGGCCAGCGAGCCCGCCAGGCCCAGGAAAAGCAGCGCCGCCGGCAGCCCCAGCAGCAGGGCACCCTTGCTGAAGGTGAAGACACAGGCCAGGCCGATGGGGATCAGCGAGAGGCCATAAGCCCAGCGGCGCCAACGGGTGCGGCCGTAGGCGGCCACTGCGCCCAGCAATGGCACGATGCGGTCCAGGTACAGCCCCAGGTTGTTGGGCGAGCCGTAAAAGGCCCGCACCCGCCACACTCCCTCCACATCCACCCGCCCCTGCCCCGTGACCAACTGCCAGAGGCCCACCAGGCTTACCATCAGTGCCCCCAGCACCAGTCCGTCGGCCAGGGGCCAGAGGGAAAGCGGCCGGCCGTCCGCCCGCCGCAGGCGGCTCACCAGCAGATAGGCAAGCGCCGCCTCCACGATCACCACGCGGAACTCCCGCCGGGCGACGCCGGTGTTGTCAGCGGTCAACAGGGATAGGGCGGATACAGCGATAAGAGCCAATACAGGGAAATCCAAGCAAGATGCAAGATGCAAGATGCAGGATGCAAATGCCTCTTGCTTCTTGCCTCTTGCTTCCCGGTTCTTCCACCACACAGTCTGCCATGCGAAAATCGCTGTCCCCAGGAGGGTGAGGATTTCCAGGTGTGAGAAATAGCGACCCAGGATGGCCTTGGGGCGCAGGAAGAAGGGGATGGCGAAAGCGATGAGCGGCAGGATCAGCTCGAGCCGCAGGGCCAGGAGCAAGGCCAGCAGGCCCAGGCTGAGCAGGTCCAGCGGCAGCCAGGGGGAGAAGGCGAACAGCGCCGCTGCCCCGACGACGCAGGCCACCTGCACCCGTTCGTCGAGATGGCGGAAGCGCGCCGCGGCAGTTTCCATCCCTACCGCCGCCCGGTGCAGGCTCTCCTGTGCCTCGGGCCGAAGGGCCAGGCGCAGGCCGTTGCCCAGGGTCAGCAGGGCCAGGACGGCCAGCGCCCCCAGGAGCCAGAGGGGCCATGCGCTCCGCTCGCGGCTGACGACGACGCGCCGCAAAGCCCACTGGCCCCAGCCGCCGGTGGCGACGAGGCGCACGCGATGGACGGTGTCTTGCAGGCCGCGGGCCAGCGTCACCCGCTGCGGCGCGGCCAGGGGGTCATAGAGGATGAGGTTAGCCTGGCCGTCGGTATCCACCGGCAGCGCATTGGCCGGTTGTCCGTCCACGGTCACCGTGAGGTAGGCCCAGTACGGCCCCCGCTGCACCTCCAGGTCGAGGCGCGTGCCCAGGAAGTCAAACTCCACCCTGTCGCCGCTTGCGCCAACGTCGGCGGCTTCGGCGGTGACCCGCCAGCCACCGCTGTAGCGCAGCGCCGGATGGTCCGGCGTGTGCACGCCCGGCGGGAGGAGCGAAGTGGCCTCTGCCGCTGCCTGGCGCAGCGCGGCCAGCGCCGGCCGGGGCCGGCCCTGCGCGTCGGCCAGGGCAAACCCCCAGTGGGCATCGTCGGGGGACACGGCCGGCTGGTAGCTGGCCCAGAGCAATAACTCCAACCAGGGCCAGTCGCGCCGGGCGCGTTGGGAGGCCCCAAGGACGTAGTCGGCCTGCGTCGCCTCGTCCACCTGACCCCAGATGGAGGGCGCGCCTGTCCACCCGGCTGGCAGTGCGTTCCAGCCGAACTCCACGGCCCACAGCGGCGTCTGCCCGTCGCCATGTTCTTCCATCACCTCCCGCAGCAGGGCGGTGCGCCCGAAGTTCAGCACCTGCGCCTCCAGCCGCGGGTCGTCGGGGCGGGCATCGAAGCCGTAAGGCTTGGCCGCGGCGACGTCGAACCACTCCGCCGCGCCCAGCCGGTAGAGGTGATCCAGGTAGGCGATGTCGCTGAGGTTGGCGCCGCCGCTCTCCACGGTGGGGGCCAGACCAGCCAGCACGACCCAGGCGGTGGGGTCGGCGGCTTTCACCTGCACGTAGCCTTCCCGCAGCAGCCCCAGGTAATCGGCGGGATCGGCAGGACGGGCACCCCAGTGCGGGGCGATGTTCGGCTCGTCCCAGATCTGGTAAAAGTCCACCTGCTCGCTGTAGCGGCGGGCGAAGGCAGCGACGAAGCGCCCGAAGTCGGCCCGCTCGTGCGGCGGGGCGAAGGGGTTGGCAGCGTCGGCTTCGCCCCGCGCCCAGGCGGGCGAGGTGTCCAGCACGGCGATGAGGTGCAGGTCTCGCCCGGCTACGGCCTGCACGATGCGGTCCCAGACGGCCCACCGGAACTGTCCTCGTTGCGGCTCGATCTCCGACCAGAGGAAACGCTGCCGCAGCCAGCGCAGGTTGGCTGCCTGCAGGTTGTCCAGCACGGCGGCCAGGGCAACCTCGTCGTACCGTTCCAGGGCCACGTTGACGCCCAGCCGCTCGTGGATGGCGGGGGTGAGGGCCGGCGGCGGGCCGTAGCTCACGCCGCGCCTTGTCCGGCGCTCGCCCAGCCACAGCCCGCTCCCTGCGGCCAGGAGGACCAGCAGGAGCAGGAGGTGCAGGGCCAGGATCAGGAGCGGCCGCCAGGGCCTGGTGCGGGTGGGATTAGAGATCACGTTTCTCCCGCGCATAGCGGTCGAATCCTACCACAAAACGGCGGTTTTGGGAAACGGAGGGGCAACCTTCATTTGCCTAAAGCGGCGACCTCTTGTAGAATGTGATTATGCCATGCAAGGTAACTACCTGCCCTGTCACTGCGAGCGAAGCGAAATAGTCCTACCTGTGCGGTTGCGACGGGCGCTGCTGGCTACCGGCTCTGTTTTTGCCGCGGAGCACAGAGGGAGCGGCCGCCGGAGTAGGACAACTGCTCGCAGTTGTCCTACTACCAACCGCACAGGTGGCAAACTTTGTGATGAAGGAGACAACGAGAAGAATGGCTACATTGGAACTACAGGCTGAGCCGCGCACCGCCGTAGGGCGGGGGCTCAGAAAACTACGCGATGAGGGTTATGTGCCGGCCGTGCTCTATGGACATGGTCTGGCCGCCCAAAACCTGCAGGTGGCGCAGCGGGCCCTGGAGCGGCTGCTGGCCCATGGCGGCGCTCACAGCCTCATCTCTCTTTCCGTCGCCGGCGTCCAGGAACCTTATACGGTGCTGTTGCGCGAGATCCAGCGCTATCCGACGCGGCCGCAGGTGCTGCACGTGGATTTCTACCGCGTGGTGATGACGGAGAAGTTGCAGACCTCTGTGCCGCTGGTGCTCGTGGGCCAATCGCCGGCCGTTGCCAGCGGCATGGCTGCCCTGATCCAGAACCTGGACAGCGTGGAGGTAGAGTGCCTGCCCGGAGACCTGCCTTCTGCTCTGGAGATAGACATCAGCGTGTTGGAGCGCACTGACCAGAACATCCTGGTCAGTGACCTGACCCTGCCGCCGGGGGTGGAAATCCTGGAAGACCCGGAGACGGTTCTCGTCAGCCTGGCCGCCGCCCGCGTGGCGGTGGAAGAGGAGGCGGTGGTTCCTGAGGCAGAAGAGGTTGAGGTGGTGGCCAAGGGCAAGGCCGCCAAGGGCATCGAGGAGGAAGAAGAGGCATAAAACACCTCAGCACCAGGCAACGGCGGGCGAGTTGGAGATGCCTTCGATGGCCAATCGCCCCGCCGTTGTCGTGGTGCAGACGAACGCCGCCAAACACGCACCACGAACAGTCGGCGGATGGAATCGCGTTTGCCAAAGCCAACAACTTGCCACCGCCCGTCGTGGTGTTCTTGCGTTAGGTGACAGCACGTTTTTGACAGGGCGCGATGCCACACGGCATCGCCGCCTGTGTCCAAGGCAGCGGGTCCACGGCCACATCCCCCACCCTCAGTTCCCAGTGCAAGTGAGCGCCGGTGGAGAGCCCCGTGTTTCCCACGCGGCCCAGCGGGTCGCCCTGTCTGACCTCATCCCCCTCCTCGACGAAGATCTGCCACAGGTGCCAGTAGCCGGTGTGCACACCTGCACCGTGATCGAGGATGACGGCATTGCCGCGCACGGTGAGCGCTTCGGCCAGGACAACGCGGCCGGCAGCCGGCGCCAGCACCAGGGCTCCCTGTTTCGCCCCGTAGTCCACACCCTCGTGGTAGCTGCTGGCCGGGCCGCTGTTGTAGGCCCGCCGCTGCCCGAAGGCAGAGGTGATGGGCCAGAACGGGCGCACGGGCGCCACGAATGTCCCCTGCCACAGGGGCTGCGCTGAGCTCTGCCCCCACACCGCCGCCAGCCGCTCCTGCTCGCCGCGCAGCAACTCCGGCTCCAGCAGCCTGCTCGCCGCCGGCGGCAGCACGATGCGGGCGGTCTCGAAATCCCCACCCTGTACGAAGACCTCGACGTTGACCGCCCAGCGTTGGCCTTCACCATCCGTTGCTTCCACGAGCAGGGGATGCAGCCCCGGCTCGGCCAGGGCGTGTACTCCGGCCAGGGCCCAGAAGCGGCAGGCGTCCTTTGCGTCTGGCTCCTCGGCCACCCATCGCAGCGGGCGACCGTCGAAGCTCCCCGTCAGGCTCACCGGCTCGCTGGCCTCCACGATAACCGTCACCGTCTCTCCCTGCACCGGCAACTGCGGCGATACGCGCAGCGCGGTGAGCGGGCCGGGCAGCGTTGTCGGGAGTGCGCTGACCGATGTCGGGATCAGCAGCCGCTCGCCGACGCGGATGAGGTCAGGGTTGGCGATGTCGTTGGCGGCGGCGATGGCTTCCACAGAGGTGGCGTAGCGCCGGGCCAGCTCGCCCAGCGTATCGCCAGGCCGGACGATGTGGACGATAGGGACATCGGGTTGCCGTGACGCGGCCAGCGCGGGCAAGCATAGAAGCAGGCTCAGGAGCAGCCACAGCGCCGCGCCGTAGCGCAGCCATCGTCTCATTCACTGACCTCCTGAGCCGTTTCGGACAGCGCGTGCTGGGCTTCCGGCTTCAGCGCGGCAATGAAGGTCTGGTTGCGGAAGATCTCGCGCAGGTCAAGGCCGTAGCCGAAGACGAAGCGGTTGGGGATGTCGAAGCCGACGTAATCCAGGGGAACTTCGATCTCCCGGCGGCCGGGCTTGTTGAGCAGGGTGCACACGCGCAGGCTCGCCGGGTGGCGGGCCTGCAAGATGCGCAGCAGGTAATCCATGGTGCGGCCGGTGTCCACAATGTCCTCGACGATGAGCACGTGGCGGCCGTCAATCGGCTCATCCAGGTCTTTGAGGATGCGCACCACGCCGGTGGTCTCCGTGCTGAGGCCGTAGGAGGAGATGGCCATGAAGTCAATGGCATGGGGCACGGTGATGTGGCGCATCAGGTCGCTCAGGAAAAGCACGCCGCCCTTAAGCACGGCGATGAGCAGCAGGTCTCGGCCCTCGTAATCGGCGCTGATCTGCCGTCCCAGTTCAGCCACGCGCTTCTGGATCTCTTCGGCGGTGATGAGGACCTCGGCAATGTCATCAATGAGCATAGATGATCTCCTCGTATTATGTGCTCCTGCTGGACGGCCATGTCCAACAGCCAGGTGGAGGATCCTTCACTTCTCCGGCGGCCAGGACGTGGACCTGGCAGTCCACGCCGAGCGATGCAGAAAACAGGCTAAAGGCCGAGGACCGAGGTGACGCGCCACTGTTGGCGGCCTCGCGGCCGCTGCCACCAGCGGGTCCAGGGCATGCCCCAGGCCCAGGCCTGGCCATCATGTGCCGCGTCGCCCAGGTAGAAGGTCATCTGGTAGACGTTATCGCCTCGCTCCAGTCTCACCTCCACACGGGCAGCGAAGGCATCATGGCCATTGGCGAGCTGCACCGGTTCGCAGCAGTGCGACCAGTAGGTGGCGGGGCCCACCTGCGTCACGGCTCCCCGGGCCAGTGTGGCCAGTTCCTCAATCCTCGTCCGTTGTTCGGCCTGGCGCAGGGCTGCCAGCGTCTCATCGCCTCCTGGCAGCCGGGCGGCCCACCAGCGCTGCGCCGCCGCCATATCGCCGCTCTGCAAGGCTTGCAGGCAGGCAGCGACCACCGCATCAGGCGGCGTTGCCGCCGGCCAGAAATGCACGGCCAGGATGATGACCACCAGCAGGGCTGCCGGAGCCAGCACCCAGCTCAGTGTCCGTTTCCACCACCTCATACCTCGGCCACCTCCTCGCCTTCGAAGTCGCCATATGCTTCCAGCCGCTGCAGGTCCTTGTCCAGATCGCGGACCAGATAGGTGGCGATGTAGGCGAAGACATCGCGCAGGCGGTGGAAGGCATGGCCATGGCGACGGTCTAACAGCCACTTGGCCTTGAAGCGTGGGGAGTTGCGGTGGATGGGCCGCAGCACACGGCGTCTGGGCGCGCAATAGAGATCGAGCACGGAGAAGAGGACGTAGGGCTGCTCCTCGTGCGTCTGGTCCCAGAAGAGCAGGAAGGCACGGGGAGCGTGACGCAGCAGCGTGCGTGCCGCAAGCTCGTCCAGCACCAGAAGCTCCGTTTCGGGAGTGCCGGCCAGCTCTGCCCAGCGGCCACGGTAGTGCTGCCGCTTCTCCTTTACCTCCAGAGCCACGCGCAGCCGCTTGCCGCGCACGGGCAGGGTGATGACGAAATCCGGGCGGTGCAGAGCGCCGGTCTGGTCGCCGTATTCCCAGTGCAGGGTGTCCAGTTGCTCCCGTACCTGCTGTTCGAAGGCACGGTCGCCCAGGTCTTGCGTCCAGTACTGCGGGCGGCGCTCGTACAGGCTGCGGCTTCCCTGCGGTTCGTTCATGTTTGGATATTCTACTTCACTCGGCCGCTTGTGGCAATTTCAGTAACTCACAACAGCTCCCAGCGGATCGCCAGATCCGCTGCGCTCCCGCTGGCTCGTCAGATCCAGCAGGAGCCAATTGTGGTCCAACGATTTGACAGGACCCTGTCTCACCAGACACGGCAGATGAAGCCCTTGAGGTATGCCCCTTCGGGGAAGGCGAGCAAGACGGGGTGATCTGGCGGCTGGCCCAGCCGCTCCAGCACCTGCACATCCCGTCCCGCATCCACGCTGGCCCCGAAGATGACCTTCTGGAACAGGTCTTCTGACACCAGGCCGGAGCAGGAGAAGGTGGCCAGCACGCCGCCCGGGGGCAAAAGCTGCAAGGCCAGCAGGTTGATGTCCTTGTAGCCGCGCGTGGCCGCCTCCACCTGTCCCTTTGTCTCGGCGAATTTGGGCGGGTCGAGGATGACCAGATCGAACCGCCGCCCGGCCTGGCGGAAGCCTCGCAGCACCTCGAAGACATTGCCGGCAATCTGCTCCGCCTGCCGATCAGGATCGAAGCCGTTGAGGGCCAGGTTGCGCTCGGCCAGTTCCAGCGCCTCGGTGGAACTCTCCACGTTGGTCACCTGTCTGGCGCCCGCGGCCAGGGCATACACGGCGAAAGCCCCCGTATAGGCGAAAGCGTTGAGCACTTCCCGTCCCGCGGCGTAAGCGGCCACCCGCCGCCGGTTTTCCCGCTGGTCCAGATAGAAGCCGGTCTTTTGCCCGGCGGCGATGTCCACGACGAAGCGATGGCCATGCTCTTGCACCTCCACCAGGGGCGGCAGCGCCTCGCCGGCCAACAGGCCGCAATGCGGCTCCAACCCTTCCTTGCGCCGCACGGCCACGTCGCTGCGCTCAACGATGCCCCGCGGCTCGGCCAACTCCATCAGCAACTCGACGAGCGTCTCCTTTTGGCGTTCGATGCCCAGGGTCAGGAACTGCGCCGCCAGCCAGTCGCCGTAACGGTCCACTACCAGGCCGGGCAGCCCGTCGCTTTCGGCGTGCACCAGCCGATAGGCGGTGGTGGCCGGGTCGGCGGACAGGGCAGCGCGGCCGGCGAGAGCCCGTTCGAGCCGCCGTCGCCAGAAATGGCGGTCAATCTGCTCGCCGGCCTCCCAGGTGAGCAACCGCACGGCGATCTGCGAGCTGCGGTTGAGGTAGCCGCGGGCCAGCCATTCGCCGCCAGCGCTGAGCACATCCACCACGTCGCCATCGGTCGCTTCGCCCTCGATGCGGGCGATGGCGCCGGAGAACAGCCAGGGATGCCGCAAGCGGACGGGTTTCTCTTTGCCGGCTCTCAGAAATATCCTGGCCATGCTTTTCGCCTCGCGATGCAAGATGCAAGATGCAGGATGCAGGATGCAAGATGCAAATTGCTTCTTGCCTCTTGCTTCTTGCCTCTTGCCCCTTAGTTCTACAACGATGGTTCGCTGCTTACTGTCATTCTGAGCGACCGCAGGGCCTGCCCTGAGCGAAGGCGAAGGGGAGCGAAGAATCTCCTCGGAGCCGACACTTTGCCACTCCAGAACGAGATTCTTCGTCGCTGCGCTCCTCAGAATGACAAAACCATCGTTGTAGTATCAGTCGGCGCGGCGGAAACGCACGTGCAACACCTTTGGCGTCGCCGCCGTCACCCGGGTGCGCTCGTCCTGCCGGTAGCCCGCCACCCAGGCAATGCCCGTGCGGCCGGCCAGCAATGGCCAACGGTCGCGCCAGGCCTGGGGCAGCTTGACGTTGATCATGAAGGCAGCCAGGGCCACGCTCCGCCCGCCCATGCCCAATGGCTGAAAGCGGTCGCCGGGCTGTCGGGAGCGCAGGATAGGTTCTCCTCCCACCGCCTCGCTGTCCAGGAAGACCTGCCAGCGGTCGGCGTTTTCCTCCCACCCCGCCGGCAGCTCCGCCAGCGACAGCAGAGCGGTTTCCACCCGCCAGTTCGTCTGCGGCAGGGTGACCACGCCCGGCACGGGCAACGCCAGCCGCGCCGCGTGCAGCAGCGGCAGGTCGGGCGGCGGCGGCTCGTACCCTTCCTCGGCGACGAGCAGCCGATCGTAGCCCAGGGTGAGCAGCAACCCCTGTGGGAGCGTGGCCTGGGTGCCGGTGGATTTCTCCCGCGCCAGCCACAGGGCGTTCTCGATGTGCACCCAGTTGATGTTGCGCAGGCTGCGCCGCAGGCGGTGCACCGCTTCCCGCAGCGTGGCCCGCTGCAGGCTGCGAGGCAGGGCCCGCCAGGCGGCCAGGTCGAACTCGATAGCCTCTTCCCCTTCGGCGATGACCGTATGCGCCCAGGCCCGCGCGAGCTGCCTGCGCAGCAGGGCGTAGTCGTCGGCGATCACCGCCGCCGAGCGGCGCAGGATGTCCCGCACCTGGGGGTTGTACGTTTCCAGCAGGGGCAGCAGCTCGTGGCGCAGCCGGTTGCGGTAGAAAGTGGTGTCCAGGTTGGAACGGTCGAAGCGGGGTTGCAGGCCGTGCTCCTGACAGTAGGCTTCGATCTCGGCGCGGGGGATTTCCAGCAGCGGTCGCACCAGCCGCAGCCCACAGGTGTCAGGCCGCTCCTCGGGCGGCAGCAGGACCAGCCGCAGCGTGTCCAGCGGCGTCACCGGCAGCATGCCCCGCAGGCCGGCCAGTCCCGCGCCGCGCAGCCAGTGCATGAGCACCGTCTCCGACTGGTCGTCGGCGTTGTGGCCTACGGCGATGGTGCGGGCACCGACGCCTCGGGCCACGCGGGCCAGGAAGCCGTAACGGGCCTGCCGCGCCGCCTCTTCCAGGGCCACGCCGGGCTGCGCGGCCAGCGCCAGCACATCTGCCCGCTCCACCGTGCACTCCAGCCCCCAGGCCGAGGCTGTCTCGGCCACGAAGGCGGCATCGGCGTCGGCGGCCGCCCCGCGCAGGCCGTGGTGGAGATGGGCCACATGAAGTTGCAGCTCATACTCAGGCTGCAACTGGCATAAGAGGTGCAGCAGGCAAAGGGAATCGGGGCCGCCGGAAACCCCCACCACGACCCGCTCACCGCAGCTCCACAGGTGATGCCGCTCCACGGCCTGTCGCACCCTGCCCAGCAACCGCTCGCTTTCCATCCTCCATCCTCCGCTTGCCAACGGCAACATTATACCACTCGTTTTCCCTATCGGCCAACTTGTGCTATAATGTGTAGTGAAGGGGATAGAAGCGTTCCCCCGCTGGTCACATATCACAAATTATCGAGGAGAAAACCTGTGGTCAGCCCACTCAACTGGTTTCTGGGGCTGTTTTCCCTGGATATCGGCATTGATCTGGGAACGGCCAACACCCTGGTCTACGTGCGGCGCAAGGGCATCGTCATCAACGAGCCTTCCGTGGTGGCCATCGAAACGAAGACGAAGAAGGTGTTAGCGATCGGCGCTGAGGCCAAGGAGATGGTTGGCCGCACGCCGGCCAACATCGTGGCCATCCGTCCGCTGCGGGATGGCGTCATCTCCGACTTCGATGTCACCGAGAAGATGCTGCACTACTTCATCCACAAGGTGCACGAGCGCATGGTGATGCGCGTGCCCCGCCCGCGGGTGGTGGTGGGCATCCCCAGCGGCGTGACCGAGGTGGAGAAGCGGGCCGTGCACGATGCCTCCATCAGCGCCGGAGCACGGAAGGCCTACCTGATAGAGCAGCCGATCGCCGCAGCCATCGGCGCCGGCCTGCCCATCACCGACTCCATGGGCAGCATGGTCGTGGACATTGGCGGTGGGACCACGGAGGTGGCCGTCATCTCTCTGGGCGGCATCGTCGTCGCCCGCTCGCTGCGCGTGGCTGGCGACGAGATGGATGAAAGCATCATCAACTACGCCCGGCAGAAGTACAACCTGCTCATCGGCGAGCGCATGGCGGAGCAGGCCAAGATCGCCGCCGGCTCCGCCTACCCGCTGGAGCAGGAGCTGACGGTCACCTTGCGCGGGCGTAATCTCATCACCGGATTGCCGGAAGAGGTGGAGGTCAGCAGTGTGGAGCTGCGCGAAGCCCTGAGCAGCCCGGTGAGCACCATCGTGGAGGCTGTCCGGGCCGCCGTTGATGAGACGCCGCCTGAGCTGATCGCCGATCTGATGGAGCACGGGGTTGTCCTCACCGGCGGCGGTGCGCTGCTGCGCGGCTTCGATCAACGGCTGAGCGAGGAATTGAAGATGAAGGTGCGTGTGGCCGACGATCCCGTGAGCTGCGTTGCCCTGGGTTCGGGAATGATCCTGGAAGAACTGGACATGTTGCACAAGGTGCTGACCGACATGCAGCGGAGAGGCCCAATGCGATAAGCCATGGAAGGTCTGCGCAAGAGCCGAGCTGTACCTTACCTCCTCATAGCCGCCACGTTCCTGGCCATCGTCCTCCACGAAGTCGGCTATCTGCAACCGGTGGAGGACATCGTCCTTCGCCTGATCTCCCCTGTCCAAAGCCGCTTCAACACTCTGGCTCATGGCGTCGGTGAGGCTTTGCAGACCCTCCGCGATCTGGGCACCCTGCGCCAGGAAAACGCCCGCCTGCGCCGGGAAAACGATGCCCTGACCATCGAAAACGTGCAACTCAAGGAGGCGGAGGCGGAGAACGAACGTCTGCGCCATCTGCTGGACTTTGCCCGGGCCAATCCCACCTATGACTACCGCGGCGGGGAAGTGGTCGCCCGTGTGATCGGGCACGACCCCAGCATCTACCTGGATTTCATCGTGATTGACCTGGGGGAGAGGCAGGGAGTCCGATCAGGGATGCCGGTGGTGACCGAGCGGGGGTTGGTGGGCCGCATTGCCCAGGTGCACGACACCACTGCCGAGGTGCTGCTGATCACCGATGTCAACAGCGCGGTCACGGCGCTGGTGCAGAACTCGCGGGCGACGGGCGTTGTGCGGGGGGTGGCCGGCGGAGGGCTGCTGCTGGATCAGGTTCCCCAGGATGTGGCCATTCACGAGGGGGAGATCGTCATCACCTCGGGGATGGGCGGCGTGTTTCCCAAAGGGTTGGTCATCGGCCAGATCAGCAAGGTGTACCAGCAGGATTACGAGATGTTCCAGCAGGCCCGCGTGCGCCCGACCGTGGACTTCCGCAATCTGGAGCAGGTGCTGGTGATCACCAACTTCACGCCTTTGGCCGACCTGCGCAACCTGCCGGAAGAGACCGAGACAAGGTGATCAGTACCTTACCGATGCAATTCGTAACTGCCTACCTTCGGCCTTGCCACGTGAGATATAGCGGTGGGCTGGCGTCATTGCGAGCCCCGAAGGGGCGAAGCAATCTCCTGTTTCGATTCCAGGAGACTGCTTCGCTTCGCTCGCAGTGACAGGGTAGGTAGTTACTGCAATTCTTGCTTTCTGGACAAGAAAATTCACCGCAGTCGTCATAGCCCAACGGGCCACCCTGAAGCATGAAAAGGTCTCTGCGTCCTCGGCGTCTCGGCGGTGAAACCTTTTGGTTCCGGCTTGCCCGGGTTAGGAGGTACGTTCGATGCATGACACCAAAGCCCTGTTGCTCTCGTTGATTGTGGAGAAATGATGAGGGCTACCTGGCCCGCTGTCCAGGCGGGTGCATTTCAGTTTTTTGGAAATGTCATTTGGATCCTCAGATCCGGCGGACCGGCGGCGGATCTGGCGATCCGCTGCGAACAGGGTTTATTTTCGAGGAGGTTTGTCATCACCCCCTATCTCTATGTGCCGCTGCTGGCCGTGGTTGCGCTTTTGCAGGCGACCGTGGCTCCACACCTGGTCATCCTGGGGGCCAGGCCCGATCTGATGCTGCTGACCGTGGTGTCCTGGAGTGTGCTGCGCGGGGTGCGGGAGGGGGTCGTCTGGGGTTTCGTCGGCGGGCTTTGCCTGGACCTGTTTTCCGGCGGCGCTTTTGGCCTTTCTGCCCTGGTGCTGATGGCCGTTGGCTTCTTTTCCGGTCTGGGGGAGACGGCCATCACTCGCGGCCGCATCGCCCTGCCTGTGATGGCCGCCCTGGTGGCCACGCCGGTGCATGGTTTCCTCTATCTGGCCCTGTTGTATATCGCAGGCTACACCGTCTTCTGGTTTGACACGTTGCTGCGGGTGATGCTTCCCACGATGATTTTCAACGGCTTGCTGATCATACCGGTCTATACACTGCTGCGCTGGCTGCATTGGCGGACCGGCCGGGAGGAGCTGGAATGGTGAGGACCAGACGGCCGCGGCGGACGGTATCCCGGCTGTTGTTGCTGCGCATGGCCGTGGTGCTGGCTTTCATCACGCTGGCAGCGCAGCTTTGGCGTCTGCAGATCGTGCAGGGAGATGACTTCCGCTGGCGGGCCAACAGCAACCGCTTTCGCCTCCTGTCCCAGGAGGCCCCGCGGGGGGTGATTTACGACCGGCAGGGGCACATCCTGGCCCGCAACCGGCCGCGCTACCAGGTGGTGGTGATTCCCGAGGACCTGCCCCGGGACGAGATGGAACAAACGAAGGTGTTGCGGCGCTTGAAGTACCTGCTGGAGACGATGCCGACGGCCGAAGAGTCGGCGCTTACACCTGGAAAAGCCACGACTGCCTCCGCTGCCACGCCGACGCCTTCGACAGGGCTCTCCCTGGCCGAAGTCCAGGCCCGCATCGCCGAAGCGGCGCAGGCCTCCAGCTTCCGTCCGGTTCTGGTGAGCGGCAACGTCCCACGTGAAGTTGCCTTGCGCATCGAGGAGGAAAGCCCCAATCTGCCCGGTGTCCGGGTGCAGGTGCAGCCCCGGCGGGAATATCCCAGCGCTTCGCTGACGGCGCATGTGATCGGCTACACAGGGCCGATTCCCAGCGAGTCCGTGGAAACCTACGTGGAGCGCGGCTACCTGCCCACAGACCACGTCGGCCTGGCCGGCCTGGAGGCGACCTTTGAGGACGAGCTGCGCGGGCAGGCAGGCCAGAGGGCCATCGTGGTGGACGTGCATGGCCGTGAAGTGCGCACTGTGGGCGAGCCGCAGGCGCCGGTTCCGGGCCATAACCTGGTGCTGACCATTGACCTGCAGTTGCAGCAGGCGGTGGAAGAGGCGCTGCTCCGCGGCCTGCAGGCGGCCTACCGCCGCTCTGGCGTGGCCATAGCCATGGATCCTCGCAACGGAGCGGTATGGGCTCTGGTCAGCCTGCCCGCCTACGACAATAACCTCTTTGCCGAAGGCATTTCGGCCGAAGACTACGCGGCGCTCTCCCAGGATCTTGACCGCCCGCTGGTCAACCACGCCATCAGCGGCATCTATCCCCCCGGTTCGACGTTCAAGATCATCCCCGCCGCCGCCGGCCTGCAAGAGGAGGTGATCACCCCGCGCACCCTCCTGGGAGACGGCGAGGAGCTGGACGGGGCCAACGATGGCGTGATCTGGCTGCCCAACAAGTATTTCCCCTGGGATCGGCGGCAAGACCGGCCTTTTTACTGCTGGGTGCACAAGCTCGGCTATGGGCACGGACGCATCAGCCTGGTGACGGCGATCGCCGAATCATGTGACATCTATTTCTACCAACTGGCCGGTGGCTACGGCAAGTTCGAGGGCCTGGGGTTGGAGAGGCTCGACCAGTATGCGCAACTGTTCGGCCTGGGCCACCTTACGGGCATTGACCTGCCGGCGGAGAATGCCGGCCTGGTGCCCGATGCCAGATGGAAGCGGCAGACCTACGGCGAGAACTGGGTCACCGGCGATACCTACAACATGGCCATTGGCCAGGGCTACATCCTGGCCACGCCGCTGCAGATGGTCAATGCCACCGCCGCCGTGGCCAATGATGGCTATCTCTACCGTCCCCAGTTGGTCTATCAGATCACCGGTGCGGATGGCCAGGTGCTGCGCGACTTCACTCCGGAACTGATCCGCGAGCTGCCCATCGCCCGCGAGCATCTGGCCGTGGTGCGGGAAGGGATGTATCGGGCAGTGAACTGGGAGCATGGCACGGCCACCAAGGCGCGGTTGCCCGATGTGGCCGTGGCCGGCAAGACGGGCACGGCGGAGTTCTTCACCGACCGCGACCAGGACGGCTGGCCCGACCGCGACGCCCAGGGCCATCTCCCCACCCATGCCTGGTTCACCGCCTTTGCCCCTTACGAGGAGCCGGAGATTGCCCTGGTGGTCTTCATTGAGGGCGGAGGCGAAGGCTCGACAGTGGCCGTGCCCGTGGCCGCCGAGATCCTGCGCGCCTATTTCGACCTGCAAAAGAGCAGAGCGGCGGCTGAGGAGATGGTGGCTTCGATGGAGGAAGATACCGGGGCCGCTGTGCCAGACGAGGCGAACCATGGCCGGTAGATATTGGCGTCACTTCGACATCGTATTGCTTGTCGTCACCCTATTGCTGATCGGCCTGGGCATTACCATGATCCACAGCGCCACGTCCAGTGTGCCGGAGCTGGCCGTGCTGACGCAGCGCCAGATCATCTACGCCGGGGTGGGGCTGGCGCTGATGTTCTTGATGGCCGCCGTTGACTACCGCCTGCTGAGCAGCCTGAGCCTGGTCCTGTACGTTGTCACGCTGGGCTTCCTGGGGGCGGTGTTTGTGACCGGGCAGGCGTTGGTGGGTGCCCAGCGCTGGATTGACATCGGGCTATCCGTCCAGCCCTCGGAGCCGGCCAAGCTGCTCACCATCCTGGTGCTGGCCAGGTTCCTGGCCGATCATGAGGAGGAGATGGGCCGCTGGCGCTATGTGCTGGCCGCCATCGCCATGCTGATCCCCCCGGTGGTGCTGACCTATCTGCAGCCGCATCTGAGCGGGGCTATCGTGCTCCTGGCTGTGGGAGCGGTGATGATTTTCATGAGCGGCTTGCGCTGGCTGCACGCGTTGGTGTTCGGCCTGGCCGGCGCGGCGGCGGCCCCGGTGCTGTGGTTCTCCTTGCAGGATTACATGCAGGAGCGGGTGCTGATTTTCCTCAACCCGCAGAGCGATCCGGCGGCCAGCTACAACATCGAGCAGGCGCTGATCAGCATCGGCTCCGGGGGTTGGCTGGGCAAAGGGCTTTTCCGCGGCAGCCAGAGCCAGCTTCAGTTCCTGCGCGTGAGCCACGCCGACTTCATTTTCTCTGTCCTGGCCGAGGAGTTGGGCTTTATCGGTGCGCTGGTGCTGTTGTTGCTGCTGGTGATCATGCTCTGGCGGCTGCTGCGCATCGCCGAGATGGCCCGCGATGGCTTCGGCCGCCTGATCGTGGTGGGCGTGGCCACGGTCGTTTTCGTGCAGAGCGTGATCAACATCGGCATGAACCTGCGGTTGCTGCCGGTGACCGGCATCCCGCTGCCCTTTGTCAGCCACGGGGGGAGTTCGCTGGTCACGCTTCTGCTGGGGCTTGGCCTGGCCCAGAGTGTGGCCATGCGACATCGCAAGATCGAGTTTTAGCTGGAAGTTGGAAAGTGGAGGTTAGAGATTGGAGGAGATGATTGCATCTGAATTGCTTGCTCGGATCCGGGCCGATGTGGCCGATGTCTTCGCCACGCGGGATGTGACCGTGGAACAGGAAACGCCGCTCGTGGTGCGCTTGCGTGGCCGTTTGCTGGTCGCCTCTGAGCAGGCTTACGAACTTGTGGCCTCGCGGCTGCGCACGCTGGGGTTTACCACGCTCTTCCGCCGCGAGGAGGACGCCGACGTGATCCGGGCCGTGCGCGGCTACATCCCAGAGGCCAAGACCCGGCCATGGGTGGCCAGCCTGCTGCTGCTGGCCACGGTGGTGACGGTGCTGTACACAGGCATGACCCTGGGCGTGGAAGACGTCCGCGCCCGCGTTACCCTGCTGAGCGGCTGGCCTTTCGCCGCCGGCCTGCTGGGCATCCTGCTGGCGCACGAACTGGGCCATTACTTCGTCGGGCGCAGCCTGGGCGTGCCCATGAGCCTGCCTTATTTCATCCCCATGCCCCTGACCATTTTCGGCACCATGGGCGCCTTCATCCGCATGAAGGGCCCGGCGGTCAACCGCCGCCGCCTGCTGCTTATGGCGATGGCCGGGCCGCTGGCCGGTCTGGCCGTGGCCATCCCCGTCCTGCTCCTGGGCCTCTCCCTATCGGAGATCCGACCCGAAGTCCTGCGGGCGCCGGAAGGCATGATCGTCTTCAGGGAAGGCAACTCGTTGCTCTATATCGCCCTGAAGTTTCTCGTCTTTGGCCGCTTCCTGCCCGGTGGCGGCGAAGATGTCTGGCTGCATCCGCTGGCCTTTGCCGGCTGGGCCGGGCTCTTCGTCACCGGCCTGAACCTCATCCCCGCCGGCCAGCTTGACGGCGGACATATCATCTACACCCTGCTGGGGAAGCGGGCACGCGGGCTGACCTGGGTCATCATCGGTACCCTGGCCGGGTTGGATATCTTGAACTACTTCCTGTACAGGCAGTTCACCTGGTCGCTGCTGGTGATCCTGATCCTCCTCTTCGGGCGTATCCATGCTGCCCCGCTGGATGACATCACCGAACTCGATCCGCCGCGCAAACTGCTGGCTTTGCTGATGATGCTCGTCTTCGTCCTGGTCTTTGTGCCCACGCCCATAGTTGTCCTGCGCTAGGAGCATACACCATCAATCCGCCACACTGTGTCCTCGTTCACCTTTTGCGACGAGGTGTTGACCACGCGCCAGCAGTAGGTACGCGTCTCGCCATCGGCTACCACGTCCGTCCACACCTGCACCTGTTCCCTCCCCTGCAATTCCTCATTCACCTCGGTGGCCGGTTCGCCGGAAGGCGGGGCGGCACCTGGATAGGTGAACTGTAGCACGCGGAACGACCTGACCTGATGAAGGCCCAAATCGCGAGCCTGGCGGCGTCCGTTGGGCGTCATCAGCCCCGGCTCGTCGGCAGGTTTCATGACCTCTGCCTGCCGTTCTTGCTGCGAAGAGAGGAAAAAGGACAGCACAACCCCTTCGGGGTAGAAGGGATGCGCCGGTGTGCCGTAACAGAACACCAGTGAACTATCGCCGGGCTGATAACTGCCGTCGCTCTGGCGCGTGTAGGTTCGCTGGCGGCAAAGCTGGCTGCGCTCGTACAGCCGCTCGCTTACGGTCACCTTTTCGATGACCCCGTTTTTGTCGTTATCCACGGCTGCGATGCCGCCGCTGCCCTGGAAGTGCTGCACCGAATAGCCCTCCTCTTTGCCCTCCCAACGGAATATGGAAAGCCTGGTCATGGCAGGATCGTGGCCATAGCCTCTGATGACCAGTTCATCTGCTTTGCCGTTTCCGTCGCTGTCCACCTGCTCAGGTGGGTCTACCCGGTGGTCGGCCAGGTAACCTTGCCCTTTGCCCGGATGGGTGTCGGGCAGCAGCTTGTAGGGCACGAGAAAGGCCGAGCGATAGGGGATGGGCACTCCCAACTGATGCGGGGAGATGTCCACCTGGGCATCGTAGATCACGCCCCCTATCGGGCCGCGTCCCTCCCGTGCCGAGTCGTAGCGGTAGATGAGCAGCCATTCCAGCTCCCCATCCCCGTCAATGTCCACGGTGGGCAGCTTCTTGTCCAGCGGCTTCCAGGCCTCGGGGATGATATTGGCCAGGTTGATGGGCAGCTCCAATCCCTCCTGCTGGGGTGTGTGATATCTCAGGACGTATATCGCCAGGAGCGCGACGATGATTAGCCCGATAAGTATGAGCATCAGGTTGCGCATAATGACGTCCCTGCCTTCTATGTGGACGTGGTATCATCCACCAGCGCCTGGGCCAGGATCTCCTCCATGCGCTCCACGAACACCAGCTTGAGGTCGCGCCGGACGCGGCGGGGGATGTCGGCCAGGTCTTTCTCGTTCTTCTTGGGCAGGATGACGGTCTTCAGCCCGGCCCGGTGGGCGGCCAGCAGCTTCTCCTTCAGCCCGCCGACGGGCAGCACCCGCCCGCGCAGCGTGATCTCCCCCGTCATGCCCACATCACGGCGCACCGGCCGCCCGCTCAGCGCGGAGATGAGCGCTGTGGCCATGGTCACGCCCGCCGAGGGCCCGTCCTTGGGAATCGCCCCCTCCGGCAGGTGGATGTGGATGTCTATCTTGTCGAACTCCAGGTCGCCAAAGCCATACTCCTCGGCCCGCGAGCGGGCGTAGGAGAGCGCCGCCTGCGCCGATTCCTGCATGATCTCACCCAGTTGGCCGGTCAGCGTCAGGTTGCCCTTGCCTTCCATCAGCGTCACTTCCACGGTGACCAGGTCGCCTCCTGCTTCCGTCCAGGCGATGCTGGTGGCCACACCCACCTCGTCCTCTTCCTGGGTCAACCCATGCGCGAACTGGGGCGGGCCGAGGTACTTGTTCAGCGATTCCGCCGTGATGCGCCGGGGGAAGGGCTTCCCCTCAGCCACGCGGCGGGCGATCTTGCGGCAGATGTTGGCAATGCCTCGTTCCAGGTTGCGCACCCCTGCCTCATAGGTGTACTCGCGGATCATGGCGCGCAGGGCCTGGTCGGAAAAGCTCAGGCCCAGGGCGGAGAGCCCATGCTCCTCCAACTGACGGGGGATGAGGAAGCGTCTGGCGATCTCCATCTTCTCTTCCTCGATGTAGCCGGGGAAGTAGATGACCTCCATGCGGTCTTCCAGGGCCGGCGGCACGGTGTCCAGGATATTGGCCGTGGTGATGAAAAGCACCTTGGACAGGTCGTAGGGCACGTCCAGGTAGTGGTCGGAGAAGGCGTAATTCTGCTCCGGGTCGAGCACCTCCAGCAAGGCGGCCGAGGGGTCGCCGCGGAAATCAATGCCGATCTTGTCCACTTCGTCGAGCATGAACACGGGGTTGATGCTGCCGGCATTGCGCATGGTCTGGATGATGCGGCCCGGCAGGGCTCCGATGTAGGTGCGCCGGTGGCCGCGGATTTCCGCCTCATCGCGGATGCCGCCCAGGGAGACACGAACGAACTTACGGCCCAGCGCTTTGGCGATGGAGCGGCCCATGGAGGTCTTGCCCGTGCCTGGCGGTCCCACGAAACAGAGGATGGGCGTGCGCATCTTGTCCGCAGCCAGCTTGCGCACGGCGATGTGCTCCAGGACACGTTCCTTGGCCTTGGGCAGCCCGTAGTGATGCGCTTCCAGGACCTCCTCGGCGTGGGCGATGTCCATGTTGTCTTCCGTGGCCTCGTGCCAGGGCAGCTCGATGAGCCAGTCCAGGTAAGTGCGGATGATGCCCACCTCGGGCGCCGCCGGTGGCATCTCGGCCAGCCGTTCCAGCTCTTTTTCGGCTTTCTTCTGGACGATTTCCGGCATGCGCGCCGCGGCAATCTTCTCTCGCAGTTCGTTGATCTCCTGCGTCTGGGCATCGGTTTCCCCCAGCTCCTGCTGGATGGCCTGCATTTGCTCGCGCAGAAAGTACTCGCGCTGCGATTTGTCCATGGTCTGCTGCACCTGGGCATGGATGCGGTTCTCCAGCTCCAGGACGTCCAGCTCCTTGCCCAGGAGCACGCTGAGCCGCTGCAGCCGCAGGACAGGGTCTATGGTCTCCAACAACTCCTGTCGCTGTTCTACATCCAGGTTCAGGGCCGAGGCGATGAGATCGGCCAGCGTGCCCGGCTCATCCATGTTCATGGCCGCCACATAAGCCTCGTCGGGCAGGTAAGGAGACAGCTCCACGCAGCGCTCGAAAAGCCCCAGCACGGCCCGCATCAACGCCTCCACCGACGCTGCCTTCACACTGGGCTCGAAGATGGGCAGGGCCCGCACCCGGATGTAAGGCTCGGTGTGCACCACATCCACGATCTGCATGCGCTGCCGACCCTGCCCCAGCACGTTGGTGGTGCCATCGGGCATGCGCAGCACGCGGCCGATGATGAATTCGGTGCCCACAGAGTAGAGGTCCTGTACGCCGGGATCGTGGACCTCTTCGTCCCGCTGGGCGACGACCAACAGCAGGTCCTCGTTGGCCGTGGCTGCCTCCACCGCTTTCACCGAGCGGTCCCGGCCCACGGAGAGGGGCGCGACCATCTGCGGGAAGACGACCATGTTGCGCAGGGGCAGCACCGGATATTCCATAATCTCGATATCGGCCAGGGGTTCCTGCGTTTCATCTCGTTCGCTTCTCAAGGCATCCTTGACCAGCAAGTCCAGGAGCGAGAAACTGGGTTGGCTATCTGCAAAATACCATTCGTTCATATCGGTTGTTCTCTCCAGTCAGATGACAGTCACCTGAGGGGCTCGGCTTCGTGCGCCCAGTCGTCGGGCGGCAACCTGTCGGCCAGCGCTTCCCGCACCTCGCCGACGACGAAAAGGGAGCCCGTGCCGCAGACCAGGTCGGCGGGTTGCGCCCAGGCCAGTGCCTGTTGCACGGCCTGGGCCACGCTCTCGCTCACGGTCAGCAACTGACCGGCCCGCAGCAGCGGGGCGATCATCTCGGCCAGCCGGCGCGGGTCGGCGGCCCGAGGATGACGCGACCGCGTGGTGATCACGTAATCGCTCAACGGCAGCAGCGCCTTGAGCATGGCCTCAATATCCTTGTCCACAGAAGCGCCAAAGATCAGCGCCATACGCGCAGGGGGAAACCATTCGGCCAGCGCGGCCACCAGCCTGGCCACCGAATCGGGGTTGTGTGCGCCATCCACCACCACGAAGGGATGCTGTTGCAGGACCTCCAGCCGGCCCGGCCAGCGCGTCTGGGCCAATCCTTCGTGTATGGCCTCCTCGGTTATGGCCCGCCCCTGGCGGCGCAGCGTTTCCATCAGGGCCACAGCCATCGTGGCATTCAGCAGTTGGTGCTGGCCAAGCAGGGGAATGCGCAGGTGCTCATGCCTGACCGGTGGGCGATCACCAGTCGTCTCTTCCCATATATCCAGCGTCTGACTGCTGAGATCGCTCGCCGTTCTTTGCCAGCGCCAGTCCCTGCCCACCAGGATCAGTTCGGCTCCTCGCTGACGACAGGTCTCTTCGATCACCGCCATCGCCTCCGGCGCTTGCGGCGCGCAGACCAGCGGCACGCCCGGCTTGATGATCCCGGCCTTCTCGCCGGCGATAAGGGCCAGTGTGTGGCCCAGGAGCTCCATATGGTCGTAGCTCAGGGAGGTGATGGCCGTGACATCCGGCATAACGACGTTGGTGGCATCGAGGCGGCCGCCGAGACCGGTTTCCAGGACTGCCCATTCGACCCCCTGCTGAGCGAAGTGCAGGAAGCCCAGGGCAGTGATAATCTCAAAGGTGGTGATACCTTCGACAGCTTCGATGGCTGGACGACATTGCTCGGTGAGAGCGACCACCTCCTCCTGCTTCAGCAAGCGGCCATCCACGCGCACGCGCTCGCGGAAGGTATGCAGGTGGGGCGAGGTGTAAAGTCCCGTATGGAAGCCGGCGGCACGCAGGATGGCTTCGCCCATCGCCGCCACGGAGCCTTTGCCCTTGGTGCCGGCGATGTGCACGGAACGGAAGCGGCGGTGCGGATTCCCTAGCAACGCCAGCAGCCGCTCCATGCGACTCAGGTCGAGGGTCGCGGCGTCGTACGTGAAGCGGGCCAGCTTCTCGTAGTCTGTGTAACTGAAAATGAAGTCAAGAGCCTGCTGGTAGGTTATTTGCACTACAGAGCCTCACTGTATGGGACGATTGATGCGGATGAGTTGACCAGAAGTCGCCCCAGCGCTTACGCACGTTCACTACTATTGTAACCCAAGTGGACAAAAAAGAAAAATGAGGGCCGATGGAATCACGCCTCAGCGCTTGCCAAAAGGGGCTTCTGGTGGCATAATCTGCCCATCCAACCCGAAGCCTGGAACCCGAAACCTGGAACATCGGCTTATGCCATCCGTCAAGCCCACAATCCGCCGCCACCTGCTTGTGCTGGCCATCTATACCGTGCTCGGCCTGATCCTGACCTATCCCATGGCCCGGCATTTCGGCACGCACGTGCCCGGCGATGGCATTGACGACCCCGCCCTGGCCTGGAACCTGTGGTGGGTCAAGTTCGCCCTGGTGGACCGGCAGATCAACCCTTTCCATTGCGGCTGGATGTTCCACCCCATCGGCATCAACCTGGCCTTCTATACGCTCACCATCCTCAACGGTCTGCTTTCCGTGCCTTTGCAGCTCGCCTTTGGCCTGGTTCCTGCCTCCAACCTTCTGTTGCTCTCCTCTTTTGTCCTCAGCGGCTACGGCGCCTACCTGCTGACACAATACGTACTGGCAGAGCAAATCCAAAGTTCAAAGTTCAAAGTTCAAAGTTCAAAGCTCAAAGCTCAAAGCTCAAAGTCCAAAGCTCAAATTGCCTCTTGCCTCTTGCCTCTTGCTTCTTGCCTCCTGCCTCTTGCTTCTTTCTTCGCCGGGCTGATCTATGCTTTCTCCTCCTGCAAGCTCTTCTACGCCAGCCTGGGGCAGTTCAACGTCGCCAGCTCGCAGTGGATACCGTTTGCTGTGCTGTACGTGCTGCGCGCCGGGCGTGATCGCCGCCTGCGCGATGCCGGCCTCGCCGCCCTGTTCCTGCTCTGCCAGGCTTACGCCGAACTTACCTTTGCCTCTTTCCTGCTCATTTTCATCGCCCTCTACGTTCTGTATGAGCTCATACGCGAGACTCTGACAGGACACGGATCACGCATCACGCATTACGCATTACGCTTCCGCTCATTCTTCCGCAATCTCCTTGTACTCGCCATTCTCTTCTTGCTCGGAGTTATCCCTTTCCTGGCCAACATGCTCCCCGACCTGCGCACCGAGGGGGACTTCTTCACCTCCGGCGGAGGCTTTGCCGATGTCTTCTCCGCCGACCTGGCCGGCTACCTGTGGCCCACGCAGTTGCACCCGCTTCTGGGCCGACTGGCGGCCATGCTGCCTTTTCCTCACGACAAGGGACAGCACCTGTACCTGGGCTACAGCGTGATGCTGCTGGCCGCCTGGGGGCTATGGCGAGGGCGACGCTCGCCGGCAGTGCGCTTCTGGGCGCTGTCCGCCCTTGTCTTCTTCCTGTTCACGCTGGGGCCGACACTGCGCATCAACGGCCAGGACACGGGCATCCCCGGTCCTTTCGCCCTCATCTCTGAGCTTCCCTTCTTCAAGGGCAACCGCTACCCCAGCCGTTACAGCGTGATGCTCGTCCTCTCCTGTGCCGTATTGGCAGGCTTTGGCTTGATGGAGTTGTTTCAGTCCAGCGCGGTGCGTAGGACAACTCCGCAGGAGTTGTCCTACATCCCCATTGCCTCGGCCCTCGTTGCCTTGTTCCTATTCGAACATCTCAGCATCCCCCTGCCCCTTTCGGACCTGCGCGTGCCGGCGGTCTACGAGCGCCTCGCCGCCGAGCCGGGCGACTTCGCCGTGCTGGAGCTGCCCATCGGCTGGCGCAACGGGGCGCGGGTGTTGGGCCAGCAAGACGTCATCATCATGTTCGAGCAGTGGTATCAGACCGCTCACGGCCAACGGCTGCTGGGGGGCAACACTTCCCGCAATCCGGAATTCAAGTTCCAGTACTTTGCCCAGGCCCCGCTGCTCAACAGCCTGATCGCCGTGCAAAACGGCCACCAGATACCGCCGGAGGTGGAAGCCATGGACCGGGCGCTGGCCGCGGAGGTGCTGCGTTTCCTCGGCGTGCGCTACGTCGTGCTTCACGAGCCGCCGGCCAGCCCTGCCCTGCGCGCCTACGCCGAAAAGACCCTGCCTGTGGAGCCCGTCGCGGCGGAGCAAGGGGTGTGCCTGTACCGCGTCGCCTGGCCGCCTTCGGCGGCGGCGCCGATTGACCTGAGCACGCCGCTGGGACGGCTGCATCTGGGCGAAGGGTGGAGCCCGGTGACCGACAACGTGCAGGGGGAGGCCGCCGTCTGGGCGCAGCGGCGTGAGGTGCGGCTGCTGGCCACACTGCTTGGCGATGAGCGTCGGCTGCGCTTCCGCGCCTGGGTGCCGTCATCCGGGCAGGTGGTGGAAGTGTGGGCGCGAGGCCGGCGTTGGGCTGCGCTGACCCTGGCCGCCGGCTGGGGTGAGTACGAAGTCGTTTTGCCTGCCGGGGCCGTGCAGCCGGGGCTTAACGACTTCCGTCTGCGCTTTGCGCAGCTCTACCCGCTGGCGGACATCCCGGTGTCAGGCATGAGCGGCACGGAGGTCGCCGGGCAGACGATCACGCCGGCCATCGTCGTGCAGAGCGCCGGCCTGGAAACGGGCGGCAATGACCTGGGCCACATCTATGTGAACGGCCGGGACCTTTCGCCCAACCGGCGGGGCTACAACATCGTGGCCCTCGACTCCGTCGGGCGGGTGCTGGCAAGCGGGAGTTTCGACACCCATCTCGACCCGCAGGCCTCGCCACGACTGGCGGATTTCATTGCCGGGTTGCCGGAGGGAAGCATCGTGGCCGTGGCCGTGGCCGACGAGGCTTCCTTGAACCTGGGTGCAGAGGCGGTCTCGGCCCTGGAGAGCATCGGTGCCACAGGCGATCTGCGCGGCCGCTTCCGCTGGGGACATGCTGTCATCGGGGTGAAGGGGGCCGCGCCGGGGCAGGCGTTGGAGGCGCTGGACGTCCTGCAACCGGTCGCCGTGCACGTTGGCCTCGGAGCGACATCACCCGCCGTTGCCATGGCCTTCGCCTCATTCCAATTTGGCCCGCTGCCATAAGCTCTGAGACGCGAGAGGCCACGATTGCCGGGTTCGAGATGATATTCCACAATCCGCAATCCGCATTCCGCATTCCGCATTCCGCAATCCGCAATCCCCTGCGCTGGGGTTGCGTTTTATGGGCCTCTGTGCTATCATGTGGCAACTCTTCCGTGGCGAAGCTGGAGGCGAGGTTGAGCGATCCCGTACGCGTGGGGCTGATCGGCTGTGGGTATTGGGGGCCGAATCTGGCCCGCAATCTGCATCAGATCCCCGAAGCCGAACTGGTGGCCTGTTGTGACCTGGACCCTCAGGCACTGGACAGGATGCGGATGCTTTACCCGCATGTTATCACCACGTCTGATCAGAATGACCTGTGGGGGGATGCGGGCATCGAGGCTGTGGTCATCGCCACGCCGGCGCGCACCCACTACGCGCTGGCCCGCGCCGCGCTGGAGGCGGATAAGCACGTCCTGGTGGAAAAGCCGCTGGCCATGAGCAGCCAGGAGGCGCAGGCGTTGATCGCCCTGGCCGAGGAGCGGCAGCGGGTGCTCATGGTCGGCCACATCTTCGAGTACCATCCGGCAGTGCGCAAGATCAAGGCGCTGATGGATGCTGGTGAGCTGGGCCAGGTTTATTACATCTACTCCACGCGGGTCAACCTGGGCCGGGTGCAGAGCGACGTCAATGCCCTGTGGAGCATTGCTCCCCACGATATCTCCATCCTGATTTACCTCCTGGGTGAGATGCCCCTCTCGGTAGCCGCTCACGGCGGCACGTTTCTCAACGGCGTTATCGAGGATGTGGTTTTCCTGGTGCTGCGCTTTCCCGGCCATGTGCTGGGGCACGTGCATGTCAGTTGGCTTGACCCCAGCAAGGTGCGGCGGATGACCGTGGTAGGCAGCCGCCGCATGGTGGTCTACGACGATGTGGCCGACGAGGGCAAGATCAAAGTCTACGACAAGGGGGTGTATCGCAAGGGAGAGGACATCTACGGGGAGTTTCAGTACCGCGTGCATTCCGGCGACATCGCCATCCCCAGGCTGGACATGACCGAGCCGTTGCGCATCGAGTGCACGCACTTTGCCGAATGCGTGCGCCAGGGCCGCCGCCCGCAAACGGATGGCCTCAACGGCCTGCGGGTCGTGCGCGTGCTGGAGGCGGCGCAGGCCTCGCTGGAGCAGGGAGGGGTAGATGTCTCCCTGGCCAGGGGGTGATGCCGCGCCGGAACCGCATGAGCGCCTGCCTCTCGCCCGGCCTTTGGGAGGGCAACCCCTGTCTACCGGCCCTGTGGCGTCGGGAAAACCTCCCAACCTGACAGTGCCGCTGTGGGGGTTGCGGTCGGCGTCACCCCTGCCCAGGCCGGCGTCGGGGTGAAGGTGGGCGTGGGTGTGGGCACGTAATAGCTGGTCGGCGTGGCCGTCGCCCTGCCGGGTCCCCGGATGATCAGCCATTGGCCGACGTAGATGGTATCGCTGCGCAGGCCGTTCATTTCCCGGATGGCCTGGGGGGAGACACCGCAGCGCCTGGCGATCCTGGCCAGGGTGTCACCGGAGCGCACCTGGTATCTGTCAGCCGTTGACGGGCAATCGTCTTCGTATGGGGTGGGCTGGTAAACAGGGTTTCTTTCCGGGCTGTGGAGGTAGGTGGCACTGCAGGGTATATTGAGCGTCAGACCGGGCCAGATGAACGAGCCCAACGGCCCGTTGGCCTGGCGAATGCTTTCCACTGTGACGTTGTAGCGGCCAGCGATCATCGAGAGGCTGTCTCTGAAACGTACCGTGTACTTGTCGCATATCTCCGCTGAGTCGCTACCGTAACCCGAGCTGCTTCCGCTGGTTGTGGTTGCAGCATGGGTCTGGACTGTGCCGCTGCTGCCGGCGGGAATCGTCAGCCGTTGGCCGACGTAGATGACATTGGCATTGGAGATGCCGTTGGCCTGCATGATGGCGGACAGGCTGACGCCGTAGCGTGCGGCGATGCTGCTTAGCGTCTCGCCCGGTTGAACGGTGTGTATCTGCCCCTGCCGGGCAGGTGCAGCGAGGGTGGTGAGAGGAAAGAGCAGATTGACGGCGACGAAAAGAAACACGGTGAGAGCTCTGGCCCTCCTGGTAGCGGATGTCTGTTTCATGTCTGGCCTTCTCCAGCATTGGCAGTGCTGCCTCCTCCCCCTCCTCACGCTGCGAAGCGGCGATGGGGGGCAGGGGGGAGGGGCAAATATCGAACGCACAAGGTGTCAACCTGTTTTCCTGGAAAATGAACCATCCCAGGACTCCCCCCCACAGATTAGACTGCTACCAGGCCCCAAAGTCACAGTTTGACACAGGTCAGTTTATGGAGACAACGTACAAGATTTATCCCCAGGTTCAGATGGGAAAGAACGTGCAGATCGGCGATTTTGTGATTCTGGGGCATCCGCCGCGCGGCGCCGCGCCTGGCGAGCTGCCCACCGTCATCGGTGACCAGTGCATCATCCGATCCCATACCGTCATCTACGCCGGCAATCGGTTGGGCAAGCGGGTGCAAACCGGGCATGGCGTCCTGATCCGCGAATACAACGACATCGGCGACGATGTGAGCATCGGCAGTCACACCGTCGTCGAGCACCACGTGCGCATCGGCCGCGGGGTGCGCATCCATTCCAACGTCTTCGTGCCCGAATACACCGTTTTGGAGGAGGAGTGCTGGATCGGGCCGTGCGTCTCCATCACTAACGTGTTGCATCCCCGCTGTCCCCAGGCCAAGGAGTGCATCAAGGGGGCGACCATCAAGCGCGGGGCCAAGGTGGGCGCTAACGTCACGCTCATGCCTGACATCACCATCGGCGAGATGGCCCTGGTGGGTGCAGGCTCGGTGGTAGTGGAAGACGTCCCCCCGCGGGCGGTGGTGGTGGGCAACCCGGCGCGGGTGATCAGGCAGATTGAGCAACTGGAATGCCCCTACGGGCTGATGGAGCACCCGTATTGAGGTCGGAGCACGAAAGGACGAAAACACACCGGGTTTATTTTCGAGGGAGAGTCTGGCGATGTGGAAACGAGGCCCTTTTCGGTTGACCTTCCTCTTCCTGGCTTGTATTACCCTATCCATGTTTGCCGTCCCCTGGCCCGTGGAGGCGCAACGGTCAGCCCCTGAATGGCGGCTCCTGACCACCGAACATGGTCTGGCGGCCAATGAGGTATGGACGCTTATCCAGGATCAGCAGGGGGCGCTCTGGTTTGGCACCGACGGCAGCGGTGTCAGCCGTTTCGACGGCCGCTGGATGACCTTTACTGAGGAGAACACGGCGGGCGGACTGGCCGGCAATCTGGTGCGGACGATCCTGCTGGCCAGCGACGGCACGCTATGGTTCGGCACCTCCAAAGGCCTCAGCCATTACGATGGTCAGGGGTGGATAGCCTGGCGGCGGGAACAGGGATTGCCCGACGGCAATGTGCGCTCTCTGCTGGAGGTGGATGAGCGGCGGCTGCTGCTCGGCACTGCCAGCGGGGCGTTTGTCCTGGACAGGCAGAAGATGAGTTTTGCCATCCTGGACGCTTTGAGCAACGATAACATCTCCTCCCTGCTGCTGGACTCACAGGGAGCGCTCTGGGTAGGCACCGATGAGGGCCTGAAACACTGCCAGGGACCTGAATGGCGGGCCTGCCAGGATGTCCAGGCGCTGACCGGGGTGCAGGTCAACCGTTTGCTGGAGAGCAGAGACGGCCGGCTCTGGGTGGCCACACTGGATGGCGTCCGCTATTTTGACGGACGGGACTGGCTCAGTTTGCCGGTGCCCGAGGTGTGGTCTCTGGCTCAGGATGATCGCGGTTTCCTCTGGCTGGGCACCAACGGCTATGGGGTCTACCGCTATGATGGCGGCCAACTCGCCCGCCTGACCACGGCCGATGGCCTGGCGGCGAACAACGTCACCAGCATCCTCCAGGATGCCGACGGGGCTCTGTGGTTTGCCACGGTTGGAGGTGTGAGCCGCTATGATGCCCGCACCTGGCAAACGCCTGTTCGTGAGACGATCAGGGCCCTGGCCAGGGGGCCGGACGGCGAGCTGCTGCTGGGGAGTGCAGAGGGCGGCCTGCGGCGCTTCGATGGGCATGTCTGGCATCCCATCCTTTCGCCGGGCGACAGCGACAGAGTGGGCCTCCCTTCGGACCGCATTTCGGCTCTTTGCTGGGCCGAGGGCACGTTGTGGGTGGGCACCGATGGTTGGGGTCTGGCCCGCTTCGATGGTCAGGAGTGGGAGGTGTTCAGCAGCGCCGGGCATGGCCTGGCTGCCGACGCCATCTTCGCCATCGAGCAGACCCGTGACGGCACGTTGTGGGTCGGCACGCATCAGGGCCTCAGCCGTTACGATGGCCGGCGATGGGAGACGTTGACGACGGCCAATACCCCGGGTCTGGCCAGCGATTGGGTCTTGACCTTCCTGGAAGATGAGCAGGGGATCCTGTGGATAGGCACGCGGGAGGGTGTGAGCCGTTACGATGGTCAGCAGTGGCTGGAGCCGCTCACCCGGGCCAACTCGGGGCTCGCCGCCAACGAGGTGCGAGCCATCTTGCAAAGCGACGACGGCGCGTTGTGGTTTGGCACCTGGGCTGGCGGGGTCAGCCGCTATCAGGGCGGGGAATGGACCACGTACACCGTGGCCGATGGCCTGGCCGCTAACGGCGTGGTGGCCATCGCCGAGGATAGCCGGGGCGGCCTCTGGTTCGGCACACCCAGCGGGGCCACCCGTTACGATGGCCGCACCTGGCGCAGTTACACGGCCAGCGATGGCCTGGCCAACAACCTGGTCAGGCACATTCTGGAGGACGATCAGGGTGCGGTGTGGCTGGGGACGGAGGGCGGGCTCAGCCGCTACGAACCCGATGCCGGGCTTCCGAAGGGGTACATTTCCGCCGTCAGTGGCCAGAAGTACGAGGGACAAGAGGTTGCCATGCTCAGCGGTGAGGCGCTGACCATCAGTTTCGGCGGTGGTGACCTGCGCACGCCACCGGAGCGCCTGGTATCCCTTTGTTATCTGGAGGGGGTCGAAGAGAACTGGCGCCTCTGCCGCGAGGGGCTGGTATCCTACAATCGCCTGGCACCGGGTGACTACACCTTCCATTTGCAGATACGCGACGAGGATTTCAATTACTCTCAGCCTGTAATCCTGCCCATCAGGGTCAGTGCGGCGGTGATCCTGCCCTGGTTCGGACAGCCGCTGGCCTTGCCCGTTCCCGCTTTCGGCGCCATTGTGACGATCATGCTGACCGCTGTGGGGGCGCTGCTATTGTTTACCGTCTCCAGAAGGCAGACGCAGCGCAAGGCGCGGGAGGCACTGAAGCGCAAGTTCAACCCCTACATTTCCGGTGAGCCCATCCGCCGCGAGGACATGTTCTTTGGCCGCGCCGACCTGCTGCGCCGCATCCTGCACATCCTGCACAACAACAGCATCATGGTTTATGGCGAGCGACGCATCGGCAAAACGACGCTGCTTTACCAATTGGCCAACCGCCTGCGCGAAGACAGCGATCCGGAGTACCGCTTTATCCCTGTCCTGATTGACCTGGAAGGCACACCGGAGGCCGCCCTGTTCCACACCTTGATGGAAGGGATCGTCCAGAGTGTCGGCGCCTTGTTGCCCGAGCTGCCGCCCCTGCTCTTCAGGGCGGAGAGCTCTCAGGAGTATGGCGACCGGGATTTCAGCCGCGATTTCTCCCAGTTGTTGGCGGCCCTGCGGGAGACCACGTCCAAGGAGATCCGCATCATCCTGCTCATGGACGAGATGGACGTGATTGACACCTATGAGCGGATCGTTCAGGTGCAGTTGCGCCGCATTTTCATGCAGGATTTTGCCCAGAACCTGGGCGCGGTGGTGGCCGGCGTGCACATCAGCAAGGAGTGGGACCGGCCAGAAAGCCCCTGGTACAACCTGTTCAACGAGGTGGAGCTTCCCCCCTTCAGCGAAGAGGAGGCGCGGGAGCTGATCACCGAGCCGGTCAAGGGCATCTACCGCTACGATGACCAGGCGGTGGAGCAGATCATCACCTACGGGGAGGGGCGACCGCATCGCATTCAGCAGTATTGCCTGGAGGCGGTGAACCGCATGCTGGCCGCCGGGCGTACCCGGGTGACGTTGGCGGACGTGGAAGCGGCCCACGAGGCGATCACCCAGGCCTGGGGTGAACTGCCACCGGCCACCGGAGCGCCCGAAGAGGTGCTGCCGGCAGGCAAGGAGTGATTCCTGATGCGCAATCCATACATCGTTGGCGGCTGGGTTCGCGGCCCTCACCACTACGGGCGGGAGACGCTGATTGACCATCTGCTGCACAGCCCCGTGGACGCCGTGTGGGTCATCGGCAACCGGCGCATGGGCAAGACGTCACTGTTGCGCCAGTTGGAGTATCTCACCCTGGCCGATGAGATGTATGTGCCCCTTTATCAGGACATGGAGGGCTGTTCAACGTTTGCCGAGCTCAGCCAGCGGCTCATGTACGCTGTGGAGGATGTCCTGGAGCGTTTCCGGCCGGTGGGCCTGGATTTGAAAGAACTGGAGGGGAGAGACCTGCCCGGCCAGTTGCGGCTTCTGCGCCAGCGCGCCCGCCGGGCCGGGCGCAAGGTGCTTTTGCTCTGGGACGAAGCCGAGGTGTTGATCCTGGCCGGCCAGGAGAATCCGCGCCTGCTGGCCTCGTTGCGGGCGGAATTGCAGCAGGGGGAGGGGTTGCGGGTGATCATGGCCTCCACCCGGGCGCTGAGCCGCCTGAACGATCTCTGCCGGGACTGGGAGACGTCGCCTTTCCTCTTCGGTTTTGGCCTGCGCAACCTTTTCGGCCTATCCCCTGCGGCAGCGGAGGCGCTGATCCGTCAGACGCAGGGCCCACAGCCGGTGGAGGTGCCTCCGCCGCTGGTGCAGGAGATCCGTCGCCACACCAATGATCATCCCTATCTCATCCAGTACCTATGCCAGCGTCTGTTCGAGGCGGAGGGACGCCTGCGGCCCATCACGCCTTCTGACCTGGAGCCTACGGACATGCTGGCCCATTTCTTCGAGATAGACTATCGGCATCTCACGGCCTTCGAGCAGGCCATCCTGCGGCAGGTGGCGGCTTATGGCACTGTGGACGAGGTGGCCTTACAGCGCGCCACGGGGATAGGCTCGTCTCCTCTGCGCGCCTTCCTCTTCGGCCTGACCAAGCTGGGCTATCTGCAAGAGCGCGACGGCGGTTGGGCCGCGCACAACACCTTCTTCGAGCGTTGGCTGCAGGCCCACATGGAGCAACTGCCGACGATGGAGTACTCCCGTGTCTCGGAGCGGACGACCCAGGAGATGCTGATCCAGGGGCAGAAACAGGAGGCGGAGTATCTCCAGCAGCAGTTGCAGGTGCAGAAGCGGAATCTGCACGAGCTGGAGCTGCAACGTGCCCGTCAGGGCATCAACGTGCCGCTTCCCCTCATCCATGAAATCGAGCACGCCCAGGCCGAGATCGAGCGTATCACCCAGGAACTGGACAAGCTGGCAGCTTTTACCGGGTCCACCAATCTGTCAACCTCAAGGAGACTCGTATGACTACCCACATTCCTCTCGTTGACCTTCAGGCGCAATATGCGCGCATCAAGCCGGAGATAGACTCGGCCATCCAACGGGTGCTGGATCATTGCGGTTTCATCCTGGGGCCGGAAGTGCAGGCCTTCGAGGAGGCCTTTGCCGCCTACTGCGGCGTCGAGCAGGCCGTGGGCGTGGCCACAGGCACGGCGGCCCTGCATCTGGCACTGCTGGCCTGCGGCGTCGGCCCCGGCGATGAGGTCATCACCACGCCGTTCACCTTCTTCGCCAGCGGTGAAGCCATCTCGCAGACCGGCGCCCGTCCGGTGTTCGTGGACATTGATGCGCGGTCCTACAACATTGATGCGGAGAGGATCGAAGCGGCCATCACCCCGCGCACCAAAGTGATTATGCCCGTGCACCTCTACGGCCAGCCGGCGGAAATGGACGCCATCCTCGACATCGCCCGGCGGCATGGCCTGCGGGTCATCGAGGACGCCGCACAGGCGCACGGTGCGGTCTACCGCGGCCGTCGCGTCGGCAGCTTCGGCGACCTGGCCTGTTTCAGCTTTTATCCCAGCAAGAACCTGGGTTGCTATGGTGACGGTGGTCTGGTCGTGAGCAGCGATGGAGAGCTGATGGGCCGGGTGCGCAAGCTGCGCGACCACGGCCGCGTCAGCAAGTACGAGCACGATGAACTGGGCTGGGGCTACCGCCTCGACGCCCTGCAGGCGGCCATCCTGAGCGTCAAGCTGCGCTACCTGGATGAGTGGAACGCGGCGCGGCGGGCGCGCGCCGCGCGCTACAACGAGCTTTTCGCCCACACGGAGGTGATCACGCCCGCAGCGCCGGCGCACGTCCAGCACATCTACCATTGCTACGTCATCCGCACGCCGCGCCGCGACGAATTGGTGGAGCATCTCAAGGCCCAGGGCATCGGCGTTGTCATCCACTATCCGCTGCCCCTGCATTTGCAGCCGGCGTATAGGGGCCTGGGTTATCGGCGGGGCGATTTCCCGGTCAGCGAGGCCTGTGCCGACGAGGTGGTGTCGCTGCCCATGTATCCCGAACTGAGCGACGAGCAACAGCAACGCGTCGTACAGGCGGTGGTGGAATTCGTGGGATGAAGGCAGATTGTCAGGAGCGGTAAAGCATGCTATAAGAACAGGAAATCACAAAGAAGTGAAGATTTCTCGAGGTGATGCATCGCCTGTGGTTAGGAGGAGGATAGAGCATGTCGCAAGCCGTATTGGAAATGGAAGCACCTACAATGGTTATTACCTGGCCCAGGGATTTGCTGAGGCAGATTGAGAGCATGGCACGGCGTCGAGGTGTGGAAGCTGACGCACTGGTCGTAGAAGCAGTGGAGCAATATCTGAAACAGCCAGAAGAGGTTTCCAAGGCGCGTACGAAGCTGCGTGAGCTTCTGAAGCATATGGATACCTCTGAAGATATGCTTGAAACGCTTCGCGAGGTCAGGCAAAAAGCCTCCGAGACCATTGAAGCTCATCAGGACTGGTTTGATGTGGTGGCTGCCGGTGGTGCAACACGGAAGTGGCATTCTCCTGAGAACAAGACGGAGCCAATGAATGAGAGTCTACCTTGACAGTTCCGTAGTGCTCGTCTATCTCTATGGCGAGTTCTCCGAAGAGGAGAGATTCCCTCCAACGCAATCCCTTTTCGCTGCTATTTCTAGCCGTAAGGTGGAAGGGGCAGTTTCGTTCTACCTTTTCCCTGAGCTTTATGGCTATGTGGCCGAAAAGTGGCCTGCGGATGATGTAAGCGAAGTTGTTCGCTTGGGCCTTGTCCAACTGCTTAGTCTGCCATTATTAGTGAAGCCGTTTCTGGAACGTGAGAGGTTGAGCCTCTGGCAACATCGCCTGCAATTGCTTGATATCAGCGATGTGGGTCACGCAGGGATGGCCTTGGAGGCCAACTGCGATGCCATCATCACTTATGACTACCATTTTGGGAAGCTTGTTGAACGCATCCCAGTTTGGACACCGGAAGAATGCCTGGCTGTGCTAGAGCAAGCAGAGCGTGAAAACGAACGTGACTGAGAATAGCTCCACCTTCGTGTCTGTTCTCGTCCCCGCCAAGGATGAGGCTGACAACATCCCCACCCTCGTGGAGAAGGTGGGGCGGGCCTTCGCCGCGCTGGGAGTACGCGGGGAACTGGTGCTGGTGGACGATGGCTCCAGCGACGGCACAGGCGAGGTGGCCGCCGCGCTGCAGGCAGACTATCCTTTCCTGCGGCTGATCCGCCACCGACGCAATCTGGGCATGACGGCCGCCCTGCGCACCGGCTTCCGCGCCGTGCGCGGCGATGTCATCCTCTTCCTGCCCGCCGACCTGGAATCGGATCCCGAGGAGGATATCCCTAAGCTGCTGGCCAGGCTTGACGAAGGGTACGATGTGGTGGCCGGCTGGCGGCAGGGGCGACAGGGCGGCAAAGTCGTGACCTCGGCCATCTACAATGCCGTTTCCCGCCTGCTGTTCGGCGTGCCGGCCCACGACATGAACTGGATCAAGGGCTTTCGCCGCCAGGTGATGGAGACACTGCCGCCGCTGCGCTCCGACTGGCACCGCTTCCTGCTGCACATCGCCGCTCACCAGGGCTACCGCATCGGCGAGGTGCGCACCAACTGGTATCCTCGGCAGGCGGGCAGGTCCCATTTCGGCCTCAGCCGCATTCCCATCAGCCTCCTCGACGTGCTGGTGATCCGTTTTCTGCTCACCTTCAGCCAGGCGCCCATGCGCTTCTTTGGCGGTTTGGGGCTGACCAGCCTGGCCATCAGCGCCGTGACTTTCCTTGTCCTGGCCTATTTCTGGTTCTTCCAGGAGCAGACGCAGAAGCGGCCCATCTTCTGGCTGGCGGGCGGCCTGGCCCTGGCCGGGCTGTTGCTCATCCTCGTCGGCTTCGTGGCCGAGTTGATTGTCAGCACCGGCGAACGGCTGGAGGTGCTGGAACGGAAGATGGAAGAGGGCAGATGGAGAGAGACGGATGATGGGAGGTATAAAGGCCATGAGAACGAAGGAACAGACTGAGCGGATCGTGCGACCATCGGCTATCGCCGGGTCGTGGTATCCAGGCACAGAGCGGGGGCTGCGGCAGATGCTGGAGGGGTTCTTCGCCCGCGTGCCCGAGCAGCGGCTGCAAGGCCGGCTGCTGGGCCTCATCGCCCCGCATGCCGGCTACATTTACTCCGGCCAGACGGCAGCCTACAGCTACAAGCTGCTTGAGGGCAGGCGCTACGACATCGTCGTCATCATGAGCCCCAACCACCGCGCCTTCTGGGGAGCGGATATCGTCGTCTCCACAGCCACTCACTACGAGACGCCGCTGGGGTTGGTGGCGCTGGACAAAGCGTTCATTGAACGCCTGGCCGAGCGGGTGGAATTGAGCGGCGTGCAGCGAGACGACGAACACTCGCTGGAAATCCAGCTTCCTTTCCTGCAATACATCTTGGGGGACTTCCGCCTGGTGCCGCTGATGCTCAACACCGACCGCCCGGCGGTGGCGCGCCAGTTGGGCGGGCTGCTGGCCGAACTGATCGCCGCCAGCGAGGCCGGCGTGTTGTTGGTGGCCAGCACCGATCTGCACCACATACCCAACTATGAGGAGGTCGTGCGCCGTGACCGGGCAGTGGCGGAGGCGCTGATCAGTTACGACATGGCCCGCATCGAGAAGGTGCTGACGGAGCCGGGCTGCAGCGTCTGTGGCCGCATGCCGGTCATCGCTCTGCTGGAGGCCGCTCGTGCCCTGGGCGCTGACCGCGTGCAGGTGTTGCACCAGACCACTTCGGGCGACGTCACAGGCGACCGCAGGCCGGGCCAGTACACTGTAGGCTACCTGGCCGCCGCCGTTGTCGCCTCTGTGTGACGCGGATCAACCCATGAACCTTCAACTCGTCACCCCGCTTACGGGGCTGCTCTTCATCCTGGTCTTCGGCGGCCTGGCAGCGGTGCGCCAGCAGGGGCTTTCGCTGCAATTCACTCTGGAAGGACTGGCCCTCACCGCCATCGCCACCGCCCTCATCTTCCTGGCCGGCGTGCCGGTGAATCCTGTCTTCTTCCTGATCGTCATCTACCTGGTGACCATGCGCAGCCGCTGGCTGGTGGATTTGGGCAACTTTCTGAGCCAGCGGCGGCTGCATGGCGCAGCCCTGGCCGCCTTCGACCTGGCTCAGCGGCTGTGGCCCGATCCGATGGGGCGGCTCCTGGCCTGCATCGGCAAGGGCGTAGCCTACCTGAAGGCTGGTTCCCCGGAGCAGGCGGTGGAAACCCTGCAGGACGCCCTGGCCAGGCTGCCCTCGGGGATTCATCCTCGTTACGAAGCGGGTTGCCGCTATAATCTGGGGCTGGCCTATCGCCGCAGCGGGCGGGAGGAGGAGGCCAACCGCGAGTTCTA
The DNA here is from genome assembly GCA_029907105.1 of Anaerolineae bacterium. Lineage (GTDB taxonomy): Bacteria > Chloroflexota > Anaerolineae > UBA3071 > UBA3071 > JARYMM01. The sequence continues at coordinate 30,867 of JARYMM010000003.1, read as the reverse complement.
CCGCGTGCTGGCCGTGGATGAGGATTCCCTTTTCGCCATCGCCGCCCGCACCGCCCTGCGCCAGGGGCCGTCGGCAGGGCGTGAGGATGAAGACATGCCCGTGGAGGAAAGTGATCAGTGATCAGGATACGCCTCGTCCTGATCCCTGCTCGCCGGCATGGCCTAACCGAGTCAGTGATCACGGCCTGACAGGCCGCCACGAAGCACGAACAGGAACTCGGTGACCGAGAGTGTCCCGCCGGGCTTCAATACCCGATATGCCTCGCGCAACGCCCCCACCCGGTCGGGGATTTCGCCCAGGACGCTGTTGAGAAAGATCAGGTCGAAGGTCTCCTCGTCGAAGGGCAAAGCGCAAGCGTCGCCCACGCCAGCCTCCACATTGTCCAGGCCCAGCCGACGCACCTTGGCCCTCAGCTTCCCGATCAGCGGCGGAGCGACGTCCACGCAGGCCAATCGTCCCCTGGGCCCCACCCGTCGCGCAGCTTCCGGCGTGAAGAACCCCGGCCCCGGCCCCAGTTCCAGCACCCGCATCCCTGAGCGGACTCCGGCACGCTCCAGGACGACGGCCGGGTCGGTGATCCAGCGGCGCATGGGAAAGTCCAACCACTGAGCGGCAACAGCAGGCATAGGAAAGGGATAGAGCTTGCGCACCAGTCGGCCGACGGTCTGGACGAGGATGAACCAGCCGAGCAGGATGGCCAGGAGCCCCAGCACGATTTTGGATAAGATGTTCATTGGAAGTGTTCGCACCCCACACTATGTTTGTACTTCTCGACTCCCGGCCCGGCCAGCCCTCGCAGGATGCGCAGGTTCTCCACGTCCTCCCGCATGTCTGGCCCCTTGGGCGTTTCCAGCAGGCCGGGCAGATGGGCAAAGCGAGGGTCATTGAGCAACAAGCGGAACGGCTCCAGCCCCAGCAGGCCCCGTCCGATGTGCTCGTGCCGGTCGACGCGGCTATTTAGCCCTTTCTTGCTGTCGTTCAGGTGGAAGCAGCGCAGCAGGTCCAGCCCCAGGATACGGTCGAACTCAGCCATGGTCTCGGCGTATGCTTCGGGCGTGCGCAGGTCATAGCCGGCGGCGAAGGCGTGGCAGGTATCGAAGCAAACGGCCACCCGCTCTGGCTGCTTCATCATCTCCCGGATGGCCGCCAGTTGCTCGAAACGATGGCCCAGGTTCGTGCCCTGGCCGGCGGTGGTTTCCAGCAGGGTGATCACCCCGAAGCCGGACGTGGCGGCATGGGCGCGGTTGAGCGCCTGGGCGATGCGACGCAGCCCTGCTTCCTCGCCGCTGCCCAGGTGCGAGCCGGGGTGCATGATCAGGCAGGGGATGGACAGCGCTTCACAGTGCTCCAGCTCGGCGATGAAGGCCTGCAGCGACTTCTGCCACATGGCCTCATCGGGCGAGGCCAGGTTGATGAGGTAGGAGTCGTGGGCCACCACGGGCTGGATGCCCGTCTCTGCCTGCTTCAGCCTGAACCGCTCGATCTCGTTGGGGTCTGGCGGCGGCGCCTGCCACTGTCTTTGGTTCCTGGTGAAAATCTGGATGGCTTCGCAGCCGATGGAGTGTCCCCGCTCCAGCGCCTGGCTGACGCCGCCGGCGATGGACATGTGTGCTCCCAGGCGCATGAGTCTCTCCTGCCCGCCTGTTCAGAGCCTGGCCCGCCACGCTTCCAGGTCGGCGGCGTGCTCGCCGTCATGGTGCCAATCGAGCAGCCGGCGCAAGCTGGTGTTTCCAAGCTGAGGGAAAGCGCCCACCTCCCACTCCCAGGCGGCGATGTGGCCCAGGATGTCCTGCACCGACCATTCGCCCACGGCAGAGGCGGCGGTCATCTCCTCGTCGGACAAACCCTCGATAGCTTGCAGTAACCTCTGCCGATCAGCGTCCAACTGGGCCAGGAAATCCGCTTTGCTCATCGTCGCCCTCCTCGTTCATTGTCTTGTCGGTCCTGCCACAATGAGTATATCACAACCCGGCTTCCTGCCCAAGCCAATAGTCAGCGAAAAAACGGGGATGGTTCATTTTCCAGGCTCCCGCCGGACAGCCATGCCTGTCCTGAACGAAGTGAAGGATCCGGCGGCCTGCCAGACAGATACCGGCCCAATGCAGAGGCAAGGCATTCTCACAGTCTTTAGCGTTTTTCGCCTCTTTCGCGTTCTGAAAACATGAGAGGGCAAAGTCCGCAATTGACGCGCGGGCGCATTCGTGATATGATTGCATGGAAAGGGGGGACCCATCATGGGCACGATTCATGTCGGCACGTCGGGCTTCAGTTACAAGGACTGGGTGGGGCCGGTCTATCCGCCGGGGTTGCCTGAGGCGGAGTGGCTGAGCTACTACGCCCGCGAGCTGGGCTTCCGCACCTGCGAACTGAACTTCACCTACTACCGCCTGCCCGACCCGCGCACGTTGGAGCGCATGGCGGCCAAGGTACCAGAGGGGTTTGCTTTCACCCTCAAGGCCACCAACACGCTGACCCACGAGCGGGAGCAGGCCACGCCCGAAGAGTTCGCCCGCTTCCTGGAGGGGGTGCAGCCGCTCATCGCCGAGGGGAAGCTCGGCTGCGTGTTGGCCCAATTCCCTTACTCCTTCCAGGCCACGGCGGGGGACCGCGCGTTCCTGCGCCGCCTGCGAGAGGGGATGGGCGATCTGCCGCTGGTGGTGGAGTTCCGCAACGCTCGCTGGCTGACCGAGGCGACCTTCAGCTTCCTGCGCGAGCAGGAGATCGGCTTTTGCTGTGTGGACGAGCCACGGCTGAAGGGGCTGATCCCGCCTGTGGCCCGCGCCACGGGGCCGGTGGCCTACGTGCGCTTCCATGGCCGCAATGCCCAGAAGTGGTGGCGGCACGAGGAGGCCTGGGAGCGGTACGACTACACCTACTCCGATGCCGAACTGCTGGAGTGGGTGCCCAAGATCCGCGGCCTGGCCGAGGAAGCGGATGTGGTGTACTGCTTTGCCAATAACCACTGGCAGGGGCAGGCCGTGGGCACGGCCCGTCAGCTCAGCCTGCTGTTGGCTCAGAGCCAGGGGTGATGGGCTTGAGGATGGCTTTGGAGTCGTGTATGCCAGGCGTTTTGTAGACAGTGCAGATGGCCCTTGCCCAGACAATGGGCACACCGGATTGGCCAGTCGAATGGCGAGAACTGGTAGCTCACCAACGCTACCTGGCTTCGCTCTATGCTGAGTTTGCCGACGAAGATATGACACTGGCTGAGGCCGGCATAAACGAGTACGCCGACTTGCTGGCACAAGAGGATAGCGCGGCATGAAACGGGGCGAAATCTATACGGGTATTGGATCAGAGCCGACTTCTCGTCCGGCTTGGCCAGGTATCCGACGAGATCCTGGCCGAGGTAGAGCGTGTGGTGGCTTTCACGCTGGGAATGCGGGGTGAACGATAGGTGCGCGCATATCCCCGATGATGCGCCGGAGATGCTGAGCTTCTGGTTTGCATTCGAGTATCCACGATGGCGGCGCTTGCTGCTCGTCGCCTGTCTGCTGCTGAGCCTGCTGCCCGCCCTGGCCTGCGGCAACGTGCTGCCCCGGCCCGAGCCCACAGTGCCTCGCCCCACGGCCACGCCGACGGCCATCCGGCCCACCGCAACGCCGACGCCGTATCCCACGGCCACGCCGACCCCCATGCCGACCGTGCCCACGGCCACGCCCACGCCGCTGCCGCCTGAAGCCTTGCGGCCCGACGCCCCGGCGCGGGTCATCGCCCGTACGGGGCTCAACGTGCGCGAAGCGCCCGGCGCCAGCCGCAAGGTGTTGGGGCGCTTTGCTCCCGGCGTGCTGGTCACCGTGCGCGAAGGGCCGGTGGAGGCGGACGGTTACCGCTGGTGGCGGGTGGAGAGCGGCCAGGGGCTCAACGGCTGGGTGGCCGACGGCGACAGCGAGGACATCTGGCTCACCGGTGACATTGGCGAGCCGCGGCCGGTGAACCGGCCCGTGCGCCGGGGCGACCGCGTGGTCGTCACCACCACCGGGGGACGCTGGCTGGCGTTGCGCTATCAGGCAGCGGGCACGCTGATGCGCCGCGTGCCGGCGGGGACGCAGTTTACGGTCAAGGATGGGCCGGTGGACGCCGAGGGCTTCCGCTGGTGGCTGCTGCTGGACGACGAGGGCCTGGAGGGCTGGGCTGCTGAAAGCGACCGGGAGACCCGCTGGCTGACCCCGCTGGAGTAGTCTTTCCTAAACCCCCAACTCCCTCAGCTTCCCCTCCGAAAGGCCGAAGTGGTGCCCCAGTTCGTGCAACACCACTCGCCGCACCTCGTCCCGAATGGCCGCTTCGCTGCGACAGGCACGCAGGATCGGCCCCATGAAGATGGTGATCCTGTCCGGGGGGACCAGGCCATAGTGGCTGGTGCGTGCGGTCTGGGGCACACCCTGATACAGGCCGAAGAGGGTCTGCCCCGGGCGCAGCCTCGCCGCGGCCAGGTCGGCCGGCGACGGCCAATCGGCCACCACCACGGCCACGTTGTCCAGTTTCTCCCGGAAAACCTCGGGCAGGCCCTCCAGCGCTTCGGCCACCAAGCATTCGAAACGATCTCTGCTGACCATCATCTCAGTACACGATAAGCCCCAGCACCGCCGCGGCCAGGATGACCAGCGCCGGGTGCACCTTCAGCAATGTGACGGCGAGCAGGGTGACCACGGCGATCAGCACGCCGTCCCAGCGTTTGTGGATGGCCGAGGGCCAGATGTCCACGATGGTCATTGCCAACAGGCCCACCACGGCCGGCCGCACCGCCTGCAAGGTGGCCTGCACCTTGGGGTGGTCCTTGAAGCGGAAGAAGAGCGCGGCCATGACCAGCATGAGGATCAGCCCGGGCAGGCAGACACCCAGCACGGCGAAGAGCAGCCCCAGAATGCCGGCCAGTTTGTAGCCCACGTAGGTGGCCATCTTGACCACGATGGGCCCGGGCAGCGCGTTGCCCATAGCCAGGGCGTCCACAAACTCCTCGGTGCTCAGCCAGTGGTTGACATCCACCACTTCTTCCTGCACCAGGGGGATCATGGAGGGCCCGCCGCCATAGCCGAAGGTTCCCACCTTCAGGAAGGCCCAGAAGATACGCAAGAGCAGTGTCATTGCAGACTCCCTTGAAGACGTGATGCGTAAAGTGTAAAACCTGGCGCGGCCAAGCCGCAACCAAACTCTCATGTGGTCATTGCGAGGGGCGGAGCGACGAAGGGCCATCCCTCGCTGGCGCTCGGGACAGGCCGCCGAGGCTTGCCCGAGGCGCAATCCCTATCATGGCGGGAGCAGGAGATTGCTTCGCTCCGCTCGCAATGACGGCAACATTCTCGCGGGTCGCGCAAATGTTGCCGGGTAACATTGTAACTGGCTTCACGCCTGCGTTTCAGGCATGACGTTTTACTTTGCCAGCGCTTGTTCCAAATCGGCGATGATGTCCTCCACCGCCTCGATGCCCACCGAAAGCCGCACCAGCCCCTCGCCGATGCCCAGCCGGGCCCGTTCGGCGGGCGAGAGCGCCCGATGGGAGCTCATGGCCGGGTAGAGCACCAGGCTGTACACGTCGCCCAGCGTGGTGGCGGGCAGGATGAGCTGCAGGGCTTCCAGGAAGCGGAACACAGCCGCCCGGTCGGCCTCCTTCAGCTCGAAACTGACCATGCCGCCGTAGCCAGCCTCGCCGAAGAGGTGCCTGGCCACCGTGTGTTGCGGGTGGTCTGGCAGCCCCGGATAGTGCACCCGTGCGATGCGCGGGTGCTCAGCCAACCACCCGGCCACGGCCTGGGCGTTGGCGCAGTGCTGGCGCATGCGCAGGGGGAGCGTCTTCAGCCCCCGCAGGGTGAGCCAGGCCTCGTCCGGCCCCAGGTTGCAGCCGAGCAATTTGATCAGTTGGAACAGGCGCGCCCGCTTCGCCGCCGAGGTGATCACCAGGCCGCCCATCACATCGCCGTGGCCGCCGAGGTACTTGGTGCTGGAGTGCACGACGAAATCGGCGCCGTGTTCCAGCGGGCGGCAGAGATAGGGCGTGGCGAAGGTGTTGTCCACGATCACCTGGGCGCCGGCGGCGTGGGCCATCTCCACCAGGCGGGGGATAGCCGCCACTTTCAGGAGGGGGTTGGAGATGGTCTCCAGCAGCAGGGCGGCGGGCCTGGCTTCGGCCAGCGCGCTCTCTACCTCGGCCAGGTCGGCGATGTCCACGAAGCGCACGCTTACGCCCTGGGCGGTGAACAGGTCGCGCAGCAGGGCGTAGGTCGCGCCGTAGCAATCCTGGGCGGCCACGACGGAGTTGCCGTGGCTGGCGTTGGCGGCCAGCAGGGCCAGGTGGATGGCGGCCATGCCGGAGCTGGTGGCCAGCGCCGCCTCGCCGCCTTCCAGGGTCGCCGCGGCACGTTCCAGTGCCGCCACAGTAGGGCTGCCATAGCGGGGATAGACATAACCGGACCGCTCGTCGCCGAAAATGGCGTCCAGCGTGTCCATGTCGTCATACAGGTAGCCGACAGAGCGGTAGAGCGGCGTGCTCACGGGGGTGAAGTCGGGCCGGGGGGCTCGCTCGCCGGCGTGCACTGCCTGGGTGAACAGGGAAGGTGACATGGGTAACTCCTTGTAGAAAGGAACTCAGGGGCCTGAAGGGGCTGAGGGGTCTGAAGGGACTGAGGGCCTCTCGCCCCCCAATCCCCTCAGACCCCTCAGTTGCCTTGCCTGTGAGCCGCGGAGGACTCGAACCTCCAGCCTTAGGGTTAAAAGCCCTCTGCTCTGCCAGTTGAGCTAGCGGCCCGTGACAAAACAAAGTATAGCATAGGCTGCTGTACTTGTCAATCCAGGATGCTGACGATGATTCTTGACAACAACCCGGCGCTGTATTATAATGTAGTCTGGAAGGTAACCACATTTGATAGGGAGTGAGTGATGGAGACCACCATAGGGATACGCGATCTGAAGACCAGGGCTAGCGAGATCATGCGCACGGTGCGCGAAAGCAAGGCCGAATACATTATCACCTACCGTGGTCGTCCTTGCGGCATTTTGCTGCCCATAGATGACGAGGCTTTGGAGGACTATTTGCTTGCCAGCCATCCGTTTTTTACGGCACGGCGTGAGGAGGCGCGAGAGGAGATACGGCGTGGAGAGGTGGCAACCCCCGAAGAGTTAGCTGCCCTATGAATGACACTCGCGAGCCTCGCTACCGGTTGCAGGTTTGCCCTGCCAAGCGCACCAGCCGCTCGCCGTCAATCAACTCCAGCGGCTTACCCCGCGCCCAGGAGCGGGCGGCTGGGGAGATGCTGCCTGTGGTCACCAGAAAACCCAGCCGGGCTCCCACATGCAGCATCGTGCCATAGAGGTCACGCACCACCGGCTCGCCCACTGTGCCCCGATAACGTTTACACTGTACCACTGCCCGCTCCCCTCTCGGGCTGGTCACCATCAGGTCAATACCATGGTCGGCCATGTCGGGGGTATTGCGCACGCGGTAGCCTTGACGTTCGAAGAGAACGCCCGTCCACTCCTCGAATTCGCCGGGGGAGAGGGCCAGAAGCTGCTCCAGCGTGCGATTGGCCTCGAAGCGCCGACGGCGCAGGACTTCCTGCCATCGTTGCCAGAGCCACAACCCACCCCAGGCCAGGAGCAGAAGCGCCGTATGTACGCCGAAAAGGGTCAGCAGGAACTGGCGCAACAACTCCGGACGCGGCCGCCAGCCGGTGGCGTAGAAATAGATCAGCGGGCCATACAGCAGTGGCCAGAGCAGGGTCAGGATGATCAGCCAGCCCAGCCAGGGCAGGGCGCGCCGCTTACGGCGTGCCTTGCGTGTCACTTCTTCCTCTGCCGGCCACGCGGCCGGCTCTTCGGGCCATTGAGCCGCCCCTTCCGCATGCGGCAGCGGCCACGTCTGCTCAAACTCTTGCCCTTCGGGAGCAAATTCCATGCGCATTCCTCTCCGGGTTTGTCATAATCTCTGTCCTCGGATAACCGTTCGAGGGTAAAATCCCTGCTCGGCGAAAGACAAGCGCTCTGACCTTTCCGCTTCTCTTTCCCGACAGCGGACGGATCAGAGCCGCAGGTCCCGTCGGAGTTGGGGCAGCACGGCCTCGGCGGCCGCCCGTCCCCTGGCCATGAACTCGGCGGCGTGTGAGAAATCCGTGATGCCCAGATGGGCGATCTGGGGCATGATCAGGCAGTCGGCGTCGTCCCGCTCGCGATGGGTCAGGAGGGCCAGGTTGAAGTAGGCCAGCATGGCCAGTTCTGCCACGTGGCGAGGCGGCTTGAACCGCTGCACGGCGGGGAACAGGTCCACGGCGATCACGTAATCGGCGCCCATCTGCCGGGTCACGGAGACAGGCAGGTTGTTCAGCAGGCCGCCATCCACCAGCAGTCGGTCTCCCTGGACGCAGGGCGTGAAGACGCCGGGCACGCTGCAACTGGCGCGCACGGCGGCGGCCACCGACCCCTCGCGCAGCACGACCACTTCACCGCTGAGGATGTCGGCCGCTACCGCAGCGAAGGGGATCTCCAGTTCGGCGAAGGTGCGTCCGCCGATCAGTTCGTTCACCCGTTCTTCCATGCGCGAGATGTCGAACCAGCCCAGGCGCGGCCGCGTCACCCGCCCGATCTTGCTCCACTTCAGGTCCAATGCTTCAGCCTTGATCTCTGCCAAGGGCACGCCGGCGCAGTAGAGGGCGCCGACCAGGGCGCCGGCGCTGGTGCCGGCCACCACATCCGGCCGGATGCCCGCTTCCTCCAGCACCTCCAGCACGCCGATGTGGGCGATGCCACGTAACGCGCCACCGCTGAGGGCCAGGCCGACGCATTTCGGCCGGCGCCGTCTTGTCCATGGCCATCTCATGACCTTTCGCCTCCGCAAAAAGATACAGGATGCAGGATGCGATGAGGCAATGAGGCAATGGGGCAACGAGGCAATGAGGCAACGAGGCAATGGGGCAACGAGGCAATAAGGGCCTCCCGCCCCTGTTGCCTCGTTACCTTGTTGCCTTGTTAACTCGTTGCCTTGTTGCCTTGTTAACTCGTTGCCTTGTTGCCTTGTTAACTCGTTGCCTTCTTGCTTATCCTCCTGCTCTCTGGATGGCGCTGAGGATGATCAGGAGCAGGCTGATGCCTCCGATGAGGACGAGGACAGCCACAGCCAGCGCCGGCAGGAGCACGGCCAGGATGGGCTTGCCCCAGGCGACTTCGTAGCCTGTCACCGCGCCTTCCTCTGTCATCTGTGGCACGGCCCAGCCGTGGGTCACGGCGGTGGCCACGACCCAGATGATGGTGCCCCAGACCCAGGCCACCAGGCTCAGGATGCCGCCCAGGCAGGGCACCCTCTCCAGCACCAACAGCAGGTAGGGCACGGAGGAGAGCGCGGCGGTGCCCAGGAACTCCGGCAGCCGCCCGCGGCCGCCCAGCAGCTTGGCCGCCAGCATGACCCAGATGCCATAGCCCAGGAAGCCGCCCAGCATGGCCAGCGGCCTGTTGACCCATCGGCCCAGCGCCTGGAAGAAGACGGTCAGCGCTCTGGGCAGCCGGGTGGGCAGTGCCGCGACATCGCCGACTATCTTCAGAACATCTTCGAGGACGGGCAGGAAAAGCTGTCTGAACTCGGCTGCGCCCTCCTCAGGCATGAACTGGAACCACTGTTCGATGCCGCTTTGGATCTCGGCCATCTCCGTGGCCAACGGCGGCCTGATCAGTCCGCCGATGAAGTCTACCAGGAAGGCCACAGCCCCCACGATCAGCGCCACCAGCACCAGGATGGTCAGGCCGCGGCGAAATACGTTCTCGCTCTGGCGGAAGCGCATCAGGGCGGGGATGTCCAGGGTGATGGCGCCCCGCACAGCATTCAGTATCTCGGTCATCTCATGAACCTCCCAGGAACTGCACGAACTGCGGCATGAAGGCAGCGATCAGGGCGGCGACGATGCCTCCCAGGACGAGCGCCAACAGCCAGATAACCAGCCGCGGCAGCACGGTGGCCCAGAAGGCGCGGCCCCAACTGAGGCGATGGGCCTGCTTCAGGGCCATGTAGCGGCAGATCAGAACCCAGGTGCCTACTACACCCCCCAGGGTAACGAAGGGCAGCAACCCGGCCAGGTTCAGCACCTGCGGGGTGACGGCCAGGGCGGTGCTGCCCAGCGTCTGGCCCAGATTGGCCTGGCCGCCCAGCAGGCGGGCGAAGAGATGGGCCAGCAGGCCGTAGATGAGCCAGCCGATGATCAGGCGCAGCGGCGTGGTGACGATGCCGGCCAGCGAGGAGACCGGCGTGGGGATCAGGGTGCTCATGATCCGCCACTGCCAGTCCCATTGCCTCTGGAACTGCTCTATGAACGGGCGGCCGACCGCTTGTTCCAACTGCTGGAACCAATCCATGTTGGTGAGGCCGTCGTACACGGTCTGGCGGATGGCCGCCAGATCGGGGGTGGAGGCCCACTCCAGCGTGTTGCCGATGACAGCGGCAAGGGCGACGATCACCCCGACGACAACGACGATGAACAACCCTTCCACGAAGGGGTTGCGGGTTTCGCGCATCTCCTCGTAGGCTTCAGGGCGCAGAAACAAGCCCCGTGCCAGGAGACCCGCGAAGCGGGAAATCTGCTCCATGGTCCTATTCCTCCTTGGACGTGTGTTAGAGAAAGCCGGATTCCTGGAAGGTACCCTCAGCAGCACAGGGTTTTCGGCGCGATATCCCTCCTCTCTGCTCCGAAAATGTCACCCTGAGCGCAGCGAAGGGTCTCTTGCTCGCTCCCGCATGAGATTCTTCGCTCCACTTCGTTCCGCTCAGAATGACATTTTCGTGCTTCGTGGTGGCCTGTCAGACCATGGTCACTGCCTGGAACGCAGGCCAGACGTCTGCGATCTCAGAGCGACGGCAATAAGCACTGCAGCAGGGCGGTCAAGTTGGCGTTCACCAAACGGACGCCAGCGTCGAAGCGGCGCCATCGGGTGCGTGTGTCCGGGTGGCACAGCAGATAGATCAGCCGGCGGGCCTGAAAGCGCAGCCAGGCCAGAGGGCCGCAGCCCTCGTCGGCGTAGCGCAGCAGGCGGCTGTAGTCGAAGGCGGCCGCGGCGTCGGCGGTGTCGCTGATGCCGCGCAGCACCAGCCAGGGCAGGCCATGCGCGGTGGCCACCTGGGCCAGGGCCGCCCCCTCGTTCTCCACGGCCAGCGCGCCGCAGGTCTGGTACAGCCAGCGCTTGGGGCGGTCGGCGAAGACCACCTGATCGCCGGAGGCGATGGGACCCACCCAGACCCGGCATAGGCTTCTGCTGCCCCCATCTGCTCTCGCCGGACCGCCAGGTCCGGCGGCAAAGCGGTGGACGCTGCTATCTGCCATGAGCCCTCGTGGTCTGCTGGAGTCTATCCCCTCCGCAGCCTCCCGCGCCAGACGCACCAGGCGCGGGTCGGCTGGAAAGACACGCCAATGGGTTGACCGGCAGCCGGGCAGTTCGTTGCCGGTGATCACGTAGCCCCGTTGCAGGAAGACCCCCACGTCGTAGGGCACCACGCGGTCGGCGATGACCACGTCACCCACCCGCAACTGGGGGGCGATGGCGCCCGCAGAGCCGCAGTTGAGCAGCACATCCGGCGAGTGGTGATCCACCAGCCACTGCAGGGCCATGGCGGCGTTGATCTTGCCGACGGCGCACCGGGCCAGGATGACCTTTTGTCCGGCCCAACACCCCTGCCAGAACGTGCCCACCGGCGTCGTCTCCGGGGTGGCGGCATCCAACTGCCCGCACAGGTGCTCTATCTCGCTGGCAATGCCCAGGATGGCGATGATGGACATGCTTTAAGGCGTGACATGCTCGGAACTGACTGTTATGCTGGGCCTTGCTCCCACGAAGGAAAAAGCAGTGAGGGGCAACGCCTCTGCTTTAGATGCGACAGATTAACAATCCGGCTGGCATGATCAATGTCAATGCCCATGCACCGATCTATCCCTCTCCCGCCAGCAGTTTCTTCACCAGGGCCTCTTCCTCCTCCCGGCTGCTCACCTGGCCGTCCAGCCGGGCGTCGAGCACTGTATCCAGGATGCGGCGGTAGATGGGGCCGGCCGGCACGCCCAGTTCCCGCAGATACGAGCCGTCAATTTCCGTCTCCACCCGGCGGAGCCGGCGCTGATATTGTTCCAGCCGCTGTCGCACCAGCCAGGAATCGCTGGCCACGCCGAAGACGAAACGCGCCGCATCCGATGTCCGATGCAGGAGGCGGTAGATGCCGCTGGCGGGCAGTTCATCGCGCATCAGCTCCGCTTCCTGTGTCCGCAGCCTGTGCACAGCTTCCACGAGCAGACGATCGTCGCGCACGATGCGCAATCGTTGCAGGAAAGCCTGCAGGTCATCGGCTCCCAGCCGGTAGGTGAGCAGGGTCAGGTAGAGCGAGGGGGCCGGGGGAAGCTCCGTCCCGCTCTGCGCTTCCAGCGCCTGACGCAGGGCCGGGAACTTCTCCTGCAGCCAGCCATTCCAGCGCAGGTTGGGGTTGATCTGGCGCAACACGCCCAGCTCATCCAGGCGGGCCAGGGCGCGCTCCGGCTCCTCTTCGGCCAGGATCAGGTACAGCTCGTGACGGATACGCTCGCCGCTGACGCGGTCGAGCAACTCCAGCCCATCCTCGATCAACTCCGCCGTGCGCGGTTCGATGCGGAAGCCGAAGCGCTGCTCGAAGCGGGCGGCGCGCAGGATGCGCGTGGGGTCTTCGACGAAGCTGAGGCTGTGCAACACGCGGATCAGCCCTTCCCGCAGGTCGCGCTCGCCACCGTAGAAGTCCAGCAGTTCCCCCCAGTGTTCCGGGTCCAGGCGGATGGCCAGGGTATTGATGGTGAAATCGCGGCGATGCAGGTCCTGCTTGATGGAACTGCGCTCCACCGTCGGCAGCGCTGTGGGATGCTCGTAGAATTCGATGCGCGCCGTCACGAAATCGAGGCTGGATATTGGGAGTTGGATATTGGAATTTGAAGTTTGAAGTTTGGAGTTTGAAGTTTGCAGAATCCACTTGGCTGTGCCGAAGCGCTTGTGGCTGCGCACGCGGCCGCCGTGCTCCCTGGCCAGCCGCCGCGCCAGCTTGATGGCATCCCCCTCCACCACCAGGTCCACATCGAAGGTGGGCTGGCCCAGGAGCAGGTCGCGCACGAAGCCCCCGACGGCGTAAAGCGCGTAGCCCATGTCGGCGGCGGCCTGGCCGGCGGTGCGCAGCAGGCGCAGCAACTCGGCGGGGAGCAGGTCATCCATGCGCCGGGCCATCTCCTGGGCTCGCGGCGGCGAGGCCGGCTCGGCCCACAGGCGGATGAGGTCGGTGCGGGTGACAATGCCCAGGATCTCGCCGCTGCTCTCGTCCACCACGGGCACCTGCCCCCAGCCGCTGTCGCGGATCACTGCCTGCACCCGCTCCACCGGGTCTTGCGGGGTCACCACCACCTGGCCGCGGCGCATGTAGCGATGGATCGGAGCATCGCCGAGGTCAAGGCGCAGAGCGCGGTCAATCTCCGGCCGCGTGAGCATGCCCACCACGCGGCCATTCTCGACCACCGGGAAACCCTCGTGGCCGAAGCGCTGCATGCGTTCCGCCGCCTCGGCCACCGTGGTCTCCGGACTCAAGGTCTGCACGCCATGGGACATGATCTGGGCCACGGTGACGGCGGGGCGGACGTGGGTCTCCAGCAAGGCCAGCAGCCGCTGCTGGATGGCTTCCAGCGTTTCCCCGCGGATCATGGCGGCGGCGGCGCGGGCATGGCCGCCGCCCCCCAGGGCCTTGGCGATGATCCCCACGTCAATGTTCTCGCTGGCGCTGCGGGCCACAATCTGCACGCGGTCGCCCAGGTCCACAAGCAGGAAAACCGCCTCGGGCTCGAAGAGGTCGCCGACCTTGTGCGCCAGGGTGGAGATTTCCTCGACATAATCTTTGACCGTGGCCTTGGCCATGATCACCGTCTGGCCGGCGAATTCGTAGGGGTGGCTGTTGGCGACGAGTTGATGGTAGAGGGCCTGTTGTTCTCGGGTCAGCGGGTGGTGGATGAACTCGTTGACGATGTCCAGGCTGGCCCCCTGGTCGAGCAGCCAGGCCGCGGCGCGCACGTCGCGGGCGGTGGTGCTGAGGTAGCTCAGCGAGCCGGTGTCCTCGTAGATGCCCAGGAGGAGCAGGGTGGCCTCGAGGGGGGTGAGGGACATGCGGGCCTCGGCCATCTGTTCGGCGAGCAGGGTGGTGGTGGCCCCCAGCTCCTCGCCGAAGAATTCCCAGGCTGGATCGAGGTCGGGGCTGCGCGGGTGGTGGTCAATGACCTGTACCCTGGTGTGGGGGCCCATGCCCTTGAGCGAGATGGCGCTTTGGGTGTCCACGAGCAGGGCGCGGTGGATGCGCCGGCGGCGCACCTCCCTGGCCTCGACGAAGGGGAACTCTTCGCCGTAGAGGGCCAGGAAGTCGCGCAGATTGCGGTTCATCTGGCGCGGCAGCACGGGCACTGCCTCGGGGTACAGCCTGGCGGCCGCCAGCAGCGAGGCCAGGGCATCGAAATCGGTGTGCTCGTGGGTCAGGATGACGTCCATGAACGTGTTGCGTGTTGCGTTTTTACGCTACAAGCCTAATACTACAACCGTACTTGTCATGCTGAGCGGGTTTCAGGCGTCAAACTTCATTGCCCGGCCGACTCCAGCGAAGCATCTCTTTTGAGTCTCATCGCTGCCTCCTCAGACGACGGTCAAAGAACACCGTTACAAGGCGGTTGGGTTTGGTGCCCATTATAGCCGAAAACGGGCGAGGTGGCAATGTGGGGATAGTATTGCGCTGTCCTGCGCGGGCAGGCTTGCTGTGGCCATTGCGAGCGCGAAAGTCCGATTTCGAGATTTTGCGCAAAGAATGGTATAATTATAATGTAACCGATCGAGTTTACCGATGTGGAATCGGCGCGGGCGATGTACCATGAGTTGCAAGAGCTGGCGGCAACGATGCCCCAAGGGGAATTTGGGTCTCTTTGAGCGCCCGGATGGAACGGCGGCTATCTACCTGGTGCTGAAGTCAGTCACCGTCTCGGCTGCGGAGGCAAGGGAGGCAGCCCGCATGTCGCTGGCGCGGGAAAAGCAACAACAGCATGTCCGATCTGTGGAGGATGAATTGCTGAGACAGGCTGACATCCGGGTTTACCCGCAGCGATTGCCGCCGGCAGCCAGGGAAGCGATACCTGCGACATGGAAAAGGGAGGCCGATTAGCCGCTATTCGACGGGGAATCTGGCAGCGGGCTGGCCGGATATGCACGCCTGCACCGTCGCAAGCGCCGCCAGTAGCGTTCCACAGCGCCGTTGAATCACAAAGCCCCCTCTGTGCACCAAGCACAGAGGGGGCTTGGCTTTTGCCACTCCAGAAGGTTGGCGTTGGTGTGTTCCAGCGTGACCTATTCCGGCTTCAAAAGCGCCTCTTTGAAGGGAATTCGGGTCCGATCCTCTCGCTCCATCCGCTCAATCAATGCCCGCAATTGCTTCAGACTTAGCAATCCCGCCCTTTTGATCGCTTCCAGTAATGCCCGCAGGTCTACAGTGCGCACACCGAATTCTTCAGCACATCGCAAGGCAACCCTGTCCATGGTGATATAGATCCACCGGCGTCGTTTACAGATTGCGATCATCTCCGCATCGGCTACGCTGAGTTTCCCCTCAATTCTCAATGCCTCATAGTCCTGAGCCTCCTCGGGCGTCATAGGCACGATTTCGGCTTGGTCAAGGATTTGGCGGGGGAAATCATACCCATATTCCAACGGCACCAGGAGCTCGTTCAACACACCTGGAGTGATAAGAAAATGCTCACACTGGAGCAGATGACGCAGGAGAGACAAGGCATCTGCTTTGGCGAAGATGCTCAGAATGTCCGTGTCCATCAAGATGCCTTGCATCTTCCCTCCACCAAGAATCGGACGTCGGCTTCAATCTCCTCGGAGGAACGCAAAGGCATTCTTCGCTCCATACCCCGGGAAGCCAGTATTTCCTTGAATTCCTCACGAGAAAGGCCAGCGATTTCAGCTGCCCTCCCCAGGGAAACCTCCTCCCGCTCATACAAAGAGAGGGCAATCTCGACCTTCAACTCAGGCCGCAGGATCAAAAGGCTCCGATAAGCGGAGGCCCTCAGGCTTTCTTCGTCCCTGAAGATGCCTCGATCTATCAGAACGGCTACCCTCTGCGTGAGTGTATGGTCATCCATCCTCCACTCTCCTGAAAAGAATACCACTGTTGCGCCCTGCGTCAATCAGCACGTCGGTGTCCACAATCACCAAATCAAGCATGGCGCCCCATCCATTCGCTCTGGCGAACGCTGCGCACCCACGAGCTACTATCCTGCATGTCCTCACGATCGCTCCACATACCAATAAAAGGCTCGTCGGCCAACCTGGTACGTTTGGCAGGCTTGTTGGTGCGTTCTGGTGCATAGCGCGTTCGCAAGAAAGTGACAAAATCGGCTACCAGTTTCTGCAATTCGGGCGGCAAAGCGGTGTATTCACGCCAGATTCTTTCCTCCATGCGTACCTCCGTAAATTTACACACAGGGGCGAGGCATTCCGGGGGCACCGTCGTCAAGCGGCGCAATCCCATCCGACGAGCCGGCACGGCTTGAGGGATGATCCGTGGGGAATGCCTCGCCCCTACCGGACCTCCCAATTCATTTTGGCCGGATCCAGATTATATCACCGCCGGATAAAAGAAGCAAAAATCGGGCCTATCTGCACTCGCCAGTCTATGACGTCCTCTCCCAGAGCCTGCCACCCTGCCCCTTTCGGCAGCGGGCTGGCAGGGCTGGCCGGATATGCACGCCTGCGCCGCCGCAAGCGCCAGTAGCGTTCCACAGCGCCGTTGAATCACCAGGCCCCCTCTGTGCGCCAAGCGCAGAGGGGGTTTGTCTTTTGTGCATGAAGGAGTACGAATGGGCCAAAGATTCTCGAAGCCCCACAGCTTGTGGCAGCCAGGGGGACGAGGGTCTTGAGCTAAGGCCTCTATCTTGGAGAATATCCGGCTGACAACATGAGCACTGAGGCGCTCCATCTTCCCTGAGCAAATACGATGGTGTACTCAGGCACTGAGTTTCCCCTGTTGCTTCAGTATTTCGCGGACTGTCTCCAGGGACTCGCGCAGTTCATCAGCCCGTTGGCGAGCGATGAGAGCGTCGTACTAGTCCGGCACGGCGGAAGTCCCCCGGTAGTTTGTCATGCTGAGGAGCGAAGCGACGAAGCATCTCCCCTCCGCCAGGCAAGCGGTTTCACACGACATAACCAAGATTCTTCGCTTCGCTCAGAATGACGGGGACCACCTGCTAGGGTTTTTCGGGACGGTTCATTTTTCCAGGGAAATAGAAGGGGGCTATATCGGCCTGGTCAAGGACGATCAACTGGAATCGAAGCGGGCCATCGAGGAGCGGTTGTTTCCGCGACGTCCCGCCTAATTGACGTCCCGGCCATTTCCGTGTATACTTTCGACCAGTAGAACGATGGCTGTATGCCCACAGCGTGATTCTGAGGACGCCCTGGTAACCCCCCAACCCACCAATCTGGCAAGCGAGCTGTTCCCGGCCGCATTGGAAAGGAGGTCTTACCGATGAAACGCTTCATAAGTCCAATGGCCTGTCGTTTCTTCGGGGTGGCTTTGCTCCTGGCCATGGCGTTTCCGCCAGCCGCGCCCATAGCCGGGGCAACCGCGTCACCGCAGGACGGCATCTACTTCGACGACTCACACCCGGAGTTCATCAAGCTGGGCAACACGCTCTACTACGAGATCGGCTTTCGCAAATCCAACGGCAGCCTCGCCTACATCACCGACAAGACGACCGGGGGCGGCAGCGTCACCCTGGGCTCGCGCTATGAGTGCCTGTGGGGCGCGGTGTTCAACGATGAGGGCGCCTTTGTCGGTGGCTGCGGCTTCGACGCCGCCGCGCCAGATAGCTTCAGTTACACCTGGTCGGCCGCCACACAAACGCTGACCTTCACCTACACCCCCGAACCGGGCGGCAGCCAGCGCGTGGCCGCCCAGGTCACGCTCAAGCCCTCGGCCGGCCGCCATCTGGACATGCAGGTGCGCCTGCAGAACGGCCGCGGCTATACCCTGGACCAGGTGTTGTTCCCCTGCGACCCCGTCTTCGCCGAGGCGGAGATCCACGGCGCGCTGCTGCCCTTCCTGCCGGGAGTCATGCTCACGCCCCAGTTCTTCGCCGAGAACCGTTCCTTCGCCACGCGCTACCCCGGCTACGGCGGCACCTTCGCCGATCTGCTGTGGTTGGAGAGCGTGGGCGGCCGGCTGGCGCTCTACACCCTGCAGACGGGCGGCGCCATCCCGTATCTTGACCTGGGCTTCTACCACGACGACGAGTACCTGCCGGACACAGCCGTGCTGATCCACGTCTACCACGTGCACGTGCCGGACGGCAGCGCCTACACCACGCCCTGGGTGCGGCTGCGGGTCGGCGATACGGCGCTGGAGGCGGCTCAGGCCTACCGGGCCGACAACGGCATCGCCGCGTATCCCTCGCTGCGGACCAAGCTGGGGGCGCGCTACGGGCAACTGGCGGCCGCACCCCTCTACAAGGCCGACGTTTCCCAGATCAGCCAGCCGTTCAGCGCCTACGGCACCATCCTCAGTCGCATCCCCGCGCCCGGCATTCTCCATCTCATGGCCTTCCAGCCGGGCGGCTTCGAGGCCAACCCCCCGGACCTGCTGCCGCCGGCCCCAGCCTGGGGCAGCACGGCCGAGATGGCGGCCATGGTGCGCCAGGCCCAGGCCCGCGGGCTGCTGGTCATGCCCTACACCGACCCCGCCTGGTGGGACGCCCAATCCCCCACCCTGACCACCCTGCCGCCGCCGCTGACGGTGCGCGACGTGGCCGTGCTGGACCGGGACGGCAACCCCCTGGCCGAGCCCCGGGGCCCGCGCACGGGCTACGTCATCTCGCCCTACCCGACCTTCGTGCGCAACCGGCTGGACCGCCTGGTGCGGGAGATGACCACCGACGTGCCCGCCGACCTGCTCTACGAGCACGGGGTCGGCTCGGCCGGATGGCCGCTGGACTACAACCCGGCCTCGCCGTCGCCCCTGGCCTACATGGACGGCTGGCTGGCCCACACCCGCACCTACCGGGACAGGCTGCTGATGACCACCGCCGGCTACGACCGCCTGGCCGAGACCGAGGTGGGCTTCCACGGCAGCGTGCTCCTGAACCAGGTGCTGGGCCAGACCGACGAGTGGTGGGGCGCGGAGGGCTGGCAGCCCTACCCCCTGGCCACGGCGCTGGCGCGGGACAAGGCCTTCTTCTACCAGAACGACCTGGCGCCGGAGACCTTCACCACCCGCAAAGGCATCTTGCGCTGGAACCTGGCCATGGGCTACATGCTCAGCTACGACGTGGTGCCCTCGCCCGACTACGGCGGCGGGCTGGACGGCGAGTGGCTGCGGGTGGTGAGCGAGTTCCAAAAGTGGGTGCTGGCGACCTACGCCGACCAGCGGATCACCGGCTTCACCTGGGAGGACCCCATCCTTTCTCGTACCGACTTCGAGACCTGCCGGGTCTATGCCGACTGGTCGAGCCGGTGGGGCTGGGTCATTGGGCCCCACGTCATCCCGGCCGAGGGCGTCATGGTGACCTGCGACGGGGGGAACCTGACAGCGGGCGTCTTCAAGGGCTACGGCGGCACGACCCTGACCTCCGGCGACCACTACCTGATCGAGACGCGCGGGGAGTGGGGCACCATCGTGCGCCAGCCGTTGGGGCCGGACACCGACCTGACCGTGGCGCGGCTGCCGGATTGGGGTGCGGCCGGCGGGCCGCCGCAAGCCTACGCGATCAGCGCGGCCGGCCAGGTCATCGGCAACACGCCGGTGACGGTCAGCACAGCCGGCCTGACCTTCCGCTACGCTCGCACGGTCGGCACGCAAAGCGCGGATGCGTATTGGCTGCCCAACCCGCCGCTGGCTTTCTTGCCCCTGGTGCTGCGACAGTGAGAGGCCCGTAGTGCAAGAATCTCACCGGCAAGGTACTACGGTGTAGCTCTACGTATCAGGTATCGCTTACCGTGAGAGGATGGGACTCATGAACACCAGCCAGCCAGAGGCCCGAGTCGGGCTGCGCTCCCTGCCCCGCAACGTCTGGGCCACCAGCCTGACCAGCTTCTTCATGGACATCTCCAGCGAGATGGTCATCAACATCCTGCCCCTGTTCCTGGCCAACGTGCTGGGCGTCAAGACCGACATTATCGGCTTCATCGAGGGCATCGCCGAGGCCACGGCCAGCCTGCTCAAGGTCTTCTCCGGCTGGCTCTCCGATCGCCTGCGCGCCCGCAAGTGGCTGGCCGTAGCCGGTTACGCACTTTCGGCCCTTTCCAAACCCTTCTTCTACTTCGCCAATTCCTGGGGCACGGTGGCCGGCGTGCGCTGGGCCGACCGCGTGGGCAAGGGCATTCGCACCGCGCCCCGCGATGCGCTCGTCGCCGACTCCATTGACGAGCAGCATCGCGGGCTGGCCTTCGGCTTCCACCGCGCCGCCGACACCGGCGGCGCCGTGCTGGGCCTGCTCATCGCCCTGGGCGTCGTCTGGTATACCCAGGCCAATGCCTTGGCCCTGGGCCGGGACACTTTCCAGACCGTGGTGCTCATCAGCCTCATCCCCGCCTTCCTGGCCGTGCTCTCGCTGGCCCTGGGCGCTCGGGACGTGCCGGTGACCAAAACAAGAGAGATGCCCCGCTTCGCCTTGCGCAGCCTGGGCCGCCGCTTTTGTATCTTCATGCTCATCGTCGGCCTCTTCGACCTGGGCAATTCCTCCGACGCCTTCCTCATCCTGCGGGCACAGGAGCGAGGGCTGAGCGTGTTATCCGTCCTGGGCATGCTGGTCACCTTCAACGTGATCTACACCCTGGTCAGCACGCCGGCCGGCTCGCTGTCCGATCGCATCGGACGGCGGCGGCTCATCATCGGTGGCTGGCTGGTCTACGCCGCCATCTACCTGGGCTTCGGGCTGGCTCGCACGGGGTGGCACGTCTGGGTGCTGTATGCGGTGTACGGCGTCTACTACGGCCTGGCCTACGGCACGGCCAGGGCCATGGTGGCCGACATCGTGCCGGAGGAATTGCGCGGCACGGCCTACGGCACCTACAGCGCCGTGCTGGGTCTGCTTGACTTCCCTGCCTCGCTTATCGCCGGCCTGCTGTGGCGCTACCTGGCCCCATCGGCGCCCTTCTACTTTGGCGGCGCCCTGGCCCTGGCCGCAGCGCTGCTGATGGCTCTGGCGATACCGAAATGACCGTGTTTGACAACGGGGCCGAAGATGAGTAAAATGGGGGTTGGAGGGAGACTACCTCTGTAGCGCTGCTCTCACCCCCCACTTCACTGTGATAAGGAGACCCCATGCCACGAGAGATCATCGCCACTGCAAAGGCGCCGGCCGCGATCGGCCCATATTCGCAGGCCGTACGCGTGGGCCACCTGGTCTTCACCGCCGGGCAGATCGGCATAGACCCTGTGCTGGGACAATTGCGTTCCGGCATTGCCGCTCAGACTCGCCAGGCGCTGGCCAACCTGCAGGCCGTGCTGGAGGCCGCCGGCAGCAGTCTGAACCAGGTGGTCAAGACCACCATCTTCCTGCAGGACATGGCCGACTTCGCCACCGTCAACCAGGTCTACGGCCAGGCCTTCGCCGTTGTCCCGCCCGCCCGCTCCACCGTGCAGGTCGCCGCCCTGCCCCTGGGGGCGCTGGTGGAGATCGAAGCCATCGCCCTGGCCGAGTGAGGGCATCGCCGCCGGCCGCCCTGTGCAAGCGGAGAGTCGTGCTTGCCTTTTGTGGCCAATTCTTGTATAATCTGCTGTGCTATCAAGGGTGTGCAGTGAAAGCCCATCGAGGCACCAGAAGACCTGCCACTGTACAAGCCCCATCACCGAGGAGAAGAAAAAAACATCCATGACTCAGCCACAGAACGCCCAGGCAGTATACGAACCAGAGGAGGTGAACGCCCAAGAAATCGAACACTTCATGGAGACAGAAATAGCCCAGGCCTACGCCTACCAGACGTTGGAACATGGCCAGATCCTGGAAGGCACCATCGTCAGCATCAGCCCTTCGGAGATGCTCGTTGACGTGGGCTCCAAAACCGAAGGCATCGTCCCCGGCCGCGAACTGGAGCAACTCGACCCGGAGTATCTCTCCAGCCTCCACGAGGGCGACTCCATACTGGTCTACGTCGTGCGGCCGGAAGACCGCTATGGCAACATCGTCTTGTCCATTGCCCGTGCCCAGCAGGAGCGGGATTGGCGGGAGGCGGAACGGCTTTTCCAGACGCAGGAAAGCCTCGAGGCCAAAGTTATCGGCTGTAACCGTGGCGGCCTGATCGTGGAAATGGGGCAGGTGCGTGGATTTGCCCCTGGTTCTCAGTTGGTCACGCAGCAGGAGGAGAAGCCCTCGGAGGCGAAGGGGGCCAGCCGTTGGTCTCATCTGGTAGGCAAGCAGCTCTTATTCAAGATCGTCGAACTGGACCGCAGCCGCAACCGCCTCATCCTCTCCGAACGCCTGGCCATGCGTGAACGGCGCCGCCAGGAGAAGGAGCGCCTGCTCAGTGAACTGCGCAAAGGGGATATTCGGAAAGGCGTGGTCACCAGTCTGACCGACTTCGGCGCTTTCGTAGACCTGGGCGGTGCGGACGGTCTGATCCATCTTTCGGAGCTCTCCTGGGGACAGGTACAACACCCCAGCGAAGTGCTCAAAGTGGGCCAGGAAGTAGAGGTTTACGTTCTGAAAGTGGAGCCGGAGCGCCGGCGGATCGGCTTGAGCCTGCGGCAGTTGCAGCCAGAACCCTGGAGTGTGGTGCACGAGAACTACGCCGTGGGCCAACTCGTGGAAGGCACCATCACCAAGCTTACCGATTTCGGCGCTTTCGCCCGTGTGGGGCCCGGCATCGAGGGGTTGATCCACATCTCGGAGCTGTCCGACCATCGCATCACCCATCCCCGCGAGGTGGTGAAGCGGGGCGATGTCCTGACCATGCGCATCATCCGCATCGAGCCGCACCGTCGTCGCATGGCCCTCAGCCTCAGACAGGTGCCCGAGGATCAGTACGTGGAATTCGACTGGCGCGAAGAAGGGGTGCCTGGCGAGGAGGAAGAGGCCGAAATTGAGCCAGCGGCCGAAGAGGAAGAGGCCGAAGTTGAGCCAGCGGCCGAAGAGGAAGAGGCTGAGCTCGTGGCTGCGGAAGCGGAAGATGAGTCGGCAGCGGAAGAGGCGGAACTCGAACCACTCGAGGTAACGGAGAGCCTGTAGGAGCGGGGAAAACCCTTTGTCCCGAGGGAACGTCGCCCCAGCATAACACCCCTAAGGGCTGCCGGAGGTGTTTCGGCCATCGCCTCCCGGCATGGATCAGGTATTTCGGATGTCAGAGAAGCTGGACCGTTTCACCAAGCAAACGCAACAGATTCTCAGCCAGGCCGTGGAAGAGGCGCGCCGCCTGAACCACGATTACGTGGGCACTGAACACCTGCTCCTCAGCCTGGTCAAAGAAGAAGAGGGCATCACCGCCCAGGTGCTGCGCCGGCTGGACATACGCCCCTCCCACGTCATCCGCAGCCTGGAGCGTATGATGCCTGAGCGAAGGGGCGCGCGGGTGAGCCGCCCCGTGCTCACGCCCAGCACCAAAGAAGCGATCCAGAAGGCCATTGACGAGGCCCGGGCCATGGGCCATCACTACATCAGCCCGGGTCACTTGCTGCTGGGGCTGATGGCCAATGAACCCTGTATCGCCACGGAAGCCCTGGAGAAGCTGGGCGTGAACCCCAAACAGGTGCGCACAGCCGCCGTGCGCCATCTCCTGGAGATGGGCGAGCCGGCGCCGGAGAAGGCCAAAGGCGAAAAAGCGCCCCGCCCCGAGACCAAACTGCTGGACCAACTGGCCGTTGACCTCACCGCACTGGCGGCGGAAGACAAGCTCGACCCGGTCATCGGCCGTCAGAAAGAGATCGAGCGCGTCATCCAGATCCTTTCCCGCCGCACGAAAAACAATCCGGCCCTCGTCGGCGAGCCCGGCGTGGGCAAAACAGCCATCGTGGAAGGCATCGCCCAGCGCATCGTCATGGGCGATGTGCCGGAATCCCTGCAGGAGAAGCGTCTCCTGATGCTGGACGTGGGCAGCCTGGTGGCCGGGACCATGTACCGCGGGCAGTTCGAACAGCGGCTGAAAAAAGTCATCGAGGAGATCAAGGAAAGCAAGTCCATCCTCTTCATTGATGAGGTGCACATGCTGGTGGGAGCCGGCGCCGCCGGCAGTTCAGTGGACGCCGCCAACATCCTCAAGCCCGCCCTGGCTCGCGGCGAATTGCAGTGCATCGGCGCCACCACCCTCTCCGAGTATCGCAAGCGCATCGAGAGCGATGCCGCCCTGGAGCGGCGCTTCCAGCCGGTGCTGGTGGAAGAACCGACCGTCGAGGAGACGATTGACATCCTGCGAGGGATCAAGGCGCGCTACGAGGCGCATCACCATCTGGAGATCAGTGACGAGGCGCTGCGTGCCGCCGCCCAACTGACTGCCCGCTATGTGACCGATCGCTACCTGCCCGACAAGGCCATAGACGCCATTGACGAGGCCGCCTCGCGCGTGCGCATGTACAAGACCCCGCGGGCCATAGCCCTGCGCGAAGCCTTCGCCAGCCTGCGCGCCGTGGAGAAGCAACGGCAGGAAGCCCTGATGGCCGAGCAGATCGAGGAAGCCATCGCCCTGAGCCGTCGTGCCAGCGAATTGCAGGAACAGATGGAACAAATGCGGCTGGATGGGGAGGGCATGGCCGAGCGCCCTCGCGTGACCGCCGACGACGTGGCCGAGGTGGTGAGCATGTGGACCGGCGTGCCCGTCTCGCGCATCGCCGCCGAGGAATCGCAGCGCCTGTTGCACATGGAAGAAGCGCTGCACGAGAGGGTCGTGGGGCAGGATGAGCCCATCGCCGCCATTGCCAAGGCCGTGCGGCGGGCGCGGTCGGGCCTGAAAGACCCCTCGCGTCCCATCGGCAGTTTTGTCTTCCTGGGCCCCACGGGAGTGGGCAAGACGCTGCTGGCCAAAGCGTTGGCCGAGTTCATGTTCGGCAGCGAAGACGCGCTGCTGCAACTGGACATGTCGGAGTTCATGGAGCGGCATACCGTCTCCCGGCTGGTGGGTGCGCCGCCGGGCTACATCGGCTACGAGGAAGCCGGCCAACTGACCGAGGCCATCCGTCGCCGCCCCTACTCCGTCATCTGCTTCGACGAGATCGAGAAGGCCCATCCCGACGCCTTCAACATACTGCTGCAAATCATGGAGGACGGGCGCCTTGCCGACGCCAAAGGGCGCGAGGTGGATTTCCGCAACACCATCATCATCATGACCTCCAATGTGGGCGCCGAGCTGATCAAGCGCTCGGCGGCGCTGGGCTTCCAGGCGAAGGTAAAGGGGGCGGATAGCCAGCAGCCGCGCACGGCGGAGGAATGGGAGCGGGATTACCAGGAGATGTGCCAGAAGGTGTTGGCCGAATTCAACCGCACCTTCCGCCCCGAGTTCCGCAATCGGCTGGATGGCGTCATGGTCTTTCGAGCGCTGACCCGCGAGGAGATCAAGCGGATCGTGGACCTGGAGCTGAAGCAGGTGCAGCGGCGGCTGGATGAGCACGGGGTCATCCTGCAGGCCACGGAAGCGGCCAAGGAGAAGCTGGCCGAGGAAGGGTACAATCCTGAGTTCGGCGCCCGGCCGCTGCGACGGGCGATCCAGCACCAGGTGGAAGACAGGCTGAGCGAGATGCTGCTGGCCGAGAAATTCGCCCCCGGCGACGTCATCCTGGTAGATGTCAATGAGCAGGGGGAGATCGAAGTAAAGCTCAATAAGCTCCCCGCAGCGATAGACGAGGTGCGGGAGATGTTGGAGGAGGCGCTGGCATAGGGTTCGGGGTTCGGAGTTCGGGGTTTGGGGTTCGGTTGAGCCTCGGTGGATCACGGTTTGCTCTCGCTGGACTGTCAAGTCCAGCGGGAAAGCGACGGGCCCTTCACTTCGTCCAGGATAAGCCCGGCAGTCCACTGTGAGCATTTGCGATCCACTGAGGCTGCGTCCCACCGAGGATTAAGCATTGACTGGAATTCTTGCGGCTGGTTGCCGGTAAGGTGGCTGGCCGTTTTTGTTTCATTTGACGTATGTTCGCAAGTGAGGTAAAATGGGATTATGGCAGAGATGACCAACTTCTTCTATGATCGGGAAGGCGATGTTTTCTATCTTTCAATAGGAAAGCCTCAAGAGGCCGTCTCGAAAGAAATCGGGGAAGACGTGCTGCTTCGCGTACATCCCCTGACAGGCGAGATAGTGGGTATCACGGTCCTCAACTTCGTTAGTCGTTTCAGCGATCTGGCTCACCCGCAAGCCTTACCACTCTACACTGAGTTTCGAGTCAAAGAGAAAACGTTCGCTTAGAGGAACTGCCTTCGCCCAGCCGAGACATCGTGCGGGGATGGTTCGCCCGCCACAAGGAATGAGCATGGCCAAAGTCAAAACCCGCTACGTCTGCCAGCAGTGCGGCAGCACCCAGCTCAAGTGGAGTGGGCGCTGTCCCGACTGCGGCGAATGGAACACGCTGGTGGAGACGGTGGTCGCTGAGGAGCGGGGGCCGGCCCGCCCGCTGGCCGCGCCGGAAACCGTCCCCCAGCCACTGCCGGCCATTTCCGCCGATGGCTTCGAGCGCATTCCTGTGGCCATCGGCGAGCTGAGCCGCGTGCTGGGCGGCGGCATCGTGCCCGGCTCCGGCGTGCTCATCGGCGGCGATCCGGGCATCGGCAAATCCACACTGCTGCTTCAACTGGCCTCGCTGCTGGCCCGCCAGGGCCACACGGTGCTCTACGCCTCCGGCGAGGAGAGCCCCCAGCAGATCAAGCTGCGGGCAGAACGTCTGGGCATCAAAGACGACACCCTCTACGTCCTGGGCGAAACGCGTCTGGAAAGCATCGCCGCCCACATCGAGCACATGCAGCCGCGGCTGGCCATCGTTGACTCCATCCAGTCCATCACCACCGACGCCCTCTCCTCCTCGGCGGGGAGCATCAGCCAGGTGCGCGACTGCGCCAGCTACCTGCTGCGGCTGGCCAAGGCGCACTCCATCCCCATCTTCATCGTCGGCCACGTCACCAAAGAGGGCGCTATTGCCGGGCCCAAGGTGCTGGAGCATATCGTGGACACCGTGCTCTACCTGGAGGGGGAACGCTTTCACGCCTACCGCCTGCTGCGAGCGGCCAAAAACCGTTTCGGCTCCACCGACGAGGTGGGCATCTTCGAGATGGGCGAGGAAGGGCTGGTGGAAGTGAGCAACCCCTCGGAGGCTTTCCTCTCCGAGCGGCTGCCTAATGCCGCCGGCTCGGCCATTGCCGTGACCATGGAGGGGACGCGGCCGTTGCTGGTGGAGATCCAGGCCCTGGCCTCGACCAGCGCCTTCCACATCCCCCGCCGCACGGCTAACGGGGTGGACTTCAACCGTCTGCTGCTGCTGGCGGCGGTGCTTTCGCGCCGCGTGGGGATGCGGCTTTCGGATCAGGACATCTTCGTCAACGTGGTGGGCGGGCTGAGGGTCAGCGAGCCCGCTGCCGACCTGGCCATCGCCGTGGCCATCGGCTCCAGCTTCCGCAACCGGCCGGTGGCCGCCGACCTGGCCATCGTGGGCGAGGTGGGGCTTTCCGGCGAGTTGCGCAGCGTGAGCCATCTGCCGCAGCGGCTGAACGAAGCGGCGCGGCTGGGCTTCACCCGCTGCCTGACGCCCCGCTGGCCCCAGCGCGGCAAGAAGAGCGCACCACAGGGTATCGAGATCATCGGTGTACGCACAGTGCACGAAGCACTGGAGGCTGCGCTGGTGGGATGAAGGACCGGCGATTCCTGTCATTCCTGCTATTGGCGCTGCTGCTCGCCGCCTGCAGCAGAAGGGCGGACGAGGTGCGAGAAGGGGCGCTGGCCCGCGTGCAGCATGCCCTGGAGCTGGCTCGTCAAAGGCCCGGGATGATCGGCAACGAGGCTGAGGCGCAGGCCGCCTGGACGAAAGCCTTGCTGGCCCTGGACGAAGCTGCGGGCTCGCTCTCGGCATGCCCAGGGAAAGGAGATGAGTGCCTGGCTGCCGGCCTGAGCTGCCTGCTGAACGCCGAGCGAGAGCTGCGGCTTGTGGAGCAACTTGGCGGGGTGGCCAGGCTCCAGGAGTTTGCAGACGTGCAACGGGAGACACAGCAGGCGGCGGAACTGCTCTATACGTATTTCTACGGCGAGGCGTCGGGAACAGGGGGAGGGGAATGGCGCGGCCCGCCCACGCCGCGGCCGCCGGGTGTCTGTCCGGGGGGATAGGCTCGGCGGGCTCGAACGGCATTTGACAAAAAGGCGCTTTTGGGGCATAATGCGCTCACAATGAAGATCATCCTGCAAAGGCTGTGACGGAGAGGAGTAAGCGGGGGGAGGCCGCCAGGGAGGCGGGGTCGTGGACTGCAAGCCCCGCTCGGAGGAAACCCGCCGAAGTTCGCTCCTGAGCCGACCTCTGAACGGGGTAGCTGGTAGACTGTAGATTGGTAGACTCAGTAGATGGAAAATCGCTCCGAAGACCGGGGATCTGACGATCCCCTCAGAGCAAATTTCCATCCACTGAGGCTGGTAGACTCAGCAGATGGAAAATCGCTCCGCCAGGATCGTCAGATCCTGGCGAAAACCGGGGATCTGACGATCCCCTCAGAGCAAATTTCCATCCACTGAGGCTGGTAGACTCAGCAGATGGAAAATCGCTCCGCCAGGATCGTCAGATCCTGGCGAAAACCGGGGATCTGACGATCCCCTCAGAGCAAATTTCTATCCACTGAGGCTGGTAGATTGGTAGACCGGGGAAAGTAGCTACCAATGTACCAATTACCAGTTTACCAATCTACCAACAAGTAGGGGGCTCCGGAAGCCCACCGTTAGCGGGGCAGCCGATAAGCGATGACCGATGGAAGCCATCGCCGTCGGTGGTTGAGGGGGGCCGGCGAAGCCGGTCAAGTGAGGTGGTACCGCGGGAGTGCGACGCTCTCGTCCTCAAGGAAGGACGAGAGCTTTTTTGGTTGGAGGTGCTACCGCAAGCGTCGATAGGTGTGCTCACTGCGTTTGGCAACCTTGGTGATGACTACGAGACGCTCCTCATCGCTCACCCAGTAAACGACGCGGTATCTTCCAATCCGAATGCGGTAGAGGTCGTCCTCCAGCTTTTGCACGCCAAAGGGACGAGGATTATCAGCGAGAGCGGCGATGGCTTTCAGAACGCGCTCCTGAGCATCCTGCGGCAGTCTTTCCAGTTGGCGTTCAACTCTCTTGCTCGCCCAATCCACGCGATACACGATAGCGTTCCTTTCTTTCGGCGAGATAGGCTTGGAGTGAACGCCCTTGCCCGGCTCGATATTCAGCTAGGGCGACGTGAGAGTCAAGGATGTCTTCTAGCTCTTCAAGTCGATCAAGCAATGCCTCATATTCCTCTAATGGCAGTAGAATAGCTTTGCGTGTGCCCAGATCGGCTAGTATTTCTGTCGGCCCGCTGATGGTGATTGTGGCGATTGAAGACATTTCACTCCCCCTGGCTTGAAGTTCTGGGTGTATAACAGTCTGGAGCGAGTTTTCTCAACCGTAATTATACCATATCAATGCGGTTTTCGCCATTTTCGTTGGAAGGAGTTGACTATGCTAGAGCGAATCGAGAGTTTGCGAGGGGAGGCGCTGCGGGCCCTGGAAGCGGTAGAGGATGCAACCGCCCTGGAAGCCTGGCGCATCGCCTACCTGGGCCGCAAAGGGCGGGTGAGCGCGTTGATGGACCTCATCGGCAGCCTGCCCAGGGAGGAACGCCCTGCCTTCGGCCAGGCGGCCAACGAACTGAAGCGCACTCTGGAGGCCGCCTTTGAGGAACGAAAGGAGGCGCTGGCCCGCCAGGAGCTGGCCAGGGCGCTGGCCGCCGAGGCGCTGGACGTGACTCTGCCCGGCCGCCCCACCGGCCCTGGCCATCTGCACATCACCACCCAGACCCTGCGCAAGATCATCGCCATCTTCGCCGAGATGGGCTTCCAGGTCTACGAGTCCCCCGATGTGGAGACCGACGAGATGAACTTCGGGCTGCTCAACATGCCGCCGCATCATCCGGCCCGCGACATGTGGGACACCTTCTGGATCAGCGACGAGGCTTCGACGGGCTCAACCCAGGGCCTGCTCCTGCGCACGCACACCTCGCCGGGGCAGATCCGGGTGATGCGTGAGCGCTGCCCGGAGCCCATCCGCGTCATCCTGCCCGGCAAGTGCTACCGCTACGAACAGATCACCGCCCGCTCCGAGCATCAATTCTACCAGGTGGAGGGGCTGGCGGTAGGCCACGGCATCACCCTGAGCGACCTGATCGGCACGGCGGCGGAGTTCGCCCGGCGTTTCTATGGCCCGGAGCGCCGCGTGCGCATTCGCGGCTCCTACTTTCCCTTCACCGAGCCCAGCATCGAGGTAGACATGGACTGCATCCTCTGCCACGGCGCGGGGTGCCGCGTGTGCAAGCAAAGCGGCTGGCTGGAGGTGGCCGGCGCGGGCATGGTGCACCCCGTCGTCCTGCAGAACGGCGGCTACGACCCCGACGAGTGGAGCGGCTTCGCCTTCGGCTTCGGCGTCGAGCGGCCGGCGATGGTGAAATACAGCATTGATGATATCCGCCTGTTCTATGGCAACGATTTGCGCTTCCTGCGACAGTTCTGAGACAGCGGGGCAACGAGGCAATAAGGCAACGGGGCAATGAGGCAACGAGGCAATAAGGCAACGGGGCAATGAGGCAACGAGGCAATAAGGCAACGGGGCAATAAGGTAACGAGGCAATAAGGCAACGAGGCAATGAGGCAACGAGGTGATAAGGCGGCTAAGGAGGATACGATGAGCGAAAGAGGCTTTGA
>JARYMM010000039.1 GCA_029907105.1 Anaerolineae bacterium | reverse complement strand
CCTGCCCTGAGCTTTGCCGAAGGGCAATCTCCCACTAGCTGGCAGGAGATTGCTTCACCTTCGGCTCGCAATGACATTTCCAAAAAACTGAAATGCACCCTTCTCAGCGGTAAAAACGGCGTGACGGTGCAGAGCTTCCTGGGTTAACTGCACAGACATCAATATGGCGGAAGCAGGATCGCCAGGTTGCAACAAAGCAAGGCAAAAGCCAGCAGCAGGTCGGCACGGGTAGGCCGGGCCAACCGGCCCTGCGCCCGCGCCGGGTCGAAGGCGCGGGCCTCGGCCGCATCCACGATCTCCTCGCCACGCCGCAGCGAGCTGGCCACGATGGTCACCAGCAATTTCTTCAGGGCAACGAAGCGCTGACGCCGGAAGCCGCCGCGCAGCCGCATAGCCGTATAGGCATCACCGGCGGCCTCCTGGATGATGGGCAGGGCGTTGAAGGCCACGCCCAGGGCGAAGCCTAACCCCTTCAGCCCCACGCCCTCCAGAAGCGTGGCCAGCTCAGCCACAGAGACGCGGCGGGCGAAGCCGTTGAAGGCCAGCCCGATGCTCAACGCCCGCCCCGTCATCCACAGGCCGGCCCAGAAGCCCTGCCGCGACAGCCGCAGCCCCCACAAGGTCACGTCCTTCTCGCCGATGAAGAAAGGGCTCAGAAACAGCGCCAGGGCGATGAGCAGCCAGAACCGGGCATGGCGGAGGAGGCGCAGGCTGCCGGTGCAGAAAAGCACACAGAAGCTCACCACCAGCCCCAAGACGACGAACACCCTGGAGCCAGGAGCAAGCATGGCCATCGCCACCGCGCCGACGAGAAAGCTCAGGTATCCCCACACGCTGAGAACCTGTCGTTCAGCCTGCGTCCATTCCCTGCGCATCTGCATTGTTGCTCTTGCTCCTCTGCTCCCTTGCTCCCCTGCGCCCTCGCTACCTGGCCAGCCGGCCGCGCACCGCCCCGCCCAATTCCCAGGCCAGCCAGCCGGCCACGGCACCGACGGCAATACGTATGAGCAGAAACGCGGCGATGATGACCAGGGCCAGGCTGACGTCAATGCCCAGAGCCTGCGACCCCTGCTTGAGCATGCCCAGATAGACCTCGGTAATGGCCCGGCCCAGGAAGACATAGGAGCCGAAGAACTTATGGAAGAAGGTCCACAGCACAGCCAGGGCACCGGCCAGGACGAAGCCCCAACGGCTCGGCTTGCGGGCCAGCACAAGCCCCGCTTCTGCCAACAGGCACTCGATGATGATGGCCAGCATGGGCGAGAGCTTGACGCCGCCGATGCTGAGAGCCTTCAGGATGGCCGTGACCACGCCGATCATCAGCACCGCGCCGGTCTTGGGCACAAAGAGATAGCCCATGAGGGCGATAATCATGCCGATGCCGGTCATGATGGTGCCAGTTCCGACCAGCGGCGTGGTCAGGGGCGGAAAGATAACGTGGAGGTACGAACCCAGGGTTATCTCCAGTGCGCCCCAGATAGCGCCAAAAATGGCAATGGTGGTCAGGTCGCGTGTGGTGAGTTTAGTCATGGTTCTCTCCAGTGGATTGGTAGATCCAGGTGATCACAGTTGTTCGCGGCGGATTGCCAAACTTGTCCTGAACGAAGTGAAGGATCCACCAGGAGCAGACTGTGATGCACTGAGATCGGTAGATTGGGAAACCGGCAGATTGGTTTCCATGGGAGGCTGGCCAGGGACGGCGAGGGGCAGCCGCGGGGTGCCGTCGGCGACGATGCGGCCATCCTGCAACACGACGATGCGCCGCGCGTAGCGGCAAATGAGCTTGTAGTCGTGGGTGATGAGCAGGATGGTCATCCCCCGGCCGTTGAGCTGGCTCAGGAAGTCCATGAAGCCGCTCAGGTGTCGCCAATCCTGGCCCATGGTTGGCTCGTCAAGGATGAGCAAACCATCACGTGCTCCCGCTGGACTGCCAAGTCCAGCGGGTGAACGGCGGACTCCTATCCCCCGTTGACGGGGGTGGGGAGGCGCTACGGGCTTTCGTGGTTTGCTAAGCTGTTCTGGCATCAGGGAGAGGACGGCGGCCAACGCCGTGCGCTGCTGCTGCCCACTGCTGAGCGCATAAGGGCGGCGAGTGCGCAGCTCCTGCAAATCGGCGATCTCCAGGACTTCATCGAGCAATGCGGCTGAGAAATGCCCGAAATTGCGCGGTCCGAAGGCCACCTCCTCCTCCACGCTGTCGCAGAAGAGCTGGCTGAGGGGATTCTGCAGCAGCAATCCCACGCGGGTGTCACCGTTCCAGATGACCTTGCCCCGCCGCGGCTTGAGCAACCCGGCCAACACCCTGGCCACCGTCGTCTTGCCCGCCCCGTTGTCGCCCACCAGGGCCACGAACTCGCCCCGTGACAGGGCCAGATCAAGTCCCTTCAGCACAGCGTGGCGGCCATAGCCGGCCTCGACGTTTTGCAAGGCTACCAGCGGCGGCTCTTCGTCGCTCCCAGGACGCGGGACCAGCCCTCCCGGCAGGAGCGCCGACCAGTCGTCCTGCAGCACATGCCAGGGGTAGCGGACGCCCAGCCGGGCCAGCAATTCCTTCTGCCCCAGGATATGCTGCGGCGTGTCGTCGGCGATGATGCGCCCGCCGTCCATCACCAGCAGGCGGTCGGCCAACCGCCCCAGGTCGTGCAGCCGGTGCTCGATGACCAGCACGGTCAGGCCATACTGGCGGCACAAACTCTCCAGCGTGTCCAGCACCGCCCGCGTGCCTTTCAGGTCCAGGTTGGAGGTCGGCTCGTCCAGGACGAGGATGCGCGGGCGCATGGCCAGCACGGCAGCGATGGCCACCCGCTGCTGCTCGCCGGTGGAGAGCGCATTCACCGTTCGCCGGCGCAGGTGTTCGATGCCTGTCGCCGCCAGGGCGAAGCGGACGCGTGCGGCCACCTCGTCCGGCGAGAGCCCCAGGTTGCGCGGGCCGAAGGCCACCTCCTCCTCCACCGTCAGGCAGAAAAGCTGCGTGGCCGGGTTCTGGAAGACCAGCCCGACGTGGGCCGCCAGTTGCGGGAGAGCGTGCTCTGCGGTCAGCAGGCCGTCCACGCGCACCGAGCCGGACATCCGCACCGTTTGCGCCGTGGCCGCGTGGGGGATCAGGCCGGCCAGGCAACGAGCGAATGTGCTCTTGCCGCAGCCCGAGGGCCCGGTGAGCAACACGAATTCGCCCGCCTCCACGTGCAAGGACACGTCTTCCAGGGCCTTGTGTTCTCCGTACGATACATTGAGATCCACGACTTCGATCATAGAAAACCTAAAAATCCAAACTTCAAAGCTCAAAATCCAAAACCGTTCACACCGAGATTGAGGAGGAATGTGAGCTTTGCTTGAGCTTTGAACTTTGAGCTTGGGGGTTGCCCCTGCGGGGCCAGAGCTCTTGGGTGATGTAGGCGGGCAGGAGGTTCCGGTTGCCTGCCGTGACGGTGTAGATGGCGAACTCCCCGCCCAGGCGGCGGCGCAGCGCGGGCAGGAGAGCCGGCCGCACGACGATGAGCACGTGGCCCGGCCCTGGCAGCGGCAGGAGGTCCAGCACGGGGGCGAAACCCTGACCGTGCTCCAATTCCAGGGGGCCGATCTCATCCACGATGAGCAGGTCGCCAGGAAGTGCACAGGCCCGTTGCAATACCTCGATTGCCCGGGCCAGGCCGGCGGCGTCGAAGGTGTACGGCCCTATCTGCGGCCCATCCAGCCCCTGTTCTGTGAGGGCCAGCAACCACTGCCGGCCGCTGTCCAGGTCCAGCGCCTCGAAGCCTATCTTTGCCCCGTTGCCGTCGTACAAAGCGGGGGTCAACACGCCCCGAGGCCGGTAGCCCTGGGGGCGGGCCAGCTCAGCCACCCTCTGGCAGACGGTGGTCTTGCCGGCCTGTTTTGTTCCCGTCAACAAGACGTTCGTCACCGGTCTTCTGCCTCCCCTTCGACGCAGCCCATGATACCACACTTCCCCTTCACCCGCAAGTAGGGGCAGGCCTTGTACCTGCCCCAGGGCGACCACAAGGGTCACCCTACAGGTTCGCCCTTTGGCAAGAGGTATGGTATAATGCTGTAGATTTTGCCGGGTGAGGGGTGTATATCGCTCCCTGGCCGCGAAAGCAAACACTAGAGGAGGAGGAACATGGACCCTGTCGCTTTCCGCATCGGCCCGCTGGCCGTGCACTGGTATGGATTGCTCATCGTCACCGGCGCGGTGCTGGCCGCCGTGATCGCCACCTACGAGGCGCGGCGGCGAGGCGAAGACCCGGAGCACGTCTGGAACGTCCTCACCTATTGTCTCATCTTAGGCATCATCGGGGCGCGGCTGTACCACGTCTTCTCCTCGCCCGAGGGTGGCTTCGTCGGCTGGGAGTACTATAGGGAGCACCCCATCGAGATCATCGCCTTCTGGCGGGGCGGTTTCCGTGGCCTGGGCATCTACGGGGCGGTGGCCGGCGGCGTGGTGGCCATCGTGCTCTACACCCATTTCGCCAAACTGAACCTGCTGCGCTGGCTGGACATCCCGGCGCCGGGAGTGCTTGTAGCCCAGGCTATCGGCCGTGTGGGCAATTTCATCAATCAGGAGCTGTACGGCCAACCCACC
Organism: Anaerolineae bacterium; assembly: GCA_029907105.1. Taxonomy (GTDB): domain Bacteria; phylum Chloroflexota; class Anaerolineae; order UBA3071; family UBA3071; genus JARYMM01. The sequence continues at coordinate 29,056 of JARYMM010000039.1, read as the reverse complement.
ACATTGCCCTGGGGTGTGCCCATCGGCTGTGACCACCGCTACGGCAACTTCACCTGTGACAAGCTGTCCGAGAGCACCCGCTTCCATCCCACTTTCTTCTATGAGGCCCTGTGGAACCTGGTCGGCTTCGGGCTGATCATGTGGCTGGGGCGCAGGTTCCAGCGCAAGTTGCGCGAGGGCGACATCTTCTTCGCCTACCTCATCTGGTACCCGCTGGGGCGTTTCTGGGTGGAGTTCTTCCGTCCCGACGCCTGGATGGTCAGCGGAACTAAGCTGGCCACGGCGCAGCTCATCGCCATCATCTGCATCGTCTTTGCTGCGGTCATGCTCTTCCTGCGACATCGCGGCTGGAGGCCGGGCGCGGAGGAGCACGGAGGCAGAGGAGCAGAGGAGCAGGGGGGCCTGGGAGCAGCGGAGATAAAGGCGGCAGAGGAAGTCATCGAGGAGGCGGCGACGATGGCGGGTGGTGAAGATGAAGGCAGCGCCCCGCCGCTCCCGCTGTTGTAAAAAGCGAGATGCTCAGGACCTGACAGGTTTTGGCAACCTGTCAGGTCTTTCGCGAATAAACGGCCTTCGGCTGCCGTTTGGCAATTGAGAGAGAAAAGTGCAGTGACATGGCCAGCGTTGTTGGCATGGCAACGCTCACAGAAGGGCAATTGGTCGCCCGCAGCCAGCAAGGGGACAAAGAGGCTTTCACCGAGCTGGTGCGCCGCTATCAGCGGTTGGCGATCAGCATCGCCTATCGCATGAGCGGCGACGCCATGCTGGCCGAGGATGCGGCGCAGGAGGCCTTTCTGCGGGCCTGGCAGCGGCTGGCCAGTTTCGAGCACCGCGGCGCCGGCAGCTTTCGCGCCTGGCTCTGCCGCATCGTCACCAACATGACCACCGACCTGCTGCGCAAAGCCCATCTCACGGCTCCGATGGAGGCGCTATCGTTGCCGGGCGGCGTCTGTCCCGATGAGGCGCATCTGCGCCAGGAGCAGGCGCAGGCCGTGCAGGCGGCCATCCTGCGCCTGCCGGAAGCGAGCCGGGCCACGCTCATCCTGCGGGAGTACGAAGGGCTCAGTTACCGGGAGATCAGCGAAGCGCTGGGCATTCCGATGGGCACGGTGATGTCACGATTGAACTATGCGCGGAACAGGCTGCGGGAGGAGTTGGCGAGTCAGCAGGTCAGCGAATCAGCGAGTTAGCCAAGCGCAAGTCGGCGCATCGGAAGGTCAGGCAGTGATGAAGGCGCAGCATCCCACGGAGATCAGGCTGGCGGCCTATGCCGACGGCGAACTGAAAAGGGGCGAGCGGCGGGAGATCGAGCGGCATCTGGAGCGCTGTGCGCAATGTCAGGCGGAACTGGCGGGGCTGCGGGCGCTGTCGGTGCGGCTGCGGGAGTTCGCCCTGCCTGAAGGGGTGGGGCGAGACCTGTGGCAGCGGGTACAACAACGGCTGCCGGAGCGGCGAACGGAGATGCAGCCTGCTCCCGGCGGTTTCCTGCGCTGGCTGCTGCCGGTCGGGTTGGTCGCCTCTAACGTCGTCCTGCAGGCGGCGCTTATCGTAGCCCTGGGCCTCTGGGCGCTGGACAGCCTGGGTATACTCGACTGGCGCACGCTGGCCACAGCCTGGCTGCCGGCCGGGGTGCAGCTCCCTCACCTGTCCCCGGATGAGGCCATCGCCCATCTGCTGTCCTGGCTTGTGGCGGCGCCGTTGGGGCCGGGCTTCAGCGCCCTGACCCAGGTCTGGGGAGTGGATGTCTCACCGCTGTTCTCGTGGCTGATGCCCGGCGCGCTGGCCGTCATTGCCTCTGTCGGCCTGGCTTTGCTCTACCTGAGTTGGCTGCTGGCTTACTGGAGGTCTCAGACGCACGCCGCGTCACCTGATGCTCTTCGCCTGTCACGAAAGGGGGCTTCTCAATGGATCACGTAGGCATCCTCAAGCGAGCGTTCCACATCACCCGCCGCTACCGCGTGCTGTGGATCTTTGGCATTCTGCTGGCGCTTTTCAGCAGTGGTGGCGGCAGCGGGCCCAATATCAACATCCCCGGCGGAGGACAAGGCAGGGCCCCGGGAGGGTGGCCTCCTGGCTTCAGAGTGCCGTCGGTTGATCCCGGCGTTATTGTCGGTATCGCCATCGCCTGCTGCTGCCTGCTGCTGCTCTTCGTCGTCGCCGGCATCATCATCTCCTACATGGCACGCACGGCGCTTTACCGCCTGGTGGATGAGATTGAGGAGACGGGCAGGTGCCCCTCGTGGCGGGAAGGCTTCCGCCTGGGCTGGTCGCAGCGGGCGCTGCGCATCTTCGGCATTGACCTGGCGATCGGTATCCTCTTCGCCATTGTCGTCATCCTGTTGCTGGCGCTGGCGCTCTCGCCACTGCTGCTGCTGATGGTGGACAGCGACGCCTTGCGCGTGCTGGGCATTGTGCTCACCATCGGCCTGGTGCTGCTGACCATCGGCGTGCTCATCGTAGTGGCAGTAGCCGTCAGCCTGATCAAGCATTTCATCCATCGCCAGGCGGCGTTGGAAGGCCGCAGTATCGGCGAGAGCATCGTCCTCGGCTATCAGATGGTGCGGGCCAACTTCAAGGATGCGGCCATCATGTGGCTGCTGATGCTCGGTGTGGGCTTCGGCTGGGTCATTGTCATGATCCCCGTGTTCATCATTGTGCTGTTGCTGGCCGCTGCGGCGGGCGGCATCCCCGCCTGGATCATCTGGCAGGCCACGGAGACGCTCTGGCTTACTCTGCTGGTGGGCATCCCTCTGTTCTTCCTGGTCATGATCCCGCCGCTGGTCTTCCTCAACGGCCTGTACCTGGTCTTCCAGTCTAGCGTCTGGACGCTGACCTACCGGGAGTTCAGAGCACGCGCCTGAGCGCAGAAGGCGAAATCCAAAGCCCAAAGTTCAAAGCTCAAAACCAGCAAAGGCCGCATCTTGCATCCTGCATCTTGCATCCTGCCCATGTCCAACGAGAGTTTACAGGATCAGGCCAGGCAGCATAGTCGGCTCTACCGCGTCTTCGTCAACCCTGAGGAGCGTCGCCTGCGCGCCGGGTGGCGACTTCTCGGCTATGGCCTGCTCCTCGCCACCATCATGCCGCTGGCGCCGTTGGCGACAAGTGTTGTGTTCGCTGCGGGCAGGCCAGGCGAATTGCCGCCATGGGCGGGACAGGTGCTTTTCTATGCCCTTTATCTTTTGGCTGTGCTGCTGGTCACCGCGCTGGCACGGCGGTTCCTGGATCGGCGTCCTTTCCTCGACCTGGGGTTGCGCCTGCCTCGCGGCTGGTGGGCCGACCTGCTCTTCGGCACAGCGCTGGGCGGGCTGCTCATGGCCGCCATCGCCTTCGTCGAATGGGCCGCCGGCTGGCTGGAGTTCGGGGGCTTTGCCTGGCAGGCGATGGGTTGGGGCCAGCTTGCGCTTTCCTTGACCACTGCTTTCTTCGTTTACGGGGTGGTGGGCATCAACGAGGAGTTGATGATGCGCGGCTACGTGTTGCAGAATCTGGCCGAGGGGCTGAACATGGCCTGGGCCGTGGTCATCTCCTCGGCCGTCTTTGGCCTGCTGCACCTGGGCAATCCCTACGCCAGTTGGATATCCACGGCCAACATCGCCGTAGCCGGGGTGTTCCTGGCCGCTGGCTACCTGGTCACTCGCTCCCTCTGGCTGCCCATCGGCCTGCACTTCGGCTGGAACTTCTTCCAGGGCACGGTTTTTGGCTTTCCGGTCAGCGGCACCGACGGTTTTCACCTCATCCGCCAGACGGTGGCCGGGCCAGCCTGGATCACGGGCGGTCCCTTCGGCCCCGAGGCGGGAATCACGGGACTGGTGGCTATGGCCGTGGGTACAGCGCTGACCTGGCTGTACGGAACACGGAACACGCAACACAGGAGTAAACATGCTGGCTATTGAAACGCACGCCTTGACAAAGGATTTCAACGGGCTGCGGGCGGTGGACGGCCTGGACCTGGAAGTGCGCCAGGGGGAGATCTTCGGCTTCCTGGGGCCCAACGGCGCCGGCAAGACCACCACCATCCGCATGCTCATGGACATCATCAAGCCCGACAGCGGCCGCATCGAGATTTTGGGCCAGCCGCTGCAGCCGTCAACGCTGGACCGCATCGGTTACCTGCCGGAGGAACGGGGGCTGTACCGCAAGATCAAGACGGTGGACTGCCTGACCTATCTGGCCGTGCTCAAGGGCATGGAGCGGCGCACGGCGCGGGAACGAGCGCTGGCCCTGCTGGAGCGGGTGGACCTGGCCGAGTTCGCCGACAAAAAAGTGGAAACGCTGAGCCGGGGCATGCAGCAGAAGGCCCAGTTCGTGGCCACCCTGGTCCACGATCCGGAGTTGCTCATCCTCGACGAGCCGTTCCAGGGCCTCGACCCGCTCAACACCGAACTGCTCAAGGAGATGGTGCGCGAACTGCACGGGCAGGGCAAAACCATCATCTTCAGCACCCACCAGATGAACCAGGTGGAGGAGCTATGCGACCGCATCCTGTTGATTGACCACGGGCAGACGGTGCTGTACGGTCCCCTGCGCGAGATCCAGGCCCGCTATGCGCCGCACGCGGTGCGCTTTCGTGGCCAGGCTCTTCCCACCGATCTGCCGGGCACGCAGCGGCTGGAGCGGCAAGAAGAGGGCTTTGTCGCCTACCTGGCCGAAGGGGTCACGCCATCGCTGTTCCTGCGCCAACTGGTGGAGCGCGGGGCGGAGATCACCCACTTCGAGGTGGTCACACCGCCGTTGGAGGAGATTTTCATCGAGGTGGTGGAGAAGAGGAGGCGCAGATGAACAAGGTATGGCAAGTCGCCCGCCAGGAGTTCGTCACCAACGTCAGGCGATCGGGTTTCATCATCGCCACCATCGCCGTGCCGGCCGTGTTGGCCCTGGCCGTGGCCATTGCCGGGGTGTTCGGTGGGCAGATGGGGAAATTCTTCGAGGAGACCTTCGCCGGCAAAGGTCAAACAGTCGCTTACGTGGACTACTCGGGGATCTTCACGCCCCCGCTGCCGGCCTATGCCGACACCTACATCCCCTATGCCGACGAGGAAACAGCGAAAGCCGCCCTGCTGGCCGGCGAGATCAGCAGCTACATCGTTATCGCCGAAGACTACTTGCAGAGCGGCCAGGTGACCGCCTACAGCAAAAGCAGCTCCTTTTTCAGCAGCGCCATTGCCGTCAGCGAGGAGAACATACAGGACTTTTTTACCGAGCACCTCCTGGCCGGGCAGGTGGCTCCCGAACTGCAGGCCCGCGTGGTGGACCCTTTGCATCTCACGCCGGTGGCGCTGGACGAGCAGGGCCAGCCCACCAGCAAGGGCGCGATGGCTTTCATCAGCACCTTCGTCGTGCCCTACCTCTTCGCCATCCTGCTGATGATCACCATCTTCACCTCCTCCGGCTTCCTGCTGCAAGGGGTGGGGGAAGAGAAGGAAAACCGGGTGATCGAGATCCTGCTCTCCTCTCTCTCCACGACGCAACTGCTGGCGGGGAAGATCCTGGGATTGGGCGCTCTGGGCCTGCTACAGGTGCTGATCTGGCTGGGCGCGGGGTTCGCTCTCATGTCCGGCGCGGTGGCCGTCTTCGCCCTTTCGGGGTTGTTGACCATCAGGGTAAGCACGGTGGTCCTGGCCCTGGTCTATTTCCTGCTCGGCTATCTGCTCTTTGCCACCATGATGGCCAGCGCCGGCGCGCTGGGCTCGACGGCTCGCGAGGGGCAGCAGATCTCTGGCATCTTCTCCTTCCTCTCGGCCTTGCCCTTCATGTTCGGCAATTTCATCATGATGCAGCCCAACGCCACGTTGGCCAAAGTCCTCAGCCTCTTCCCGCTCACCGCGCCCATCACCATGATGATGCGGCTGGCGGTGACCACCGTCCCGCCGCTGGAGGTGGCCATCAGCCTGGTCTTGTTGGCTCTGGGCATCCTGGGCGTGCTGTGGGCCGGTGGCAAGCTCTTCCGCTTCGGGCTGCTGATGTACGGCAAGCGCCCCAGTGTGGCCGAGATGTGGCGCGCCCTGCGCCAGGCGTAGGGTTGGCACACTGGTATATTGGTAAATTGGTAGTGGTAAATTGGCAGGCAATCTACTGTAGTGGGGTAAGCATGTACAATTCGCCCAGCTCGAAGCCCCGCTGACGGTAGTATTCCCTCGTCCCCACGGCGGCAATGACGGCCAGGCGGTGGAAGCCCCGCTGCTGTGAGATGCGTTTGGCCTCCTCGATCAGCCGGCTGCCCAGGCCCAGATGCTGCGCCTCTCCTTCGCTGGGGGCGGCAATCTCCAGCGCCGGGCCGTAGACGTGCACCTCGCGGATCACGGCGCAGCCCCGGATTTCCTCGATGGGCAGCTCAACCTGGCGGCGCGGCAGCGAAAGCCGCAGGAAGCCCGCCAGCCGGCCTGCCGGTGTCACGGCGCTCAGGAAGTGCTCCTCGCTGACGTCGGTGGCGTAGGTGAGTGTGTCCAGCCGCAGTGTGTCCGGGTCCACCTCCGCTCCCCGCACCTCGCGGCAGCGAACACACTGGCAGGCCAGGCCCTGCTCCTGCATCCGCCGCTGCACGATCTGGCGCAAGTTCGAGCTGGTGCAGCCTTCGACGATGTTGGGCGCCGGGAAGTCGCGCATCAGCCGGTTGACGCGGCAATAGGGCGGGATGATCGCCTTGCAGCGCACCAGCAGGTCAATCAACGTCTCTTCGGGGTAAGGGCGATAGAGACCCTGCTGCCAGAGGGTGTGCAACTCTGTGCCCGGCAGCAGGAGGCAAGGGTAAATCTTCAGCTCGTCGGGGCGCAGGGCGGGATCGTCCCACAGGCGGCGGAAGTCGGCGAGGTCCGCTTCCGGCGTTGCCCCCAGCAGGTTGGGCATCCAGTGCAGAACGATCTTGAAACCCGCCAGCCGCAGCAGCCGCACCGCCTGGCGGGTCTGCTCGACGGTGTGACCGCGCCGGTTGCGGGCCAGGATGGCGTCGTCAAGGCTCTGAATGCCCATCTGTACCTTGGTCACGCCCAGCCAGCGCAGCCGCCGCACTTCCTCGGATGTGATCGTATCCGGACGGGTCTCGATCACCAGGCCCACGTTACGGTGCGCGGCTGTCTCGTTGCGCTGCTGTGCGTCGAGCAGGGAAGCGCTCTCCACGCCGTTCATGGCTTCCAGGCAGCGGCGGATGAACCACTCCTGGTAGTCGTGAGGATAGACAGACCAGGTGCCGCCCAGGATGAGCAACTCCACCTTGTCTGTGGAGTGGCCGATGGCCTCAAAAGCCTCTATCCGGCTGGCGGTCTGGGCGTAGGGATCGAAATCGTGCGCCGCCGCGCGCAGGGCGCCCGGCTCGTCGGGCAGGTAGCTTTTGGGCATGCCCTCCCGGTCGGGGCAGAAGATGCACCGGCCCGGGCAGGGGAAGGGTTTGGTCAGCACGGTGACGGGAGCGACGCCGGAGAGGGTGCGCACCGGCTTGCGCTGCAATCGCCGCAGCGTTTCCCGCTCCAGGGGCCAGACCCCCTGCGCGCAGAGCCGCCGGTACGCCGCCACCAGGCGCGTTCGGGAAAGGGGCGGCTGCCCCGGGCGGCGGTAGCGGCGCAGGATGCGATCCACATCATGCGGCGTGCAGTGCTCCCGGGCCCGCACGGCGTTGATGATGGCCCGCACCTCCTGGTCGTTGCCCTGGTCAGGTGGATGATACATCTGGCGATCCGTCTCCATACGGACATTATACAACAGCGGGCAGTGGTGTCAAAGCGCAAAGCGCCGGAGGGCGTGCGCAGCGAAGGCCCGGGGAGCACGAGGGGTGCCCCCTCGTTTGCCCCCCCTACACGTTGTGGCTTGCGCCCAATCGCCGCGCAAGCCCGCCGGAGACGGCACGGATCATCATCCTATCAGGTTTGCTCGATTCCCGCTTTCCGGCTACAATGAGCCTGCTATCGCCTGGTCAAAGGGGGAGATCATGCTGGACTTGAATTTCATTCGTGAGCATCCGGACCAGGTCAGGGAGGCGCTGGTCAAGCTCAACACCGAGGCGCCCCTTGACGCCATCCTGGAACTGGACGCCCAACGCCGTGAACTGCTGCGGGAAGTGGAAGCGCTGCGGGCAGAGCGCAACATCGTTTCCAAGGAAATCGGCCGTTTGAAGGAGTCGGCGGCGCGCCAGGCCAAAATCGCCGAGATGCGCCAGGTGGGCGAGCGCATCCAGGCGCTGGACGACCGCCTGCGCAGCGTGGAGGACGCGCTGCACCAGGCGCTGCTGCAGATGCCCAACATGCCCCATCCCAGCGTGCCGGTCGGCCCCGACGAGTCGCACAACGTCGTCGTGCGCACGGAGGGCGAGCCGCGTGACTTCGATTTCCAGCCCCTGCCGCACTGGGACCTGGGTGAGGCGCTGGGCATCATTGATTTCGAGCGGGGCGTGAAGCTGAGCGGCACGCGCTTCTATGTGCTCAAGGGGCTGGGGGCCCGCCTGCAGCGGGCGCTCATCACCTGGATGCTCGACCTGCACGTGCGTGAACACGGCTACACGGAGGTGTATCCGCCCTTCGTGGTCAGGGCAGAGTGTCTGGTGGGCACGGGCAACCTGCCCAAGTTCGGCGACAACCTCTACCACGATGTGGAAGATGACCTGTGGCTCATCCCCACGGCGGAGGTGCCGGTGACCAACCTCTATCGCGAGGAGATTCTGCCGCCAGGCAGCCTGCCCATCTATCATGTGGCCTACACGCCCTGCTTTCGGCGGGAGAAGATGAGCGCCGGGCGCGATGTGCGCGGCATCAAACGCGGCCACCAGTTCGACAAGGTGGAGATGGTCAAATTCGTGGAGCCGGAGACCTCCATGGAGGAGCTGGAGAGCCTGATTGACAACGCCGAGGACGTCTGCCGCCGCCTGGAGATCCCCCACCGGGTGGTGCAGATGTGCACGGGCGATCTGGCCTTCCAGGCGGCGGTCAAGTATGACGTGGAGATGTGGGCGCCGGGGGTGCAGGAATGGTTGGAGGTCAGCTCCTGCAGCAACTTCATGGACTTTCAGGCGCGGCGGGCCAACATCCGCTACCGGCCAGCGCCGGGGGAGCGCCCGCGTTTCGTGCATACGCTCAACGGGTCGGGGTTGGCTCTGCCGCGCACCCTGATCGCCGTCCTGGAGAACTACCAGCAGGCCGATGGCCGCGTGGTGGTGCCCGAGGTCTTGCGTCCGTACATGGGCGGTGTGGAGGTGATCGGCTGAGCGGGCGCGGCGGGGCGCGATGCGAAGGCTGACGGTTTTGACATTTTGCCCGCTCTCTGCTATACTTTTGTTGCTGGAGGGAGAAACGCTCTGGCGTGGTATCGAAACCACGGAGGGATGGCCGAGTGGACGATGGCGACGGTCTTGAAAACCGTTGTGGCGGCGACGTCACCGGGGGTTCGAATCCCTCTCCCTCCGCCAGGTCAGCAGATGGCAGATGACGAGCAGTCGCAAGCCATTCGCTATTGGCCATAAGCGATCAGCTATCGGCTAATGAGGGGAGGTCGCATAGCCTGGTCTAGTGCGCCCGCCTGCTAAGTGGGTAGGGGGCGAATAGCTCCCTCGAGGGTTCAAATCCCTCCCTCCCCGCCACGAGCCCCAGTAGCTCAGTGGATTAGAGCGCTTCCCTGCGGAGGAAGAGGCCACAGGTTCGAATCCTGTCTGGGGTGCCTATGAAGCCACGCCTGTTGTCACAGGCGTGGTCTTTTTTGGGCAGTAGCGCAAGAGTCACCCTGAGCCGAGCGAAGGGTTTCGCTTTGTGTCAGCGAGATTCTTCGCTTTGCTCAAAATGACGGTTGGTTTTGCGCTACTGCCTTCTGAGGGATAGCTCTGCATTTAACCGTGGCCTAAAAGAGCGTCTTCGCTCTTGATAACTGGGGAGGTGCGGAGGGAACCCCCTCCGCAAAAGGGCTTTTTCAGCCCTTGCCTGCCCTTTCTTGGCTCGGCTGGCTCTTGCAGAGGGCCAAGGAAGGCAGGTAAAAAGGCTGGTTAAAAAGCTTTTCTGGAGGGGCAAGCCCCTCCAGACCTCCCCGCTGGCGGCACCACGATTTGCGGGGTGAGGGCATCTATGCTAAAATCGCGCCACTTTTCGTCCCTGAGGCGGCGGATGATCGAAGCGGACGGCAACACGGTCTTCTCACCGTGTCGGGGAGGCTTTATGAAGAAACTGTCATCCGAGGGAAACGGCTTCTTCATCGTTCTGTCATCCGTGCGCGCTAAGATGTGGGAAGCCAACGGATCACCTTCGGGTGTCGCTGGAGAACAGAGCCACGCCCGGCAAGAAGCCTGGAAGGGGAGGCAGTTGTCATGGCCCAACGGGCCGCCCTGAAGAATGTCATTCTGAGCGACCGAAGGGAGCGAAGAATCTCCTGGCTGCATGAGCGGGAGACCCTTCGCTGCGCTCAGGGTGACATTTTCGGAGCAGAGCGGCGGTGAACAGACCCATCGTCCTGCTGCACGTCATCCCCACGCTGGGCCTGGGCGGTGCGGAACGGTTTCTGGTGGACCTCTGTCGGGCGCTGCCTGCGCACCGCTATCGGGTCATCGTCGCCACCGTCTCCGGCGAGGGGCCACGGGCCGACGACCTGCGCCAGGCGGGCATCGAGGTCTTCCCCCTGCGGGTGCGCAGCCACTGGCAACTGAACGCCGTCCTGCGCCTGGCCCGTTTCATGCGGCAGCAGCGGGTGGATATCGTCCATACCCATCTCTTCGTCGGTGAGTTCTTCGGGCGGCTGGCGGCAAAGCTGGCAGGGGTGCCCGTTGTCATCAGCACAGCGCAGAACGCCTATGCCCCAGGTTATCTGCTGCCCCGTGCGCAGGTTCTGGCCGGGAGGCTGCTGGCCCGCCTTGACGACCGGCTGGTGGCCGTCTCTCAGGGCGCTCGGGATTATCTGATCCAGGTGGAGGGCGTGGCGCCGGCCCGCATCGAGATCGTGCCCAATGCCATTGCCTGGCCGGAGCCTGTGTCCCCCGCCCAGGTGGAAGCGGCGAGGCGCGATCTGGGTGCCGAAGGGCGCTCCCCGCTGCTGGGCACAGTGGCCCGGCTCACGCCGCAGAAGGGGCTGGCTTATCTGTTGCAGGCGCTGGTGACCCTGCGCACGCGCTTCCCGAACCTTTTTTGCGTCATCATAGGCGAAGGCGAACTGCGCGCAGAGCTGGAGGCCCTGGCCGTGCGGTTGGAATTGCAGCACCACGTCCGCTTCTGCGGCCTGCGGCGGGATGTGCCCGCCCTCTTGCAGTGCCTGGACCTTTTCGTCCTGCCTTCCCTGTTCGAAGGGCTGCCTTTAGCACTGTTGGAGGCCATGGCCGCCGGCCGGCCGGTGGTGGCCACCGATGTGGCCGGCAGCAGCGAAGTGATCGAAGACGGGGTCAGCGGGCGACTGGTGCCGCCGGGCGATGCGACCGCCTTGGCCCAGGCCATGGCCGAACTGCTCGACGACCGCGAGCGGGCGCAGGCTTTGGCCCGCCAGGGTCAGGAGACGGTGCGTCGGCGCTACACCATCGGCCCGGTGGCCGAGGCGTATGAACGCATCTACGAAGAGTTGTTGCAGGCCAAAGGGCGCTGCTCTGGCCATACGTCGAACTGATGGACACACCGGTTGCCATTGCCATAGAAGATTGTGGCGACTATCGCCATGTGCGCATCAGCGGCCCCCACTACGTCCTGGGGCAACGGCGAGAGCTGAGCGAGTTCGACAGCCGGTACAGCCAGGAGTTGCTGGAAAAGCTGGCCCAACTCAAGGGTGGGCATCTGTGGGACGAGATCCAACGGCTGGACAACCCCGACTACATCGAGCGGCCCCTGGTGTTCATGTTTGACCACTTCGGGGTCGCCGTGGCCGGAGCGGAAGTGCTGGATTGCGGCTCGGGAGCGGGGGCTTCGAGCATACTGCTGGCCCGCCACGGCGCAGCTCACGTCTGCGGGGTGGACGTGGTGGCCGGGTGCGTGGACGTGGCGAGGCAGCGGGCGGTGGAGGAGGGCTGCGCCGATCGGGTGACTTTTGTGCACCTCGAGGACCCGCCCCACGTGCCACGGGCCGATGGCAGCTTCGACATCGTGCTGGCCAATGCGCTGCTGGAGCATATCCTGCCGCCGGCGCGGGCCGCGCACCTGCGGGAATGGTGGCGACTGCTGCGGCCGGGTGGCCACCTGTTCATCCGCGAGACGCCCAACCGGTTCTGGCCCAGGGATGGCCATACGACGGGCCTGTGGTGGGTGCCGTACATGCCTTTGCCGCTGGCCCGTCGCTATGCCATCCGCCGCAGCCCGCGGGTGACCGCCGCTGACAGTATCGAAGACCTGCTGGTAGCCGGCATACGCGGGGCCAGCTACGGGGAAATCGTCCGCCCCCTGCGGGGTCCGGAGTTGATCGAATGGAACCGCCTGCGGGGAGGCGATGTCGAGGCTTATTTCCACTTCTCCCTGGCCCAGCCAGGGGAAGGGAAAGCCAGACGGGCAGCCAAGGTGTTGCTGCGCACCGCTTTAGGGACGGTGGAGCGATTATGGCTGAAGCCGCTGGGCATTCCCGCCTGTGCTGTGCTGCCGTATCTGACCGTCTGCTTGCAGAAGCGAAAAACCGAATCCAAAGCTCAAAAATCCTAAACCTTTCACCACGGCAGCGGTGGACTTTGAGCTTTTGTAGGAGGAACAGAAAATCATGAGGACACGGCACCGCAAACTGCTAGTTACACTGATCACGATGGTGCTGCTTTCGCTGCTGAGCGCGACAGCGACCACCGCCGCACCACCCACCGCGTCGCAGGCCGCTCCGGCTCTGGTCGTGACGCCGCCGGCCACGACGCCAGGCATGTACATGGCCTTTACGGACTACTACCCTGAGGACCCAGCACGCTACGGACACGTGGGGGAGTTGGTCGTTTTCAACTGGGACTACATCCAGTCCGGCGATTCCAGTCACTCCCTGTACACGAGCAGGATAGAAAGATTTCTGGCCAGCCGCGCCGCGCAGGGCCTCAAGGCGGCTTTTGGCATCAGCCCTTACAACGGCCGAACGGGCGGGGGGATTGTCGTGCCCGCCTATGTCAAAAACGACCCCAACGCCGTCGTGGACGTGGGCGGCGGCTGGCTGATACCCAAGTACTGGAGCACCCAGTATCTGAATTATTACAATGAGCTGGTGTCTAAAATCGCTGTGAAGTTTCGCGGCGACCCCCGTATCGAGTTCATCGCCATCGGCACCGGCATGTACGGCGAGGCCTGGGCCTGTAACGATGAGGACGATGCCGCCATGGCCGCGGCAGGGCTCACCAGCGACAAGTGGATAAAGGCCGTGCAGGACATGACCAATATCTGGATCAAATGGTTCGATCCGGATGGGGATGGGAAACTGGCCACGCCCCTCTTGCAACAGGTGGCCCCCTACACGTTCAACGCCAGGGAGCGGCGGGAGATCAGTTGGTACTCGGCGCAAAGGGGTATCGGCCTGTCGGTCAACGGCCTCTATCCCCAGCAGTCCGGGGCGGTGATCACAGGCGGCAGTTGTCCCAGCTGTGGCATGTACGATGGCATCCTGGCCTTCTGGGATCAGGTGCCCATCGCCTGGGAAAGCTATAACTACATGCTCTGCGACCCCCTGGAGGTGTACTGGGGGATGATCAGCGGTCTGGACAAGCATGCCGACTACATGCGCTTCCAGAAGGACCTTTTCTTTGAAGTGAAACCGGATGGCAGCAAAGGCCCCGACCGCACGGAGAATCTGCTCATTTTCAATCGCTTCTCGCCCTACCTGGGCGTCACTGTGCACAACACGCCCGGCGTGTGGGTGGCCATGCGCGCCCCGCGCTGGCCTTACCGCACCTGCTGGCAGAACGCCAGCTCCACCGTCTATGAGACGGGCCTGGAACAGGGCAATTTCAGCTTCTGGCTCGACCAGGACGATAACATCGCCGGGGGCAAAACGGTTGCCGAGACCAATACCCGTTATGATCGCTATGGCGTTCCCCTGGAGTACGTGGGCGACAACACCACGCCTTACAATCCCAACCTGCCAGCGCCCAATTGGGGGAAGTGCAACTACACAACCGGCCGATGCAACTTCACGACCCACGAGGAGTGGGTGCTCAGCCAATACGGCTGGGCGATCCGCCGCACGGACCAGGCCACCGGCAATCCCTACATGTGGCTGAAGATTGACGACGGCTACATCAACGGCGGCTGGAACACAGTGGAAATCAACGTCACCTACGCCGACATCTTCTCCGACACCTGGAGCCTGGAGTACGAAGCCATCGGCGGGCTGCTGAAGGCCGCCACGCCGCAGGGCAGCAGCGACCCCTGGGTGCAGAAGACGAACAGCGGCACTTACAAGACGGCCACTTTCCTCATTGACGATGCCCGCCTGGCCAACGGCCTCACGGGCGGTGCTGATTTCCGCATCAACTGCAATAACGACGGCGACGACTGGATCCACCTCGTGGAGGTGAAGCGGATCTCCACTCAGCCAGAGCCCACGCCCACAGCGACGCCCACGGCGACGGCCACCCCTACCCCCACCCCCACCGCCACGCCCACGCCGACCACAGGTTGGATTCGGGGCCTCGTGTGGGAAGACCTGGATCGAGATGGTCTGCGAGAGGAGGGGGAGCCCGGACTGGAGGGCGTGCGCGTGGTGCTGAAGACATTGCCCACCATGGCCATCATCATGGAGACGACCACGCTGGCTGATGGCACCTTCGAGTTCAGCGGCGTCGAGCCCGGCAACTACCTGGTGGAGGAAACAGACCCGCCGGGTTACCAGTCCAGCACCTTCAACATGCAGGGCGTCACCGTCTTTGCCAACGAGGAACGCTGGGTGGAGTTCGGCGACTACCGCATGCCGCCGACGAACACGCCGACACCGACAGCGACGCCGACGAATACGCCGACGAACACGGCGACACCGACGAATACGCCGACGAACACGGCGACGCCGACGAATACGCCGACGAACACGCCGACACCGACAAATACGCCGACGAACACGCCAACTCCGACGGCGACACCGACAAAGACGCCTACCCCCACGAAGACGCCGACGCCGACGGCCACGCCGACCGGCACTCCGACGCATACGCCGACGGCGACACCAACCCACACGCCAACAAACACGCCAACACATACGCCGACGGCGACCAGGACGCCAACAGCCACGCCGACGCCAACAGCCACAGCCACACCGACAGCCACGCCGACGCCTACAATGACACCCACGGACACGCCGACGGCCACGGCCACCCATACACCCACGGAAACACCCACGCCAACACCGGTGGTGTACCGTTACTATCTGCCACTCATCAGCCGGTAGATTGGTACACTGGTGATCAGGAGGATTTGAGTAGCTATGAGACAATGGTTGATTGTGCTATGCTTGTTTGGCCTGACAGGCCTCCTGCTGGCAGCCATGGCCGTCAGCGCCACGGCCACAACGCAATCTCCTGCCCTTAACAACAGTGCAGCAGCAGCACCGCAAGCTCCCGATGTGCTTACGCCGCTCGTCACCCGGCCGGGGATCTATGCTGCCGACGACTATATAGGCATGGACCCTCACCGCTACGGACTGGCCGGCAGCCTGCGCACCTTCAGTTGGGCGGAAATCGAGGTTCAGGAGGAGGTGTACGACTGGACGGCGGTAGATGCATGGCTGGAGCTGCAAAAAGGACTGGGCAAGGGCGCGGGCATCGGCATCAAGACCTACAACAGCCGCCGACGGCCGGAGGCCACCTATGCCGGGGTCAAAGCCATGCCGCAATATGTGCGCGACACGCCGGGCGCGGTGTGGACCTCCTCCGGAGGGTGGAAGATCCCCCGCTACTGGAGCGACGCCTACAAGCAACCCTATCAGCGGTTCATCCAGGCCCTGGGCACCAAATACCGCAACGACCCCCGCGTGGAGTTCATCGCTATTGGCACGGGCCTGTATGGCGAGATCAGGGGCTGGGATGAGGAGGACGACGCCATGGCCCTGGCTGCAGAGGGTGTGACTCAAGATACCATGTCTCAGCTCCTGAGAGACGCGTTCAAGCAAATCACCGGTTATTACGTCGCCGCCTTCTCCGAAGGGGGACAATTGAAGAAGGCGCTCTTTAACCAGACGGCTCCTTTCACCTATTCACGTGATGAACGAACAGATATTGCCCACTACTCGGTGCAGAACAAGGTGGGGCTTTCCCTCAATGGCCTCTACCCGGAAACCATGAGCGCCGTCTTCGGGGCGGCCGGGAATTACCGCGGCATGTACGATCAACTCCTGCGCTACGATGCTGGCGGCGAGGAAGGCACCGGCCTGACGGTGCCTCAGGCCTGGGAAACTTACCCTTACATGATAGACTGCGATGGCGGCATATCGGTCTACTGGGCCATGCTCAACGCTTTGGACAAGCACCCCCAGTATCTGCGGCTCGACTTCGGCCTCTTCCTGGAGTACGACCCGGTCAAATATCCGGAGACCAACGGCTATGGTCCCGACAAAGCAGGGAACATCGCCATCTTCCAGTGGGTGCGGCCCTATCTGGGAGCGACGGTGAACAACACGCCCAGCGTCTGGGTGGCCATGCGCGACGTCCGCGCCCCCTGGCAGACCTGCTGGCAGGCCCGGCTCCCCGATACACCTACTCAGGCGGAATGGTATCCGCAGTATGGCAACTATGATTTCTGGCTCTATCAGCGTGACGAAATCGCCGGCGGCCAGACAGTGGTGGAGACCAACTACTGCACGACCTATTCCGGTGTTCCCCTCACCAAACCGACCTGCAATCCGAATCTGCCCGCCGGCCGAGAGGGGTGGGTCATCCGCCGCACGGACCAGGCCAGCGGCAATCGCCGCATGTGGTTCAGCATTGACGACGGCTACATCTTCGGGGGCACCAACGCGGTGACCATCACCGTGACTTACTGGGACAACGCCACTGACACCTGGAGCCTGTACTACGACGCGGTGAGCGGCGAAAAGGCTGCCACCCCTGTGGGCTCTAGCAATCCCTGGGTGCAGAAGACGGGCAGCAATACCTACAAGCAGGCCGTGTTCCGCATCACCGACGCCCGCTTCGCCAACCGCCTGACCAGTGGCGCCGACTTTTACATTGATTGCCGGAACGACGGCAACGAGTGGATTCACTTCGTGGACCTGACCAATGGCCAATGGACGCCGGTCTTCGAGGTGCCCACACCGACGGCGACGGCCACGCCTACACCGACGCACACGCCGACGGTGACGCCCACGCCACGACCCAATACCGGACACGTCTATGGCGTCGTGTTCGAAGACCTGAACCAGAACGCCGTTCCCGAAGCCAATGAACCGCGGCTGGAGGGCGTGCTTGTGGAGTTGCTGACCTATCCCGCCCAGTCCCTGGTGGCCTCACAGACGACCAACAACGAGGGGTTCTACGAATTCCGGGACATCACGCCGGGTTGGTACTACATCCGCGAGAACGACCCGCCAGGCTATGAGTCGATCACCTGGAATCCTGCCTTCTGGAACATCGTGGCCGGGGCCCCTCCGATAGAGCAGAACTTCGGCCTCCGGCGGCTGCCGCCGACGGACACGCCCACGCCAACGGCTACCGCAACGTCTACTGCCACGCCCACAGCGACGGCGACACCGACGCCCACAGCCACGCCCACGCGCACGCCCACGCCGACGGCCACGCCTACGCCGACCACCACGCGCACGCCCACGCCGACGGCCACGCCTACGCCGACCATCACGCGCACGCCCACGCCGACGGCCACGCCCACGCGCACGCCTACGGCCTCGCCGACACCGACGCCCACAGCCACGCCGACCAGCACGCCGACGGCGACAAGTTCGGCCACGGCGACACCGACGCCCACGGGCACGCACACGGTCACAGCGACAAGCACGCCGACGCCCACAGTGACGAACACGCCCACGGCGACGCCCACAGGCACGCCGACCGGCACGCCCACGGTGACACCGACACATACGGCTACGGCGACACCCACCCATACGCCGACGAGCACAACCACGCCCCAGGGGATGCGGGTCTACCTGCCGCTGGTCATCCAGGGCGGCTGAGACATAAGTTCATCTGCCCGGTTGCTGAAAAGCCGTGATCGAAAGAATGTCACAGGGGTCCCCCAGGGCTCCAGGAGGCAATCGCCCGCGGCGCGGCCTTGCTGAGCCCTGGGGGAAGGGGTAGAGAGGCCAGATGTTCGCCAGCCGACGGATAGCGCTGCCCGCGATCATGGGCACATTGGCCGTTCTGCTGCTCATGTCGCTTGCCAGCGCGTTGGCAGAACGGGGGACGACACGAGCCCTGGAGGTTCCCCCTCCCCTGCCGGAGGCGACCGGGCCGCACACCTTGTCCGCCTCAGCGCATGTGCTCACGGAGACCGGAGCCATCCAGGGCCTGGTGTGGAACGACCAGGACGGCGATGGCCAGATTGATGCCGGGGAGCCCCCACTGGCAGGAGCCGGGCTCACCCTGAGGGAGGTGGAAGGGCCCCTGCTGCTCACGCGCACGACGGGCAGCGACGGCCTGTATCTTTTCGCCAACCTGGCCCCCACCTACTACGAGCTGACGGAGACCAATCCGCCGGGCTACATCTCCACCACCTCCGACCAGTTCACGGTGAGGGTGCGGGAGGGGGTGACGCGTACCATCAATTTCGGCGACCGTCTCCCTCCGACGGCGACGCCCACGCCCGCCTGGGGCCCCATGCAGCCCATCGCCCTGGCCTGTGGCAGCACGTATGCTGGCGACACGCGCCAGGGTATCGCCTATGTCGAGCGCTATAGCTGCCGCCCTTCCTGGCGCGAAAGCGGGCCGGAGCAGGTCTTCCTCTTGCATCTCACCCAGCCACAGGAGGTCACGGCCCGTCTGACCTTCGACTATCCACCCCAGGCCGATCTGGATATCTTCCTGCTGCAGGGGCCCAACCCCAATGCCTGCCTGGCGGCAGGTGACACGTTCGTGCAGGTCCACGTGCCGACGGCCGGACAGTACTACGTGGTGGTGGATGGCGGCATGGACGGCAGCTATCCGCAAAATGCGGGTCCCTACACCTTACGGGTGGACTGCCCACTGGATCCCCAGGCGACGGCCACGCCAACAGCCACGCCAACGCCGACGCCAACAGCTACCCCCACGCCCACGGCCACCCCTACGCCAACGATAACCCCCACCCCTACGCCAACCACAAACCCCTTCATCTGGGTGCAGAGAATCCCCCTGACTTTGCGCGCCTATCCCACAGCTACCCCGCCGTTGACGACCCTGGTGCTGCAACAGGGGAACGAGGGCTATCTCGGCGTGCAGGATACCTACCTGAACAGTTGGGAAGCCACGGCCAACTACGCCGCCGACGAGTTTCTGGAAGTGCGTTCTTACGACGTCAAGGCCCCCTTGCTGCGTTTCGACCTGTCGCTCTTGCCGCGAGAGGCGTACATCGTCCGGGCCACACTGGAGCTGCACGTGGTAGACAGAAGCAACGCCAACCCCATCACTGTCAGCGCGTACAACGTGGTGCGCTCCTGGGCCGTGAGCAGCACGACCTGGCTGCAGGCGGCAGAAGGGGTGCCCTGGGAGGTGGCAGGGTGCAACGGAGCCGGCGATCGCTACCTGACGTCCGAGGATGAGCAGGAACTGTCGGAGACCGGCGTGTGGTACGGCTGGGACGTCACCTGGCCGGCCCGGCGCTGGCTGGCCGACCCGGCCTCCAACCACGGCGTGATCCTCAAAGGGAGCGCCATACCCAAGGTGGAATATATCTTTTACTCTTCCGAGTTCAGACGCAGCGACCTTCGCCCTCGATTGAAGATCAGCTACTGGGCGCCCGGGGGCGGCTTTTGAGCCGATCATGACAGAAGTGTCATCCCCAAAAGGCCCGATTTTCATCGGTTTGTCATCCTCTTACTGTACAATATCCCTGCCACATTGGAGAATATCCTGTGTCCAACACGATAAAACCGAGACGCCTTCGCCTTGAGGCCTCTTCGATTTGCCAACTGAGATGTCCATCCTGTCCAAACACCAGCAAGGTGTTGCAGTTTGTCATCGGCAGCGGCTTCCTCAAGTTGCAGGACTTTCAGAACCTTGTGGACAGCAACCCATGGCTCGCGGAAATCGAGCTTTCCAACTATGGGGAGATATTTCTCAATCCGGACCTCCTGGAGATCATGAAATATGCCTGCGAGCACCATGTGGTCTTACGAGCCGACAACGGGGTCAATCTCAATCACGTCAGGGAAGAGGTACTCGAAGGTTTGGTCAGATACAGATTCGGCAGCATGACCTGCTCTCTGGACGGCGCCAGCAACGAAACCTATCAGATGTACCGCGTGGGGGGCCATTTCGAGACCGTGATCGAAAACATCCGCAAGATAAATCATTACAAGCAAAAGTATCGCTCGGACTATCCGCGGCTGGCCTGGCAGTTCGTGGTCTTCGGCCACAATGAGCACGAGATCCCGGCGGCCAGGAAGCTGGCCCACGAACTGGGCATGGCCTTCCGTCCCAAGCTCTCCTGGGATGCGAACTTCTCACCCGTGCGCGATGCGGAGTTCGTGAAAAGGGAAACAGGATTGGATGCCGTCTCCCGTCAGGAGTTCAAGGCCAAACGCGGCGTAGATTACGCCCGCATTTGCTATCAGCTCTGGCTCGAGCCCCAGGTCAACTGGGATGGCAAGATTCTGGGCTGCTGTCGCAATACCTGGGGCGACTTTGGCGGCAACGCTTTCCGGGACGGGCTCCTGGAGAGCCTGAACAGCGAGAGGATGAGATACGCCAGGGAGATGTTGCGGGGCAAACGGGTCGCTCGGGGCGACATCCCCTGCACCACGTGCGATATTTACCTGAGCATGAGAGCCGATGGTTCCTGGGTAACGCAAGAAGAGTTGAGCAGGGGAGGGGTACGTCTGCTGCACCGCGCTGTGCGACGCGCTCGCCGTGTTCTCCGGGCTTATGCACGCCGGAAATGAACGGGAAAGAAACCCAGGACATGGAGAAAAACAGCCACCTGTGCAGAGTTACCTGCACCTGAGTGTTCCGCGGAGGATCATGTATGTCTGGTGGATGCGTGCCGCTTTCGTCAATCCAACCATCTTCGGACATCCGCTATCCTTGTGCCCATCTGGCCGCGCCGCGCAGATCGGCCTCTTTCGGCATCCAGGTCTATGAGCGCTGCAAGCGGGGCCTGGACGTCCTCCTGTCCTGTGCTCTTATCGTCCTTCTTCTGCCCTGCCAGGTGCTGGTGATGGTCCTCATCAAGCTCGACACCCCGGGGCCGGCGCTTTATGTGCAGCGGCGGGTGGGAAAAGGGGGGCGTGTCTTCAAGTTCTACAAGTTTCGCTCCATGTTCAACAACGTTGACCACACCATCGCCCACAGAGCATTCTGCCGGGAATACATCAACGGCAACCATACTCACCTGGACCATCGTCCCTGCGACCTCTACAAGCCGCCCAGCAACGGCTCCAGCATCACCCCGGTGGGGCGCTGGCTGCGACGGTACAGCCTGGATGAACTGCCCCAGCTCATCAATGTGTTAAAGGGTGACATGAGCCTGGTTGGCCCTCGCCCGTCCATGGATTACGAAGTGGAGGAATATGCCGACTGGCACCGCCGACGGCTGGAGGTCCTGCCGGGTATCACCGGCCTGGCCCAGGTGAACGGCCGCAGCACGCTACCCTTCGATGATATCGTCAGATACGACATCCAATACATCGAACACCGCTCCCTGTGGCTGGATCTCTTCATCCTCCTCAAGACCATTCCCACCGTGCTTTCGGCCCGCGGCGTCAGCTAAGGCGTGACAAAATCCGCCGTGCAGCGTCTTTCTTTATGCAACGGCATGCTCAGCACTGTTTTCCGACAGGGTAACCGGCCCTGCCCAGTAGTTATGTTAAGGAGAAACCTGATGACAGGGCGCATCAGCCCCCTTGCTTTTCGCTTGATGGTGATCGCAGGCCTGGTGCTGAGCGGCACGGTGAGCGCGGCGGTGTGGGCCAGCACGCTGAAGGCAGCGCCGGACACAGGGCCACAGCCCGACGCAGCGCTGGCCGTGGTACCCCCGGCCGGCAAGCCGGGCATCTACATGGCCGCCGACTGGAACAGCGAAGACCCGACGCGCTATCACCTCACAGGCGGCTACTACACCTTCAACTGGAACTCGATAGAGAACACCACACCGGGGGTTTACGATTGGTCGGCGGTCGACTCCTGGCTGAACCGCCAGGCCAACCGCGGCAAGGCCGCCGGGTTTGGCATCACCCCCTACGCCGGCCGACGCGTCTGCATCGGACAGCCCGCCGGCTGCCAGGGTATCCGCGTGCCCAACTACGTGAAGAATAACCCCAATGCCGTCGTCAACGTGAGCGGTTGGCTGATCCCCAAGTATTGGAGCACGGACTACCTTAACGCCTATCGGCAATTCATCACCGCCCTCGGCGCCCGCTATCGCAACGACCCGCGCGTGGAGTTCATCGCCATCGGCACCGGCCTGCACGGCGAGACCCGCGCCTGTGACAATACCCGCCCCTACGACGACACAGGGGCAATGGCTGCAGCCGGCCTCACCAGCAACCTCTGGGTACAGACGGTGCAGACGATCACCGACTACTACATCACCGCCTTCTCCGAGAGCGGCCAGCTCAAGAAACCCCTCCTGCAGCAATTTGCTGCCTGGACCTTCAACGCCAGCGAACGGCGGGATATCGGCAACTATTCGGCCACGCACGGCGTGGGGCTTTCCTTCAACGGCCTCTATCCCGACGACGAGTCGGCGGTCAAAAGAGAGCTCCATACCTCCAACCCCTGGACCGGCAAGTACGACCAACTGCAACTGTATTGGCAGAACGTGCCTCTGGCCTGGGAGACCTATGCCTACATGCTCTGCGACCCCACTCACGTCTACTGGGGCATCCTCAACGGGTTGGACAAGCACGCCGATTATTTCCGCCTGAACATTGACCTGTTCAAAGACCTGGCCAGCGGGAATGACATCCCGGAGAACCTGGCCATCTTTGAGTGGGCCAGGGACTACATGGGCGTGACCCTGCAGAACACGCCCAGCGTCTGGGTGGCCATGCGCGAGCACCGCCTGCCCTGGCAATCGTGCGCCGATTCTTCGCCAGAGGCAGGCCCCTGGTTCCCCCAGTGGGGCAACTACAGCTTCTGGCTCTATCAGGATGACAGCGTGGCCGGCGGGCGCACGGTGATAGAGACCAACGATCCTTCCATCACCGGCTTCGGCAACTGCAACATCGGCTACGGCACCTCGCCCGGCGGTGGCCCCCCTTGCCAGCTCAACCCCTACCGGAGTTACCTGCCCCCCGGCCGTGAGGCCTGGGTCACCCGCCGCACCGACCAGGCCAGCGGCAACCCCACCATGTGGTTCCAGGTGGATGACGGCTATATCTACGGCGGCAGCACCCAGGTGACTGTGACGGTGACCTATCTGGATCGCGGCCTGGATACCTGGAGCCTGCACTATGACGCCGCCGACGGTTCGGAGAAAACGGCTACACCGCGAGGCAGCGCCAACCCCTGGGTACAGAAGACGAACACGAACACGTGGAAGAAGGCCGTTTTCATCATCCCCGATGCCGGCTTTGCCGATGGTCTGGCAGGGGGCAGCGATTTCCGCCTGGATTGCCGCAACGACGGCGACGAATGGGTGCATTTCGTGGACCTGGTCAAGGGCCTTTCGCAGCCGGGCACCCCCGTGCCCACCCGCACACCCACTCCTACCCCGACCACCAGCGGCACGCCCACCTGCTGGGAGGGCCAGGTCAGCGCGCTGGACGACGATACCACGGTGAGCCTGACCACGCCGCCGGAGAACAACTCCCGTGACCTTCGTGTGCGCTTTGGCTCCTACTGGACCGGAGAATGGCGCTATGCCGCCGGCCTGCGCTTTACCGGCGTGCCCGTGTTGCGCGGGGCGACCATCACCTCAGCCCAGCTCTCCCTCAGGTACTGGTACATTTCAGGAGTTCCGGTGAACGCGCACGTGTGGGGCGAGGCCGCCGATTCCGCCCTGACCTTCACCGATGACAACACGCTGGCTCACCTTCGCCCGCACACCATAGCCTCTGTGGCCTGGAGCATCACCAGCACCCCCTCTGAGTGGTTCTCGGCACCGGACGTGAAGCAGTTGGTGCAGGAAATCGTCAACCGGCCGGGCTGGTCGCCCGGCAATGCCCTGGCCCTGTTGATCGAGGGGGACCCGGGCACCTCCCAGTACGTCAGCGCTTCGGCCTACGATCAGGAACCCAAATGGGCCGCCAAGCTGAAGATTTGCCACGTCGGCGGGACATCCGGCTCCACAGCCACGCCCACGCCCACGCCCACCCGCACGCCCACCCGCACGCCCACGAGCATCGTTTCTCCTACACCGACACCAACACTAACGGCCACGCCCACCCGCACGCCCACGGCTACAACCACACCTACGCCATCGCCCACGCCGACGGCGACGCCGGGCACGGGAACGATCCGTGGCCTGGTGTGGAATGACCTGGACCAAAACGGCCAGCGCGAGGCCGGCGAACCGCCGCTGGCCGGAGCCACCGTGCGCCTCAAGGACCCCAGCCACGCCGTGATCGGCCTATGGGTCACCCAGGCCAGCGGCACGTACGAATTCGTCAACCTGACGCCGGGCACCTACTACGTCAGTGAGAGCGACCCACCAGGCTACGCTTCCAGCACGGTGAACGAGATCGGCGTCTACCTCAGCGCTAACCAGGTGGTGACGGTGAACTTCGGTGACTACGCGCTGCCCACTGCCACGCCTACCGCCACGCCCACGGTCACCCCCACGCCCACAGCGACGAGCAAGCCCACCGTCACGCCAACGCCGACGGCCATGCCCACAGCCACGCCGACCCCGCTTCCCGTCCACCATGCTTTCCTGCCTTTGGTGATCAGAGAGGAGTAACTGATCGCTAAATGAACCGGGCTTGAGATAAAGCCGATGAAACCAGTCAGCCGATTCAGCCATCGCCTTGCTCTATCGGTTTGGAGTTTGAGCTTTGAGCTTTGAACTTTGAGCTTTCCCATGTCCCAACCGACGAACGACGTGAAGCATTATTTCCAACGCCCGGGCACGGTGGCCCGCTGGTGGAATCCGGAAGACGAGCGAGACCCTCACTTTGCCCACTTCCGGGAGCAATTGACCTGGGCCATGGCGCAGGTGGCCTGGGAGGGACAGCGAGTGCTGGATGTGGGCACGGGCAAAGGCCGCTTCGCCATCCCCTGCGCCCAGGCCGGAGCCAGGGTGACGGCCATAGACATCTCGGGCGAGATGCTGGCCCAGGCACGGCAACGGGCGCAGCAGGCGGGCCTGTCACCCTGCTTCGTCCAGGGCGATGCCGAACATCTGCCCTTCTCCAGCCAGGCCTTCGATGTGGTCTCCTGTATGGAGTCGTTGATGCACGTGCCCCATCCGCAGCAGGCAGTGGCCGAGGCGGCCCGCGTGGTGCGTCCCGGCGGCCAGACGATTTTCAGCATGACCAACAAGTGGCGCATCAACGCCCTGGCCAACCTGCCACAAGCCTGCGCCCGCGCCTTGCGACTGAACAGGTCGCCCGCCGGCCCTCAGATTGCCTGGTACTACAGCACGAGGACCTTCCGGAGGTGGTTGCAGCAGGCCGGCTTGCGGGTCTGCCTGCTGCGCGGGCAAGGGTTGTTCCAGGCCGGGGCGCGGCTGGCCTTCACCCGCCGCTTCTCCATCCCCCTCTTCCCCCGCGCCTTTGCCGACTGGTTTTTCGCCCGCATCGAACCGCGCCTGCGCCAAAGTCCTCTGCTGCACGTGATGGGCACGGTGATGGCCATCGCCGTAGCCGAGGAGCCATGATGGACGGCCAATTCACAAGCCGCAAGCTGCAAACCGCAACCTGCTATCGCAACCCCATACGGGCGCACCGCCGTGCGCCCCTACTCATCGTCGCCCTGCTGACACTCGCCAGTTCGTTGATCCTGTCCAGCTCAGGAATGAAGCCGGCAGCAGCATCTGCAATCCACAATCCGCAATCCGCAATCCACAATCCACAATCCGCAACCGGTCGGCTGCCCAATGCCCCCTGGCCGGGCATTTATGTCTTCTTCGATTACTATAACCTTGACCCCAAGAGTTACCCCATCGTCGGCGGCAACTACGTCTTCTCCTGGAAGCACCTCGAACCCGCCCAGGACGAGTATCGCTGGGATCTGATTGACAACTGGCTGGAGGCCGAAGCCGCGCTGGGCAAGCCTGTCGGTCTCAGCTTCAGCGTCTACAACGGCGCTGCCGGCGGCAATGCGGTGCCCACCTGGCTCTTCAACCTGGAACCGGGGGCCCTCGTCTTCTGTGATGGCGACTACGACGACGACTGGCCTATCCCCCGCTACTGGCATCCCACCTACTTCGCCCACTACGCTGACTTCGTGCTCGACGCCGCAGCCCGCTACGACGGCGACCCCCGCATCGCCTGGATTGGCATGGGCGTGGGCATGTACGGCGAGACCTGGCCGGCGGAGAACGGGGGACGGGCCGACTATCGCCAGTGCCTGATGGACGCCGGGCTCACCTCCGACCTGTGGGTGGAGACGGTGAACAGGATCACGGACCTCTACACACAGGCCTTCACACGCACGCCCCTGTTCTTGCAGTTTGCCCCGGCCTTCGATAAGTGGGATGAGCGTCAGCGCTTCACCGACTATGCTGCGGCGCGGGGTGTGGGCCTCAAACATAACGGCCTGCAACCGGACAGCGGCGCGGCTATCCGCGACGGCACCGGCCAATACGATCCGATGTTCAAGTGGGGCGACCGGGTGCCCCTGGCCTGGGAAAGCTACGATTACCTCATCCCGGGAGAGGTGGGGACGCTGTGGGGCATCTACAACGGCCTGAACAAGCACCCCGACTATATGGTGCTGGCCGCCGACGTGATCACGGACGAGGCCCGCTGGCCCGTGCTGCGCTTCGCCAATGAGCACCTGGGGCGTACGCTGGAAGACACGCCCAGCGTCTGGGTAGCTTTGCGGGAGACGGAACGCACCGGTCCGTGGGACTACCCACAGCGGGGCAACTATGACTTCTGGCTGTACCAAAAGGACGACGCGCCGGGCGGCCGCACCGTGCCGGAGTGGAACGTCAGCAGCTACAAGGAAGGGCGCTATACCCGCCGCACCGACGAGGCCACGGGCAATCCCTACATGGTCTTCGACGTGGACGACGGCTACCTGTACGACGTGGCCATAGGGGAGGCTGTCACCCTGACCGTCGTCTACTACGACCAGGGCACAGACCAATGGGAGCTGCAATACGACGCCTGGGCGGACCCCTATCGCAGCGGCGGCGTGATCGGCAAGACCGGCAGCGGCCGGTGGGTGCAGAAGACGTTTGTGCTGAACGATGCCCGCCTGGCCAACCGCCAGGAGGGCGGCGGCGATTTCCGCCTCTGGAGCCGCAATGATGGCGACGAGTACATCCACTTCGTGCAGGTCAGCCGTGCGCCCGCCCCGGTCACGCCAACGCCCATCACGCCGCCGCCTTCCTTCACGCCGCCGGCAACGCTGACACCCACGCCCACGCCGCAGCAGGTGGTGGTGCTGCAACAGGGCAAGGACGGCTACAGGGGCACCCAGGACACCTACATTCACTCCTCTACCCCCGACAACAACTTCGGCAGCGCCTCAGAGATCCGGTTGCGTTCCCGGGGCATGAGCAACGGCCTGATCCGCTTCGATCTCTCGACTCTCCCCCCGAACCTGACCATTCGCCGGGCTGTCCTGTCCTTGTATGCCCTGAATCAAAGCACCGATGCCTCTCTTTTCCCGCGGGCCTACGAACTGTATCGCCCCTGGACAGAAGGGCAGGCCACCTGGAAGCAGGCCAGCAGTGGCCAGCCCTGGGGCGCGCCAGGGGCCGCTAACACAACCACGGACCGGGCAGCCATGTACAGCGGCGAGGCCTGGCTGCCCGGCGTAGGGCGCTGGGCGGAATTGGAAGTCACCGATCTGGTGCGACGCTGGCGCGAGGACCCCGCCAGCAACAGCGGCGTGCTCCTGCGCGCCTTTGGCTACGCGGCCCTCGAATACGGCTTCGCCAGCGCACAATACGGCACCACGTCGCTGCGGCCTAAGCTGAGCGTGGAACTGAGCGGATTGCCTACGGCAACACCTGCGGGCACGCCGCCCACGCCGACGCCCACCTGGACCCCCTGGTCAACGAGCACACCCACGGTGGGCGGCACGGCCACATCCACGCCCACCGCTACACCAACGCCAACCCACACGCCGACGCCCACGATCACGCCCACGCCTACCGTCACGCCAACACCTACCATCACGCCCACGCCGACCCACACGCCAACGCCGACTGACACGCCCACACCCACACCAACGCCCACCTTCACGCCCACGCCGACAAACACGCCCACTCCCACACCCACCCCTACACCGGCCACGGTGATCCTGCAAAACCAGGAGGGCGGTTATGCGGGCACTGCCGACACCACCCTGAGCCTGTGGACGCCGGGGACCAACTTCGGCAATGAGGGCACACTGGGCGTGCGCGCCCAGGGCGTGATGCGTGCCCTGCTGCGCTTCGACCTGAGCACGCTTCCACCATATGCCCTGCTGTACGAGGCCAGGCTCTACCTGTACGTCGGCGCACGCTCCAACCCCAACCCGCTGACGATGCGCGTCTACGAGGTGCTGCGCACATGGGCGGAGAACGAGGCGACCTGGTGGAGCGCAGAGACGGGAAAGAACTGGGCTGAGCCGGGCTGTGGCGCGGCGGGCAGCGACCGCGCTGCCACACCGCTGGCGGAGCTCCCCGTCAACGGCGAGTACGAATGGATCAGCTTTGACCTGACGGACCTGGCACAGCGCTGGGCTGACGATCCGGCCAGCAATCGGGGCCTCCTCCTGCAAGGCGGCGAGGATCGCTCCGTTCAGGTCAACCTCATCTCCTCCGAGAACGAGGATGTCCTGCGGCGCCCCCGGCTGGTGCTGACCTACGGCATCCGTCCGCCGACCCCCACCCCTACGCCAACCTATACCCCCACACCTACGGCCACGCCCACCAGCACACCCACACCCACGGCCACGCCGACCTCCACACCCACCCCCACGCCC
>JARYMM010000038.1 GCA_029907105.1 Anaerolineae bacterium | reverse complement strand
CCCGGTGCCCCAGCACCTTGGTGCCTCAGTGCCCCGGTGCCCCAGCACCTTGGTGCCTCAGTACCCCGGTGCCCCAGTGCCTTATCAGTGCCTATCAAAGGAGACCATACGATGAAAGTACCCCTATCCTGGCTCAAAGACTACGTGGACATCCCCGTCCCCATCGCCGGGCTGGCCGAGCGGCTGACGCTGGCCGGGTTGGAGGTGGAGACCATGGAAACTATCGGCCTGCCCGGGGCCGAGCTGGAATGGGATCGGGAGAAAATCGTCGTCGGCGAGATCCGCGCCGTGCACCCCCATCCCAACGCCGACCGCCTGGTGCTGGCGGAGGTGGAATACGGCGGCCCGCAGCCGGAGGTCGTCGTCTCCGGACCGCCCAGCCTGCTGCCGCTGCGCGGCCAGAGCGACCTGCACCTCAAGGCCGCCTTCGCCATGGAGGGTGCTTTGCTCTGGGACCCCTACGCCGAGACGCCGCGCATCAAGAGGCTGAAGCGCTCCAAAATCCGCGACGTCGTCTCACGGGCCATGGTCTGCTCGGAAAAGGAACTGGGCCTCTCCGACAAGCATGAGGACATCATCTACCTGCCCGACGACGCGCCGGTAGGCATGCCCCTGGCCGACTACCTGGGCGACGTCGTGCTGGAGTTCGACATCAAGGGGCCCTTCGGTCACCTGCAGTCGGTCCTTGGCATCGCCCGCGAGGTGGCCGCGCTGCTGGACCTGCCGCTGCGCCGGGAGGTGCTGGAGGTGCTGGAGCACCATCCGACGGAGCTGACCCCCGCGCCCGACTTCCTGGTCCTGGAGATTCCCGACCCTGACCTGTGCCCGCGCTACTCGGCGGCCTTCATCCAGGGCGTGAAGGTGGCCTCTTCGCCCTTCTGGATGCAGATGCGGCTGCGCCGCGCCGGGATGCGTCCCATCAACAACATCGTGGACATCACCAACTACGTGATGCTGGAGCTGGGGCAGCCGCTGCACGCCTTCGATTACCACGTCCTGCGGCCCAGGCCGGGTGAAGACAAGCCGGCCATCATCGTGCGCCGCGCCCGGGCCGGCGAGCAGATGGCCACCCTCGATGGCATCATGCGCACCTTCGACGAGGAGATGCTGCTCATCACCGATGGGCAGGGGCCGGTAGCCGTGGCCGGCGTCATGGGTGGCCTGGAAAGCGAGGTCACCGCGGCCACGACCGACGTGTTGCTGGAGTCGGCCAACTTCTACTTCCTCAACATCCGCCGCACCTCTCGCCTGCTGGGGTTGAACACCGACGCCAGCCAGCGCTTCGGGCGGCGGGTGGACCCGGAACTGACGGTGAAGGCCGCGGCGCGGGCCGCCCACCTGATGGCCGAGCTGGCCGGCGGAACCGTCGCCCCGGTCATCGGCGACCTGTATCCGGGCCGCCAGCCGCCGTGGGTCATCGAGTTCGACCCCGCTTACGCCACCCGCATCCTGGGCCTCGAGATACCGGCCGAGGAAATGGTGCGCATCCTCACCTCTCTTGAGTTTCAGGTTTCAAAGTTCCACGTTTCAGGTTCAATGGAGAGCGGGGAGCCTGAAACCTGGAATGTGATGGTCCCCTCCCACCGCCTCGACGTCACCCGGCCCATAGACCTGGTGGAGGAGATCGGCCGCATCTGGGGCTATGATCGCTTCCCGACGACGCTGATGCGCGACGAGCTGCCGCCGCAGCGGGCCAACCCCCGCCTGGAGGGGGCCGAGCGGGTGCGCGACCTCCTGATTGGCTGTGGCCTGGACGAGGTGATCACCTACTCGCTCCTGAGCCTGGAGGATGAGGGCAGGCTGCGGCCGCAAGGCCCGCCGCCCGATCCCGCCGGCTACCTGCACCTGCGCAACCCGCTGTCCGCCCAGCGGGCGACCTTGCGGCAGACGTTGCTCCCCGGCCTGCTGCACACCGTGCGCAGCAACCTGCGCTTCCTCGACCGCGTGGCCATCTTCGAGATCGGCGCCGTCTACCTGCCGGTGGAAGGACAGACGCTGCCCGCCGAGCCACGCCGGCTGGGCGTGGTGATGACCGGCCCGCGGGAGGAGCGCTCCTGGCTGGCGGGGCAGGACCGCACGCTGATGGGCTTCTACGACCTCAAGGGCGTGGTGGAGGCATTGCTCGATGGGCTGGGGCTGGAGGGCAGATTCGAGAGGGACGAGCACCCGACCTTCCACCCAGGCCGCTGCGCCCGGGTCAGCGTGGGCGACGAGGTCATCGGTCTGATGGGCGAACTGCACCCGCGGGTGCGGGAGGGCTTCGACCTGCCTCCGCAGCCCGTCTGCGCCCTGGAGTTCGACCTGGACAGGCTGCTGGCGGGCTGGGGCGCGGTGCGCCCGATGGCCTCCCTCTCCATCCACCCGCCGGTCTATGAGGACATCGCCCTGGTCGTGGACGAGACGGTGACCGCCGAACAGATGACGCAGGCCATCCGCGCCGCCGGAGGCCGGCTGCTGCGGGAGGTGAAGCTGTTCGACGTCTACCGCGGGGCGCCGGTGCCGGCGGGCAAGAAGAGCATGGCCTATGCCCTCACCTTCCAGTCGGACACGAAGACATTGCAGGACGCCGAGGTGGCCGGCCTGCGGCAGCGCATCGTGCAGCGGCTGGAGAAGGAGCTGGGGGCGGTGTTGAGAGGATGAATCGGGCAGGCCTTATGCCCGCCCGGGGTCAACGAAGGACATGACACAACCTCAGGTGATCGTGGTTGGGGCCGGCGCGGCCGGTCTGATGGCTGCCGGACAGGCCGCCGCCCAGGGAGCCTCAACGCTCCTCCTGGAAAAGATGAACCGCCCGGCGCGCAAGCTGCGCATCACGGGCAAGGGACGCTGCAACCTGACCAATGTCGCTGCGCTGGACGACTTCATCGCCCATTTCGGCCCCAATGGCCGCTTCCTGCGCCAGGCCTTTTCCCGCTTTTTCTCCGCCGAGTTGGTGGCCTTTTTGCAGGAACTGGGAGTGCGCACGGTGACCGAGTGCGGGGGACGGGTCTTCCCGGCCAGCGGACAGGCGGTGGAGGTGGCCGACGCGCTGCTGCGCTGGGTCAGGGAGCAAGGCGTGACCCTGCGCACCGGTGCGCCGGTGGCGCGGCTGCTGGTTGAGGAGGGGCGGATGGTCGGCGTGCAGGTCTCCGGCGGCGAGGTCCATCGCAGCGAGGCCGTGATCGTCGCCACCGGCGGGGCCTCCTATCCGGCCACCGGTTCCACCGGGGACGGCTACCGGCTGGCCGAGGCGGTGGGCCACACCATCGTGCCCATCCGGCCGGTGCTGGTGCCCCTGGAAACAGCCGGCGATGTCGCCCCCCGCCTGCAGGGGCTGAGCCTGCGCCACGTGACCGTGCGCGTGGAGGTCAACGGGCAGAAGCAAGCCGAGGCCTTCGGCGAGATGCTCTTCACCCACTTCGGCGTTTCGGGACCCATTATCCTCACCCTGAGTCGGCAGGTGGTGGACACCCTGCGGGCGGGCCGGCGGGTGAGCCTGTCCATTGACCTCAAGCCGGCCCTCGACGAGCGCAAGCTGGACACCCGCCTCCTCCGCGATCTGGACGCCCACGGCAAGCAGCAGTTCCGCACGTTGCTCCAGGGGTTGCTGCCACGCAAGCTGATCCCCGTGTGCGTGGAACAGGTGGGCATACCTCCGCACAAAGCAGCGCATCAGATTACCGCCCAGGAGCGGGAGCGTCTGCGCACCTGGCTGAAGGATTTCCGCCTGGAGGTGACCGGGCACCGTTCCTTCTCTGAGGCCATCATTACCGCCGGCGGGGTGGACACGCGAGAGGTTGACCCGCGCACGATGGCCTCTCGCCTGGTGCAGGGGCTCTATTTCGCCGGCGAGGTGCTGGACGTGGACGGTGATACCGGTGGCTACAACCTGCAGGCCGCCTTTTCCACCGGCTGGCTGGCCGGCCGCTCGGCGGCGCGGGCGCTCGCCGCGTAGGGGCGCAGCGCCACTGTGCCCCTACGCGGCAAGCAAGGGCAGGATGATGACCTGCGGGGTGCGGCGGGTGGGATGCTGTTGCACCTGCACTGCCGTGCGGAAGACCTGGCGGATACGTTCCTCTCGCAGTACCTCCTCCGGCGGCCCGTTGGCCACGAAGCGGCCATCGTTCAACAACAGCAGGCGGTCGAAGTAGAGCGAGGCCAGGTTCAGGTCGTGGATGATGGCCAGCACGGTTATCCCCTGACGACGGTTGAGCTGCCGGATCAGCTCCAGCACCTCCACCTGATGGCTGATGTCCAGGTGTACCGTGGGCTCGTCCAGCAGCAGGATGTCCGCCTCCTGGGCCAGGGCCATGGCGATGATGACCCGCTGTTGCTCGCCGCCGGAGAGTTCGTTGAAGGGGCGCGGGGCCAGCTCCAGCGTGCCGGTGAGGACCATCTTTTCCTCCACCACAGCCCGGTCACGCGCTCCGGCGCCCAGCAGCGGGCGCACGTGCGGCGTGCGCCCCAGCATCACCACCTCCCAGGCGGTGAAGTTGAAGGGCGTGCTCATCTCCTGGGGCACCACGGCGATGCGCTGCGCCACCTGACGGCGGCTGAAGCGGCGCAGCTCCTTCCCCTCCAGCCACACGCTGCCCCGCCGTGGCGGGAGCAGGCCGCTGAGCACCTTGAGCAGCGTCGTCTTGCCCGCGCCGTTGGGGCCGATCAGCCCCACCAGTTCGCCCCGCGCCAGTTGCAGGTCAATCCCCTCCAACACCGGGCCGTCGTAGTAGGAGAAATCCACCCCCCGCGCTTCCAGAGCGATGCCGTCCATCAGAAGGCGACCTCCCGCTTGCTGCGCCGCAGCAGGTAGATGAAAAAGGGAGCCCCGATCAGCGCCGTGATGATGCCCACGGGGATCTCGGCGGGGGAGAGCAACAGCCGCGCCACCAGGTCAGCCAGGACGAGAAAGATGGCCCCCACCAGGGCAGCGGCGGGCAGCAGGAAACGATGGTCAGGGCCGAACAGCAAGCGGGCCACGTGCGGCACCACCAGCCCGACGAAGCCCACCAGCCCGCTCACCGAGACCGCCGCCGCCGTGAGCAGCGAGCCCACCATCAGCAGGGCCAGCTTGCGCCGCTCCACGTTGACCCCCAGATGGGCGGCCTGCTCCTCGCCCAACAGGAAGGCGTTGAGGTCATGGGCCAGGAGAA
The DNA here is from genome assembly GCA_029907105.1 of Anaerolineae bacterium. GTDB lineage: Bacteria > Chloroflexota > Anaerolineae > UBA3071 > UBA3071 > JARYMM01. The sequence goes on along the minus strand of JARYMM010000038.1, from coordinate 28,833 downwards.
AGGCCAGCATCACGCCCACCAGGATCAGCGGCGTGACCACCCGAAGCTGTGTCCAGCCGCTGGCCGTGGTGCCGCCCATGGTCCACAAGACCACCCGCTGCAGGGTCTGCGTGCCGGCCAGCATCAGGAAGGACATCACCGCCGCCATGAGCGAGCTCAGGGCAAAGCCGGTCAGCAGGAGGGTGGTGATGGGCGTGCGCGGCCCCACCCGTGCCACGCGGTAGACGATGAGCACGGCGCTCATCGCTCCGGCAAAGGCCAGGATGGGCACCGGCGTGAAGCCCAGCCACACCACCTGCCAGGGCAGGATGAGGGCCAGCGTGGCCCCCAGGGCTGCGCCACCCGAGGTGCCGATGATGTAGGGGTCGGCCATGGGGTTGCGCAGCAGGCCCTGGAACACCGTCCCCGCCGCGGCCAGGGCGCTGCCCACGACCGCCGCCGTCACCACGCGCGGCAGCCGGATCTGCAAGATGATGGCCTCGGCCTGCGGCGACCCACCGGCGAGGAAACGCCAGCCCAACAGCCGGCGGGCCACCATCCCGGCCACCTGTGCGAAGGGAATGGCCACTGTGCCCAGGGAGGTGGCCAGGATGATGACCCCCGCCAGGCTCAGGCTCAGGGCCAGCAGAATCCCCGCCCGGCTCCAGGCGCGGCGAGGCCTTCCTGAAGCTGGCATCTTCACCTCACTCGAACCGCTCGGGGTGGAGGATGCGGGCCAGGGCCTCGATCCCCTCCACCACGCGCGGGCCGGGGCGGCTGATCAGGTTGTCGTCAATGGGGTAGACCGCCCCCTTGCGCACGGCGGCGATCACCTCCCAGCCGGGACGCCGGGCGACGTCTTCAGCGGTGACGCCGTAGTTGGCATCGCCCAAGACGATGACCTCCGGGTCCTGGGCGATGATCTCCTCCGTGCTGAGCTGTACCCAGGGCATATCCACCTGGCCGGCGACGTTGATGCCGCCCGCCAGTCCGATGAACTGATCGTGCCAGGTGCCGGGCCCGGCGGTGTAGGGTTTGGCCGGGTCGGTGGCATCCAGCTCGTAGAAGACCTTGGGCCGCTCGGCCACATCCGCCAGCCGCTCCTCGATGGCCTCGACCCTCTCGCGCATCGAGGCAACGAGGGCCTGGGCTGCCGCTTCGGCGCTGGCCGCCTGGCCCACCAGCTCGATGGTCTGGTAGATGGATTCCAGGTCGGTGGGCTGCAACACCACGACGGCAAGGCCCAGCTCTTCCAGCTTAGCCATTACCTCCCTCATGCCGCCGATGGCCAGGACGAGATCGGGGGAGAGGGAGACGATTTTCTCCACGTTCACGTTGAAGGCATCGCCCACCTTCTCGATAGTCTTGGCTTCCTCGGGGTAGTCGCAGAAGTTGGTGACACCGACGACCTTGTCGCCCAGCCCCAGGGCGAAAAGGATCTCCGTATTCGAGGGAGCCAGGGAGACGATGCGTTCCACCTTCGCCGGCACGGTCACTTCCTGGCCACGGGAGTCGATCACTACCCGCGGCGCGGCAGCGGGCGTGGCCGTCGGCTGCGGTATGGATATGGTGCAACCGACCACAAGGCCGGCCAGGGCCATCAGGCTGACCAGTTTGTGCAATCCACGGATGTTCAAGGTAACCTCCTTGAAGATGTGTGCTTACGGGCCAAAAACACGTCACCCGACCTCAGGGGTCGGGTGCCAGCAAGAGAACTCCCCTCGTCGAATGACAGAGGGGAGTAGTTACGGCCGGAAATGCGCCATCGTCTCTTACCCCCTTTCCGCGAAGGTTCTCAGAGCGAGCCCAGGCGGGTTCTCTGGCTTGTCTGGCCAATCGCTTACCGCTAATCGCTTATGGCCAATCGCTTATCGCATTTTGCGATGGGCGATAGGCCATAGGCGATACGCGATAGGCGATCAACCAGACCTACAGTTGCGGGACAGCGCCGGACTTGCACCGGACTTCCCCCGGAAAACCACCTGCGTCAACGCCGCTTCGGCGTGCGCAGGCCACTGGGCTCTCAGGTATTCGGTTGTGGAGGACTTATACCACAGGTCCGGGGGATTGTCAAAAACGCGTTCCCTGATCAACGGTCGCAGGGGCGCAGATTGCAGTCCCAAATGTGCAATCTCGACTTTGCTCCCCTGCGACTTTGCTCCTTTGCTCCCTTGCGACCATGCCCCCGTGACTTTGCAGATTGTCTATCCTCCCAAACTGTGATACAATGGGATTATGGTGAAAGCACTGCTGATCCACAATCCTGCGGCGGGGATGCGCAGTCATCTCTGGGAGTTGCGCCGGGCGGTGGCCCGCCTGGAAGGGCACGGCTGGAAGGTCACCTGGCGAACGACGGAGAAGCCAGCGGACACGTCGGCCTGGGCTCGCCAGGCCAGGACGTCGGACTACGACGTGGTCATTGCCGCCGGCGGCGACGGCACCATCGGACAGGTGGCGGACGGGCTGGCCGGCAGCGAGATCGCTATGGGTATCCTCCCCCTGGGCACCGGCAATGTGCTGGCCCGTGACCTGGGGCTGCCCAAACCGGGCACGCTGCACCCCTTCGCCCTGGAAGATGCCGCCCAGATGCTGCTGGACAGCGTGCCGCGCCGTATTGACCTGGGCTGGGCCAATGGGCATCATTTCTTCTCCTGGGCTGGCGTGGGCCTGGATGCCGAGATCGTGCGCGGCGTGGAGGCGCAACCACAAATGAAACGGCGGCTGGGCCTGGTGGGCTTCCTCGTTTTCGTCTTCCTGACCCTGCGCACCTATGCCGGCACGCGGGCCATGGTGCTCATTGACGGCCGCCGTGTCAGCGAGCGCCTGATCCTGGCCCTGGTCAGCAACATTGGCCTGTACGGACGATATTTCCACGTCGCGCCCACCGCCCGCCTGGATGATGGCCTCCTGGACGTGTGCTGTTTTCACGGCCAGGGCGTGCCGGTTATCTTCTACCACGCCTTCACCGTGCTCCTGCGGCGGCACATCGGCAACCCCCGCGTGAGCTACTACCAGGCGCGCGGCGTGGAGATCGAGACTTCCCCGCCCATGCCTGTGCAGTTGGATGGCGAACCCTTCGGCACCACGCCACTGCGCATCGAGGTCAGGCCTCAGGCCCTGACGCTGCTCCTGCCGCCAAAGCTGGCCGAGGAGCGATTTGTCGCCTGATACATCGAACATATGTCCAAGTACATCAACATCCTGCTCATCTTTGCACCGCTGGCCATCCTGGGAGAATTCCTGGGCTGGAACCCCACCCTCATCTTCTGGAGCGCGGCGTTGGCTGTGATCCCGCTGGCCGGCATCCTGGGCCAGGCCACGGAGGAGCTGGCCGTGCGCAGCGGGCCCCAGCTCAGCGGCTTCCTCAATGGTACGCTGGGCAACGCGGCTGAACTGATCATCACCATCTTCGCCATCAAGGAGGGGCTGTTGGATTTGGTCAAGGCTTCCATCACCGGCTCCATCCTGGGCAACCTGCTGCTGGTGCTGGGGCTGAGCGTTCTGATGGGCGGGCTGCGCCACGGCGTGCAGAAGTTCGACCGCACTCAGGCCAGCGTCAACGCCACCATGCTCATCCTGGCCCTCATCGCCCTGGGCATCCCTTCGCTGTTCAGCCACAGCATTGACCAGGTCAACCATGCCGGGGTGGAGTATCTGAGCCTGGGCACGGCGGCGGTGATGATCCTCATCTACGCCTTGAGCGTTCTCTTCTCCTTCCAGTGGGGCGGGGAACCGAAGCCGGCCCACGGGGGGCACGTCGCCGCAGGCTGGAGCGTGGGCAAAGAAGCGAAAGCTCTCTTTGTTTGCCCGGCCAGAGAGGAGTGTGCTATAATTCAAAACGGCAATCCCAGGTGATCACTGTGCGCTCCTGGGGGAGTGCCAGGAACTCGGCCAGCTCTCGGCCTGAGGCTCGGGCCGAAAGGTTGGCCGCGAACCGTCCCTTGGAAAGGCGGCGGGCCGGGCAATCCGCCGCAGTTTGGCCAAATCGTTTCTGAGGATAGCAAGGCATCGCACATAAGGATAACTGGAATCATCTGGCTACGAAACGTCGTTGACAAACTCCAATGGAAGCACGGTGTTACGACTGATGAGGTAGAAGAAATACTCAATCGTTCGCCTCGCTATCGTTTCATCGAAACTGGCGATGTGGAAGGTGAAGACCTCTATGCGGCACCGGCCAAACCGGGTCTGGGCGTTATCTGGTTGTTTACTTTGTTCACAAGGCAACAGATGAAGCATTGGTTGTGAGTGCCAGAGAAATGACAAAGAAGGAAAGAAGAACCTATGGCAAGAAATAATGTGAAACGCGATCCGATTCCGAAGCACTTTGAGAGCCTTGAAGAAGCAGCCGAGTTCTGGGACAGCCACGATTTGGCTGACTATTGGGATTTGACTCGAGAAGCACACTTTGAAGTGGACATCCAACGACGCGTGTTTCTCGCAGCGTTAGAGCCGACATTGGCAAAGAAACTGACCGCACTCGCTCACAAGCAAGGTGTATCTACGGAAACCCTGATCAATGTGTGGTTGATGGAGAAAGCGAGGGAAGCCACATAGAGGCAGATGCTCAACTTCGCCCAATCGGTGTTTCTCGATCCGCTGAATCTCACGTCATCACAATTGTTCCTGCTGGATCGCCAGGCTTGCCCTGAACAAAGTGAAGGATCCAGCAGCCTTGCGGCGGATCCTTCACTGTTCAGGACAAGTTTGGCAATCCGCCGCCAGCGATTGTGATCTGCTGAATCCGGCTGGAATCGGGGGAACAAGCAGGGTCAGGGAGTCCGATGCGGCTCAAGCACAGAACCCATTGGCTGGCCATGGCCATCCTGCTGGCCCACCTGGCGCTGAGCGTGCTCTATAGCGTCGTCGTGCCTCTGTGGGAAGCGCACGACGAATGGGCGCATTACAAGTTCGTGGAGTACGTGGCCCGCCACCGGGCCTTGCCGCCGCCGGACCAGCGGCTGACCGAAGAGTACCAGTACGACGAGGCCACGCAGCCCCCCCTCTACTACCTCCTGGCCGCCCTGCCCGTCCTGGCCGTAGACACCGACGACGGCCTCACGCCGGTGGTCAATCCCTACGCCACCCGCGGCACCGGCGAGGGCGGGGTCAATTTCGCCATCCACGATCCACAGGTGGAGCGCTTTCCCTGGCGGGGCACGGTGCTGGCCGCCCACCTGGCCCGGCTCATGTCGGCGCTGATGGGCACCGTGGGCGGCCTGGCCACCTACCTGCTGGCCCGGTTTCTCTGGCCCAAGCAGCCGTTCCTGGCCCTGGGGTCAACGGCGCTATACGCCTTTGCCCCCCAGTTCCTGTTCATTAACAGCGTCATCACCAACGACGTCCTGGTCAGCGTTCTGGGGGCCTGGGCGCTCTATTTCGCCGTTCGCCTGGCGCTGGAACCGCCACGCGGCAGCATGCTGCTGGGCCTGGCGCTTTCCCTTGCCCTGGCCGTGTTGACCAAGCTCACGGCGCTGGCCTTGCTCCCCCTGGCGGTGCTGGCCGTGGCCATCAGCCTGGGCCGGGCCGGACGGGCGGGCCATCTGAGCCGGGACTTCTGGCGCTGGCTGGGAGTGGGGTTGGGGATCGCCGTGCTGGCCGTGGGCGGCTGGCTCTGGCGCAACCGGCTTGTCACCGGCCACCTGTTGCCTCGTTTCCAGGAGCAGATCAACCTGGTGACCCGGCGGGGCCTGCTGCAGGGGCTGGCCTGGGGCCATCTGCCGCGGCTCCTGCGTTACGGTTTCCGCACCTTCTGGGCCTCTTTCGGCTGGGGCAACGTGGGGCCGGGGGAGGCGGTCTTCACGGTGCTGGCCGTGCTGTGCGCGCTGGCCGCCGGGGGCGTGCTCCTGGGCCTCTGGCGGGAGCGCCGGGCCCGGCCTGAATGGGGCGTGGGCCTGCTTGTTCTCCATGCGCTCTGCGTTGTGGCCCTGCCGCTGTATCTGGAGCTGCGCAGCGGCGGCCTGCTCCTGCGGGGGCGCTATCTGCTGCCGGCGTTGCCGGCGGTGGCCCTGCTCCTGACCTGGGGGCTGAGCCAGTGGCTGCCGGCGCGCGAGCGAAAGTGGGCGGCGCTGGCGTTGAGCCTGCTGGTCCTGGCCGCGGCGCTCTGGGTGCCCTTTGGTCTCATTCGCCCCGCCTATGCGCCGCCGCCCCTGCTGAGCGAAGCGGACCTGCCGGCACAGGCGCAGCGGCTGGGCGTCACCTTCGACGGCCAGGCGGAACTGGTGGCCTACGACCTGTGGCCGCAGGCTGTGCACCCGGGCGAAGGGCTGGCCGTCACCCTGTGGTGGCGGGGTCTGGCCCCGATGGACAAGAATTACACCGTGGGCGTGCACCTTTTGGGCGCGGGCGAGCAGTCCTACGGCAGCCGCAATCACTATCCCGGCAACGGCAATTTCGCCACCACGCTGTGGCGGCCGGGCGACCTCTTCCGTGAGACCTACTGGCTGAAAATCGCTGAAGGGGTGCCGGTGCCCGTGGGTGGCCGCGTGGCTGTGGCCCTCTTCGTGGACGAGCAGGAGCAGGTCCACCTCCCGGCCTACGACCCTCAGGGCAACCCCCTGGGCGAGCGAGCCGTGTTCGGGCGGGTGCCGGTGCGCGCCGCGCAGCCGCCGGCGTACGCCTGGGAAACCCCGCTGCGCTACACGCTGGAGGAGGCCGGCGGGGGGCGCATCACTCTGGCCGGTGTTGACGGCGGGACTCCCCAAAGGCCGTGGGGTCGCATCTATCCGCTTACCCTCTACTGGCGGGCGGAGGCACCTGTGCAGGGCGACTACATCGTCTTCATGCATCTTCTGGATGCCGATGGGCGTTTCGTCTTCGGGCAGGATGGGCCGCCCTGTGGCGGAGAGTATCCGACCGACCTGTGGGCCGTCGGAGAGGTGGTGCGGGACGAGCGGTTGTTGCGTTTGCCTGCGGACCTGCCGGCCGGGGTGTATCAGCTCCGGACCGGGCTCTATCGCCTGCCGGAAGGGGAACGGTTGCCAGCCTACGACGCCACCGGTGCACGCATGACCGATGATGCCATTCCCCTCCTGGAATTGGTCGTAACGGGCGAAGTGCATCAGTGCTTCCTGCCCTGTGTGCTGCGATGAAGGTGTCTGGGGGTGCCGGAGTGCAGGGGAGCGAGGGAGCAAGGGAGCAGAGGTGCAGAGGAGCGAGGGAGCAGGGGAGCAAGGGAGCCGAAGTCCTGAGCAAAGCGAAGGAACAGGTGCAGAGGAGCAGGGGAGCACCTTCGCTCCTCCGCTCCTCCGCACTCCGGCTCAGGCGGCGGTCGCTCTGCTCATCTTTTTGGGGGCCTGGGCGCATGGGATATTGTGGGCGACGGTGGTTCCGCCCTGGCAGGCCCCTGATGAGCCGTTGCATGTCGAGTACGCCCGTCTGCTGGCCGAGAAGGGGCCTTTTCTGACGCCGGCCGACATCTCTCCCGGGTTGCAGGAGGAGATTCTGCGCTCGCTGGCCGCCCACCGCTTCTGGGAATATCTGGGCGGCTTGACACCCGATCCGCTGCCGGTCACTTTCGCCGAAGCGGGGGACTTCTGGCTGCGTCACGCGGGCACGCAGGTGACCGATGAGCCGCCGCTGTACTATGGGCTGCCGGCGCTTTTCTGTCGGCTGCTGCCCGGCATCGAGCGCCAGCTTTGGGCCATACGGGTCTACTCGGCAGCGCTAAGCGCGGGGGTGGCGCTCTTCGGCTGGCTCACGGCACGAGAGCTGTGGCCGACCCGCCGGATGCTGCCGCTGGCCGTTGCCGCCTGGCTGGGCTTCCATCCGATGGCCGCTTTTATCGGCGCATCGGCCAACAATGATGCCCTGGTGAACCTGGGCGGTGCGGCGCTGGCCTTCACGCTGGTGCGTGGCTGCCGCCGTGGCTGGAACGGACGCCGCCTGCTGGCCCTGGCAGGGCTGGCCGTGTTGTTGCCGCTGAGCAAGAAAAGCGGCCTGATTGCCCTGCCGCTGGCAGCGGCTGTCCTGATCCCGGCGGCCTTGAGATTGTTCCGTGTTCGTGTGCGGCCATCCGCGTCCCATCTGGGGTGGTGGCCGGGCCTTGTGGTCCTCAGCGGTTTGCTGCTGGCTTTGGGCTTCCTGGCCTGGCAGCCGGTGCCTGGCCAGGCCGCGGCCTGGGGCCGCCGCGGCACCTGGCGCTACCCGGCGCGCTCCTCGGCCATGGCCCACAGTGGGACATGGGCACTGTCCTTGCCGGCTTTGCAACCCCGGCAGCAGGCCTGGCTGGTGCAGAGCCTCCCGGCCAATCAGGTGCGCCGCCTGCAAGGCCAGGAGGTGACCCTGCGCTTGTGGGCCTGGGCCGCCGGGGAGGCTCAGGCGCAGGTCGCCATAGACGACGGCGGGATGGGCGCGACGCAGATTGTGCCGTTGCAACCGCGCTGGCAGGCCTTCGAACTGCGCCACCGCCTGGCCGCCGACGCGGAGCGGTTGCGCGTCGTCCTGGCGCCGGCGGAAAGCGATCGTGGTTCGCCGATGCTCTTTTTCGACGACCTCAGCCTGCGCGGCCCGCAGGGGGAGCTTTTGCGCAACGGCTCGGCCGAGGCCCCCAAGCGGCGCTGGGAGGGCTGGATGGCGGACCGCCTGCGCTTGCCGCTCTGGTTCGGGCAGGGGCTCCTGGACCCGGCCAGCTACGACGTCGCCTCGTTGCGTCGCTACGGTTTCTACCTGGCGGTCACTTTCGGCAACTTCTGGGGGGATTTCGGTTGGCTGACCTTGCCGTTGCCGTTGTGGGCCTATGTCCTGCCCGCCCTGGCCACGCTGGGAGCGGTCATCGGATGGCGCTGGGCAGGGAAGCTTCTGCCCGAGCGCTGGCAACGGCAGGCGCTGGCCTGGCTGGGCTGGCAGGGGGCTTTGATCGTCGCCGTGACCTTTTTGCCCATGATCGGGCGCATCTGGCAGCCGCAAGGTCGTTACCTGTTCCCGGGGCTGGTGCCCTGGGCAGTGCTTTTCACAGCGGGCTGGAGTGGCTGGGGCACGCGTCTGCGCTGGCGGCGCTGGTGGCTCGTGCCTGCCTGTGGAATGGCCCTGCTAGATGCCGGATCACTGCTGGGTGTGGTCATCCCGTACTATTACCGATAACCCGATTGGTAACGAGAGGAGGTGTCATGAACGATACGATTGACCTGGGTCGCTACGTGCGCATCGTGCTGCGTCGCTGGCCGGTGGTGCTGGCTATGGCTCTCGTCGGCGCTCTGGCCGGTTTTCTGATCAGCCTGGCCTTGCCGCCGCTCTACGAGGTGGAGGCTACCCTGTTGGCGACCACGCCCAAGTTGGATGCCGATTTCGACAGCCGTTTGCGTTCCAGCCTGGAGCTGGGGTTAAGCCGCGAGATGAATCGCACACTGTTCAACCTGCTGCGCAACCCGGAACTGGAAGCGCGGGTGGTGATGGCTATGGGAGAGGCATTGCCCCCTGAACAACGCTCCCCGGGCAGGCTGATAGAGCACATCGAGGCTGAGCAGGTCGGCGGGGATACCAGCTACTTCCATATCCGTTTCCGCTACCACGACCCAGGCCTGGCGCAGCAACTGCTGAACACCTGGGCCAGCGAATATGTCGCCCTTGTCAACGAGCTGTATGGTTTCCCTGTCGCCGTCGAAGAGGACATCCGTGCCTCTCTGACCACAGCGCAGGCCAGGCTGAGCCAGGCAGAGGAGAACCTGGAGACCTTCCAGCGGGAAACGGGCGTGGGGCTGGTGGACAACATCCAGTATCCCGCCACGCTCTCGCGCCAATCCGGCCTGACCGAAGCGCGCAACCTCTTCGGCCTGTACGAACGTTACGGCGCTCGGGGGGAGGCCCTGCAGACCAAAAACCTGACTTTGGGCCGCTACCTGGCCGCCCGCGACGTGTTGAAGGTGCTCATAGGGCAGGCGGAAGCCCTGCAGGGGCGTGGCGATGCCCGCGGCAGTGACCTGCCCCTGGAGCTGCTGAGCTCCAACGAGGTGATCACTGCCCGTGGCCGGTTGGATGCGGCAGCTTTGGCTACACAGGACATCGGCGCCGTGCTGGAGGCCCTGCGCGCCGAGGCGATGGCCCTGGATGACCTCATCGCCGCCCTGCAGGCTGACGTCCATGCCTTGCAGACGGAATTGGCGGAGAAGTTTCGCCAACTGGCGGCCCTGGTGCGCGAGCGGCAATTGGCCGAGGAGTCGTACATCATCTTCGCCCTCAAGGAGAAAGAGATGGAGACCCGTACCGAGGTGCAGGACAGTTGGGTGCAGCTCGTCAGCCCGGCGTTCCTGCCCCAGGAGCCGGTAGCGCCTCGCCTGCCCCTCAACACCGCCGTGGGAGGCGTGCTGGGCGGGTTGCTCGGCGTGCTGGCCGCCCTGCTCCTGGGGGAGCGGGCGCAGAATCGCCCTGTCCGAGGGTAATTGATGAAGCCGATGCTGCCAAAAGGCGAAGGGGCTGGCCGGGCGATCGTGCGCCATTCGGCCATCATCTCGCTTTTCAACGGCCTGGGCGTGCTGGGGGGCCTGGTTCTGGACATGGTCATGGCTGCCCTGTTCGGTGCCGGCCAGGCCACGGACGGTTTCTTTCTCGCCTTCACCGTCCCCCAGTTCATCATGCTCGTCTTGCAGAGTTCCTACGTCAATGCGTTGGTGCCTGTGCTGACCGGGCTGCGGGAGGGGGAGCCCGCCCGGGCCTGGACGGTATTCAGCCGTCTGCTGAACCTGAGCGGCCTGCTGATGGGGGTGCTGGCAGTTCTGGGATGGCTGAGCGCCGGCCGGATCACGGCTCTGGTGGGCGCGGGACTGGACCCCTCACTGCACGGCGAAGTCACCTGGCTGACGCGTGTCCTGTTCCTGATGTTGCCGCCGCTGGCCCTGGCCGAGGTGATGCGGGCGCAGCTCAACGCCCTGGAGCGCTTCGCCGTGCCTGCGGCGGCCAACGTCTTGCGCTATGTGGGCGCGCTGGCGACGTTGCTGGCCGGTTACCGTGCCTGGGGCATTCGGGCCCTGGCTCTCGGTTACGTCGTCGGTGCCCTGCTACAGGCGGGCCTGTCGGCAGTGGCGGTGGCCTGGGTCGGCGGCCGCTATCGCTTCTCCTGGAGCCTTTCCGACCCGGACGTGCGTGTCGCCATGCGCCTGTTCGCCGTCCGCGCCGGTGGCATCGGCTTGCGGCGCAGCGGGCTGATCTTCGAACGCTTCCTGGCCTCCTTCCTGCCGGCCGGCAGCGTGACCGCCCTGAGCTACGCCCGGCGGGTGTCCCTGGCGCTCTTCCAGGTTTTTGCCAACAGCGTCAGCACGGCAACCCTGCCCACGCTGTCCGCTTCGGCCCAGGCGGAGGATTGGCCGGCCCTGCGCCGCAACCTGCGCCTGGGCTACCGCCTGCTGAGCTACGTCACCTGGCCGGTGGCGGCGCTGATGGCCGCTCTGAGTGTGCCGCTGGTGCGGGTGCTGTTTCAGCGCGGCGCTTTTGAGGCCAGGGATACGACGCTCACCGCCGCGTTGCTGGCCATCTACGCCCTGGGCGTGCCGGCCCTGGCGCTGGTGGAATTGTTGCTGACCCCCCACTACACCTGGCGGGACGCGCGCACTCCCACCTATCACATGGCCTGGATGTTGGGCGCGAACATCGTTCTGGCCTGGGCTTTGATGCGCCTGAGCGGGGCGTATGGCCTGGCCTGGGCTTCCACGCTGACCGCCCTGCTGTCCATGGCCCGGGGGTATTGGCTCCTGCGCCATCTGGGGGGTCTGGATTTCGGATCGTATACGGCGCGGGTGGTCGGCGCAGCCTGTGTGGCCGGATTGGCCGCCTGGGGCGGGTGGCTGCTGGCGGGCCATCTGGTGGAGACGGGTTCGGCCGTCGGCGCGCTGCTGGCCAGCGCGGCCACAGGCACCCTGGGCGGTCTGCTGTATCTGCTGGCGGGCCAGTGGTTAGGTCTGGATGAGTGGCCTCGTTTGGTGCAGTGGGTGTGGGGAACCGGGGGCGCGAGGCAAGCGATAGGCGATGAGCGATGAACGATACACAACACGCCGCACGTAAAGTCATGGTCATCAGCCTGGATGGAGCAACCTGGGACATCTTGCAGCCCTGGATGGAAGCCGGGTATCTGCCCAACCTGGCCCGTTTGGTGGCCACGGGAGCGTCGGGCCGGCTGACCTCGACAATCCCTCCGGTGACTGTGCCGGCCTGGGCCACTTTTCAGACGGGCATGAACCCAGGCAAGCACGGCCTGTTCCACTTCACCCGTTATCAGCCTGGCACCTACGACACCCCTTTGGTGGATGCCACCAGCATTGCCCCGCCCACCCTGTGGCGCATCCTCAGCAACGCCGGCAAGCGGCTGGCCACCATCAACGTGCCCATGACCTACCCGCCCCGGCCGGTGAACGGCATTGTCGTGGCCGGGTTGCTCAGCCCTTCGCCGCGCCAGGCCTTCTGGCCGCCGGAGCTGTACGATGAGGTGGTGGCCGCCGTGGGCCCCTATCAGGTGTGGACTTCCATAGACGCCTTCGACTATCTGGGGGTGGAAGGCTTCGTGGAACGGGTGACGGCGCTGGCCCGCGGCCGGGCGGCCACGGGCCGTTACCTTTTCGCCCGCGAAGACTGGGACTTCTTTATGGTGCACTTCCAGGCCACAGACATTATCCAGCACGCCCTGTGGGCCTGGGCAGACCCCCGCCATCCCGATTTCGCGGGCAAGCCGGAGGAGGAGAAGGCTCAGGTGCGCGGGTTCTACCAGGCGCTGGACGGGTGGATCGGCGAACTGTGCGCGTTAGCTGGTGATGAGCGCCTGATCATCGTCATGTCCGATCACGGCTTCGGCCCGGTGATGCGTCGTCTGTACCTCAACCAATGGCTGCTGAACGAGGGGCTGCTGGCAGCGCCCAGGCCGTCGTCTGTCAGGGGCAGACTGTTGGGCTGGGCCGAGGAGGCGGTGCGCCGGGCGGACGTCTTCAAGCTGCGTCGTCGGCTGATCAGGCCGCGCGGCCGCGGCGACAGGCTGGTGCAGTGGATCAAGCGGGACGCCCTCATCAGGTGGTCGGAGACCCAGGCTTTCGCTCCTTCCGGTCCCTTCTTTGGGCGCATTTACCTCAATACGGTAGGACGTGAGCCGCAGGGCATTGTGCCGCCGGGCGCGGCCTGGGAAGCGCTGCGGGAGCGGATTGCCGAAGGACTGCTGGCCCTGCGTGATCCGGCCAACGGTCAGCCGATCGTGGAGCAGGTGTGGCGTCGGGAGGACATCTATCACGGCGACCGGGCGGCGGAGTTGCCCGATCTGGTGGTGAAACCCGCCGCTGGCTATCAGATCGTGACCGAGTTTCGTCGTGGGCTGTTGGTGGAGCCGGTGCCCGGTTTTCACAGTGGCACTCACCGTATGGAGGGTATCCTGGCCCTGCATGGTCCGGGCATCCGGCGGGGAGTGCTTCTGGAGGGGGCGAGCATCGCCGACGTTGCCCCCACCATCCTGCACCTGATGGGTTTGCCCGTGCCGCTGAACATGGATGGCCGTGTGCTGGAGGCGGCCCTGGATGAATCGTTCAGGGCGGCGCGGCCTGTGCGCTTCGTGGAAGCCGAGGAGAGGCCAACGGAGGCACCGCCCCCCACCGAGGGCTATTCGGACGCCGAATCGGCGGAGGTGAAGGCGCGCCTGGCCGGGTTGGGATATCTGAGCTGATGGAGACGTCTGAAAAGTTCAAAGCTCAAAGTTCAAAGCTCAAAGGGGGGAGCAGGGGAGCCGAAGTCCTGAGCAAAGCGAAGGAACAGGAGCAGGGGAGCCGAAGTCCTGGGCAAAGCGAAGGAACCTCCGTACCTCTGCACCTCCGCACCTCCGCACAAGTGGCGGGCCTGGCATTGCTGGCCGTGCTGCTGACGGCGGTGGCCGTGGTGGGCCTGCACGGCGGCGGCACCCAGGGGCTGTTCCTGGCTCTGGCTTTGGCCCTGGCGATCGGACTGGTCATCGTCGTCGCCGTGGGGCTCGACGGCTGGCTGCCGGCGCTCTTTGCCTTGAGTTTGCTGACCGCGCTTAACCTGCGTATGGAGAGCGTCGGCCTGACCCTTTACGCTTTCGACCCTCTGCTCCTGGCCCTTTACGCCGCCTGGCTGTGGCGGGCTTACCGCGGCGAAGCCCGACCTCTACGGTTGACCTCCCTCGACGGTCTGGGATTGGCCCTGCTGGTCTGGTTGCTGTTGGCCTCCCTGCTGGGACGGCATGTGCCCACGGCCCTGAATGGCTGGCTGCTTTACCTGCGCGGCGTTCTGATTTACTTCTACTTTGCCCATGCCCTGGGAGAACGCTGGCAGCTCCGGGTGCTGGTGGCCCTCTTGCTGGCCATGGTGGCCGTGCAGGCTGGCGTGGGTTTCCTGCAGTACGCCACCCGCAGCAACGTGGGGTCCCTCTCCGACCTGGTGGGACGCACGGTGAGCACAGTGCGCGAGGTGGCCACGGCGGAGACTACACTCTTCCGGGTGCGCGGCACGTTGAACACGGATACCAGCCTGGCCCACTGGCTGGACATGTTGGTGCCGCTCGCGCTTAGCCTGTGGCTGGCCACCCGCACAGGGACACGGCGGTTCCTGCTGGGCCTGGTCGTCCTGGGCGGCACGGCGGCCCAGGTGCTGACGTTCACCCGCGGCGGCTGGTTCGGCCTGGCCACGGGCCTGGCTATGGTTCTGTGGTTGCAGTTTCGGGGCCGCCTGCACCGCCGTCAGGTGGTGGCCGTCGTCGTCGCCGTGGCCTTGCTGGGCCTGTTGCTGTGGCCTTTCGCCGGCCTCATCCGCGCCCGGCTGCTCGAGAGCCAGGAGGATACCCTGCGCGTGCGGGAGAACCTCAACCGCACTGCCCTGGCCGTGATCGCCGACTACCCGCTCACCGGCATTGGCCTGGACAACTTCGTGCGCGTGGCACCCGAATACGGCACCGGCTGGGGTTGGCAGGCAGAGGGGGAGATGCACAGGGTGCACAACGTCTACCTGGCGCTGGCCAGCGAGGCGGGGCCGTTGGGGCTATTGCTCTTCCTGGCCTTCGTGGCCCTGCTGCTGGCCCAGACCTGGCGAAGGATGCGGCGAGGCCCGCTGGAGTGGAGTTCGGCGGGCCATTTGAGTTCGACGGGGTCTCCTGACCCCGCTACAGGGCTCGAGCCGCTGGCCCGCGGGCTTCTGGCGGGATTTGTTGCCGTGTTGGTGCACGGCCTGGCGGCCTGGGGCTTGCTCTCCTATGGGGTGTTCCCCTTGTTTTGGATGCTGGCGGGATTGGCTGTCGGAATGCGGATTGCGGAATGCGGATTGCGGAATGATGATGGGTTTCGTCTGGGCTGGCGTTTGCTGATCACGGTTGCGGTTCTGTTGACCGTGAGCCTGGTGATCTCCTGCGCCCGGCGATGGGAGCAGCCGCCGAGCGCGCCCGCGGAAACCTCTTTGCCTCCCGTTCCTAGCCTTGCCTCTGATGATGCGCGCACGCTTTTCCTCCCCCTGCTTGCGGGTCAAAACCTGCCCGCCGACGGGTGTAGGGCTGACTGGCCCGCTTCCCTGGCGACGGAGCGTTCCCCTGAAAACATCCCGTCCGTCCAGGCGAAAGCACCGCCGGGTGCGCTTCCGCCTGTTCGCTTCGAGGACGCGACGGCCTCCGCCGGCGTTGAAACGGTGACATATTCCTATGGCCTGGCCTGGGGTGACTTCGATAGGGACGGCGACGAGGACCTCTTTCTCAGCAATCACGGTTCGCCGCCGCAGCTCTTCGTCAACCAGGGCGATGGCACCTTTGTCGAGAAGGCCACAGCCCTGGGGATTCCGCCGGGAGGGCGGGATGGTCACGGCACAGCCTGGGGGGATTACGACGGCGACGGGGATCTCGATCTGCTCATCGTACAGGGCAAGCATCTGGGACAGGCGAACCGGCTGGACCAGCTCTACCGCAATGATGGCCAGGCCGGCTTTGTGTTGGCCACGGAGGAGGCCGGCGTAGGCAATCCCGGCGGGCGCGCCCGCAGTGCCAGTTGGATAGATTACGATGGCGATGGGGACCTGGACTTGCTGGTTGTCAACTACCAGACGCCGACGGTGCTCTATGTCAACGATGGGGCAGGGCATTTCACGCCGCTCTCCCCCTTCGTGACCGACGATCCGGCCTATTGGGAGTCAGGCGGTGCGCAGGCCGCTGCCTGGTCCGATTTCGACCTCGACGGCGATCTGGACCTGTTCCTGTCCGGGCTGCGCAGCCGCCTGTTGAGGCAGGAGGACGGGCGCTTCGAGGACGTCACAGCACAGGCTTTTGCCAGGATGCCTGTGGGCGGAACCGGCGCGGCCTGGGGGGACTATGACAACGATGGCTATCCTGACCTGTATCTGGCCAGGGGATATGGCGGCGAGGTGGATTTCCTGCACACGGGCGAGCACTTCGTGCGCGCGGGCGGCATCACCGAAGAGGAATGGGAAGGGGTGGATTTCGCCACCCTGGGCGGTGTGATGCTGGCCCTGTACCGCAATGGCGCACAGCGCCAGGCCGAGGTGTACCTGGGCCAGGGTGGCCTTCACCCGGCGGCCATGCCCCTCGTGCTGATGGCGGAAGACCCCCGGGCCTGTGGCGAACCCGTCGCTATCGTCGAAGGGCCTGCTTACAAGGTGTGGCGTGATTGCCCCGGCCATCTCTGGCATCTGCGTTGGAAGGGGGGAACCGCTGGCGTGGAGTTCACGGCGCGGGTGGATGCCCAATGCTGGCTTTCTTCCGTGCAGTCCGTCAACCAGAACCCTGAGCCCGCGCCGGAGATGCCCAACGTCCTTTTCCGCAACAACGGCGATGGCACGTTCAAGGATATCTGGGATGCCGGTGTGGCCGATCCAGGCAACGGGCAGGGTGTGGTCTGGCTGGATGTTGACAACGATGGCCGGCTGGACCTGTTCGTGGTGAACAGAGGCAACGCCCGTGTGGGCAATGAGGCCGATCGGCTGTATCACAATCAGGGGGATGGCCGCTTCGTCGAGATAGGGCAGGCGGCAGGCGTGGCCGGCGACCCCCTCCTGACCTCCCCCGCAAGCGGCGGAGGAGCGATGGGGGAAGGAGGGGCCGTGGCCTGGGCCGACTATGACGGCGATGGCTGGCCGGACCTCTTCGTGACCAACGGGTTTGGCTCGCCACCGGACGGAGAGGGTCCCCACAAGCTGTATCACAACCTGGCAGGAGCCAACCACTGGCTGGAAGTGAAGCTTGTGGATCGTAACGGCGGCGGGGGAAGCGGGGCACGTGTGACCCTGCGGGCGGGTCAGCTTGTCCAGAGGCGGGAGCAGACGGGGGGCGCAGGCCTGTTCTCTCAGAACAGCCAGGTGCTGCACTTCGGGCTGGGCCAGGCGAAGCAGGCGGATAGCCTGGTCATCGAGTGGCCCGGCGGTCTTCGTCAGAAGCTAGAGGCGATACCTGTTGACCAGGTGCTTGTGGTGGAAGAGGCCAATGCCCGGCTTCAGAGGGGGTATAGCTTTGTGGAACCAGACGCGCCCGTGCTCATGAATGCTGTGGGCACCTGGGCCATCACCTATGTGGTGGGAGACGAGGGGTTGCCGGCGGGCAGCGACGTGTACTTCTACCTGCGCAACCGCCCGCCCTGGAGCCCGATGCAGGCGTTGGAACCCAATGAAGCAGGCTACGTGCATCTTGTGGCCCCCAGACCGCCGGCAGGCACGGTGGTCGCGACGAGAAGCGATGAGGAGGAAAGCTGCACGCACATACGGATTACAGAGCCCCTGAACCCCGGCGATAGGGTAACGCTGGCCTATGAGAACGCTTTGGCACCCTATTGGGGGGCAACACTTTGCGTCAAGTTTCCTGTCTGCGTTCGACGCGCTGATGAGGCGGCGTGCCGGTTTGTGCCTCATGAGAACTGCTTGCCCTTGGTAGCTCCCCAGGTCCAGAGGCTGACAGTGGTGGCACCCGCCATCGTCGCCCCGAACGAATCGTTCACCGTCACCGTGGCGGCGCTGTGGAATGTCACCCCCTTTAGCAGATATGAAGGTACTGTCGAATTCTCTGCCAGCGACCCTGAGGCGGTCCTGCCACCGCCTTACACCTTCAGCGAAGAGGACGCCGGCACGCACCACTTCGCCGGCCTGCGGCTCCATAGCCGCGGCGTCTTCACCCTCACCGTGCGGGACACGGCGGATGCCCGCCTCGTAGCGCACAGCAACCCGGTAGCCACCGACTGGCCGGGCCCCTTGCGCATCTACTTCGGCGACCTGCACGTGCATACGCAGCTACACCGGGATTGGGAGATCATTGAGCCGGAGGACCTCGATGCGGCCTACCATTTCGCCCAGGATGTTGCTGTGCTGGATTTTGTGGCCGTCACCGACCACGACAACTGGATGACAGACGAGGAATGGGCACTGCATCAGCAGAAAACGAGTGAATACAACCAACCCGGCCATTTTGTCACCCTCCTCGCTTATGAGTGGACGGGGACCAACCTGCAGCCGCGCAGCATCGGGTGTCCTGTGAACACGCCTCACTACGGCCATCGCAACGTGTATTTCCCCGGCGATACCGGGCCTCTGATCCGTTTCCGGGATGGCTGTTCTCCTCCGCAAAGGCTATGGGAGGGTCTGGCCGGTACAGGGGCGTTGACCATTCCCCACCATCCCAGCACCTTTCCTGGCTTCGAGATGAATTGGGATCATTTCAATCCCCAATTTGACCTGGCCGTGGAGATCGTGCAGTATCGTGGCAGTTCGGAGTACGAGCCTGGCGAGAAAGGTCAGCCCCATCCGGCGTCGGTGCAAACGGCATTAGCCAGGGGTTACCGCCTGGGCTTCGTGGGAGGTACCGACAACCACGTGGGGCAGGCCGGCGTGTTGAAAGGGATCACCGCCATCCTGGCGCCGGAACTGTCCCGCGGCGCGCTCTTCGAAGCCCTGCAGCAGCGACGTACTTACGCCACCACAGGCGCTCGCATCCTGATAGACTTTCGCCTCGGGGACCATCCCATGGGATCCATCGTCCAGACATCTGCCACGCCTGTGTTCGATATTCGGGTCGTCGGCACAGCCCCTATCGCCCGCCTGGACATCGTCAAGAACAACGCCGACGTGAGAACGCTGATAGATCCCGGCCAGCATGTGGCGTTCCGTTGGCCTGATCCAGAGTTCCATGACAGCGCCAGCTACTACCTGCGCGTGACCCAAAAAGATGGCCAGATGGCCTGGACGAGCCCGATATGGGTGGAGCGGCTGACGCCCTGAAGGCCCATCCGCCACCGTGGCTTTCGGCCTTTGGCCTTGAGCTTTGGGCTTTGAGCTTTGGATTTTGAAGTTTGCCCATGTCCTCCCCTAAGGTCTGGATGATCGAGCCGGTGGGCGGCCACCGGGGGATGCACTATTACGATTTCGCCCTTTGCGACGAACTGCGCCGTCTCGGCATAGATGTCACCCTGCTCACCTGCGACGAGACGGCGGCCTGCCAGGCGCCCGCGGGCCTGGCGGTGCGCTATCCTTTCCGGCGCATCTTCGGCGCCGATCCCGCCTGGCTGCGCGCCTGCCGCTATGGGCAAGCGCTACGTCACATCGCCGCTCAGGCTGCCGCCGAGTCCGTGCACATCGCCCATTTACACTATTTCCTGCTCGCGCCGGCCGACCTTATCTTTCTGCACCGCCTGCGCCGCCAGGGGATCAGCATCGTCATCACCGCCCACGACGTGATTCCTTTCAACGCCCGCCTTCACACCCGCGTCCTGTTTCGGCAGCTCTACGGCCTGGCCGATGCCTTGATCGTCCACACCGGGCAGAGCCGCCGCGAGTTGCTGGCCCAGTTCCCATTGGACCCGGCGCGGGTCGCCGTCATCCCTCACGGGCATTACCTGCCTTACACGGGAGAGGCGCTGCTCGCCCGGCAGGAGGCGCGGGCCCGGCTGGGTCTCGACCCCGAACCGCCGGTGCTTCTCTTCTTCGGCCAGATCAAACAGGTAAAGGGGCTGGATACCTTGCTGCGTGCGCTGCCGGCGGTGCTGGCCGTCCATCCCCAGGCGCTGCTGCTCATCGCCGGACAGGTGTGGAAGGACGATTGGAGCCGCTATCAGGCGCTCATAGATGAGCTGGCCCTCGCAGCTCATGTGCGGGCGCGTATCGCCTACATCCCCGACGAGGAGGTGGCGGCTTACTACCGCGCCGCCGATGTCGTGGTTCTCCCCTACCGCCGCATCTATCAGAGCGGCGTGTTGCTCATGGCCTGGTCCTATGCCCGGCCGGTGGTGGCCAGTAGCGTCGGCGGGCTGGCCGAGGAGATACGGCATGGCCAGACGGGCCTGCTGGTGCCGCCGGATGACCCGGCGGCCCTGGCCGGAGCGCTCAACGAACTGTTGGCCGACAGGTCGCAGGCGGAAGCGATGGGCGCGGCCGGCCGCCGTCTGGTCGAGCAGAAGTTCGCCTGGGACAGGATTGCCGCACGCACGGCGGAGCTGTATCGCACTCTGGCCGATACGGCAGGTGTGGGGACATGAAGATTGCCATGTTGGGCACCCGCGGGGTGCCGGCCAGCTACAGCGGATTCGAGACCTGTGTCGAAGAGTTGGGCAGCCGCCTGGTGCAGCGTGGCCACGAGGTGACCGTCTACTGCCGCACCCACCACGTGACCTATGCTGAACCCACCTACAAGGGCATGCGGCTGGTCAAGTTGCCCACCATCGCCAACAAGTACCTGGACACCATCGTCCATTCCTTCCTCTCCTCCCTGCACGCCCTGACGCAAGGATATGACATCGCCCTCTATTTCATCGCCGGCAACAGCCTGGTGACCTGGATCCCGCGCCTGGCCGGGCAGGTGACCGTGCTCAACGTGGATGGGCTGGATTGGAAGCGGCAAAAGTGGCCGGCGCTGGCCAGGCGTTACCTCCGCTTTGCCGAGCGCATGGCCAGGGTTCTGCCCACGGCCATCGTCACCGACTCGCAGGTTGTGCAGCGTTACTATCGTCAGGTATATAAGGCCGAGTCCACCTATATCGCCTATGGGGCCAACGTGCCGCGCCGGCCGCCTGGCGACGTGCTGGCCCGCTACGGCCTGCAGCCGGGCGGCTATGTGCTCTTCGTGGGCCGGCTGGTGCCCGAGAACTGCGCCCACCATCTGGTGGAAGCCTTCGACGGGCTGCGCACAGATGCGAAGTGCGTCATCGTCGGCGACGCGCCCTATGCTGAGGCGTACATCGCCGATCTGAAGGCCAAAGCTGGCCCCAACGTGATCTTCACTGGCTACCTTTTCGGGGAAGGCTACCACGAGCTGGGCTCCAACGCCTGCATCTTTGTGGAGACCTCGGAGGTGGGTGGCACGCACCCGGCGCTGGTGGAGGCCATGGCCTTCGGCAACTGCGTGGTGGTCAACGGCACCGAGGAAAACCGCGAGACCATCGGCGATGCCGGATTCGCCTACGATGGCGCTGGCGGGGCGGAGGCGTTGCGTCCCCTCCTGCAGCGGCTGCTGGACAACCCGGCCCTGGTGGCCGAATACCGGCGGCGGGCAGCAGAGCGTGCCGCCGCCCTGTACGATTGGGAAGCGGTCACCGACCGCTACGAGGCGCTGTTTCGCACCCTGTGTAAACGCCGAGCGCATCAGATTGCCGATTGCGGGCAGTCGTAGTATAATAGGCGATGGACACTTTTGCAGCCAGATGAGGGGCATATTGAGCTGAAGGACTGCATCAGCGGAGGTTCTGCCGTGCATCGTACGAGAGCTGTGTTGGCTTCTCTTGCCGTTTCCCTGGGTTTGCTGGTTGCAGGCTGCAACCCCACCCCTACCCCACTGGACGTGTTTGAAGCCGCCGCGCGAGCGGAAATCGAAGCACAGATCGCGAATTTCTCCGGCGCCGGTCTGCGCAACTACCAGGTGTTGAGCTCTCGCCTGCAGGGAGACGGCAACTATGGTCACCTGGAAGCCCGCATCGTGCTGGAAGCCTGTCCGCACTTCTATTACGACCTGGTCTATAATGCGGAGCTCAAAGATGGCCGATGGATCTTTTACAACGATCGGGAGACGCTGCCGAACCTGTTCAAACGCTGGGCCACAGCCCGCAGTGCGGCCCTGGCCGGACAGACGGTGGACGTGCCTGGCAGCGAGGGCCGGCGGCAGGTGCATTTGATCACCGAAGCGATGGTGGATGTGCTCCGGGCGCGGGAGGGAGGGCTGAGCAATCCCGATGTGAATTCGTTGGCGGGCTTTTTTCTCTGCGAAAAGGAAAACATCCTTTGGGATGAACTGGATGAGGAAGTGAGCGCTGCGCTGCGCGAGCTCTTGCCGCGGGTGGAGAAGCTGATGGATGAGGAGCTGGCCAGGCACTTCGCGCCGCCACAGGATTAGCACGAGGTTTGACCGGACCATGGAATGGCATAACTGGATTCTGTGCGCAGATCGCCCGGCTCTGAAAGAGGCTGGACTAAGAGAGCGAAGCCCCCGAAAGGGCTGGAATCAGCCCGCAGGGCTTTGCTCTTTCAACCCGACGGCTTTAACTTTAGCCTCGGGCTGGGGGATTCGGAATACTCATGAACCGGCGAATCACTTTCAACTACACAGTCACTCTGATCCTTATTGATCTTCTGCTCACCCCTCTGGCGCTCTATCTGGCCAGCCTGGCGCGATTGTGGCTTCCCTTCAGCTATCGCCTGGACGTGCGTTACGTTTACCTGAACCCGGCCATCTATGCGATGGTGCTGGTGATTTGGGGCGTTATTTTCCCCACCATGTCTGTCTATGACCCCCGCCGCATTCTGCATCTCCGCGAACAGATGTGGGCCACCTTCATGGCCGTGAGTTCGAGCACGCTGGTCTTGGGCGGTGCCCTCTATCTCTCCTTTCGAGACGTGCCCCGGCTCCTGTTCATCTATTTCTACCTGATTGACCTGTTCTTTCTGCTCGGCTCACGCCTGCTCTTGCGCACAGTGTGGGCTCACTGGAGCGAGCGTGAGCAGCGGGTGAGCAAGGCGCTGATCATTGGCGCGGGCACCCTGGGACAGGACATCGTGCGCAGGGCCCGCGAGTACGAATGGGCAGGGCTGCGCCTGGAGGGATACGTGGATGATGACCCCTCCAAACAGGGAAGCACCATCGAGGGTATTCCGGTGCTGGGGCCTCTCGATCAGGCCCCGACCATCATCCGCCAGCGGGACATCAGCGAGGTGATTTTTGCCCTGCCTCTGCAAGCCTATGAGAAACTGGCCAGGCTCATTTCTGAACTCCGGGAACTGCCTGTGAGGGTGCGCATGGTGCCCGACGTCTTGAACCTGGCCTTCTTCCGGGCGACGGTGGAGGATTTCCACGGCATGCCCCTGATCGGTTTGCGCGACCCGGCCATTGATGGGTTCGATCGGGTGGTGAAGCGGCTCTTTGACCTGGCCCTGTCCAGCCTGTTGTTGCTTGTGCTCTGGCCTCTGATGTTGTTGATCGCCGTGTTGATCAGGCTCGACTCGCCAGGGCCGGCGCTTTTCCGACAGGAGCGGGTGGGAGAGAACGGTCGCCTCTTCACCATGTACAAGTTCCGCACCATGTTTGTGGGAGCCGAGCAGCACCTGGAAGAGCTCGTTCAGGAGACGCCTGAGGGGGTGGTCTTTCTCAAGCGGCCGGATGATCCGCGCGTCACCCGGCTGGGGCGCTTCCTGCGGCGCACCAGCCTGGACGAATTGCCGCAGCTTTTCAACGTCATCAAAGGGGAGATGAGCCTGGTGGGGCCGCGCCCGGAACTGCCCCTGCTGGTGCAACATTACGAGAGCTGGCAGCGACAGCGGTTCGCCGTGCCGCCGGGCATGACCGGTTGGTGGCAGGTGAGCGGCCGCAGCGAACGCGCCATGCATCTGCACACCGAGGATGACCTGTACTATGTTCGCAATTATTCGCTGCTGCTTGACCTGCGCATCCTCTGGCGCACCATTGGCACCGTGTTGCGAGGCAGGGGAGCTTTTTAGCCTATGCGCATCCGGTTAAGTGGGACAGACCTGGAGGCCAGGCCCTGGCAAGTCCCCCCTTGATGGGGAGGCTCTCCCCTGACCCCTTCTACCAGGGGAGGGGAACTTTGAGAAACCTGCGGTCGTTAACTTGATGCCTATGCCTTTTAGCCTGCAGTGACGCCGGGTACCCCAAAGGTATTAGCCTTTCCCGCACGGGGCCCGGCAGGGTCACAGGTATAGAGGGAGTACAGGTCAAGAATCATCCAAACGGGGTATTGAACCCAACGAGATTTCATGCTATGATGGCTCCAGTAACGCGTCGTTTGCGCGCTATCCATCACATGCGTGTTTTGAAGAAAAAGGAGGTCAAATAACATGAGCAAGAAATTGGGTTTCATCCTGGCTGCTGCGCTGCTTTTGCTCACCCCGCTGGTGGCGGCGGCACAGGGGCCTAATCCAGGCAGCGGCAATTCCAAGATCTACGTGATGAACCTGGATCCGGCGGGTTCAGCTTCGGTCACGGCTGAATTCTACAACCAGTCAGGGACGGTCGCCTACAGCGATACGGCCACCATCCCCTATGCCGGGCAGGCGTCCTGGGATACGCAGGCCCTCTCCGGACTGCCCACAGGCTGGCTGGGCTCCGCCGTCCTCTCCTCGAATCGGGCCATCGCTGCGGTGACCCATCTTCTCTGGACCGGCGGCGCATCGGGGGATGGCATCACGGCTGGGGGTTACACCGGTTTCTCCCAGGGCGCCAATACCGTGTATGCGCCTTCTTTGTTCAAGCGCAGCTATCAGTCGTCCAGGATAACGGTACAGAACACGGAGACCGGCTCGGCCGCCGTGCAGGTGGACTTCTATACTCGTGGCCAGAGCACACCCGTGTTTACCCTTAACGACACCATCCCCGGCCAGGCGCAGCGCACCTACGATGTCTGGGCCTATCCGCAGATCCCCTCCACCGGTCCCGAAGGGCCTGACACCTGGCTCGGCGCGGCCAAGATCACCTCTCCAAGCAAGGTGGCCGTGGTGGTGACCACATTCTGGACCTGGGGCAGCAGCGCCTATCCCGGTGTGACGACACCCTCCAACACCCTTTATGTGCCCTCGATCTTCAAGAAGTACTTCAGTCCCGACTGGCACATTTACAGTGGGGCCATCATCATGAACCCCAACAACTCTACGGCGAACCTGACCATGTACTTCTACAACCGCGATGGCACTCTGGCTGTACCTGCGGTGAGCCGGTCCATCGCCCCCTTCTCCTCGGAGGGCTTCAACACCCGCTATGACAGCGATCCCGGCGAGGTCTTCGCTCCGGTGAGCAACGACTGGAACGGCCTGGCCATCATCACGTCGGATGTGCCGGTGGTGGGCATCGTCAACATCATCTGGCGCAAACCCTCCGACCAGACCGGCTCCTACAGCATGGGCACGCCGACCACGGATGCGGCCCTGAAGCTGGCCTATCCCATCATGACGCGCAGGTACTTTGGCACCTGGGAGAAGTGGTCAGGTGCCATCTTCCAGAACACGTCGGCCAACCCGGCCACGGTCACGACGACCTTCTACAACAGCAATGGCTCGGTGGCCGCGTCACCGGCAGCCCTCACCATTCCCGGCTACGGGGCCAAGGGCTGGAACACCCGCTACGATGGTGATGACCCCGGCGAACCGCTGTATGGCCTCCCGGCGGACTGGGAAGGCACGGTGATCGTAGAGTCAACCCAGCCCATCGTGGGCATCATGAACAACATCTGGTCCAACCAGACGGCGACCTACAACGCGGCGCTGATGCCCTAACCATCGCCAGCCTTGTGGATGACCACAGACAAGAGCCTCCGGGAGACACCGGAGGCTCTTCTTTTTGCTTCTGGGGGTAAAGCGATTATAATCCACTCGCTCCGTAAAGGGTCCGTAACGCACTCTCAGGAGGTCACCATGCAACGTTTCAAAGCTTACGTGGAAGCGAACCGGGAGCGGTTCATCGAAGAACTGAGCGATCTCTGCCGCCAGCCCAGCATCTCCACGCAGAACGTGGGCATCGCCGAGATGGCCGAACTGGTGAAAGCGCACTTCGAGCGGCTGGGGGCGCAGGTGCAGGTGCTGCAGACCGGCGGCCCGCCGGCCATCTTCGCCGAGACGGGGCAGGGGGAGCGCACGCTGCTCTGCTACAATCACTACGACGTGCAGCCCCCCGATCCGCTGGAAGAATGGCATTCGCCGCCCTTTGAGCCGATCATCCGCGAGGGCAAGCTCTATGCCCGTGGCGTCGCCGACAACAAAGGCGACCTGATGGCCCGCATCCAGGCGGTGGAGGCTTACCTGGCCGTCTTCGGCGAGCTGCCGCTGCGGCTCAGGTTCTTCGTCGAGGGGGAGGAGGAAACCGGCAGCCCGCACCTGGCGGCGCTGGCGGAGCAATATGCCGACCTGCTGCGCGCCGATGGCTGCCTGTGGGAAACGGGCGGCAAGGACGAGGGGGAGCGCCCCACCTTTCACCTGGGGCTGAAAGGCGATCAGTACCTGGAACTGCGCTGCCGCGGCGCCAGGAGCGACCTGCACTCGGCCAATGCCGGGCTGGTGCCCAACCCCGCCTGGCGGCTGGTCTGGGCGTTGAGCACGATGAAGGACATGCAGGATCGCATCACCATTGACGGCTACCGGGAGCACGTGCGGCCGCCTACGGACGAGGAGCTGGCTGCCCTGGAGCGCATCCCCTTTGCCGACCAGGCCATGCGCCAGGCGTGGGGCATTGACCGCTTCATCAACGGCGTGGAGGGAACGGAGGCCCTGCGCGTCTTTCTCTATGAGCCGACCTGCACCATCAGCGGCTTCCGCTCCGGCTACATCGAGGAGGGATCCAAGACGGTGCTGCCCAGCACGGCCATGGTCAAGCTGGACCTGCGGCTGGTGCCCGATCTCACGCCTGAGCTGGCGCTGAGGCTGGTGCGGGAGCACCTGGACCGCCGCGGCTTCCAGGACATCGAGGTGGTGTCGCTGGGCTCGCTGCCGGCAGCCCGTTCGCCGTTGGACGCCGAGATTGTCGAGGCAGCGAAAGCAGCAGCGGTGGCGGTGTATGGGCACGAACCGGTGATCTACCCCACGCACGGCGGCAGTGGCCCCATGTACTATATCTGCCAGGGGCTGGGGACGCCGGGCGTAATGACCGGGGTGGGCTATCCGGGCATCAACATCCACGCGCCCAACGAGAACATCCGCCTGTCGGACTATTTCGAGGGCATTCTGTTCGTGGGGGAACTGCTACGGAGGTTTGGGGGCGAGGAGGGGATCTGAGAAGCCTGACGGGTCTGAGGGGCCTGAGGGATCTGAGGTAACTGAAGGTTCTTCAGTTGCCTCAGTGCCCTTAGCTCTCTCTCATGTCTTCATTGCGGCGTCTTGTTGGAGGTCTGCCCAGACCCGTCGGCGGTCGGCGGGGGTGTCGAAAGAAAGGTAAGCCGTCCTTGGCTTCCCCTCTTGCTGGTAAACCACGCGCAAGGCCGTGCGGGGGTGGCGTCCGAAGTACAGCGTGCCCGGTGTCAGGCTGAGGATTTGGTCGGGCTGGATGAAGATGTACCACATGCCCACTTCCCGTTGCGGCCAGGTGCCCAAGAGCAGGAAGCGGGACGGGGGGACGATGGCCATGGCGGCGTGCTCGCGCGTGGCAAAGGTGCGGAAATAGGCCAGCAGTTCGGTGAAGGCATGTTCTTTGCCTTCGACCTCGAAGCGGCCGGTGGCCCGCAGTTTGATCTTGTCGCTGGGGCGCAGAGGCGCTGGTGTGCCGGGATTGTCTGGGGAGTCTTCGGCCAGGAAAACCACGTACTGGCTGCGCCGGGCCCAGAAGAGAAGGCCCCAGAGGACCAGAAAGCCCGCCGCCGCAGCGCAGGCCGTCACCCTGTGGCCCGGGATCACCCTCAGCAAGGCCAGCCCTGCCGCCAGGACGAGGGCGAGCGATAACCAGTAATCGAGGGGCCATCCGTTCCAGCGATGGCCGCGCAGTTGATAGCACAGTTTGAACAGTATCCCGCGAGCGATCACGCCTCATGCTCCAGCCAGGGTGTCCATCACAGAAAGACAGGGAGACAAGGTGACGGGGAGACATGGGGAAGAGTCAGGGGAGCCAACAGACTTCTCCCCCTCCCCTGGTCTCGTGTCCTACGCGGCGAGGATGGCCTGTATCTGATATTCCTCGAGGGTTTCCATCTGTATCAGCCGCTCGGCGAGCTCCGTCAGTTTGTCGCGGTAGGTGAGAATGATGTCCCTGGCCCTGGCGAAGGCCTCCTCCACGATGCGGCGAACTTCCTCATCAATCTTCTGGGCCACCTCTTCGCTGTAGTTGCGCTGCTCGCCAATTTCCCGCCCCAGGAAGACCAGCTCCTCCTTCTGCCCGAACACCATCGGCCCCAGCTTCTCGCTCATCCCATATTCGGTCACCATGCGCCGTGCCAGCTTCGTCGCCTGCTCCAGATCATTGGCCGCGCCGGTGGTCACGTTGTTGAAGACGATCTTCTCCGCGGCCCGACCGCCCAGCAACCCGGCGATCTGGTCCTTGAGCCGTGAACGACTCTGCAAGACGCGGTCCTCTTCGGGCAAAGGCATGGTGTAGCCCAGGGCCATGCCGCGGGAGACGATGGAGACTTTGTGCACAGGATCGCAATTGGGAAGCTTGGCGTGCACCAGGGCGTGCCCGGCCTCGTGATAGGCGATGATCTGCTTCTCCTGATCGGAGATCAGCCGGCTCTTGCGCTCCGGCCCGGCAATCACCCGCTCCACCGCCTCCTGCAAATCGGCCATGCCGATGGCCTTCTTGCCCCGCCGCGCCGCCAGAATGGCCGCCTCGTTCACCAGGTTCTCGATGTCCGCCCCCACAAAGCCCGGCGTGCCCCGCGCCAACACGCTCAGGTCCACGTCCGGTGCCAGGGGCTTGCCCCGCACGTGCACCTGCAGGATGGCCTCCCGCCCCCGCACGTCCGGCCGATCCAGCACCACCCGGCGGTCGAA
>JARYMM010000037.1 GCA_029907105.1 Anaerolineae bacterium | reverse complement strand
CAGTACAAAGTGGTGATATCCTCATCGTTAGCAACGATACCAATGTCATCACTATGGTCGTGCCCACCTTAACGGTGGAAGCTCGCGCCGGCAGCCACCTCATTCTTGGTCAAGCGCCGCCCAGGAAGCTGCTGGAGATCACGCTGGATCACAAAAGCTTCCCCTACGAGGGGAGATACATCCGGCAGACCTGGAGCGACATTACCGGCACCTATGGCCTTGACCTAGGCGAGATCGTGCTATGGCCAGGAGATTATGGCTCTGTCAGCTTCACCGATAGCGAAGGCAATACCATTACCACCCTGTTCAGTGTCAACTTCACGTTGTACTACCCACTGATGCTCAAAGATAAACCATGATCCTCGACACCGATGCGGAAACCTCGAGCTATTCAGGGAGAAAACGTCTGCCATGTCCGAGAACCCGCACTACTACGTGGCCGTCGAAGGCGCTATCGGCGTGGGTAAGACCACGCTGGCCCGTATGCTGAAAGAGCCGCTCGACGCCGAGTTGCTGCTGGAAGTCTTCGAGGAGAACCCCTTCCTCAGCGCCTTCTACGCCGACCCCGAACGCTACGCCTTCCAGACGCAGATCTTCTTCCTCCTCAGCCGCTACCGCCAGCAGCATCGCGTCATCGGCCAGACACTGCTGCACCACACGCTGGTCAGCGACTATATGTTCGATAAGGACTGGCTCTTCGCTCACCTGAACCTGCGCGGCAACGAGTTGACCATGTACGAACGGGTGCACGCTATCCTTGGCGAGCAGATACCCACCCCTGATCTGGTCGTCTTCCTGCGCGCCGATACGGACGTGCTCATGCAGCGCATCAGCTTCCGCGACCGCGCCTACGAGCGGGCCATGTCCCGCGATTACCTTGACCGTCTGCGCATCGCCTACGAGCAGTTCTTCGCCGAGTACACGGCAGCGCCTGTGTTGGCTATTGACACCAATGACCTGAACATCGTCCAGGACCCCCAGGCCAGGGCGCAGATCATCGGGCAGGTGCGTGAGGCGCTGGAACGCGGCATATTCCAACAGCCGCTGCCGGAAATGGCGGGACCTGTCAAGGCAGAGGGGGCTCCGGCCATGCTGAAGCGCCGCCGGCTGAGCGATTTCCAGCGCTGGCACCAGATGCTGGACAGGGAAAAAGGCCTCCTGACCGACCTCTACTACACCTACATCGGCCTGATGGAAGAAGTGGGTGAACTGGGGGCGGAACTGAAAGCCATCTGGAAGGAACAGGAGACGCTCTACGAGACCGTGGGCAATCGCCAGGAAGCCCGTGACCGGGCGTTGCAGGAGCATTTGCCTCACCTGAAGGAGGAACTGGCCGATTGCCTGGCCTGCCTCCTCAAGCTGGCCAACACCACCGGCGTGGACCTGGAAAGCGCCTACGTGGGCAGGATGAACCTCAATCGCCAGCGAAGCGGGTAGGCATCAATAAAAAGGGGGGATGCAGGACATGGGCAAGCGCTTCATCACCGTCGCCGGCAACATCGGCGTCGGCAAATCCACCCTCACCCGCATGCTCAGCGAGTATCTCTGCTGGCAGCCGTTTTACGAGGCGGTGGACGATAACCCCTACCTGGCCGATTTCTACCAGGACATGCGCCGCTGGAGCTTCCACTCCCAGATTTTCTTCCTCTCCCGGCGGCTGCGCCACCACCGCCAGATCGTGGACTACCCCAGCACAGTGGTGCAGGACCGCACCGTCTACGAGGACGCCGAGATCTTCGCCCGCAATCTGTACCAGCAAGGGCTGATGGCCGAACGGGACTACGCCAGCTACCGCGAGATGTACGAAGCCATCAAGGCCTTCCTGCCGCCGCCGGACCTGGTCATCTATCTGAGAGCCAGCGTGCCCACGCTGCTGGAGCGCATCCGACTGCGGGGACGGGACTACGAACAGGGGATTGACCCGGCCTATCTGGAACAGCTCAATATCCTCTATGAGGAATGGATCGAGAGCTTTACCCTGTGCCCCGTGCTGACCGTCCCCTCCGACGAGCTGGACTTCGTGCACAACGGCTCGCACCTGGAGCTCATCGCCACCAGGGTCCTGGAGAAACTGCAGGGCAAGGAAGTGGTGAGCTTCGCCCAGGCCGTCGCCGAGAGCAGGGAAGGGAACTGAAAGGACTCAGGGGAGAAGAGAGACCATCAGACCCGCCAGATCCATCAGTTCCTTCAGGCTCTTTAGGCCCCAGTGTTGCGCAGGGTGAACTCGCCGCTTTCAGTGTCGTACAATCCGTAGCTGGACCGGCCGAAGCGCCCCATCACCTCGCCCGGGTTGGCCAGCAGTGTTTCGCCCACCCGCTCCACCCGGGCCGTGTGATCGTGGCCGTGGCAGACCAGGTCGAACTGACCCGACTGGGCCAGCCGCCGGGCGATCTGCGGGTCGTGGACGACGGCAAGGCGACGGCCGCCGTATTCCAGCTCGGCATAGAAGCCATGCAGCGTGACCTGCTCAAAACGCCCCGCCACGCGGCTGAGCAGCAGTTGGTCGCCGTCGTTGTTGCCGAAGACCACATGCACCGGCCCGCTGAACCCTTCGGCGAGCTGTTGCAGGGTGAAAGGGGCGCAGAAATCGCCGCAGAAGATGAGCGCGGCGACGTCCGGCTGACGGGCGATCTCGGCCAGCACCCGCTCCAGCGCCCAGATGTTGTCGTGGATGTCCGCAAGTACCGCAATGTGCATCGCTTCTCACTCCTTCAACCATGCCCAAAGAGCTGCCCATACCCGAAACCGACAGGACTGAACCCGCGCCGCCGGATGGCTTGGCCGAAGCGCTGTCCCCCGGCCAGCCCTGGCCCGCGCCTTCCCCGGAGAAACCGCCCATGCCGCGGCTGCCGCACGCGCCCCGCTCCATCCACGAACTCAACAACCTGCCCGAGGAGTGGAAGGAAGCGCTCTGCCGCATATTGATCCCCAGCACCCTGTTGATCCGCTACGGCATCCACCCCATCAAGCTCACCAACCGCGCCGGTCAGCGGCTGGTCACCTTCCACTACGAGCCGGGGAGCTTCGCCCTTGGCCTGTCGGTGCGCCACCAGCCCGATGCCGAGGACCCGCTCTACCAGCTTGAGCTGCAGGAGAACTCCCTGGGCCAGACCGTGGTTGCCTTTATGTCAACCAACAACCCTGATGGGCAACGGTTTAACGTGGACCGCGATGAAGAGGGACAGCCCACGCTGCTGGGCACAGCGCGGCGCCATCTGGCCGAAGAGGTGCGTGCCCTGCATGCCGGGTTGGCGCCCGGCCAGGTACGCGAGGGGCTGCGGCTCCTCAGCCAGGTCATGCCGCGCATGGAAGCTTTTCTCATCGTCCTGGGCCAGGACTCCGTGATCGTCGAGCCGCTGGCCTATCACAACGCCATCCTCTTCGAGCGCCATGGATTTACGTACACTCAGGGGCAACGGACGATGGAGTGGATACATCAGGCTTTCCAGCCCGGCGGCGAACTGGCCGCCCGGCTGGACGGCAGCACGCCCTTCCGCCAGCCGGAAGCGGCCCATTCCGTGCGCGGCCGCAGTTGGGCCATTCATGATGGCATCCTGGGCCGGGCCTGGGACGGCGTGAAGATGCTCCGGCGGCTGGCACCGCCGGCCGGGGTAGACACGGCACCTGGCCTGCCCTGGTGAAGGGCACAGCAGCACTGCACCCCTATTGGCCGCCGGCGACCATGTGCAGCACCCTGACCTCCGCTCCGTCGGCGACAGGGAATGTGGCATAAGCCTGGCGGGGGACCAGCCGCCCGTTGACGAAGACCACCACCAATGGATAGGTGAAGCCCAAAGCCTTCAGCAGCTCTTCGACGGTCATCCCTTCCCGCCAGGCGACGTCAAACCTGTCGTTGACCCGGATCATCGCTCCCCTGCCGTGGACGAAGCAGCCTCGCTCCTGTATGTGAGGCCAGCGTTCATCGCCGCCAGGAGCCCCAGCAACCACCAGAAGAGAAACGAGGGCTTGGATCCCAGAGCCACCGTGTCGGCGATGCCGTAGACGTGGTATCCCACTAACCCGGCCAGCACCCCCAGAGCCAGCCAGCGATCGGCACCGCCCGCTTTGGCTCTCCGCCAGCCTGCCCATCCGGCGACCGCCAGGGTGGCCAGGTAGCCCACTAACCCCGGCAACCCCAGGTCGAGGGCCACCTGCAGGAAGACGTTGTGAGCGTGGGCAATATCCCAGTCGGGGCTGACCAGGACCAGCGGGTAGAGGAGATGCACTGCCCGTCGGAAGGTGCCCAGACCGCAGCCGGTGAGCGGGAAATGGCGGATGGTGCGCAGCGCCCGCGACCAGATCTCCATCCGCCCCTGAAAGGAGATGCTGCCCACTGTGGTCTCCACCGCTCCTTCCGTCGCGCCGTAGAGCACCTGGCCGATGCGTTCCGAACCCAGGGCCAGCAACGCCACTATGACCACGAGCAGGGCCAGGGCGGGCAGGGCCAGGCCCACGGCGCGCTGCCATCTCCGTTGACCGCTCGCCCCCCACAGGGTGAAGAACACCAGCACGCCGGCCAGCCCGCCGACCCAGCCGCCGCGCGATTGGGTCAAGAAGAGCGTGCCGCCCCAGATCACCACGCCGCCCAACCCCAGGAGCATCGCCGAAAAGCTGCGCCGGGGCCAGCCGTTGGCTACCACTGCCGCCAGGGGTATGGGCAGGAGCATGGCCAGCACCCCCGCCAGTTGGTTCGGGCTCACTCCCCCCTCCGGCGTATCCGGCAGGCTGGTGACATGCCGGGGCACGTGGTTCAGCAACGCCTGCATTCCGGAGATCTTATCCGGCCAGCGCAGGTCCAGCAACCCCAGGACCCAGACGCCCAGCGCCGCCAGAAGCAGGCCGGCCAGGGCCCACTTCAATCGCTCCCTCCCGCCCATCTGCGCCACCGCCCGGAACACGGCCAGGCCCAGGATGAGCCCCGTGGCCTTGGGCAGGGACAGGTCAGGCGACTGGGTGACCAGCGTGCCCACGGCTACCATGAGGGCGACCAGGAACACAGCGCCGTTGAACGGGGTGCACGGCCAGGGGCACCGCCGCCACAGCGCCACCAACCAGAAGAGCCCCAACAGTCCCAGGGCAAGCAGCGTGAGCAGAGGTTTGAGAGTGGGAAACAGGAGAAACGGCGCCGCCAGGGCCAGCAGGACCCACTCGGCGGCCAGCCATCTCCAGCGGGAACAAGGAGCAGGTGTCTCTTCGGGCAAATGTCTATTTACCCTCAAAATGGCAAAAACTCCACCCGATCAAACAGGTCCTCGGGCTCTCCAGCCTTGGCGATGACCTCCAAATCATGAACGCAAGCCCCGATAGAAACACGAAGCTGGTGAGCGTAGATCACTCCACGAAAGGGAATCCCTTCCTTTTGTCGCCTGACAGCCTCGGAAAGAAGGTCGTCATCTTGTGTGAAAAGCACGCGCCCCAATTCACTAGCCCGGTCCAGCAGTTCCGAATCATCCAAGTGGCTGGCGCCGTCTTCGTAGGCGGTGATCACATCTACGCCACGCAAACGAAGACCGATAGTAATAGCCCGTGGCACATGTTGGTCCATGTAGAGCGCGAGCGCCATCAGATCAATCCTTTGGCTTTCAACCGTGCCGTAAGGGGTGAGGATCCCATCGCTCGCTGAACCCGATCAACGAATCGCAGCCGTCGCTCGATGTCCTGGTCAAGTTCTTCTTGATGATCCCAGTAGTAAGCCAGGGCTGAGTAGATTTGACCCAGTGTCAAGTAAGGATGTTGAAAATGCAACTCCTCCGGACTCCAACCGTAGGCCATCTTTTCCAGGACAAGTTCGATTACCTTCATGTTCGTCCCGGCGATGAATGGGACATTCTCCGTGTCCAGGATAACGTATTCGTATCGCGTTTCAACAACTGACATGGATGCCTCCCTTCTCAACAACCGTCCTGATGCCTACGACACACACGATTCCAAACAACCTGGCACCCTCAGGGCCGCGTGTTGGCAAATGCACCATTGCGCCACGAACGCCCGGCCAGATCAAGTATAGCACAGCGGCCTCAATCATCCAAACCGGGTCAGCCAGGGCGCAACTGCCGGAGAAGGACGCGGGCCGCCAACAACAGCAAGTGCGGCTGGGCGAAGGGCAGGCTCCAGAACGCCCTGGCCAGCTCATCTCGACTGCGCGTGGCCAACACATCCTGCGTCCTCCGGTTGAGCAAGCCCAGCAACTGGTCGTAGTCGGCGTCACGAAAACGATCCAGAATGAGGCGCAACAGGAGGTGCAGATCCAGTTCGCGCTGCAGCTCCCGCTGTTCCGACCGCCAGCCGCTATGCCCCAGAACGGCCGCCGCGGCCACCCTGGCCCCGCGCAATCCCGTCACCAGGCCGCCCACGGTGGTCATTTTCACCTGCCCGGCGGCATCGCCCACCAGGTACACGCGGCGGCCGCCGACCGTGGCCCACGGCCGGGACGAAAAGCGGCGCACGGCCACCGCCCCGGCCTGGACCTGCAGAGGTTCGAGGCCATGGGCGTTGAGGAAACGCGCCAGCCTGTCCCGGGCCTGCGCCACATCGTCGGCGATCAGCCCCACCACCGCCCGCTGCCCGGATTGCGGGATCAGCCAGTAGAAGAAGCGAGTATCGCCGGGCATAAACCACACCCGCACGGTATGGGGGTCTGCGCCAGGCGGCAGGACCACCTGCGCCTGCAGGAGAGCGACGGAGGAGGGTTGCACACGGACGGCCTGAGCCACCTGGCTGTGCACCCCATCGGCCCCGATCACCACGTCGGCCTGCTCCTGGCGGGGGTGGTCGCCTGCACCGTCCACAAAGCGCAGCCGCAGAGGGCTGCGGGGAGCATCAGCAGGCAAGGCGTCGAAGCCGATAAAACGCTGGCCGCACACGATCTCCGCACCGGCCTGCCGCGCCCGCTCGGCCAGCAGGCGGATCACCCGTTCCCGCTCGACGATCAGGTCGGGTTTCCGCAAGCTCAGGCGGACAGAAGCACCGGACGAGAACAACTCGATGTGCTGCACCTGGTTGAGCACTGCCTCCGCCGGCAGGAAACCCAGCACTTCAGGAAGCCGGCTGGTGACGATAAGCGTTCTGGGCAAGGGGTCAAGGTCCGGGCTGGCCTCGTAGACCCGCACGGAGAGACCCTCCTGGGCCAGCAGGGCGGCGGCGAACAGGCCGGCCGAGGAGGCGCCGATGACAGCCACCTGGCCGGGAAATGGGAAATGGTTGGAAGGCGAAAGCACGAAAGGCATAACCGTCAACGGGCCTTCTCCCAGGTCACCGGCTGCCTGCCGGTGATATAGCGCCAGAAGCCGGCCCAGGCGGCGGCGTTGGCGAAACAGAAGTAGAACGCGGCCTGCAACGGCCCGCCTCGCCTGCCCAGCCGGGTCAGGATGTATCCCAGCAATGCCGAGGCGTAAAAGGCTGTCTGAGCCCCGAAGAGGAGGCGGTAAAAGGGCAAACCCAGCAGGAACGGATTGAGAGCATAGACCACTGCCAGCAGAAAAGGTGTGACCGCCCAGCGCAGGACACGGTGCGATACGTACTGCCAGGCCACCAGGCCATGGGCCGGGCTGAGCAGGCAGCGCAAGCGCCCGATAGCCTGGAATCCGCCGGCGGCGATACGCGTGCGCCGCCGCCAGTCCCCGGCCAGCGAGGGCGAGGCCTCCTCCCGGGCCACCGCTTCCGCCTCGTACACCACCCGCCAGCCTGCCGCCACCAGCCGCAGCGAGGTCACGAAGTCTTCGATGATCGAATCCTCCTCCGGCGGCTGGAACAGCTCTCGCCGGATGGCGAAAAACTCCCCCGCAGCGCCCATCACCGACGTGACCGCGCTGTCGCAGCGCTTGAGAAAGGACTCGTAACGCCAGTAGAGGCCCTCGCCCCCATTCAGGACACGCTTCTCGCCGTTGACGCCACCCACCGTCGGATCGGCGAAATTGCGCACCAGCCTGCGCAGCGCCTGCCGCTCGATCAGCGTGTTGGCATCGGTGAAGACGACGATCTCGCCGCTCAACAGGGGCATGACGCGGTTGATGGCCGCCGCTTTGCCTCGCCGCTCCGGCTGATGGTACAGGCAGACGCCGCGTGGGGCATATGACGACACAATGTCCACGGTTTCATCGCTGGAGCCGTCGGCGACGACGACGACCTCCAGCAGATGGGCCGGGTAGTCCAGGCCCAGGCTGTTCTCCAGCTTGCGGGCGATGACGGCGGCCTCGTTGTAGGCCGGGATGAGCAGCGTCAGCGGCGGCGTGATCTCCGCCTGGCGCACGGGATGCGGCCTGATCCTGGCCAGCAGCCCGATCAACAGCGGGTAGCCCAGAAACGTGTAGGCGATCACGGCCACAGCCAGCCAGAAGGTCACCTGAAGCAGCACAAGCATGTCACGACTCCGTGGCCGCGGGGTGCGCAACCAGCGGCACGCCCAGTTGCCAGGCCAGAACGGCGCCCAGGGCCATGGGCAACACGACCGAGATGAGATGTAGAGCAATGGCATAGGAAAGCGCCGGGGCCTCGCCGATGCCAAAGACCAACAGCGCCTGGATGCACAGGTAGTGATACACCCCGATGCGTCCCGGCGATGAGGGCACGGCCACGCCAAG
The DNA here is from genome assembly GCA_029907105.1 of Anaerolineae bacterium. Classification (GTDB taxonomy): domain Bacteria; phylum Chloroflexota; class Anaerolineae; order UBA3071; family UBA3071; genus JARYMM01. The sequence continues at coordinate 26,159 of JARYMM010000037.1, read as the reverse complement.
CTGCAGCACGGCCAGCACGAAGAGCGCCGCCAACACAGAGGGCGGCTCGCCAATGGCTCGCAGCAGCACGTCGTTCACAGCGCCGTAGAAGAACCAGATCCCTGCTGAGCAGGCCAGGGCCGGCAGCAGCACCGGCCAGCGCAGGGCCTCCAGGCTGCCCAGGATCTGACGAGCTGCGGCAAGCATGCGCCGCGCCCACTGCTGCGGCCAGCGGGCCTCCAGCGTTGCCAGGAGACGCAGCATCGGCCGGCGCGCCAGGGCCATGGCCGCCACGATGAGCAGGGCGGCCACGGCGGTGACCACCAGGGCCTGCCCGGAACCCCGCCACCAGACCGGCAGGGCCACCTGCGAGAGCAGCAACACGACCAGCGCCGCCAACAGCAAGAGGTCGAGAGCCTTCTCGATCACCAGGGTGCCCAGGGCGTAGGCCGTGCTCCCCTGGCCCACCAGGCTGGCCCGCAGCAGGTCGCCCAGCCGCGCCGGCGCCAGGACATTCACCGCCTGTCCGATCAACAGGGCGCTGAGCAGGCGGCGCCAGGGGGGAAGCCGGTCAGGGGGAAACATCAATCGCCAACGCACCGTGCGCAGGGGCACGCTGATCAGGTTGAGCAGGGTGGCCAGAAGCACCCAGCGGTAGTCCATGTCCCGCAGCGCCGCGCCGACGGCCGCCCAGTCGGTGCTGTAGGCCAGCCAGCTCAGGGTGATCAGGCTGAGAACGATACCCGCCCAGAAACGCCAGTCTCTGCGCCCGCCGCCCACCAGGCTCATCACCTTCTCCACAACAAAAACCCTTTCAGGGTTACCTCTTCCCAACCAATCTGAGACAAGGCGACAAGGGGACAGGGAGACAAGGAGTAAAGTTGACCTTCTCCTTGTCTCCTGGTCTCCCCCTCTCCCCGTCTCCCCAGCTCCCCTGCTCCCTTGCTCCTATCGGCCCCGCAGAGATACGGCATCTATGATCGTCTTGAGCAAGATCTCCAGGTCAAGCCAGGGGGATTGATGTTTGATGTAATAGAGATCGCATTGCAGCTTAAGCAGTGATTCCTCCCGCGAAGCACCGTAGCCCTCTTTGACCAGGCCCCAGCCGGCCATGCCGGGCCGGACGGCGTGGCGCACCCGATAGAAGGGGATCTCGGCGGCCAGTTTCTCCACCAACTCCGGCCGCTCCGGACGGGGACCGACGGCGCTCATGTCGCCCTTGAGGATGTTCAGGAACTGGGGGAATTCGTCCATGTGGGTCTTGCGCAGGATGCGACCCACGCGGGTCACACGCGGGTCATCTGCCTGCGCCCATACCGCCTCGCCCCGCTCGGCATCAGGCACCATGGAGCGGAACTTGTACATCCGGAAGACGCGGCCACCCTTGCCCACCCGCTCCTGGGTGTAGAAGATGGGGCCGGGCGAGTCCAGAGCGATGGCAACGGCAATGACAGGCAAGGCCAAGACCAGGAACAGGAGGCCCAGGGAAGCCAGGAGCACATCCATGACCCGTTTGACGATGGGCCACCAACTGCTCGTCCCCAGATGGTCCAGGGGCATGGCCACATACCAGTTGTCGCCGACGTGCTCCACCGGGACTTTGCCCGTCAACTGACCGTACAGCACGGGCATGGGGATAATCTCCACTCCCATCTCCAGAGCGTCCATCAGCGTCTGCAACAGCTCGCCGTGGATCTCATGCGTGATAGCCAGAACCAGCGTGGTGACACGGTGCTCAGCGATGAGCTGCAGGAGAGTGTGGCGATCGCCCAGTACAAGCAGAGGGGCAGGGGTGCCAGGGGGTAGAGGAGAATTCTCCACAGCTCCTCCGCCCCTCCGCTCCCCCGCTCCGGTTCCTTCGCTTTGCTCAGGACTTCGGCCCCCATGCTCCCATGCTCCCTTGCCCAGCTTCGCCGGGTCGTCGTCCACAAAGCCCACCACCTGGTATACGCTGCCGCCATGTTCGGCCAGAACCTGGGCGATGGCCTGTCCGGCCCAGCCGGCGCCGATGATCAGCGTAGGGCGGCAGAAGCGAGGCTGGAACAGCGCCAGCACGTAGAGACCCCGTCCGGCCAGGAGCAGAACGATGGCCAGCAGGGGGAAGAGGGGCAAGGCCAGGCCGCGCAGGGGCATGTCCGTACCCCAGAAGAACTCCACGAAGGCATAGATGAGAGTGGCGACCAGCGCAGCCTTGCCCACCGCCTGCGCCGCGCTGGAAAAACGGCTGGCCACGCGCAGGTCGTAGGCGTCGAGGGCCTGGGCCAGAGCGAGCCACAACAGGCTCAACAACAAGAGCCCGAGAGGGCGCAGAGTGGCCAGCGCCCCGCCGAAACCCTGTTCGGAGGGCGCGGCCAGCGCCAGGAGCAAGGCCCCGTTCACCGCCAACAGATCGAGCGCCATCAGCAGGAGGCGGCGTTCGGAAACACGCAGGGGAAGGCGAAACAGGGAGAAGGGGCGGCGGATGAGGGGCAACAGCGAACGAGACCACGCTTCGGAGGACGAGCGCTCAGTCGGATTGTTCTGAGCGTTTTGTTCAGGTTGCGCTTTCATCTACGACGTGTGCCATTGTCTGGATTGATGAACGATGGGGCCAGATCAGGGTTCCTGGGTGCCATTTCCATTGTACAAAAAGACGCCATCCTTGAGCATCCGTTCCAGAGTCGTTTTTACCTGGGCATATTCATCCTCTGTGTACACATGGGGCTCAAGGCGGCGAATGTTCAGTATTCGTTTGACCAGCGCATAAGCATCGTCCCGCGGCTCGCCTCCGTAGACCACCAGCAAGTCAATGTCGCTGGCGACTGTGTGCCTGCCCCTGGCATAGGAGCCAAACAAGGCCACACGCCTCAGAGGCAGGACTTTCTGCAGTTCGTTTATCCGCCGACGGAGCAGGACAAGCAACTGCTGGCGACTAAACGGTGGATAGAAGACCCTCACAGAACCGGACGATTCCCTCGGCATGTGCCACCATCCTTTCGGCTTCTGTGCGCGTATAGCGACGCCGGGGGGAGCCGGAAGGGTGTGCATTAGGATAGCGCGTGGGAATGTAGGCCTTATCCAGTTCCAGTGCGGCGTCTCTCAATTCCTCAGAGATAAACCGTGATTGGCCCAGTTCGTCCAGCAGATCGGCCACAGAATGCCCCCACGCTTCTGCGCCCATCTTCTGAAAGACAGCTTTGACGGCCTTCTCTGCCGCCTGCTGAGCGGAAAAGCACGCCCAATCGTAGAATCTGCGCTCCATGTCATCCTTGGCGTGGGCCAGATCGCCCTGGGCCTGGTCCATCCAGTCAGCGCTGCGTTCCATGCCTCATCTCCCGCTTCCGTTGCTGAGTGGCATCCAGTATATCACAGTTACCCTGCCCAAGCAAAGATGGACAGGTCTTTGAAGTTTGGACTTTGGAGTTTGGACTTTGAATTTCACCCCTCCGGCCTGAACTCGGGCACGATCTCTTGTAACTTGGCCACGATACCATCCCTGTCCATCTCTCTCGCCAGGCGTTCCAGTTCAGCCACGGCGGCGTACAAGGCCGGGCCGTCAACCGGGTGGTTGTTGCGCGCCACAAAAATCTTCTCGTGCACCGTGGTATCATACTCCTCGTCAGCCACGAACAACTCCTCGCATAGCTTCTCGCCGGGCCGCCGGCCAATGAACGTGATCTCGATATCCTGGCCCGCCTGCAAACCGGAGAGCTCGATCAGACCACGGGCCAGGTCCAGAATCCTGACCGGTTCGCCCATATCCAGCACGAAGATCTCGCCGCCCTGCCCCAAAGCGGCGGCCTGGATAACCAACTGCACTGCCTCGGGAATGGTCATGAAATAGCGGCGCATCTCGGGGTCGGTGACCGTGACCGGCCCTCCCCTGGCAATCTGCTCCCTGAACAGAGGGACGACGCTGCCCCGGCTGCCCAGCACGTTGCCAAAGCGCACAGCCACGAAAACCCCGCCATTTCGCTGCGCGGCCTCCTGCACCAACAGCTCCGCCACCCGCTTGCTGGCCCCCATGATGCTGACCGGATTCACCGCCTTGTCTGTGGAGATGAGCACGAAACGACCCACACCATGCTGCTCGGCGGCGTGGATCAGGCATTGGGTGCCCAGGATGTTGTTGGTGACCGCTTCGCAGGCGTTACGCTCCATCGCCGGCACATGCTTGTGCGCCGCCGCGTGAAAGATGACATCAGGCCGGAATCTCTCCACTATCCTCCCAATCCGTTCCTGGTTCCTGATATCAGCCAGAACGGAATCCAACGTCAGATGGGGAAAAGACAACCGCAGCTCCCGCTCCATATGATAGAGGCTGTTCTCGCCATGCCCCAGCAGTACCAGACAGCGTGGCTCGTAGCGGGCGACCTGACGACACAATTCGCCGCCGATGGAGCCACCGGCACCGGTCACCAGCACCGTGGCCCCGCGCAGGTAGGCGCTGACGGCGGCCACGTCCATCTGCACAGGTTCCCGGCGCAGGAGGTCCTCGATCTGCACCGGCCGGATCTGGCTGACGCTGACCATGCCGCTGACCAGTTCATAGATGCCGGGGATGGTCTTGAAACTGACCCCTGCCTCCTGGCAGATGTGCTTGATGTCCCGCATGGCCTTGCCCGGCGCTGTGGGCATGGCGATGATCACCTCGTCCACCGCTTCTTCTTTCACCAGTGCGGGGATCTCATGACGGCTTCCCAGCACCGGCAGGCCATGGATGTACATGCCGTGTTTCGACGGGTTGTCGTCCAGGAAACCGATGGGGGTGATGCCCAGGCCGGGGTTGGCGCGCAACTCGCGGGCGATCATCGCCCCGGCATCGCCAGCACCCATGATGAGCACCCGCTTGAGGGAAGCGGACGGCCTCCTCAGGGCCAGGGCCTTGGCTGAACCGCCGGGCAGCTTGCCGTGCAGGATCCTGGCCGCCAGCCGGGTGCCGCTGACGGTCACAAGGGTCAACAACCAGTCAATGACGATGACCGAGCGGGGGAAAACATTGAGCAAGCCCAAAGGACGGGCCACGCCAAACACCAATCCCCACATGGCTCCGGCACTGACAGAGGCGGCGCCGATGATGAGCAGCATTTCGTTGACACTGGTATAGCCCCAATGGCGGCTATACAGGCGGAAGAGGGCGAACAGCGGAATCTTGACGAAGACAACAGCCAGGGCGTAGGCCAGGCAGATGGACAGATAGCGTTGGCCAAGAAGAAAGGTGTCCAGGCGAATGGCGAAACTGAGCAGCGCAGCCAGGATCAACAAGACGATGTCAGCCAGCAGGAAGTACCGGTTACGGATAATCATTCGCTAATTCTCATGGATGAGGTCAAAGATGACCTAATTATACCAACCATTGGTCCGTTTTGCAACTGTGCACCGCAGCGATGGGTGTATTTCACTTTATTGGTACTGCCAGCAGGCCACAGGGAAGTCATCTGGTTTGCAACTGTTGTCGCACGACCGCAATAAGCTGCGTGCACACATACTCCACCTGCTCTTCAGTCATCACCCCGGAGAAAGGCAAGGCCAGGCTGGAACGGGCAACGGCTTCGGCGACCGGGAAATCGCCCTCGCCGGTGCCCAGGCGCTCCCGGTAAAAAGGCTGCAGGTGGATGGGGGTGAAGTAAGGGCGGGAGGGGATGCCCCGTTCCTCCAGGGCGGCCATGACGGCGCTGCGGTTGATCGCCGGCGCCAGGCGGATGACGTAGACGAACCAGGACATGCGCGTGGTGGTGGGGGCGATGTAGGGGACCTGCACGCCCTCGACATCCTTCAGCCGCCGGCTGTACCACTGCGCCACCCGTTCCCGTTTGGCCAGGAGCTCCTCGATGCGGCCCAGTTGGGCCAGGCCCAGAGCGGCGCTCATCTCGTCCAGGCGGTAGTTGTAGCCTAAGCGGGAGTGATTGAGCCAGGCGTCGTGGACGTCGCGTCCCTGGTTGCGCAACGAGCGGAAGAGGTCGGCCCACTCGTCGTTGTCGGTGACAATCATGCCGCCCTCGCCGGTGGTGATTTGCTTGTTGGGATAAAAGGCAAAAACGGTCGCAAGCCGCAAGTCGCACCCTTCGACTCGGCTCAGGGCAGGGGTCACAGGTTGAGTGCCGATGCGGCGGCCTTTGTATTCGGCACCGAGGGCTTCACAGGCGTCTTCGATGACGGTCAGGCCGTATTCCTGCGCCACGGCGTTGATGGCGTCCATGTCGGCCGGTTGCCCAAACACATGCACCGGCAGAACCGCCTTCAACCGTCCCCTTGCCCCCTTGTCTCCCTGTCTCCCTGTCTCCCTTTCTCCTTGTCTCCCCCTCCCCTTGTCTCCTTGTCTCCCTTCGACAAGCTCAGGGCAGGCTCTTGTCAGCTTGTGGGCAGCTTCGGCAACGAGGGCCGGGTCTATGTTGCCTGTCCGCTCGTCCACGTCCACGAAGATGGGGATAGCGTGTTCGTACAGAATGACATTGGCGGAGGCGACGAAGGAGAAGGGGGTGGTGATGACCAGATCGCCTTCACCGATACCGGCGGCGATAACGCCGAGATGGAGGCCAGCCGTGCCGTTGGAGACGCCCACGGCGTGGCGTGCTCCGACATAGGCAGCGAAGCGCTCCTCAAACTCGGCGATGCGCGGGCCGATGCTGAGGAAGGGGGTTTGAAGCACCTGGTTCACCGCCTCTATCTCAGCGGCGGTGATGTCCGGGGACGACATGGGAATTCGCATGGCCGGTTCACCTCTGAGGTTCATGCCGTTTGATCACACGTGCTGGAACGCCGACCGCCGTCACATGCGCTGGAATGTCCCTGGTGACCACCGCGCCAGCGCCAATCACAGACCACTCTCCAATAGTGCGCTGTGGAATGATGGCCGTGCCAATGCCGACCATGGCGCCTTCCCCGATGGTGACATCGCCGCCCAGATGAACGCCCGGCGCGATGTGCACATGATCGCCGATGCGGTTGTGGTGACCCACGGTACAACCGGTGCTGAGGATGACGTTGTCACCGATGACGGTGCCCGTGTTGACCACCACGCCGGCCGCGACCATCACCCCCTGGCCCAGGCGGACATCGGGCGCCAGCACAGCCATAGGATGGATAGCGTTGACAATCCTCTCCCCCCGTGCCTGAACCGATTCGAAAATCCGGGCCCGCGCGCGATTATTGCCGATGGCGACAATCACGGCATCATGGTCGAACTCATCCAGCCGGGCAATGGTTCCCAGTACCGGCAAGCCCATAATCGTTGTGCCTGCCAGGGCCGTGTTATCGTCGAGGAAGCCCACAAGCTGATAGTCTGCACCCGCCTCACAGGCCCGCAGCAGATTAGCTACAACACACTGAGCATGACCACCCGCGCCGAGAATCATTACTCGAATCATTTCACTGCTCCGAAGGTTTCCTGGTCATTCCTGCTCCGAAAATGTCACCCTAAGCGCAGCGAAGGGCCTCCCGCTCATGCAACCAGGAGATCCTTCGCTCCCCTTCGGTCGCTCAGAATGACATTTTCATACTTCAGGGTGGCCCGTTGGGCCATGACGACTGCTTCCCTCAAACCTGGGCATCGTGGCATAGCCCTTGGCGCTCACCCCTTCCCGCTTCAGCACCTTCCAGGCCGTGCGGGCCAGAATCTGAAAGTCCAGCCATAGGGACCAGTTATCCACGTACCAGAGGTCCCGCCTGAACTTCTCCTCCCAATCTAAGGCATTGCGTCCGTCTGCCAGCACCGGCCCGGCCATGCCGGGCGGCATCTCATGCCGCCGCCACTGCTCCGGCGTGTAGAGGTCACGGTATTCCACCAGCAAGGGGCGCGGCCCCACCAGGCTCATCTCGCCCTTGAGCACGTTAAAGAGCTCCGGCAGTTCGTCCAGCGTCAGGCTGCGCAGGAATCGCCCCGCCCAGGACAGGCGTTGCTCATCGGGCAACAGATGGCCATGCTCGTCCCGCCGGTCAGCCATGGTGCGGAATTTGTAGATGATGAAAGGCCGTCCCTGGTAGCCCAGGCGCGGCTGGCGGAAGAGAACAGGGCAGCCCATGGTCAACCAGATCAACAGGGCAATGAGAGGGAACAAAGGCAAAAAGAGCAAGAGGAGCAAAGCGGAAACAACGATATCGAAGGCGCGTTTGAGCGCCAGTTGGATGCGGCGGTTCATGCCCGCCCCTTTCCCCATTTCCATCATCCTCCCTCCCCCGCCAACACCGCTCGCTCGTACCAGGCCAGAAACCGGGCCACACCTTCCCGCACCGAGAGGGTTGGCTCGTAGTCCAGCAGGCGACGGGCCTTGCTGATGTCAGCGTAGGTGTAGGGGATGTCGGCCTCGGGCATGGGAGCAGGCACCAACCGGGCCTTGCGCCCCGTGAGTTCTTCAATCAGGCGCACGAAATCGGCCAGGAGCACCGGTTCGCCCCGGCTCAGGTTGATCACCTCATAGCCCAATGGACGGTCCACCGCCGCCACCACGCCCTGGACAACGTCGTCAATGTAAGTCCAGTCCCGATGCATCTGGCCGTTGTTGTAGAGGGGCACTTCGCGGCCGAAGTAGATGTTGTCGGCCACCTTGTAGGCCATCATGTCCGGGCGGCCGCGCGGGCCATAGACGGTGAAGAAGCGCAAAGCGGTGAAGTTCAGGCCATAGAGATGATGATAAGTATAGCCCAGCAACTCGGCGGCGCGCTTGCTGGCCGGATAGGGAGCCAGAGGCCGACTGCACGGGTCGGTCTCCACGAAGGGGATCTGCCGGGTGGCGCCATAGACGGAGGAGGTGCTGGCGAAAACGAAATTCGGAATTGCGGATTGCGGATTGCGGATTGCGGAAGGGTAGAGGCGGCCGACGGCACCATCGAGGAGGACCAGGGTGCCGTTGAGATTGACGTCGTAGTAGAGGGCAGGGTCCTGGATGGAGACGCGCACGCCGGCCATGGCGGCCAGATGGACGAGGGCATCGAAGCGATAGGCGGTGAACAGGTGAGAGATGAGAGCGCGGTCACGAATGTCACCCTCAACGAAGGTGAAACGTGAAACGTGAAACGTGGAACGCTCCACCTCCTGCAAGTTGGCTCGCTTGCGAGCGGGGTCGTAGTAATCGTTCAGATTGTCCAACCCGACGACGACGTCGCCACGGGCCAACAGGGCCTGGGCCACGTGGCTGCCGATAAATCCGGCAGCACCAGTGACGAGGATAGTCTTGCTCACGATGCGACCTCCAGCGCAAAGCGGGGCTCCGGCACCGGCAATCCCTTCTCCTGCAACAGCCGGGCGTACTCCGCCTTCACCTTCTCAAACACCAGCCGCTCGTCGAAGCGCTCGATGGCCATACGGCGTCCCTCTTCGCCCATCCGCCGGGCCTTCTCGCGGTCGGTGAGGAGTTCCACGATGGCCTCGGCCAGGGCCTGGACGTCACCCAGGGGTACCAGGTATCCATTGCGCCCATGCTCGACCGCCTCGCGACACCCCCGGATGTCGGTGACCACGCAAGGGACCCCCATCGCCGAGGCTTCCATCGGCGCGCGGGGGAAGCCTTCGCGATGCGAGGGCAGAACGAACACATCCATCAGCGCATACAGCTCCGGCATATCCTGGCGCAGGCCCAGGAAGTGGCAGATGTCGGCGAGGCCATACTCCTGCGCCGTATCCGGCGTGAGGGCATCGGGCTTGTCGCTATCCACCCGGCCGACGAAAAGGCAGCGCACGTTCGGTATCTGCTCCCGCACGATGCGAGCGGCGGCGAAGAGCTCCGGTAACCCTTTCTCCCGCACCAGCCGTCCGACAAAGCCGACCACTCTGGCTCCGTCTGGCAGTCCGACCTGCAGCCGTTTGCGGGCGATGTCTTGCAGGGCGAGGCTGGCCGGGTTGAAACGCTGGACATCAATCCCGTTGCCCAGATGCCTGATCTTCTCGGGGCGACAGATATGCTCGCTGATGGCAGTCTCGATGTCTTCACGGTTCTGAGAGAGGATGACATCGGAACAGCGGGCGGCGATTCTCTCCAGCGTGATGTAGAAACGACGCAGCAGCGGATGCATGTGCTCATGAAAGTAGAAGCCGTGCACAGTATTGACGATGACCGGGACACCGGCCATTCTGGCCGCCACCTGGCCCAGGAAGCCCGGCTTAGGCGTGTGGGTGTGGACTATGGTAAACCTCTCACGTCGGATGATCTGGTAGAGTTGCCAAAGGGTTTTCAGGTCCTGTAGAGGCGTAAAGGGATGGCGAGTCATCCGAAGCGCAATATGGCGTATCCCGGCGGCCTCAACCGCCGGAACATCCAGGCCCGGCGAGGAAATGCCGACCACTTCGTAGCCGGCCTGCTGGATGCTGCGCAACTGGTTGAGGAGCAAGTAGCGCAGGGACATATCCACGGTGGTGATGTGGGCGACTTTTGCCTGGCTCATTCTGTACAGTCCAACTCAGGGTCATTGCGAGTCGGCCATGGCGCGGCCCGCCATTCTAAAGGGCAGAAACACCGCCCATCCTGTCATTGCGAGGCGGCGGTTTTTCCGCCGAAGCAATCCCCAATTCGCAGGGTGGGGATTGCTTCGCTGCCCCTTCGCTTTGCTCAGGGCTTCGGCTCGCAATGACGAGCCAAGTTTCTGAGCAGGGTCATTGCGAGTCGGCCATGGCGCGGCCCGCCATTCTAAAGGACAGAAACACCGTCCATCCTGTCATTGCGAGGCGGCGGTTTTTCCGCCGAAGCAATCCCCAATTCGCAGGGTGGGGATTGCTTCGCTGCCCCTTCGCTTTGCTCAGGGCTTCGGCTCGCAATGACGAGCCAAGTTTCTGAGCAGGGGCGCAGTTTGCGACGAAGCAATCCCCACCACTGCCCTACCCGTCGGCGGGGAGGGTAAGGGGGAGACCGTCAAGTCCACTGCTTTCCCGCTGGGCTTGACCGTCCAGCGAGCACCGCAGTCTCTCTCGCTGGGCGAAAATCATGGCCATGAGAAGCCACATCAGCCGCTGGCGCTGAGCGTCATGCGTCAGCCCGATCACCAACAGGCCGAGCAGTGCTGACAATAAGCCCCAACCGACGGCGCGCTCAAAAGGAGTATGCGCCTGACGAATGTTTCTAAGGCCGGTGAGCAGGCTCAGCAAGATGGCCCCTGCGAAGAACAACACCCCTATACTCCCCGTCTCCGCCCAGAGCGTGAGAAACGTGTTGTGGGCAGTAGTGGGCTTGATGCCGGTCAATTCATCCATGTAAAGTTCCATCGTCCCCAATCCGATGCCAATCAAAGGATGTTTTTTCACAATCCGGAGAGTATAGTTTGCCAGAATCAACCGCGTGACGCCCCCTGAAATCGTTCTGCCGGAAACCGTCTTGCTGTAGCCTCCTCTCATGCTATCAATCGCTTCTAAGTCTATGCTGTCCAAATCTATGCTCTCTTCCCCTTCCGGGCTCTCGTCTATGGCAACACCCTCTCCCCCTTCCGGGCTCTTGCTTGTAGTGATACTGACGCTCTTTCCCAGGTTCTCGAAGCTCAACCATTTTACCGCCCGCTGGCTAAGGGTGTCCATAACCGAGGGCAGGTCAACGGTCACCGCGTACGTGGTCCTGGCCAGGTATCTCAGACAGACGTTCCCTTCTGTTCTGGCCACGCTCACGGCAAACCAGAGACCTAGAACCACAAGCAGAACGATGCCCAGGCTGATCCAGGTACGCCTTTGACGCCAACCGATCCATACCAGCGGGATCATGCCGGCCGCCCATCCCATCCAACCCCCTTTCGAGCCCGTGAAGTACAGGGCGATCACGGCCACAAGCAGGACGATGGGCAGCCAGCGACGCCAACGGGGAAGTTCCTGGCCAGAGAACCACAACGCTCCAAAGAATAGCATTGTGGGCAACAGATAGAGAGCGGCCTGGTTAGGGTTACGAAGCGTCAGGATCAGGCGGGCGTTGTCCTTGTTTACCAGCGCCGAGAGCGGTCGGTGACAGAGGAACAGCTCGCCGATACCTATCAGGCCCAGGAAACTCACCACACCCAGGGCAAGGAGCCAGACGTACAACGACGTTTTGAAAAAAGAGGGCTCGGCAAGGAAGCCGCGGGCCATGACAAAAAAGAGAACCAAATAGACAAAAGTGAATATTTCGAAGCCAAACTGCACCAGAGCGATGGTCGTCGGCTGTTCATGGAGCACGGTCCAGCCGGAAGCGATGGACACCAGAAGAAACCCTGCAAGCAGGTAATCAACCAAGAGACGAGGCGCTTGAGGCCGAAAATCCCTGATCGTTCCCAGCAACCACAGCGTGGTTACCGGCAGCAGGACCACCTCCACGATGGTCAGTCTGGGTCCTATCATAGGCAAGTCTACGGACTTGAGGACTGGCAGGAGAAAAATGGCCAGTAACAGGCCCCAACGGGTTGTCTTCTCCCATGCTGCACCCAGTCGCCGGTGGCTGTCTTCTTTTGATGGCATCGTCTGTATCAACTCCTTCCGCTTCTTTGCTCACTGCGATCGCACCCTATGCCCTCTTCGGTCGATTCATGAACGGGTGATTGTATCGAGGGCTATTGAAGAACATCGTAACCATACCTGTAAGCCAGTGGCCATGTCAACCAGGCCAGTTTTCTGGCGTAAGCCGGCAACAGCGTTTTCCACGCCTCGTCAGGCTTCAGCCGCACGGGCCCCTGCCGGCGCACCCGGTTCCCGGCCACACCGTGCCCCGGATGGAGAGCGCATCCATTGACGATCAATTCCTCGACAGGCCCCAAATCCATATCCAGAAAAGCACCAAGTTTGTGTAGTTCCTGAACAGGATCGCTTACGAGATCCTCGTAGCGCAGCCGGTACACCTTCAACTGAGGGTGGATGATCTCCTGAAGGTGCACGGACAGGTTCGTTATCCCCCAACCGATCAGCGCTCTGGCCACACCGCCCCGTAAAGCAGCGGGCTGCCCCCTTTCCAGCTTAACATTGCTCCCCCGCAGAAGGGACCACATGGTAGCCCTTGGGTCTCGCACAAGGTGAATGGCCTTCACATCGAGGCCACATAGCCGGGTCAGGCATAATGCCCGTCGTGCGCTGGCTCGCGTGCTCTTGGAGGAATCAACGATAATACTTTTGCCACTTACCTGGGCAATAGCCGCTATCATTGCTCCCCAGAGCTGGCCATAGAACTGCCGGTCGGAGACATTGCTCCCGGTCAATGAGCGTTTCCAGGTTAGTGTGGATTCCAATCTTCTGGTGACCTGGGCGGCCACAGAAGGGTTCATCCCGGGGATAACAGAATGAAGGTGATTCATCACCTCTTGCCAGAATACACACTCGGGATAGAGGTTCCCGCACGAGCACAGGCCCCCGCGAAGCCATTCCTCGAAGAAATTCGTCAGCTCCCCGGCACCGAACATGGCCGGATGATTGCCAAGCAATACGTCCAGTACCGTTGAACCGCTGCGCCCATACCCCGCTATGTAGAGGACCTCGGCCATCGGTCAACCACCCCCTCCAGCCGGATTTGATCCTGACGTTCCGATCCCCAACAAACATGCACAGCGGAGAGCTGCTCCCCTCAAATACGCGCGCTCCCCCGGCGTCAAGATCAATTGCCAGGCAACAAAAGAGTATACAGCCACGCCACCTGATGCCGCCACCCAACCTGGCAAAACAGAACACAGGACAAGGGCCACGGGACACACCGGTATAAGGAGAATCACACATAGACGCAAGTACGCCGCTCGAATGGCAAAACGGATCCTCCCGCGCAAGAAATAGAACAGGATCAAAAACAGACACAACTCCGTCGCCACGCTGCTGATGGCGGCCCCAAGATAGCTGTAATCAGGTATAAGCAGCAGATTGAGAAGTACGTTAATCACGCTGGCCACAAACACAGCCAGAGTACGCATCCCTTGTGCATTGCTGGCGGTTAAGCCCGTCGCCAGAACGTTGCTCAGGAAGCGCAAAGGGACGATGATGGCCAGAATGGCGAATATCAATACCGAAGCCTTGAATTGCTCACCGTAGAACAGGGCTATGATCTCAGAGGAAAAGGTGGCCAGAACGATAGACATAGGCACACCTATCAGCAGGAGATAGCGCATCACAGCCACAGTCTTTGTCTCAAAGCTGGACACCTTCGCCGGATAGTCGCGGGCGAGGGAAGGCAGCATGGAGTTTGTGACCATCCTCGCCACCACATTGGCCCGTACCCCGACTACAGCCCCGGCTTCATAGATACCTACGGCCACACTGCCCGCCAGCAAACCAAGCAAGATAACATCGGATCGAATGTAGATGAGGGCCAGTGCAGAATTGGCGGCAAATGGCAAACCCTGCCAGATGAGAGAACGCCAGACCGGCCAGGTGAACGATAAACGCAGCGGCCCGATTCGCCTCCCGTAAATGATAACAGCCGCGATCAGACCCACAAGCCGTGAGGCGCTATATGCCCAAAACACCCAGACAAAAGGGAGTGATGCACCGAGAAAGAACAGAGCCAGTACAACATACACCAGTTCCTGTAATACGACGTAAACGGTCTCATAGTGCATCTTTTCATAAGCATAAAACACGCCCTTTAAAATGCTGGAAAGGGCAGAAAATCCAACACCCACGGCGACAATCCTGATGCCGGCAACGCTTTCGGGAGAGACGCCAACAAAGGGGGCGACCAGGTTAGCCGCTGCAACCATCAGAAGGCCAAGCAACGTACTGATGGCCAGGCCATTGCCGGCCAACACGGCCACGCTCTCAGGCTGCTCGCGCAGACGGGAAGCCTCTCGAGTCAACAGCATGCTGATGCCCAGATCGCCGAGAATCGAGCCGAGCAGGGTGACCGTGATGGCGAAAGAAAGGCTCCCCAGCTTGTCAGGCCCGGCAATTCGGCCCACGGCGATGACAATAACGGCATTGGCAAGCGCCAGAGTGCCGAAGGTCAGCCCCTGGAAGCCCGTGTTACGGACTACCCTGCGCAAGGGACTCGCAGGCCTGTTCATCGTCGGCTGGCCTCCAACATGGCATAGTAACCGATCACCCTTCGCAGTGTCTCCTCTAACGGTATCTTCGGTTCCCACCCGATGAGCGCCCTGATCTTGCGGATGTCCGGCACCCGCCGGCGCATGTCCTCAAAGCCGACCTCGTAGGCCTCTGCATAGGGCACAAACACGATCCTCTCCCCTTCTCCTCTGCTCCCTTGCTCCCTTGCTCCCCTGCTGCTTTGAATGTCATCTGCCAAGGCCAATACCTTCTGCGCCAGTTCCAGAATCGTTACCTCCTCGGTCGAACCGACGTTGAACACCTGTCCGATCGCCTGCGGGCACTCGGCCAGGCCGATGAGCGCCCGCACAACATCCTGCACGTCGCAGAAACAGCGCGTCTGCTGCCCGTCGCCGTACACGGTCAGCGGCTCGCCGCGCAGCACCTGCTGCACGAAACGCGGCACCACCATGCCGTATTGCCCCGTCTGCCGCGGCCCCACGGTGTTGAACAGCCGGAAGATCACCACGGGCAACCCCATCTGGCGGTGGTAGGCCAGCCCCAGGAACTCATCCACCGCCTTGGAGGTGGAATAGCTCCAGCGGGCCTTCGTCGTCGGCCCCAGCAGCCGGTCGTCCTCCTCGCTGAAAGGCACCTGGTTGTTCTTGCCGTAGATCTCCGAAGTGGAGGCGATGAGCACCTTCTTGCGGTAGCGGTTGGCCACCTTGAGCACGGCATGGGTGCCCAGGATGTTGGTCTCGATGACGTGCACCGGGTTCTTGATAATCAATTCCACCCCCACCGCCGCCGCCAGGTGAAAGATGACGTCGCACTCGCTCACCAACCGGTCCATCACCACTTCGTTGGTGATGGTGTCAATGGCGAAGCGAAAGCGGGGATGGCCGGTCAGGTGGGCGATGTTCTCGAATCGGCCGGTGGACAGATTATCAATCACGGTGACCTGATGGCCGCGCTCCAGCAGGGCCTCAGCCAGATGTGAGCCGATGAAGCCGGCACCGCCGGTGATCAGGACAGATCTCAGATTTTGCGTTTCAGTGTCGCCCTCCATGCTCCTCCTCTCCTGTTCCTTCGCCCTGCTCAGGACTTTGGCTCCCTTGCCACTCCTTTTGAAGTTTGTAGTTTGAGGTGTGAGGTTCTACCTTGTTCGTCTGCGGACAGGCTGAAGCCTGTGTTACGTTATCCGGCCACTTCCTGCAACAATTGGGCATATTGCCGGGCTATAGCCTCCCGGCTGTGATGCGCTTCCACATAGCGCCGCCCGTTGCGCCCCAGCGCTTCTCGCAGCTCCTGGTCAGCGTACAGGGCCAGGATCGCCTCGGCCAAAGCCGGAGCACTCTCCGGCTCCACCTGCAGGCCGCACCGCGCCTCCCGCACCAGATGATGAGCATCGCTGTCACTGTCCACGGCAGCGATAAGAGGACGGGCGGCAGCGGCGATGGTATAGACCTTGCTGGGCACCGATTCGGCGGTGAAACCCTTGCGCAAGGGCACCAGGCACACATCGGACGCCGCATACATCTCCGGCAGCACGCTGTAGGGTTGGAAGGGGAGGAAGCGGACGTTTTCCAGGCCAAGCTCCTGGGCGTAGCCGATAAGGCGAGGCTTCGCCGCGCCGTTTCCCACCAGGAGAAACAGCATGTCCTTCCGATCCCTCAGGCGGTCAGCCGCCTCCAAAACGGTCTCCAATCCCTGAGAGAAGCCCATGTTGCCGGCAAAAAGGATAACAAAGGTGTGATCCAGTCCCTGCTGGGAGCTGAACCCGTTCTGCCTGGGCAAAGGGCGCACGAAGGCCGTGTCTGTGAAGTTGGGAATGACACTGACTTTCTCCGGGGGAACACCCTTGTCCAGCAGGTTACGTCGGAAGCCCTCGGAGATCACCGCCAGCGCCGCCGCCCGGCGATAGACGTAGCCCTCCATCCGGCGGAAGAAGGCGATGGCCCTGTGATCTCTCAGCACCCCCATGCGGATGGCCACATCCGGGTAGATGTCCTGCACGTTATAGACAAAAGGGATGCGCCGGAGGCGACCAATGACATCGGCCACCAGGCCGTTGGTCAGCGGGGGAGAAGGCGTCAACACCACATCTTGCTTCCCCACCAGGGAGCCCACGACGGCGCAGAGGGCGTTGAACGTGGCGTAATTCAGCAGCCGCCCGGAGAGCCGGTCCTTGCGTCGGGAGGCATAGGCGTAAAGGCGATAGACATCCACAGGGCCCTGCCTGTCCCGCTGCAGGAGTTTGCCCTTATGCCCCGCCTGAATCTGGCCGCTCCCGTAATGGGGAAAGGTCGTCAAGACGGTCACCTGGTGCCCCATCGCCGCCAGGTCCTCGGCCAGGTAGCTCATCAATACCCCATTAGCGGCAGGATCCGGCATGTAGTACGTCGAAAGCAGCATGATGCGCATGGCGAGCCTCTACCATCTTCCCCGGTCACGTAACTATTCAGGCTCCCGCCGGACAGCTATGTCCGGCGGCTTGGCCGGCCAGATACCAGCCGAATCAGGCCGCTTTCGTTCTGAGCTTGGCAGTCCAGACCGGGCAGGCTGAACAGCTACCCGATTACCAGGAATAGTCTGATTCATAGCCAAATTCGATGAGGAAATCCCCAGCCAGCCTCTTGTAGCCTTCTTTGAGCTCGGGCGTGAAGTAATTCCTCCAATCCCCAACGATGCCCTTGCGAAAGAAACTGCCCTCGCTCTCCTGCCCCGGGCCCCGGCCCCCGCTCAGTTCCCGAAAGCTGCACCTCTCCACGATCCGGCCCACCGTCTCCGGTGAATTGTCAAGTTGAAAGTGCCCGGCGACGCGGCTCATCACGGCTACGGGATCGGAAAGCATCTGCTCGTAGCGCACCTGGAGGCTCAACTCCGCATCCCGATTCTCGTGCCATGAGCGAACCCAGTCCATGTAGGGCTGCAGCGTGCGCCCGGCAAACGCCGCCAGCCCCTCGGCTACGGAAAGCCTGGCGTATAGCGGATACTCCGGGTGCCAGGGAGTCTGACGCACGTAGAAGAAGTAGCTGACCGCCACATCCCGCAGGTCGCGGGTGAGCACCACGTGTCTCACGCCTGCCGCCCGCAACAGGGCAACGTTATGCGGCGAACCGTGCACATGCATCTTGGTGACCACCAACATGTCCGCCAGGCGCGAGAACATGTCGCCGGGCAGGTCATAGTCGTGGCTGCCGCCCGTGGCCAGCTCATAGGCGGCGACGTCGGGAATGAGCAGCTCGTGAAAGCCGGGATAGCTGGCCAGCATCTTCTTCAGCCAGGTGGTGCCGCTCTTGGGCAGCCCGGCGATGAAAAGCACTCTCTGCGGGTACAGATGGCCATACTTGCGGAAGCCCCCACGGCAGGCGTGCGCCTGGGCCCAGTAGCGCGGGTAGACCACCACCCGCTTGCCGGCCCGGGCCAGGGGCGGCGGCAGAGCACGAAACACACGAGAGGACGCGAAAGACAGGAAAGGCTTTCGCGCCTCTGCTCTGAAAATGTCACCCTGAGCGCAGCGTTCGTGCCCTTCGTGAACCGCTTTGGACTTTGAGCTTTGGTTCTTGGATTTCATTGCCGCTTTTGCCGTGCCGCTGAGTGAGAAGAGGCGAGGAGGTCCTCCAGGATCTCGGCCAGCCGCGCCTTGCGCTTCTCATAGGCGAAAAGCTCCTCGATGCGCCGCCGGCCGGCCCGTCCCAGCTCCCCTCTGCGTTCAGGGTCGGCCAGCAAATGGATGATGGCCTCGGCCATCTGCTCCGGGCGGTCGGGATCAACGAACACGGCGCAATCGCCGACCACCTCGGGAACCGCACCGACAGCGCTCGTGATCACGGGCAGGCCGCAACTCATGGCCTCGGCGATAGCCATGCCAAACCCTTCGTGCATGGTCGGCTGCAGATAGATCACCGCGCCGCGCAGGAGCTCTAACTTCTGGGCATCGGTGATCCTGCCGGTGAAGTGCACATTGCCTTCAATGTCCAGACGAGCCACCATCTGTTCGATGCGTGGAAAAGCATCCGCTTTCTCGCCAGCAAACACGAACCGCTGTTCCGGATACCATTCCAGCACCGAAGGAATGGCCTCAAGGATAACCCCGATCCTCTTGCGATGGAAATGGTTCTCGCCCAGTTTCGAAATCGTGAGGATATGCCCTCCTTTTTCCGCCTCGTTGCCCGGCGAGTACTGGACAGTATCAATCCCAAGAGGGATCACCACTATCTCCCGCCTGTGCAGATTGGCTGCCTCCCGCCGTATATGCTCAGACAGAACAAGCACACAGTCCGCCTGCCGCAGGCAGGTCCTTATGGCCCATCTCACGGGAAAGGGTTTGGAGTAGTAGGATTCCAACGTGCGAAGCGAATTCAACACCTCCTCGCCCCCCACCACGATAACGATTGGCTTCCGGCACAGCCTGGCCACCGCCAGGGGGAAGATGCTCCACGTCGGCCACCAGGAGAAGTACAGGTCGCAGCCCAGGGGGATGTCCCTGGGGGACAGGGCGATGACGACATCGAACCCCAGCTCGCGGAGTATCCTGATGTCAATCTGATACCACTGCCTCTCCAGCAAAGCCGCCATGCTCGCCACCCTGGCGAAGAAGCAGGCCCGCCTGCCTGCGAAACTAGCCGCCATCGCCCCCTCGTCCAAGCCAAGAAGCCACCCTCATCGCCCCCAACCACACCCAGGATAGAACGCCAACCTGCAACGAAGAGGTCTGCGATCCCAAAAGGCCGACGATGCTGACGGCCACCCAACTGCTCAGGACGCCCAGGGTCAGGCTGCGCCATGACGGCTCATCCAGCCGGAAATAGACCTTCGATCCATACCCGATGATGGCCACTACCAGGGCGACATAGATCAGCAGTCCGATCAACCCCAGGCGAACCCACAGGCCAAGATAGTAGTTGTGAAACTCAAAACCGCCATGTCTAAGCAACGGCACGGCCGAGTGCGATGCCGGCCCGATGCCCAGCAGGTACTGCCCCGACATCGCCCTGAGGACTCTGGCGATTTCCACCAGCCGCGGCTCAACCTTATAACCGGTGACAGTATCACTCTGTCCATACTCCTGGCCAGACATGATGGCCTGGAGCGCATTCCAGGTGGGCAGCCCCCAATAACGCAGCGACCAGCGGCCCGGAACCACCGCCAGCACCAACACGGCCATGATCAGAAGGACAAAGGGAAGCGCCCTGAGCACACGCTCCCGCGGGCGGCTCGCCGCCGACCATCGGCCCAACGCTGGCCACCGGCGATAGAGCAGATAAAGGCAGAACAGACCGCCAAAAAGCAAGGCCAGGAAACCACGCCTGGACTGGCCCAGGAACACGTTGACCAGGCTGAGGGCCAGGATGGCGAAACCGGCCAGCCTGCTCACCACCTTCTGCCCGGCATCGGCAAGAAGGGCGGCCAACAGGATAGCGAGCATGGCCATGTAGACACCGTAGACGTTGGTTTGGGTGGCGGCAAACGGGCCAAAGGCGCGAACGCCTTCCAGCATCCGCTGCCCGCACAGGGCGAATACGACACCCACAAGGGCGGCGAGGCCTGCTCCGTAGATTGTCACCTGGACTAACCTGCTCAACTGCCTGGCATCTCTGACCAGGGCCGCGACCACCCAGTACAGGAGCAGGTATTCCACATCCATCCGCACGTCCAGCACGGCCGCGATTAGCGAACGTCCCATGAAGATCGCCCTGGCCACCTCCAATCCGGTCCAGGCCAGGAAGAGGATCAACAATCCATCCACAGCCGTCAGCGCGATCTGGCGGCGCTCCCGGACAATGCACACCACGGCATAGACGAACAAGGCGACGATCAGGAAGTCCTTCACACCTCCGGTCAGCGATATGCCGCGTATAGCCTCGGAGACAGCAACGGGCTCAGAGGTGATCACAGGACGAAAGAGGCCATGGAAGGGCACATACAAGACCAGAAGGCCCAGCAGCCACAGCGGGCGAAGAGGCAGGAAAAGCAGCAACACAGCGCTCATCAACAAAGCCAGGGCCAGATCACGCGGCACCCGAAAAGGCAACACGCCCACGGCCAGCGAGAGGAGCAGGCCGCAGCCTGTGATGGCTATCCTGCGCCCCGTTCGCCGCAGATCAACGGAATGATCCGAAGACATCACCGCGTTTCGCTCCCGAGAGTATCCAGGTGCAGATGACAGTCACCTTCGAGGTGACTGCCATCTGCAGAAGATCCGAAGGCATCACCGCGTTTCGCTCCTGAGGGTATCCAGCAATACGGACTCTATGCTTCTGACCTGGGCGGATACCGAGAACCGCTCCTCCACCACCTGTTTCCCCCTCCTGCCCATCGCCTGTGCCCTCTCTCTATCCTCAAGAAGGGCCATGATCGCCTCCGCCAGCGCGGCGGGCCTGCGCGGGGGCACCAATAGCCCCCACTGCCCCTCCCCGGGTGGGGGAGGCTGGGAGAGGGTGTCTTCCACTATCTCCGGGATTCCGCCGACCCGGGTGGCGATAACCGGCTTGGCCGCAGCCATGGCCTCGATGATCACCAGGCCAAACGGCTCTTCCTCGGAGGCCAGGACGAAGAGGTCAAAAGCGGACAGCACCTCGGGAATGTCGGGACGAAAGCCCGTGAACACGAAGTGCTCCCGCAACCCCATGTCGTCGAGCAGCTTCTTCACCTTTTGTTCGTAGCGCATGCCACCCACGGAAATAGGGTGCCCGACCACGACGAACACCGCCTCCGGAAACCTCTCCCGCACCAGGGCGGCCGCCTGCACCAGGTCCTCCAGCCGTTTGCGGGGCACCGGCTGCCCGATCGTCCCCACCACCGGACGTCCCTCCCCGATGCCCAGCTCCTGCCTCACCCGTTCGCCGGTGGCTGCCCCCACACACGCATAGGCCGCCGTGTCCACGCCGTTGTGCACCAGACGAATCTTGTGTGCAGGCACGCCGTAGCTCAGCAGATTCGCCCTGACCGCGGCCGAAATGGCCACCATCCGGGCGCAGAACCGGCCCAGCAGCGGAACGGCGGTGCGCGAGAAGACGTTGGGCGGGTAGATATCGTGCACATGCCACAAGACAGGACGCCGCAGCAGCCTGCCGGCCAGGATGCCCAGGATGCAACTGTAATAGCTGTTAGCATAGACGACATCCGGCGCATGACGACGGATGACGCGTATCAAAGACCAGGTGCACCGCAGGAGATGCCAGCCGTACCTCCCCAGCTTCAGGGGATTGAACGTCCGCGTGAGGCCAATGAAGGGCACCTCCTCCACCAGGGTGTCCGCCTGATCGCGCAAGGCCTCCATCAGCGTCCCGCAGGGCAGGGCCACGATGGGCCGGAACTGCTGACGGTCCAGGTTGGCCACGATCTGCAAGAGCACTGTCTCGGCCCCGCCGCCCAGGAGAGCCGTATGGTTCAAAAACAGCACCGTGTGCCGGCGATTCACGAGCTGCTCCGTCTGAAGACTTCATAGTAGTCCAGGGTTCGCCGCACCGCCACCGCTGGCTGCTGGTCGGCCAGGAAAACGGTCTGTTGTCCAGGTTCCTCTGGATGATGGCCATGCATCGCTTTGGGCAGGGCGTTCCCCAGAAAGCTCGGCGAGAACACGTGGCCCTCGCGCAAAACGAAAATGAGATCGCCAAAAGCCCGCGCCGTCACGCCAAAATCCTGCCGCTCCTGCTCGGAGATGATAGTACCACAATCCAGGGAATCGAGCAAAGCCACCGCCCTGGCCAGGAGATCGCCATCTCCCAACACCCAGAGCCTGAGCATGGTCGAATCGAGAAAATAGGCATACGTGCGCAGGCCGACCTCGCCCAACGCAGACTCCAGCGCTACCTGCACCCCGCGACGCACGTTGGCCATGCCGTGATCGGAGAAGACGAAAAGGCGGCCATCTCCATGCCGGCGCAGGAACGCTTCAGCCAGGCGGGTGATCCACTCCTCCAGATTCCCGACCCGTTCCATGTACTCAGGCGTCCACACGCCGTAGCGGTGTCCGAAGTGGTCCAGATCGCAGAAGGTGACCAGCAGATGGGCTGCCGTGCCCAGGGCGTCCATGGCCTGCTGGAAAGACACCGCATCCCGCTGTCCAGACTTCATGGGCACCTTCTCTGACAGGACCAGATGTATGCCCTCGATCTCCTGGAAAAACGGCGTGTACAGAAAGCCCCGGTAAACGCTGTGCTGCGTGCGGCGAAAGAGGTGTTGATAGGCAAAGGGCACGTTCTGCGCCGCCAGGGCGGGGCTCAGGCGTCGCAGCACCACATGCAGGCCCCGATCCAACACGGGCAGACGGATCCTGCGCTGCTCGTTGTAGAGGAAAGCGGGCAACCTCAGCCGGCGCAGGGGCGAGTGCTCCGGGTCAAAGGCCCACTCGTTGAGATAGCCCACTTCGTCCGGCGTGCGGCCGCAGAACATCTCGGCATGGATGTTGACGCTGTAGCCAAAACCCGGCCTCACCTTGTAGCGATAGGGGCAGAGGCCGGCGAGAAAGGCAGTCTCCTGCACCACGTCATAAGGCAGTCCATCAATGAAAACGAACAGGTTATGGGCCATACTCCCACCTGATCACGTCGTTCAAATAGGCCTGATGCCTCCGGTCGAAGCGCAGGATGGGCCCCATCTCCCGCACGAAGGCGGCACGCAGGGCCAGCCATTGCTCCTGCGGCGAGTAGGGCAAAGCTCCGCTTGGCCCGCGCAAGCCAGAGGCTTGCGCTACAGAGTGAAGGGCGAACTCGGCCAGTTCGGCCGCCGCGCGGTCCAGATGTTGTGCCGCCGATACCCCCGACAGCAAGTCCAGGAGCGCAAAGTGCATGTTGAACAAAAAACAGACCATGGCCTCTCGTTTGCGCAGGGCAAGCCAGCGCATCCATTGGGCAGCAGTTTTCTGCCCGGCGTGCCTGAGCGCCACGCCAAGCTCATGCGCCAGCCACTTGTGGGCACGCCCTTCGAGAAAGCCCAACCCCTCGCCCCGCACCTGCTCACAAAGGGCATGGCTATCCTGGCGCAGCGCCGGATTGCCCAGGAGATAGGCCGTGAGCCCCAGATAAGCCTCCACGGTGTGCCGATACCAATCCAGTGCCGGGCGGCTATAGCGCAGGTCCAGCTTGCCGATGAGCGCCTCGCCCAGGAGGGCGGGGAAGCAATCCCCGAAGTACTCCGCCCACGAACGGCCGGCAAAGCAGTGCTCGACGTAGCCGAGACGCTGCCGATAGCCCGGCAGGAGCACACCTTCCAAAGGGAGCAAAATGGTAGCCACGTCCAGGAAATTGCGGCACTGCACGTAGGTGAAGATCAAGCGCTCGTACTCGCCGCAGTCGTCATAGCCCAACGGGCCACCCTGAAGCATGAAAATGTCATTCTGAGCGACCGAAGGGAGCGAAGAATCTCCTGGTTGCATGAGCGGAAGACCCTTCGCTGCGCTCAGGGGAAGACCCTTCGCTGCGCTCAGGGGAAGACCCTTCGCTGCGCTCAGGGTGACATTTTCAGACCAGGAGTTGAAGACAATAGCAGCCGGGATGTACAGCAACAGGTTCCACAGGCGGGTCAGCACCAGCTCGCGCGTCTGGCCACGGTTCAGGTTCTCGGGCGTGACCTGGGGCACCTCATCGAGGATGTCGGCGCCATACAGCACCCGGCCCGTGCTTCGCATCTCAAACCAGCGCACCAGGGGGGTCAGCCGGCGAAACCGGCGGCGAGGCATGAAGCTCACGTCCACGTGGAACAGGGGATTGAGCGCCCGCCGCTCACGCTGCCAGGCTTCCAGCCTGTGATAGAACGCTTCCGCCGCAGCCGGCCGGCCCTCCGTCACCACGACCATCTCCAGGTCGCTCAAGAGGTCGAGACGGTCGTCATCGCACCGATAACTGAGCTCTCCGCGCGCCGTGCTGCCCAACAGGATCACGGAAAGCACGCCGGCCTTGTCTATGAGCTCCAACACCTCTGTCAGGTATCGCTCCACAAGCCGGGGGTAGCCGTATTCCCGGCAGAAGGACAGCTCGTAACCCTTCATGCTGCCCCCACGACGCGCTGCAGGAACCGGTTCAACTGCGCCTCGACAGCCTGGGGCGAGAAATGCGCTTCGTACAGTCGGCGCCCATTGCCGCCCAGCCTGGCCCTGAGCTCAGCATCCCCGGCCAGGGCGGACAGGCCATCGGCCAGGGCCCGGACGTCCCCGCCGGGCACCAGAAACGCCGTATCCCCGTGCTCGAGGACCTGCGGGATCTCGCCGACCCGCGTGGCCAGGATGCACTTGCCGCTCCACAGATACTCGATCACCTTGCTGGGGAAATTGGCCCTGTTGCGGGAATGGTCCACAAACGGAATGGTCAGGATGTCCATCTGGCGCAGGAAGCCGTGCAACTGGGAGTCCGTCAGGGCCACGAAGCGGATTCGGCGCGCGTCCACTTCCTGCGCCAGGCGCTCCAGGGAAGGCCGCTCCGGGCCGGAACCAACGATGAAGAGCCGTAACCTCTCATCGCTCACCCGGCCAAACGCTCTGATCAGCAGGTCCACGCCGCTGAAGCTGAACATGCTGCCCAGATACATCACGTTGATGCACCGGCGGTCCACGACTACCCCCGTTTCGTCCGACAGCGCCGGCTCACTGAACACCCCCCGCAGCAAGAGGACGTTGGCGTCCGGCTGGAAAGCGCGGATTCGTTCCACCAGACGTGTGGTGATGGCCAGGTAGTTCCGGCAGCTCCGCAGCATGAGCCACTCGGCCAGCACAGAGAGATGGCGGAAGAGCCAGTACTTATATACCTCCGTTCCCTGAATGTCCACATAGTCAATTGCCAGCGCACAGGGGGTCAGGCGGGCGATCAAGGCAGGCAGTGTCCTCAGTGTAGGGTTATAGGCCAGCAGAACGTCATGGGTCTTACAGATGCCGGTGAGCAACGCCGACGTCTTGAGCCACTGGACGGGCAAGGCCAGCGATGATACCATGTCCACCGGCAGGCCACCGGGAAGGCCGAGTTCCCAGGGGCTCGAGGGAGTGGCCACCAGCAGCCGCACCTCGTGAGACCGGGACAAGACCTTGAGCAACTCCGTCGTGCGCCGGTATCCCCCCTTGAAGGTGTGCGGCAGGTTGGGATTGGGAAACGTCGCCAGAACACAGATCTTCATTGCAGCGCTCGATCACTCAGGCCAATCACGGGTCCTGACGATGGGCCTCGGCGGGATCTTCATCGGCTGGCGCGGGATCAACTCCCGCAGCTTGATGTCAGCAAGAAGCACCTGGCCTCGGCCAGAGACCCGAAAGAGAGGGGTGACCTGCAACGGCTGGTCGCTCCAGTTGGCCCCGATGACCACAACCTCC
>JARYMM010000036.1 GCA_029907105.1 Anaerolineae bacterium | reverse complement strand
CTGCCCCGTTCGACACTTGCGGCCCAATGCAGGAGGCCAGTTTCCCAATCTACCAATTTACCGACTATCACGTCAGTGACTGCTGGCTGGCCCTTGGTCAGCGTGCCCGTCTTGTCGAAGACCACCACGCGCACGTCCCTCATGGCCTGGATGGCCGAGCCTTCGCGGATGAGGATGCCGTTCTCGGCGCCGATGCCGCTGCCGACCATCAGCGCCGTGGGCGTGGCCAGCCCCAGGGCGCAGGGGCAGGCGATGACCAGCACGGAGACGGTGGTGATCAGCGCCAGCGTGAAGGCGTTGAGGCCGGGATCCACCCAGGGCAGGAAGCCGCTGGCCCAGACGGCGATGGGCCGCAGCGTTTCGGGGAAGAGGAACCAGGCCAGGAAGGTGAGCAGCGCTATACCGAGGACGATGGGCACGAAGACGGCGGTCACGCGGTCGGCGAAGGCCTGGACGGGCACTTTGGTGCCCTGCGCTTGCTCGACCAGACGCACCACCTGGGCCAGGAAGGTATCCTTGCCGATGCGAGTGGCCCGCACGTGCAGCAGACCATCCTGGTTGACGGTGGCTCCGATCACCTCGTCGCCGGGATGCTTGGTCACGGGCATGGATTCACCAGTGGCCATGGACTCGTCCACACTGCTCTCCCCTTCTACGACGATGCCATCGGTAGGGATCTTCTCGCCCGGGCGGACGACCATCACGTCGCCCACCTGCACCTCGTCAATGGAGACTTCCCGCTCGCTGCCTTCTACCAGGACGCGGGCGGTCTTGGCCCCCAGTTCCAGCAGCTTGCGGATGGCCTGCGAGGCGCGGCCCTTGGCGCTGGCCTCCACATAGCGCCCGGTCAGGTGAAAGGCCATGATCATGGCCGCCACGCCGGCGTAGGTGGGGATGGGGGCGAAGAAGGTGGCGATGCCAGTGAGGAAGGAGGCCCCGGTGCCCATGGCGATGAGGGCGTCCATGTTCGGCGCGCCGTGGATGGAGGTTCGCCAGGCGGCCACGTAAGTGCGATTCCCCACCCAGAAGAGCACCGGAGCGGCCAGCAGCAACATGCCCAGCTTGAACACCGTCTCGTTGGGCCAGACGATGCCGGCAATCATCTCCGGCAGCATCCACAGGATGATGGGCACGGTAAAGGCCCAGGCCAGCCACATGCGCCGGCGGGCATCCCGCATCTTGCGCACCTCGCGCGAGAGCTCCTCTTCGGCCTTCTCCTCCGCCGTGGGCAGCACCTCGTATCCGGCCTCGGCCACGGCGCGGCGGAAGTCGGCCAGGCCGGTCACGGTGGGAATGTATTCCACGACGGCCTTCTCGGTGGCCAGGTTCACGCTGACGTTGAGCACACCCGGCACGCCGGCCAGGGCCTTCTCCACGTGGGCCACGCAACTGGCGCAGGTCATGCCCCCGATGGGCAGCGACACCTTCTCCGTGGCCACCTCGTAGCCCGCCTCGCGCACGGCCTGCTCGAACATCTCCAGCGAGACCAGATCGGGCACGAAGCGCACCGTGGCCTGCTCCGTGGCCAGATTGACCGTGGCCTCGGTCACACCCTCTACTTTGTCCAGGGCACGTTGCACGTGGCTAACGCACGAAGCGCAAGTCATCCCTTTGATGGGTAGGGTAATCGTCTGCTTTTCTTCCACCTTACGTCTTCCCCTTACTGATCTGTTACCATCCTGTCATCCTTCGGAGCCACCGGTTGTCCTGATCCGCTCCCGTCCCGCCATCCGCGTTCTCACCCTGCTCCAGTGTGCGTCGTTTGCACACGTTCGTCCCCCGAGCTTCAGATTGTCCTGATCCGTTCCCGTCCTGCCATCCGTGTTCTCACCCCGCGCAACCGCATGCCGTTCAGGATCACCGCCACCGAGGCGCCCACGTCGGCGGCGATGGTCATCCACAGCGTGGCCAACCCCGCCGCGGCCAGGGCGAAGATGGCCGCCTTGACCGCCAGGGCGAAAGCGATGTTGGTTTTCACAGTGCCGCTCGTCTTGCGGCTAAGCCATACGATGAACGGCAGTTGGGTCAGGTCGTCACCCATCAGCACCACGTCGGCGACCTCCATGGCCTGGGCCGAGCCGGCGCCGCCCATGGCGATGCCCACGTCCGCCCGTGCCAGTGCCGGCGCGTCGTTCACACCGTCGCCCACCATGACCACGACGCCATATGTCTCCGCCAGCGCGGCGACGGCGGCTACCTTCTCCTCCGGCAGCAGCCCAGCGCGCACCTCCTCTATCCCCACCTGGCGACCGATCTCCGTGGCCACGATGGGATGGTCGCCGGTGAGCATGACGGTGCGGATGCCCAGGGCTTGCAGCGCGGCCAGCACCGAGCGGCTGCCGGATCGCGGCGCGTCGGCCACGCCGAACAGTCCACAGAGCTCACCGTCGTGCTGTACCAGGATCACTGTCTTGCCCTGAGCAGCCAACTCGTCGGCCCGCTGACAGATGGAGGCCTGATGCGGAAAGTGCTCATCGAAGTGGGCATGGCTGGCCACCGTGACCTGCGCGCCGTTGACGCGGCCCTCCATCCCCCGCCCGCTCAGCACGGTGACCTCCTGAGCACCGGGCACAGCGATCCCGCGGGCCAGTGCCTCGGCCAGCAGTGCCCGCGCCACCGGATGGGAGGATTGCGCCTCCACCGCTGCTGCATGCTGCAGCCCGCACTCCTCCGGGCACTCGCCGCAGGTGCAAATGTCCACGACATCCGTCGTCACAGGACGCCCCTCCGTCAGCGTGCCGGTTTTGTCGAAGGCGAAGACCCTGGCCCGGCTTAGCTCTTCCAGGTAGCGGCCGCCCTTGATCAGCACCCCCCGCGCAGCGGCGTTGGTCATGGCGCTCACCAGACTAACCGGCGTGCTGATCACCAGCGCGCAGGGGCAGGCGATGACCAGCATCTGCAACGCCCGCATCAGCCAACCGTGCTCGCCCCAGAAGGGTTGCCCGAAGAGCAATGGCGGCCCGACGGCCAGCAGTGCGGCCACACCGGCCACCGCCGGGGTGTAGACGCGGGCAAAACGGTCAATGAAACGCTGCACTGGTGACTGCCGCGACTGTGCTTCCTGTACCAGCTTGACCATGCGGCTGAGCGTGTTGTCGGCCGCCAAGCGGGTCACTTCCACTTCCAGTGCGCCGCTGGTGTTGATCGTGCCGGCGAACACCTCATCGCCGGGCTGCTTGTCCACAGGCACGGACTCGCCGGTGATAGGCGCCTGATCCACACCGCTCTGGCCGGCGCGCACGATGCCGTCCACGCTGACCCGGTCGCCGGGGCGCACAAGCACCCGATCACCGACGGCCAGTTGCTCCACCGGCGTTTCCTGTACCTCGCCATCGGGCAGGAGTCTGAGGGCCACCGGCGGAGCCAGCTCAAGCAGATCGGCCAGCGCACGGCGCGATCGGTCGGCAGCGTACCCTTCTAATGCCTCTCCCAGCGAGAAGAGCACGACGACGACGGCCGCCTCGGCCCACTCGCCGATGAGCATGGCACCGGCGACGGCGATGACCATCAGCGTGTTGATGCCCAGGCGGTGGGCCAGCCGCACCTCCTGCCAACCGTGGCGAGCCACGGGGATGCCACCCACGGCGATGGCCAGGGCAAAGCACACCGCCCCGCCCCAATCCGGTGCGCCAAAGAGCGATAGCGCCAGCCCCAGCAGCGTCAGCAGCGCGGCGACGGCGCTCAACGCCGTCTCGCGCCTGGAAAGGACGAAGCGGACGAAGCCGGCAATCGGGTGCTCTTTGGCCAATGGTTTGTTTGACATTTCTGTTGACGTCCTTTGCCCGGTATGTCCCCATTGTACCACTGAACCCAGCGGAAAACAAGAAGGGTGGCTCGTTTCCATTCCCGGCGTTTGGCAGGCGGAGGGGTTCCCCACCGGGCTGCGGCTGTGAGGAACCCCTCCTGGGGAGGGCCGCTCAGTGCCCGTGATGGTGCGCTTCGCCGCCCTGGGCCACTTTCAGGTACTTCTCGGGATCCTTCTTGAAGGCCACCTTGCAGCCCGGAGCGCAGAAGTAGTAGGTCTTGCCCTTGTACTCGGCCTTGGCCGGAGCCTTCTCACGGTCCACCATCATCCCGCATACCGGATCTTTCACCATCTTTCTCACCTCCCTCTGTTGAGATTTCAAGAACCAACTTCGGCGGCCGGAACCATTGCCCGGCCCTGTTGGAGGCTGACAATGCCCACCACGGCGAAATAGAGGCCGTAGGCGACCACCTCAAGCAGCGATGGGTTGCCGTTGTAGCCGAAGAGGGCTTTCAGGAGCGCCCCCGCCATACTGGCTTCATCCAGGATGGGATTGATGTCCCACACGTGCTCCACCAGTGTGGGCAGCACCGCCGCCTCCTGGAGTGCGTGCACGCCCTGGGCCACCAATCCAGCGGCAAAGAGGATCAACAAAACGCCGGTCACGCGGAAAAAGGCCCGCACGTCCAGCCGCTTGCCCGCCGCAAACATCAGCCAGCCCAGTGCCAGGGCAACGATCAGCCCCGCCGCGCCGCCGACCAGGGCCTGCGCAGGAGTGGCGCTGAAAGCGGCGGCGGTCAGAAAGAGCACCGTCTCGATCCCCTCGCGCACCACGGCCACAAAGGCCAGGCTGAACAGGGCCCACCTGCTGCTGGCGGTGACGGCCCGGCGCACGTCCAGCTCCAGTTGGGCCTGAATCTGCCGACCCTGACGCTGCATCCAGAAGATCATCCAGGTCAGCACACCTGCGGCCAGCAGCATGGCCGCTCCCTCGAAGATCTCTTCTCCGCGTCCTTCAAAGGCCACGCCCAGGGCGTTGAGCGCCAGCCCGGCAGCAATGCTGACGACGACAGCCGCCAGCACGCCGGTCCACACCGGCCGGCTGCGGTCGGCACGCCCCAGCTTGTGCAGCACTCCCAGCATAATGCCCACGACGAGCGCAGCCTCTAATCCTTCCCGAAAGGTGATCAATGCCGAAGCCAATATCGAGTATCCTCCCCCAAACGGGAGTGGTGGCATTCGCACGCTGGCAAATGGCTACCGCCCCCACATCGTCACGCCCCCCTCTTGTTGAGGAAGGCGTCTTACTCAGTCATACTCCCTCATGCCCACGAAGTCGCCGTGCCAGGTGTG
Source organism: Anaerolineae bacterium (assembly GCA_029907105.1). Classification (GTDB taxonomy): domain Bacteria; phylum Chloroflexota; class Anaerolineae; order UBA3071; family UBA3071; genus JARYMM01. The sequence continues at coordinate 32,347 of JARYMM010000036.1, read as the reverse complement.
ATACCAGACCTGGCCGCTATAGCCATTGACGCTGAGCATGCCGGTCACTTTGCCATCGGTCAGGACGTGCAGGGTGTAGTAGCCGTAGAAGGCGTCAGCCTCATCGGCCACGGTCGTCCCTGGCAGATTGACGTCCAGCCATTGCCGGGCATAGCTTCGGGCCTGCTCCGGTGTCACAGGCATCGGCCCCGAAGGCCAGCCCCACTGGCTGCCCATCATGCCACCCATGTGCCCGTATTTCAGGTTCCACATCATATTGGGGCCGGGTTCGGGATAAACGGCTCCCGTATAACGGTTGACGAGGAGCTCAAAAGCATGGGAGCCTGTGCTCTCCTCCTCGACCTCGGCGTAGAAGTGGTTGCTGAACTGCATGACCTCGGTAAGGACCAGGTCTGGGTTGCCATAGGCCGTCAGGTACCGTTGGACGGCCTCCGTGGCCTGGTCCATGCTGATCGGGGTGCCAGTATCATCAGGGTATCTCCAGTTCCAACCACCGTGCATAGGGCAGCCGCCATAAGGCCCTGAGCCGGTGACGCCCGTTGCAGGGTTGATGCCGTATCCCTCACGGCCCCAGCTGCCCATCATGCCCGGGCCCATCATGCTGTAGCCACCGTAGCCGCCCCGAGGTCCCTGGGCATAGGCGTGGATGGCCAGCCAGCCGCCGAGGCCCAATGCGCCCACCAGGGCCAGAGTCAACGGCAGAACGATACGTTTCCAGGTCTTGCCTGTTGTGTTCATCTTGTTTTTCTCCTTCAGGTTGTTTTCGTTGGCGGGATTGCCTGCCCGTTATTCCCGCTGGGAGCTAGGCCTCGAGACCCTGGCGCATCTCCTCGTATTCGGTTTTGGAAATCTCGCCCCGAGCGTAGCGTTGCTTGAGGATCTCCAACGGCGACTGGGACGGCTCGTCACGTTGCGCCGTGTATGGAGGTGACGAAATGTTCTTGGCCCTGGGGAAGAGGCTGCTCAGCAGCCACACCGCCAGGGCGATGATCGCTCCCCAGAAGAGGAACATAAGAATGAGGCCCAAGCCTCCCATACCGAAGCCCATCATCTTCCTTCACCTCCGTTCTGTCTTCCCGTGCAAGCCTGCTGCCTTGGTCCGGAGACCTTCGGCGATCAACACACACGAGACCATGTACCGGTTTCCATCGTATCGCCCTCAGTATAGCAGGCGATGATGACAGTCGCTTAACGGGAATATGAAGGTTGTGTGAAGATTTCGGGGTCAGGGGGCGGTGGGCAGGGTGAAGGTGCTGCCCTGGTCAGGGCCGGGGCTGGCAGCCCAGATGCGTCCCCCATGGGCTTCCACCAGATGCTTGGCGATGGTCAGGCCGATGCCGCTGCCGCCGCCGGTGCGGGCGCGGGACTTGTCCACCCGGTAGAAGCGCTCGAAGATGTGGGGCAGATGTTCGGCGGAAATGCCGATGCCGGTATCCTGTACTGCCGTGATCACTTCGCGCTCTTCACGCCGCACCCGAACGGTCACCTGGCCGCCGGAGGGGGTATACTGCAGCGCGTTGCCCAGCAGGTTCAGCAGCACCTGGATGATGCGGCCGGAGTCGGCCTGCACCAGTGGGAGCTTGGGCGAGATGTCCAGGCGCAGGCTCACCCCTTTGTCCTCGAACTGCGGCCGCAACCGGTCGGCGGCGGCACGGATCAGGTCGGCAGGGGACGTGGGGCGGAGATCGAGGGCCATCTGCCCTGCTTCGACACGGGACAGCTCCTCCAGATCATGGACCAACCGCTGGAGGCGGGCGACCTCGCGCTGAACGAGCAGGAGGGTGGCCGGTTCGGCGGCCATCACGCCATCCACCAGCCCCTCCATGATGCCCCGAATGCTGCTCAGGGGTGTGCGCAACTCGTGGGCCACGTCGCCGATGAGCTCCAGGCGGCGTTCCTCCGTCTGCTCCAACGTCTCGGCCATCCGATTGAAGGCCCGCGCCAGTGCGCCCAGCTCGTCCTGGCCGGGCACCTGTACCCGCTCATGGTAGTCGCCAGCAGCGATGCGCTGGCTGGCCTGCATCATCGCCCGGATAGGGTCCACAATGCGCCGTGCGGTGAAGGTGCTCACGATCACGGCGGCGGCGAAGGCGGCCACGGCAGCGACGGTGAGGATTTCGTTGACGGCAGCGTGGAAATTCCGGTCCAAATCGGCGGCCAGGACCGGGTCGTACCCCAGCAACGCCTCCATGCGGGCGATGTGCCGGGCCAGGGTGGCAGGGGCCAGGAACTCGGCCGTGCCGGCCAGGACCACTCCCCCGACCAGGATGATGACCAGGTAGGAGAGGAAAAGCTTCCATCCCAACCGTTGGCGGAGCGTTTGCAGCAGTTTCATAGCGGTTCTGCCTCCAAACGATAGCCGACGCCTCGCACGGTGACGATCAGCACAGGGTTGGCCGGGTCGTCTTCCAGCTTCTTGCGGATGCGCCCGATGTGCACATCCACCACCCGCTCGTCGCCGTAGTAATCGTGGCCCCACACCTGCTCGATGAGCTGCTCCCGGCTCAGCACCCGGCCGCGGTGCCGGGCCAGGGCGTGCAGGATGTCGAACTCGATGGCGGTCATCTCCACAGGCTCATCGTCCTTCCAGACGCGGCGGGCGTCGGGGTCAATGCGCAGGCGATGGAAGGCGAGCACCGGTTCGCCTCTGGCGGCGTTCCGTCCCCGGCGCAGGATGGCCTTCACCCGGGCCACCAGCTCCCGCGGGCTGAAGGGCTTGGTCAGGTAGTCGTCGGCGCCCACGGTGAGGCCGACGACCTTGTCTGTCTCGTCGGCCCTGGCCAGCATCAGGACATAGACGTCGGATTCCTGACGCAAGCGCCGCAGCACCTCGATGCCGTCCATGCCGGGCAGCATGATGTCCAGCACGACGAGGTCCGGCCGGAAGGCGCGGGCCGCCTTGAGGGCGGCCAGGCCGTCCATCGCCGTGTAAACGGTGTAACCTTCTCGCTCCAGATAAGCCTGCACCGTGCTGACGATGGTCGGCTCGTCGTCTACGACCAGGATTTTGTGGGAAATGCTTTGCATTTCTGCATCCACGAAGGTGCGACACACTTCAAAAGTGCGTCGCACCTTCGCTAAATGAACAGCGTGATGAGCGAGTCGCGAGCCTCCTGGATGTAAGTGCCCACGGCCCCGTACTCGTCAATCCAAGCCTCGCGCAGGTCCTGGCGGTTCAGGCCCATGATCTCCATGGTCATCTCGCAGGCGATGACCTTGCCGCCCAGTTCCTTGAAGTCGGCCATCAGCTTCTCCAGCGAGGCGACGTTGGCCTTCTTCATGCGCTGCTTGATCATCCACTTGCCTAAGCCCAGCATGTGCATCTTGGAGAGCGGGCCCTTTTCCAGGCCGCCCTTCTGCAGCCGCCGCAGGCCCCAGAAAGTAAAGTAGATGGACACCTCCATGCCCATGGCCAGGGCCCCGTTGCCGATGATCAGCGCGCTGTAAACCTTGTCCATGTCGCCGCTGTGCAGGATGATGGTCGCCCGCTGGGGCCTTGCCTGGCTTTGTTCCATGTTCCCCTCCGCGCTCGCCTTCCAGAAGCCGAATGGCGGGCCCTGGTGCAGGCCCGCCATTGTGACGTCTCAGTGCTCGTGCTCCGATCCCGGCCGTGCCTTCAGGTACTTCTCCGGGTCCCTGTCGAAGGCCACCTTGCAGCCTCGGGCACAGAAGTAGTAGGTCTTGCCCTTGTACTCCGAGGTGGCTACCGCTGATTGGGGATCAATCATCATCCCACAAACCGGATCCTTTACTTTCTCCATCTTTGCCCTCCTTCGAGGTCACCTTTGGATGCAGATCATCCAGTCGGTGTCGGTCCCTTCGATGCATAGCAGCTTCAGCCCCAGGGCCTCGACGGCCATGGGGATCTCCTTCTTCGAGGCCGGGTGTGTGCCCACCACCTCGATGATGTCGCCTGGCGCGGCTCGGCGCAGCGCCTTGCGCGTCTCCACCAGGGGCACAGGGCAGGTCTCGCCCCGGCAATCCACTTTGATGTTGGCCTCGACCGCCGGGCATTTCGCCTCCCGGATATCCACTTTGATCGCTTCCATCGCTTCACCTCACTCCGTGAATTCCACAATCAATTCGTTGACGTCCCATAGCGGTTCGATCTTTTCGCGGATGTCTTCGCGGATGGCGTTGGCGAACTGATGGTCGGCGGGCAGATCGAGCACCACGCGCACTGTGCCCTCGGCGACTTCGATGTCCTTCACTAACTTGGTGCGCACCAGATCCAGCCCCACCACCGGGTTCATCACATGCTTCAACCGCCTGCGCACTTCCTCGACCGTCGTCGGCACCCGCTCCTTGACCAGGCCGTGGCGTTCTTCGTAGTTCTGGATGGCGGCGCGCAACCCGTCCACGGCCAGCACAGAGCAATGCGTCTTGATCGGCGGCAGGCCACCCAGGGCCTCCGAAGCCTGCTTCCAGGTGATCTGCCTGGCCTCCTCCAACGTCTTGCCTTTGGCCAGCTCGGTGATGATGGAGCCGGTGGCGATGTTGGAGGCGCAGCCGTAGGATTCGAACTTGATGTCGGTGATGCGCAGCTCTTCCGGGTCCACTTTCAGGTAGACGGCCACCATGTCGCCACAGGCAGGGCTGCCTTCGACCGACTTGGCGTCGGCATCTTCGATCCGCCCCACGTTGCGCGGGTGGCGGAAATGTTCCATCACCAGTTCACTGTACGGTAACATCGTCATATTCCCCCTCCTGTTGGCAGGTAGTAGTAGGACAACTGCTCGCAGTTGTCCTACTCTCTCCTGGCGGAGCGATTTTCCATCTACTGAGTCTACCAATGTGCCAATCTACCGGCCAGCCAGGGCCCGGTCCAGCATGACCAGGGCGTTGCCCTTGTCCCCGGCCATCTTCAACGTGGCCAGGATCTGTGTGGCGTTGGCTTCTTCCTCCACCTGTTCCTCGATGAACCAGTGTAGCAGCACCTGCGAGGCGTAGTCGTTCTCCTTGACCGCCAGGGCGTAGAGATTGTGGATCAGGCTGGTCACGTGACGTTCGTGTTCGAGGGTCTTCTCGAAGAGGTCGGTGGGCGAGGCGAACTCCACCGCCGGCTGGTCAAGGGCCTGCAGCACCACCCGCCCACCGCGTTCGGTCATGTGCTCGAAGAACTTCATGGCGTGCCCAACTTCCTCCTGGGCCTGCACCTTCATCCAGTGGGCGAAGCCGGGCAGGTTGGCCTCCTCGGCATAGGCGGCCATGGAAAGATACAGGTAGGCGGAGTAGAGCTCGTTCTTGATCTGTTCGTTGATGGCGTCTTGCATGGTCTGGCTAAGCATCGTGTTTTCCTCCGTAGGTCTTTGCTTATATTTGCGGCTCTGCCGCGTTATTCTTTGCCCAGCGGGCTGATCTGACGCAACAGGGTGACGATTTCGGCCACGGCGTCTACCACGCTGTCCACGTCTTCCATCGTGTTGAAGCGGCCGAAGGTGAAACGCACCGAGCCGTGCGCCCGCTCGTGGTCGCCGCCGATGGCCAGGATGACGTGACTGGCCTCCAGCGAGCGGCTGAAGCAGGCCGAACCGGTGCTGACGGCGAAGCCGCGCATGTCCAGGTGCAGGGTGATGGACTCGCCTTCCACAAAGTGGAAGGTGACGTTGGCGTTCTGCGGCAGCCGCTGCCAGCGGTGGCCGTTCAGCGTGGTGTGCGGGATCTCGCTCAGCACCCGATCAATCAGGCGGTCGCGCAGGGCTTGCAGCCGCGTCGTTTCCTCCGGCGTGACCAGTTGCACGGCCCTGGCGAAGCCCACCGCGCCGGGGATGTTCTCCAACCCGGCGCGCAGGTTGAACTCCTGGAAGCCGCCATCCATCCACTTGGCGATGGGCGTGCCCTTGCGCACATAGAGGCCACCGATGCCCCGCGGGCCGTGGATGGTGTGCGCGGCGATGGTGAGCAGATCCACGCCCACCTCCCGCACGTCCAGCGGCACGCGGGTGAACGTATGTGTGGCATCGCTGTGCAGGAGCACGCCCTTCTCCCGGCAAATCTGGCCGATGGCGGCGATGTCCTGCACCGTGCCGATCTCCTGGTTGGCATGCTGGATGGAGACCAGGATGGTTTCCCCGGTGATGGCGTCCTTGAGCTGGTTCAGGTCCACCAGGCCCTCGGCATCCACGTCCAGGGTGGTGACCCTGAAGCCCTGCTTTTCCAGGGCCCTGGCGCTGTTGAGGACGGGAAAGTCCTCGATGCGGGAGGTGATGATGTGCCTGCCCTTCTTCTCGCCCAGGGCCATGGCCACCCCTTTGAGGGCCATGTTGCTGGACTCGGTGCTGCCGGAGGTGAAGATGAGCTCCTCAGGCGAGGCTCCCAGCACGCCGGCGATGGTGCTGCGGGCTTCTTGCAGCGCCTCCCTGGCCTCGATGCCCGCAGAATAGCCGAACTCGGAGGTGGCCACGGCATACGTCTCCAGGAAATATGGCGTCATCGCCTCCAGCACCCGCTCGTCCAGCCGGGTGGTGGCAGCATTGTCCAGATAGACCAGTTTACCGAGCACCTTCTTCCTCCCTTATCTCCGGTGCAGCGCTGCCTTGATCCTCTTCCAGCACGATCTCGAAGGCACAGGTGATCGCCCCGGTAGGGCAGACCTCTTCACAGAGGTACAGGCAACAGCCGTTGTGATCCTCAGGGCAAAGGGGATGCGCGGCGAGCTCTTTGGGGCAGGCGAAGATCGGCCCTCTCTCGCCCAGCGTCACCGCGCCGCAGGGGCAGGCTTCCACGCACAACCCGCAGAGCGTGCACAGGCTTTCGTCAACTCTAGGCAGCGCAAAACGTGTAGGTTTCATGGCTGTTGCTCTCACCCAAAGGCTGTGCCCATTGTAACATGGGCACAGCCCCCTGTCTGCGACAAAAGTCTCTTTGCGTAGGGCAACTCCACAGGAGATTGCCCTACAGGTGTAGCCCTGCCAGGGCCGCTATCCCCCCGCCGCCTCTCGTTGCAGACCCTCTCGATCCACCACCACCAGCCGTCCGCGCTGGCGGCGGATGAGCCCGGCGGCGGCGAAGGCGCGCAGCGTGCGCCCCACCACCTCCCGCACGGTGCCGATCTGGGCGGCGATCTCTTCCTGGGTCCAACTGCGGTGCGGCTGTCCTCCCTCGGCCTGGGTGAGCAGGAAGCGTGCCAGGCGCGTGCTCACCGGGTGCAGGGCGAGGTCCTCCACCATGTCGCTGAGTCGGCGCACCTCGGCGGCCAGTTGCCGCAGGACGGCCATGGCCAGGTCTGGCTCGTAGCGCATGAGCTGCCGGAAGTGATGACAGGGGATGATGTAGAGGGCGGCCTCCGTCACGGCGTCCACGGTAGCCGGATTGCGGCCGTTGTCCACGGCCGGGGCAAGGCCAAAGGACTGGCCGGGGCCGAGATAGGCCAATACCTGCTCGCGACCTTCCAGGGACATGCGACGGGTACGCACCAGGCCCTGAGCGACGAAATACACGGCCTGGCAGGGTTCGCCCTCCAGCACGATCACCTGGCCAGGGGAGTAGGTGCGCTGGTAGAGGACACGCGCCACCTTGCGCAGGATATCATCGCTCAAGGGGGCGAAGAAGGACAACTGGCGCAGGCTCTGGATGAGATCGCTCATGGCAGCGGTTTCGCCGTCCGTCACACCTCCACCCACATGCCGCGCTCGCTGCTGCGCAGGATGGCCTCGATGACCTTCATGTTGGCCACGGCGTCCTCCAGCGGCGTGGGCACTGGCGTGTCCTGGAGCACGGCCAGGGAGAACAGGTCGCCCTGGATGGTGTACTGGTCGCAGATGGGGAGGACGATTTCCTCGATCGCTCCATTGCGCTCGTGCCACATCTTGCAGGGCCGGTCGGATGGGGCGTTGAAGGGGATCTCGATCTCCACCCTCCCCGTGGTGCCGAAGATGTTGACCCGCTGGTAGGGCACCAACTGCGTGGAGCAGGTCCAGGTGGAGGTGCCGCGGCCGAAGTCCATCGTTCCCGAAGTCAAGCGGTCAGTGCCGAACACCGGGTCGTACTCCACGATGCCCACCACCCGCTGCGGTTCGGCATCGAAGATGAAACGGGAGAGCGAGATGCAGTAGCAGCCGATGTCCATCAGCCCCCCGCCGCCGATGTCAGCCCGGTTGCGGATGTTGTCGGGGTCCACGTTGTAGTAGGAGAAGAAGGTCTGGATGGTGCGCAACTCGCCGATCCGGCCTTCATCTACCAACTGCTTGGCCTTGCGCCACTGGGGGTGGTGGCGGTACATGAAGGCTTCCATCACCTTCAGATGCGGGTGCTTATGGGCGGCCTCCAGCAGTTGCTCCGCTTCGGACACGCTGAGGCCGATGGGCTTCTCGCAGAGGACATGCTTGCCCGCTTCCAGCGCCCGGAGGGACCAGGGCACATGCAGGTGATTGGGCAGCGGAATGTAGACGGCCTCGATGTCCGGGTCGGCCAGCAGGGCTTCGTACGAGCCGTAGGCCTTGGGTATGCCCAACCGCTGCGCCGCAGCCTGAGCCTTGGCCAGCTCGCGGGAGGCGATGCCCACGATCTCGCAATGCTTGCCCTGCTGCATGGCGGGGATGACTTTGTATATCCCGATGGCTGCAGTGCTCAAAATGCCCCAGCGAACTTTGCTCATGTTTGGTGCTCCCTCGTATGCAGTCATCTGCTGGATCTGACGATCCAGCAGGAGCCAAGTGCGGTCTGCTGAGTCGCTGTATGGAAAGTCGCGAGGAGGATCTGGCGATTCCCAAGCAACTTTCCATCTGCCGTGTCACCTTTCCCCCGCCCCTCCCGCCGGGGAGGGCAGGGGATTTCTTCTCGCCATCTTGTAGCTGCCCTGGCCTGTTCAATGGCGAGCGGGATCTGGTGCAAAGCGTTCGACGGCGAGAGGACCGATATCCATGGTTGAGGCGTAGCCATCGGCCACGACTTCGGCGGCCAACTGCCCGGCCAGCGGCGCCTGGATGATCCCCATGCCGCCCCAGCCACAGTTCAGCACCAAACCATCCACGCCCGCCACCGGCCCCAGGATGGGATGATTGTCAGGGGTCAGCGGCCGGATGCCCGTCCAGCCGGTGAGCATGGTGGCCTGCTCCAGCACGGGAATCCGGTGCACTGCCGCATCCAATAGCCCGTCCAGCATGTCCGACCGGAAGGGGACGTCCAGCTCTTCCGTGGGCACGACGCCCATGCCCATGAGCATGCCGGGACCTTCGGGCCGGCAGTACCATTCCACCGTCACATCCTCCACGAAGGGCCTGTCGGACGGGATGGCCGGGAAAGGGCCGGTGACCACGATCGTGCGGGCGGCATTGATGATCGGTATTTCCAGGCCAACCCAGCGTCCCACTTCCACGGCCCAGGGCCCGGCGGCGTTCACCACCGTGCCGCAGGCGATGAAGCCCTCGCCGGTGGCCACGCCCTGCACTCTGCCCTGGCGTACCTCGATCTGTGTGGCGCGCACGTTTTCCTGCACCCTGACCCCCATCTCCCGCGCCCGCCGGGCATATCCCCACATGATCATGTGTGGGTCAATGATGCCGTCGTCCGGCCCCCAGGTGCCCAGGGCGACGTCCTCGACGTTGAGTTCCGGGTAGCGATGCTTGATCTCCTCCGGTGACAGCTCCTCCGTCCGCACTCCCAGGGAGCGCAGCAGCTCCGCGCTCTGCCGCAGGTGTTCTGCGCTTTCCTCCGTGGCTACCGACAGCCAGCCGATCTTCTTGAAGTCCACAGGCGCGCCGACTTCTTCCTCGAAGTGCATGTACCTGGCATACGAGTGCAAGGCCATGCGCACGCACAGCTCATCCGGGCGGGCCTGCAGGCTGAGCATGGAGGCCGATTTGCCGGACGAGCCACTGCCCACCTGGTTCATCTCCAGCACCACGACGTCGCTGATGCCCAGGCGGGCCAGGTGGTAGGCCGTGCTGCAGCCGATGACGCCGGCGCCGATAATCACGACCTCTGCTGTGGCGGGCATGAGAACGTCACCCCCTGCCGTTCGAAGGTGACAGTCACTTGGTCAAGTGACTGTCACCCTAACCCGGACCAGCCGGAAACAAAAGGTTTCACCGCCGAGACGCCGAGGACGCAGAGACTCTAAATTTCTCGGCGCTCTCTGCTAACCCAGGGCCACATCCAGTATCATCATCACAGCGAAGCCGACCATCGTTCCAACCGTGGCGATGTCGTACTGCTTCTCCTGCTGCGATTCGGGGATGAGTTCCTCGACGACGACGAAGATCATGGCCCCGGCAGCGAAGGCCAGAGCATAGGGCAGGAGCGGCCGCATGACCAGAACGGCCAGAGCGCCAAGCACCCCGGCGATGGGCTCTACCATTCCAGAGAGCTGGCCATACCAGAAGCTCTTGCGCCGGCTCAGGCCCTCGCGGCGCAGGGGCACGGAGACGGCCGCCCCCTCGGGGAAGTTCTGGATGCCGATGCCCAGGGCCAGAGCGATGCCCCCGGCCACCGAAGCGGCCGGGTAACCCGCCGCCGCAGCGCCGAAAGCGACGCCCACGGCCAGCCCCTCCGGGATGTTGTGCATGGTAATGGCCAGGATGAGCAGGATGCTGCGGCGCCAACTGGAGTGAAGACCGTCGGTGGCCTCGCCGGGCTGGCCGATGTTGTGGATGTGAGGCAGGACCTTGTCTATCAGCCAGAGGAACGCTCCGCCCAGCAGGAACCCGGCGGCGGCCTGAACCCAGGCGGGCAAGTGGGCGGACTCCTCGGCCATCTCGATGGCCGGTGCCAGGAGCGACCAGAAACTGGCGGCGATCATGACCCCGGCGGCAAAGCCGAGCATGCCATCCAGCGCCTTGCGGTTGATGCTGCGGAAGAAAAAGACCAGCCCGGCCCCCAGCGCGGTGACCAGCCAGGTGAAGCAGGTGCCCAGCAGGGCCTGCCATATGGGGTTAAGGCTCTCGAACCAGGCCATGCTCACCTGTGCTTACAAGCCCTTTCCGCTATCTGGCATACGTCTCGGCCAGGTACTTGATGACGGCTGCCTGCTCTTCGGCAGTGAGAGCCGCTCCCTTGCCCACCATGCGTTCCACCGTCTTCTTCCAGTCCGTCTCCGTCTTCCTGGCCTGCTCCACGCGGCTCAGGCCATGGCATCCGGTACAGCGCTCTTTGAGCAAAGCCTCGCCGTCGAGGGCAGGCCGGGGCTTCTCGCCTGGCATTGACGGTGTGGGCGTGTCCGCCGGCGCTGGCGACGTGGGGGCAACCGATGGCTGCGTCGCACAGGCAGTGACCCATGCTCCCAATAGCAGAACCAGAAATACGGCGATCAATCTCCCAGACGTGTCTTTGCTCATCTCATGCCCTCTCCTTACTTTTCATAACTGCTCGCCTTGTCCGGCCTGGACGGCCAGGGCCAGGTGTGGTTCAAATCGCCCAATCAGGCCGCGCCCACAAAGACCCACAGCGCGCTGGCGGCAAAGGTGCCCAGGATGAGCAGGCCCGCTATCGCCCCCAGGGCGGTGTTATGGCGTAGTTGACGACGCCAGCGATGGGTGATGAGCACTTTCAGAAGCAAGACGGCGATCGCCAGCGTCCCCATCACCACATGAGCCAGCACACGCGGAGGATAATAGGCATACCTCTCGCCGAACACGCACATCGCCGCCACTGCCAGGGCCAGGATCAGCGCGGCAATCCCGCCCCCGCGGTGCCACTGCCGCAGCCGCCTCCGGTCCACAGGCAAGAACTGCACATAACCGCGCACCTGGGCCATGCCCAGCGCCTGGGCTATGGCCACCAGCAACAGAACCGTCGTCAAAACCGACTTCACCATCAGCAGAGACATGGCTCCCATCTCCCGGGTTTTCTGGCGCTCAGATCAGTTCGGTGCACAGGGCGTGCACCTGCTCCGGGCGCAGCTTCTGCAGCGGCTGCCTGACCAGCGGCCCTGCTTTGAGCGTTGGCACCTGGGACTCGTAGGTGGGCACGCCTTCCACGCGGTAGAAAATGCCGATGGGGATGCGCTCGCCCCACTCGTAAGCCTTCTCCCAGGCCGCGGTCTTGTTCGTCACGTCGTGAGCGGTCTCCTGCAGCCTGTACACGCGGGGGTTATAGAAGTCGTAGGCGCTGGCCCGATTGAAGGTCACGCAGGGTTGCAGCACGTCCACCAGGGCGTAGCCATCGTGCTGCAAGGCCTGGCCGATAAGCCAGGCCAGGTGAGGAAGCTCGCCGGGGTAGCCACGGGCGACGAAGGTGGCGCCGGCGGCGATGGCCAGCCCCAGCGGCGGCACGGCGCGGTCAATGGCCCCTTCCGGCGAGGTGGGCGTGCGCATGCCCACGTCGCTGGTGGGCGAGTACTGCCCCTTGGTCAAGCCGTAGACGCGGTTATTCTGTATGATGTCCACCAGGCCGATGTTGCGGCGGATGGCGTGCATCATGTGGCCCAGCCCCATGCCGTAGCCGTCGCCGTCGCCGTGCACGCACATGATCTTCATGCCGTGGTTGGCCAGGCGGGCCCCGGTGGCTACCGGCAGGGCGCGGCCGTGGATGGTGTGGAAGCCGTTCACCTTCATGTACTGCGGTATCTTGCTCCCGCAGCCAATGCCGGTGACCATCAGCACCTGGTGCGGAGCAAGGCCCTGCTCGGCCAGGGCCATCTTGATGGCGTTCAGGATGCCGTAATTGCCGCACCCTTTGCACCAGGTGGGCTCGTTGGGACTGTCAAAGTCTTTTCTCGATACCATGTCATCGTCTCCTTGGGTCAGCCGATTGAGCCGATGTGGCCGAACGGTCAAGAAGTTTCCCCTGGTGGGAGGGGCACCCCCATCTCCATCAAGGGGGAGGGAGTTGTTAACCCTGCTGAGTTCCCCTCCCCTGGTGGGAGGGGTTAGGGGAGGGGGCAATACCCCCACCTAACCTCATCTATCAAGAGGGAGGGACTTGCTAGCCCTGCTGAGTTCCCCTCCCCTGGTGGGAGGGGTTAGGGGAGGGGGCAATACCCCCACCTAACCTCATCTATCAAGAGGGAGGGACTTGCTGGCCCTCCTGTCTGTGCGGACGCGGGCCAGGATATACTCCGGTGTGAACGGGCGGCCGTCGTATTTCAGAATCGCGCCGTCCATCTGTATGCCGGTCTGGCTGCGCAGGAGGGTGGCCAGTTGCGCCGTGGCGTTGACCTCGACGGCGATGCGCTGACGGGCCGAGGCAAGGGCCGCCGTGACCGGCTCCAGGGGCAGGGGCCACAGGTCGCTGAAGTGCAGCATGTTGGCCCGCCCTGGCTGTTCGGCATTCAAAAGGTCCACCGCCTCGCGCAGCGGCCCATAGGTGGAGCCCCAGCAGACAAAAGTGGTCTCCGCCTCCGCCGGGCCGTAGCGGGCCGGGCCGGACATCTCCTCGACCATGCCGATCAGCTTGCTCTGGCGCTTCTCCACCATGGCGATGCGGTTCTCGATCTCCTCGTCCAACGCCCCCGCCGGGTCGTGCTCGTTGCTCTCCGCCACATATACCGCCTTGGGGTGCCCTGGCAGTGCCCGCGGCGAAACACCAGAGGGCGTAAGACGATAGCGCAGGTACTCCTCATCCAGGGCGTCCAGCTCGGCGGGGCTGAGCAGTTCCCCGCGCTCGATCTGGACGGCATCGAAGTCAAAGGCACCCATCTCCAGGGTGCGCGTGGCCACCGCCAGGTAGTGGTCGCTGAGCACCAGGGCCGGTGTCTGATACTTCTCGGCCAGGTTGAAGGCCCGCCAGCCGGCCACGAAACACTGCTCATGGGTGCCTGGGGCCAACAGGAAGCGCGGAAACTCGTCCTGCGAGGCGTAGAGCATGAAGAGCAAATCCGCCTGGGCGTTGCGGGTGGCCAGACCGGTGGATGGCCCCGGCCTCTGGGCGTTATAGATCACCACCGGCGTCTCGGACATGGCGGCCAGCCCCAACGCCTCCACCATCAGCGAGAAGCCGCCGCCGGAGGTGGGCACCAGCGCCCGGGCGCCCATGTGTGCCGCGCCGATGGCCATGCAGATGGCGGCGATTTCGTCCTCCGTGTGCTTGGTCACCACGCCATATTGGGCGGCGTGGGCGGCCATCCAGTGCAATACCGGCGAGCCCGGCGTCATCGGGTAGGCGGAAACGAAGCGACAGCCGCCGGCCAGCGCGCCCAGCGAGAAGGCCTCCGTGCCGCTGACCACCATACGCGGCGGCGCGCTGGGGTTCCGCCGCAGCTTGAAGGGAAAGTCGCCGGCGTATTTCTGCCCCGCCTTGTAGCCCGCATCGGCGGCCGCCAGGTTGCCGTCCACCACCTTCTGGCCCCTGCGCCCGAAGTTCTGGCGGATGACGCTTTCCATGGGCGAGAGGTCGAGGCCGGTCAGCCCGGCAGCGACCCCCAGAACCACGGTGTTGCGCGCCAGTTCGGTGCCCGCTGTCTCTTTAGCCATATCGCTCAGGGGAAGCGGCAGGAACTGAACCCCGGGCACGGCTGAGGGCGGCTCCCGCACCTGCTTGAGGTCGTAGACGATGGCTCCTCCCTCGACGACTTTGTCCCGATGGCGGGGGATGGTTTCCGCGGTCAATGCCAGCAGGAGGTGGACCGGCTCGGCGTGGGAGTAGAGGGGCCGGTCGCTGATGCGGATGGAGTAGAAGTTGTGTCCGCCTCGGATGCGCGAGTAGTAATCGGGCAGGCCGAAGACGTGCAGCCCGGCCCGGCCCAGCGCCTGGCAGAAGCCAGCGCCGCTCGATTCCACGCCGTTACCCGCCGCGCCGCCAATGCGGATGGTCATATTGTTGACGGTCATATGTGTTTCACGTTTTACGTTCTAGCGCGGATAGGCGAAACGCGCTTCGTAGCGGGCCATCAAGAGATTGAAATGCTGCTGCTCGGCGGCGGCCAGGGCCTGGAACAGCCGCCGCGCGTCGGCGTTGTCCACCTCCCTGGCGCTCTGCGAGTACAGCTCGAAGCTCTTTACCTCGACGCCGAGGGCGAAGAGCAAGGCGTCCTCGTCCGAAGGCCTGTCGGGCAGGATCTCGCAGGCCATCAGGCCGGGTGGGAAGATGGGGGCCTGCACGTCTATAGGCTCCACCGTCTCCAGTTCGGGGATGGGCACCCAGGCCTTGCCCGCGGCCAGGGCATCGTATTGACGTCCGATGGCGTTGTAGTGGTCCACCTCGTCGGCGGCCAGATCGCGGAACAGTTGGGCCGTCTCGGGGTCAGCGCTGCACTCGGCAGCCCCCAGGTAGAACTCCAGCCCTTCTCTCTCCAGTTTCATGCCTTTCTTCAACACTTCCAAAGCGTCCATGGATTTGCTCCTTGTATAGTATTACCCCGCGGCATTTGCGTTGCTCGCGAGAATCTTTGATGGCGTCATTGCGAGCCGAAGCCCTGAGCAAAGCGAAGGGGCGGCGAAGCAATCTCCGACTCGGGACTTGGGGATTGCTTCGTCGGCAAAAACCGCCTCCTCGCAATGACACCAGGAAGTTTCTGTGATTGGTCAGCCGATAAGGCCGTAGCGTTCCTCTTTCCAGGGATCGCCATCATTGTGATAGCCGCGAACTTCCCAGAAGCCTGGCCTGTCGCGGGCCATGAACTCCAGCCCTCGCACCCACTTGGCGCTCTTCCAGAAGTAGCGCTTGGGCACGACCAGCCGCAGCGGGTGGCCGTATTGCGGAGGCAGGGGTTCGTCATTGTAGCGGTAGGCCAGCAGGACGTCGTCATCCAGCAAAGCTGCCAGCGGCAGGTTGGTGGTATAGCCGTAGTCGCAATGGATAAGCACGTATCTGGCTTCAGGCTGCGGGCGGACGTGGTTGAGCAGTTCACGGAAAAGCACGCCCTCCCACACGGTGTCCAGCATGGACCAGCCGGTGACGCAATGAATGTCGGCGACGATCCTCACCGTGGGCGGGGCCATGAACTGCTCGTAGGAGAAGACGACCTCTTCTTCCACCAGTCCAAACAGGCGCAACTCCCACGTCGCCGGATCGAAGGGCGGGATGGGGCCGTAGTGCAGCACGGGCAGGCGGCTGACCAGTCGCTGGCCCGGCGGGATGCGCTCGCCGGTGTTCAACTGGCTCCCTTTCGGGCTTCGCATACCGTTCACGTGCCTATCCTTCGAAGAAGGGAGACTCCTCGCTGTCCCACCAGGTCTGATTGTTCACCAGGTAGTCGCGAGAACTCTGCAAAAGCTGGTAGTGCTTGTTCTCTTCCCGGGCCAGGATCTGATAGGCCTCCCTGGCCGCCGGGTCGCTTTGTGCTTCGGCGGACGTCTTGTAGAGATCATAGGACATCTGCTCGGTTTCCAGGCCGAACTCCAAGGCAGCCAGGTCGTTGTCCAGCGAGGGGACCCGGGCGGGGGTGAAGATGGGCATCGGCTCGGGGTACTCCTCGCCGGGCAGAATCGGGTTGGCGGGGTCGAAATCCATTTCCTTATCGAGCGCCTGGGTGGGGTCAATCCAGCCCTGCCCCGATTCCAATGCCTGGTACTCGACCAACAGCAGGTGCAGGTGTCTGGCCTCGTCGGCAGCCAGGCCCCGGAACATCTCTTTGCCTCTCTCCCCGACGGCCCGCCCGGCAGCGTCGGTGTAGAACCTGTAGCCCTCGCGCTCGATCTGCATGGCGCGGCGCAGTATGCCCAGTGGGCTATTCCAATCCATCGTCTTGACCTCCTCTTTGTCGAATGTGTCTACAGCATCTCGGCGAGGCGCCGCAGGTGCGTTTTCTCTTCGTTGATGATGCGCAGGACAACGGGCCTGTCCGTTTCGGACACCATGTCGCGCAGGTCGTGGAAGAACAACAGGGTTTCCTTCTCGAAGCCCATGGCCATACGTATGGCTTCTTTCTCGTCGGTCACCTGCTCGGCCAGGGCCAGCGCTTTATCCTTGCCCTCAAAGAAGGCACTCTGAATGGTGGCCTGCAGGTACATCAGGTACTGGTCCCATTCTGCGGGCGGCAACAGCGGCCTGTCCCAGACGGCCCTGGACAGCTTCTGAAAAGCGGCGTGGTGTTCCACCTCGGCATCGGCCAGATCCTCAAAAAGGGCCCGGATCTCGTCTGTCCTGGCCTTTTGGGCCACGGCGCGATAGAAAGCCTCGCCGCTTTTTTCCAGCTCCAGAGCCATCTCGATGACGTCGGTGGCTTGGAAGATGGGCATGTTTGATCTCCTTTGCACAATTCACCAGAACCGCTCGAAGCGGTCGCGGTCAGCCTTGCAGATAGGACATTTGAGCGGCGGCTGGGGCCGGGCGCACAGGTAGCCGCAGACCTTGCAGCGCCAGACGGGGATGCCGCAGCGGGTGAAGCCCACCAGCTCTTCCTCGTGCTCCTCGGCCGGCGCCGAAGGCTTGCTGCCGCGCCGTTCGGGCACGGGCTGTGCGGCCTTCTCCCCGCGGGCGACCTCTTCGGAGACGTAGAGGGCACAGTAGCAGGCCCCGTACTCGTCCAGGTCGGCATCGCGGTAATCGCAGGGGCAGATGATGTCCAGGTCCTTCTCCCGGACCCCCTCGGCCAGGCGGCAGGGACAGGCCCAGTAGCCGTAGCGTGCCTCGTTGGTCAACAACCCCTCCACGAGGTCGAGGACAAACTCGACGTCGGGATTGAGGAAGTAGCCTGCTGCCTCCGCTTCGCGCTTCAGCCGCTCGTATGTGTCCAGCACTGTTTGGTCTCTCATAAGCCTAACGCCTCCCGCAGTCGCTCTTCGCTGTAGCCGATGACCGTGAGTTTGCCGTCAACGACCACGGTGGGGAAGGTCAGGCGGGGATTCCAACGGCTGACCTCGTTCATGATCCGCTGGCGTTCGGCGCCGGTCAGCAAGTCCACGTAGATCAATTCGTAGTCCACGCCGTGGGCATCGAGAAATCGTTTGGTCCTTCTGCACCATCCACAGGTGCTCAGGCCGTAAAATGTCACCTTGTGCATTGGTCTCCTTAATCGGCCGCCCTCTGAAGCGCGGCCAGTGTCTCGCTGCGTTGGGTCAGCTTGTCCAAGGTCTCCTGGCGCAGCCAGTTGGCCAGCTCTTCCTGTGTCCTCGCCCAGGCTTCGTGCATGGGGCACTCGGCTGCGAGCGCACAGGAATCTGGCTCGTCCACGCAGAGGTTGAGGGAAAGCGGCCCCTGCATGGCCTCCACCACATCCAGCAGGCTGATCTCGGCGGCAGGCCGGGCCAGTTGCACGCCTCCGCCTTTGCCCCGTTTGGTGCTCAGCAAGCGAGCTTTGGCCAATTGACTGATGATGTGGCGGATCAGCCGTTCAGGGATCAACTGGCGGTGGGCGATGTCTTGCGTCGTTGCCTGGCCTCCAGGGGACAACAGGGCCAGATGCAGTAGCACCCGAGTGGCGTAATCGGTCTTTCGGGTGATGAGAGTCACAAGGTTACCTTTCCTTCGATCGGGAACGGCATAAATGATACAACACCAATCACATTATAGTCTGGATGAGGATTCCTGTCAAATCGGCGTTGGCTCATAAGCAAACGGGGTTGGCCCAAAAGCCAGCCCCGTTTGCGCCCGGTTTGCTTCGGTGGTGAGCTTCGATCGGGGCAATGGCTCGCAGCAAACCGTCATGTCCAGCGGGAGTCAACGGCAGTCTCAGTGATGGAAATTTGCTCTGAGGGGATCGCCAGATCCCCGCCTTGGGCCTGGATCTGACGATCCAGGCCGAGCAAAATTGGATCTACGGAGTCTACTGAGTCGCCGGGTACGGGCAAGCAGTCAAGAGCGGAAGGGTCTGGCGCGTCCGCTCCTGGGATGCCGGGCTCATTGCGGCGGGGATATCAGTCGTGCCCCAGGTGGTGGGGCATGCTCCTTTACCCAGGTGTCGAACCACTCGCGGTCCAACCATTGCACCAGCAGCACCAGGCGATCCTGCCGTTGGCTGAAAAGGCTGCGCATCTCGCAGATTTGCTGGTGTGTCTCTTCGATCACGCGATCCATCTCCTCGTGGGAGAGCGCACCGTTCTTCCAGCGCTGCAGCCACTCGCAGAGTGGTTCCAGCGTTTTGTGCCAGCGATAGTCGTAGTAATCCTTGATCAGACGCTCTTCCCAACCCTCGATTCGGTGCTGAGACAATTTCTCGCTGCTGTCCATCTTAGCTCCTCCCCGCTTCTCTCTCGCGGCTCACAGGGCCAACGCCTCGGCCACGAGGTCAACGAGCCCCTTGATCTCGATGCCCAGCCCGTAGTGCTCGTTCAGGTCGCCCAGTTGGGTCTTGCAGTTTTCACAAGTGGTCACCACCCATTGAGCACCCGTCTGGCGAATCTGTTCGGCCTTGGGCCGCCCAGCCTTCATGCGTATTTCCTTCATCTCCGGCGCGGCGATCAATCCGCCGCCCCCGCCGCAACACCAGTTCAGCTCTCGATTGGGGGTGAGCTCGCGAAAGTCTGTGGCCACTGCCCGCAGGAGGGCACGCGGCTCCTCGAAGATGCCGCTGTTCCGCCCCAGGTTGCAGGGGTCGTGGTAGGTCAGGGGCACATCGAAGGTGCCAGATTTGACCCGTATCCTGCCCTCAGCCAGGTAAGAGGCGACCAGTTGCACAACGCTGATCCGCTCGATGCCGGCGATTTCATCGCCGAACCAGCTTTCGAAGAAGCTGAGCAGCGTGCGGGTGGCGTGGCCGCACTCCGGATAGGCGATGGCCTTCACGCCCAGGCGACGCGCTTCCTGCACGATCCAGTGGGCAGCTTGCCTGGCCTTATCCATGTCGCCCACGAAAAAGGAATGGTTGGTCGCTGTGAACAGGCTCAGAGTCCAGTCCTCCTGGGCAGCGTGGAAGACCTTGGCCAGGGGCACGATGGCGTGTTCGCCCACCAGCGGCACGTACAGCACACGTGCGCCCTCTTTCTCCACCGGAATGCGCAGGTCAGGGGCAAATTCCTTCTGCAGCCGCGCCTCCAGTTCCTTCGTCTGATCCACGTAGAACTCCTGGATCATCTCGATGATCTCGCCTTTGCTTACCTCGGCGTTGCCGATTTCGGCGATCATCTGCGGTCCGATCCCCTCTTGCAGCAGGGAGTAGCGCCCTGCGCTGACCAGGAGGGCCGTGTCCAGGGCGAAGGGGCAGAAGACGGCACAGCGACGGCAGCCGGTGCATTCCCACATGGCCCGCTCCAATTCCGCCGCCGTGCGGCTTTCCTGTCCCCAGGCCTCACGATACCAGTTGTGCAACCGGTTGCCGTCGGACACCCTGCCTTGCATGACCTTCTTGGCCAGCGTCATGCGGTAGGCCGGGATGTGGGCCGGGTCCCCGGAAACGACGTAGAAGTGACAGGCATCAATGCAGGCCCCGCAGCGCACACAGATATCCTGGTAGTATTGCAGTGGCCTGCTGAAACGCTGGCGAATGGTATCCACGAATCGTGTCAGCATCACAGCCTCCTTAGCTTTTGGCGACCATCTTGGAGAACACACTGCCGATGGTGTGCATCAGCTTGCTGAAGGGGAAGTAGACCATCAGGAGTTGCACAAAGGCAAAGTGGTAGACGAAAGATATGCCGGCGCTGACAGGGGCCGGCTGCCAGCGGAAGCGGAACAGCCCTTGCAGGAATTGGCGTATCTCGTGCGTGTCCGGATCGAGCACGAAACGCATGTGGTTCCCGGTGATAGCGATGGCGATCAGCAGCCCCAGGACGAGATAGTCTTCAGGGCTGGAAAGCCATTTGACGGCGCCACTGAAACGACGGGCCAGCAGATAGAAGAGGGGAAACATGAAGAGCAACCCGGCGATGGAGCCAGCCACGGCGGAGAACTGGTGCTGCTGTTCCTCCCCCCACTGCAACAGATCCCAGAGGAAGTAGTAATCGGTGAAGGCCCGGACGTGCCCCAGCAGCAGCAAGAGCAGGCCGAGGTGCATGATGAACCCGCCCACCCACAACGGCCTGTTCACACGGAAGAGCCCCTTCAGGGTGAACATGTCCACCAATGTGTCCATCAGCCTGCCCAGGCGACCCTGCGGCCGGGGAAACAGAGACAGATTGGCGGGAACGGGCCTCTTCTGCCGCCAGCGGGAGAGTTGATAGCCAATGCCGCCAAGGAACACGATGACGGCGATGTAAGGGGTGATGTAGTAAAAGAGAAAAGCAACCGTCCTCATAGACCAGCCTCCTGGGGCAGGTCTGAGACCTGCCCCCTACCTTACGCGCTTGATGTAGAAGGTGAAGACCCCGCCACCTTTTTCCATGTTCAACAGTTCGTTGCCGGTGCTCTTGCACCAGGCGGTGATGTCGGCCATGGAGCCGGGATCGGTGGCCAGCACTTGCAAGACCTCGCCTACACCGATGGTCTTGATCTCCTGGCTGGTCTTGACCACGGGCATCGGGCACTGTAGCCCGCGGGCATCCAGGACTTTGTTGGGAGTGATTTCAGCCATTTTATCCTCCTGTTTTGTTTCCGGAGCAGCAACCCGGATTAGATGAAGAGGGTGATGTCAGCCTGCTGGGCGTCGAGCACGTAGGCGGCTGCACCGACGGGATCAGCCGCTTCGTCTATCAGGTCCTCTTTGGTGATCTCCATCACTTCCATGCTCATCTGGCACGGCTGCAGCTTAACACCGAGGTCAATGGCCGTCTGCCGCAGTTCGACCAGAGACGTGACGCCTTTATCCTTCATCATCTTCTTGAACATCCAGCGTCCAATGCCGCCGAAGTTCATCTTGCTGGGGCCGACACCCTCGATGTCCTTGAACATGAAGCCGAGCATGCGTCCGAAGAAGCCTTTGCCGGTCTTGAGGCCCTTTTTCTTCAGGGCTTGCAGCCCCCAGAAGGTGAAAAACATGCTGGTCTCCATGCCCATGGCGGCAGCGGTGGTGGCGATGATGAAGGCGGCGAATTGTTTGTCCATGTCGCCGCTGAAGACGACGATGGAGCACTTCTTGGCTTCGTTCATTTGTGTTTTCCTCCTTGGTGATTTGATCAGAGCAATGTTTGTTTGGTCTCCTGAAACCGAAGGCTTGCGGTTTCCTTGTTGAACACGACAGTGCGCGGCCGGCGGGGCGGTTCAGCCCCCGCCGGTGGTCCCGCCAGGCACCACAGCCCCGTAGGGACAGGCGGGGATGCAGGCGTAGCAGCCGTCGCAGCTTGCGGCGTCAATGAATGGCGGCTCGTCGCGCTCCAAACGCACCACGGCCCGGCCACGACAGGCGGCGATCACCGGACAGCGGCGACAGGCCAGACACAATTCCTCGTCAATGCGTGGAATGGGCTTACCGGTGGCGGATGCGGGCACAGCTCACGATGCCTCCAGGGTCATGGCCTGGGCCAGCGCCGCACGCCGGCTCAGGATGTCCCGCATGACCTCCCGCAGCAGGTCCAACGCGGCGATGATGCGCTCATCGGCCAGCGCATAGATGACGTGAGCGCCGTCCCGCTGTGCGGTCACCATCTGCCGCTCGCGCAGCACCTTGAGGTGGCGGGAGACGGTAGCCTGGGGAACATCCAGGGCGCTGACCAGTTCGCCCACGGCCTTGGGCCCTTCCGCCAGTTCGTAAAGGATGGCGATGCGGCGGGTGTCGGCCAGCGCGCCGCAGATTTCGGCGTGGAAGGCGTTCAGTTCGTCTTGCAGCGGTTTGCGCAGAGGCATGGGGTGAGTAATCCCGTATTGTATATATTCGGATAGGCGAATAAATGAATGCCAGAATTATAGCCCACTTGGGTCGGGCGGAGTATGACGAATGTCATAGTGTGGCAGAACCGGCGTACCAGTCGTCCCGTGTCAGCGGCTGGCCGCTCTGCCCACCGGGGCCAGGCTTGACCAGCAGCGCCTGGTAGACGTTGAGCCGCCCGGTGGTGAAACCATGCGCCGAACCGGACATGAACAGCCGCCAGACGCGGTAGGTGGGCTCGTCCACGAAGCGCAGGGCCTGCTTGTGGTGCGCTTCCAGCCGGCGCACCCAGTGCCGCAGGGTCAGCGCGTAGTGCTCGCGCAGGCTTTCCACATCCCGCACCTCGAAGCCGGTGGCCTCCGCCAGGCGCAGGGAGGTGCTGATGGGCACCAGCTCGCCATCGGGGAAGACGTAGGTGTCGGAGAAGGAGGGGCCGCGCCGGGGGCGATCGGTGGCCCGCCGGGCGATGCCGTGGTTGAGGAAGACCCCGCCAGGCTTGAGCAGCCGCCAGGCCTGGGCGAAATAGGTGGGTAGCAGCGCTTCGCCCACGTGCTCGAACATGCCCACGCTGACCAGGGCATCGTAGCCGCCGGGCTCGTCCACCTGGCGGTAGTCGCGCACCAGCACGCGGCAGCGGTCGGCCAGCCCTGCGGCGGCGATGCGCTCGTTGGCCAGCTCCGCCTGGGGCTGACTGAGGGTGATGCCCGTGGCCTCCACGCCGTAATGGTGGGCGGCGTGGATCACCAGCCCGCCCCAGCCGCAGCCCACGTCCAGCAGACGCTGGCCGGGCTTCAGCCGCAGCTTGCGGCAGATGTAGTCCAGCTTGCGCTCCTGGGCCGTATCCAGGTCGTCGTCGGGCCTCTGGAAGTAAGCGCAGGAGTAGACCATGCGCCGGTCCAGCCAGAGGGCGTAGAAGTCATTGGAGACATCGTAATGGTAGGCGATGGCCTGACGGTCCCGCGCCACTGAATGGCGCTGGCCTCTCAGCCGGGCCGGGCCGCGGCGGCCGGGCTGGCGTCCCTGGCCGGCGGGCAAGCGCAACAGCTCGCGCGCCAGGCGCAGCTTCTTCCCCCAGCCCATCTCGGCCTCCTCGGCCAGGGCTTCGGCAAGGTCGAAGATGGCCTCGATATCGCCTTCGATATCGAAGTCGTCGTAGAGGTAAGCCTCGGCCAGGTTCACTTCGTTGGCCGGCAGGAACATCGCGCGCAGTGCGCCGGGATGTTTGAGCGCGATGGTGGCCGGGCGCGGCGCGTCGTCAGGCCATTGGGTGCCATCCCACAGGCGGACGGCGACTGTGCGAGCCGCGTCGCCCGTGAACAATCCTTCCAATAGCCGCAGCGTCCGCCGGGCAGCATCGTCGGTTTGAGCAGTTCGTAGCGCGGACATGGCTCTTCTCCTTTTTCACTCGAATTCCAGGGTGAATCGCCCATAGCCGCCGATGGCGAAGCGCAGGCGCTTCGTCCCCGGTTCCAGCTTATCCCAGATCTCCCTGGCCAGGTAGACCTGGATGTCGTCGGCCTGGAAGGGGATGAACTCCTCTTCGTTTTCTGGCTTGCCCATCAGACCTGATGGGGTCTCATAGGCGATTCATCAATCCACCGCCGTCATGCGGGTGGCGATGTTGACCACGCCGCCCCGCTCGCGGATGTATCGTTTCAGCCATTCGGATGTGATGCTAGCTTTGCGCATCGTTTCTCTCCTTGAAGGTTTGGCTCATGTAGTTTTCGGGGTGCCCCCCGTGGATTGCGAATGGCACGTAGATGCCCTCTTCCTCCGCCTGGCAGCCCATGAGGTAGAGTTGCTCGAAGATCTGCTTCAGGCCCACGATGCCCACGACGACGCCCCGCTCGTCGAGCACGATGCGGCTCACCGGGGCATCGCTGTAACAGCTACAACCTTCTATTCTCGGCGGCATGGCAGCAACACCTCGCTCACGACGGACCCTGTGTCCCTATCTCTGCCAGCAAAGCTTCCACCCGGCGGCGAATCTCATCCCGGATCAGGCGCACCTTCTCGATGGGCTGGCCCTTGGGGCCCTCCAGCCCCCAGTCCTCCGTGGGCACGAAGAGGGCCGGGCACACGCCCTCCGTGCCACAGCCCATGGTGACGATGTGGTCGGCGGCCTGGATCATCGGCGATGTCAGCCGCTTGGGCCGCTGCCTGCTGAGGTCGAGCCCCACCTCGGCCATGGCCTGCACCACCTCCGGCTGCACCTGATCGCCGGGCATGGTGCCGGCGGAGATGGCCTGAGCTTTGCCCCTGGCCAGATGGTTGAAGAACGCCTCTGCCATCTGGCTGCGGCCGGCGTTATGCACACAGACGAACAGCACCGTCTTCATATTGCCGCCGTCTCCTCCGGCTGGAAGCCATAAAGTCGCCGCCCCAGCGCGAAGGCCACGTTCACCAACCCGATCATCACCGGCACCTCCACCAGCGGGCCGATGACGGCGGCGAAGGCCTGGCCCGATCCGATGCCGAAGACGGCCACGGCCACGGCAATGGCCAGTTCGAAGTTGTTGCTGGCGGCGGTGAAGGCCAGCGTGGTCGTCTGGGCATAGCTGGCACCGATCCTGTGGCCCATCCAGAAACTGACCAGGAACATGAGCACGAAGTAGAGCACCAACGGAACGGCGATGCGCACCACGTCCAGTGGCAGGCTCACGATCAGGTTGCCCTTCAGGCTGAACATGACCACGATGGTGAACAGGAGCGCGGCCAGCGTGAGCGGGCTGATGCGGGGTACAAACTTGGTCTCGTACCACTCCTTGCCCCGGGCGCGGATGAGCACCAGGCGGGTCAGGAACCCGGCGATGAAGGGAATGCCCAGGTAGATGAACACGCTCCTGGCGATCTCGCCAATGGTGACATGCACGGCGCTGCCGCGCAGGCCGAACCAGGTGGGCAGCAGGGTGATGAAAACGTAGGCGTAGAGGCTGTAGAAGAAAACCTGGAACAGGCTGTTGAAAGCCACCAGCCCGGCGGCGTATTCGGTGTCGCCGCGGGCCAGTTCGTTCCAGACGATGACCATGGCGATGCAACGGGCCAGCCCGATCAGGATCAGCCCGGCCATGTACTCCGGATAGCCACGCAGGAAGAGGATGGCCAGGATAAACATCAGGATGGGCCCGATGACCCAGTTCTGCAGCAGTGAGAACCCCAGCACCTTCCAGTTGCGGAAGACGTCGCCCAGCTCCTCGTAGCGCACCTTGGCCAGTGGGGGGTACATCATCAGGATCAGCCCGATGGCGATAGGGATGTTCGTCGTGCCCACGGAGACGCTCTGGTTGAAGGATTGAACGGCAACAGGGAACAGGTATCCCAACCCCACTCCCACGGCCATGGCCAGGAAGATCCACAGCGTCAGGTAGCGGTCGAGCAGCGACAGCCGCTGGACCACGCTCGGCTTTCCTGTGGCTACTTTGGTTTCTGCGATCGTTGACGGCATGCGCGAATACCTCCTCAAATGATGTGTTGTTGTGTATACGGACTTAACATGTCCGTTGCGCTACACCCCCCACAGGATGGGGGAGTGTGACGTTCTTGTCATCGAAAGAGCTGCCCTGTGACCATCTGTTTGCCCGAACCGGGCACTTCGATGAGCACTTTTCAACCGCCCTCCAGCGCCTGATGGAGCGGTTTCCTCAAGTGCTCGACGGCGAAGCGCAGGGCGCCCTCTTTATCTTCATCGAGGATGATGCGGCACAGGTCCAGCAGTTCCTCATCATCCAACGGTATAACCAATGCCTTCTTCATGGCTCAACTCCTGGGGAACGCAGGCGAACGGAGATGGGCTTCAATTCCTGGCCATCGTAGACATAATGACAAACGACGTTTCGCACAGTGAGCCAGACGGCGCTGGCCGGGGCCAGGGGCAGGGCCCCATCGCCGACCGGCACTCCCTCCTCCGGTTCGCCAACCGGCGGCCTGTCACAGGCGGCGCAGGCCCCCACCGGTGGCGCTTCCACGCGTACTCTCACCGCGTCGGGTGTCGTGCCCAGTACGGCGGCCAGTTGCCCGGCTGCCTGGCTGACAGTGGCCACAGGCGTGAGCCGGGCGGCAATGGCCTCCGCGTCCAGCGGCGGGAGGGTGGCGCTGGCGGTCGGGGTCGCCGTGGGTGCAATGTTCACCGCAGGCGTTGGCACGGGGGCAGCCACAGGCGCACAGGCCTGCACGGCCAGCATAAGGCAGATGGTCAAGATGCAAGATGCAGGATGCAAGATGCAAGATGCAAGACGCAGGATATAGCGACGGTAACCCATGTCAGGCGCACCTCCTTCCGAGGGCTATACTATCAGGGTCGTCAACCAACCGGCCAGGAGAAGAAACAGCCCGGCCGTGGCCAGTTTGATGGCCGCCGCCCTGCGGTGAATGAAGAAGCCGAGCTGTTGGGAAGTGACCCCGAAATAGGCCAGTGTGAAGACGATGACCAGGGGCAAGATGAACATCAGGTTATACAACACCAGGTAGAGGCTGGCCTTCGCCTGCAGTTGGGGCACACCCAGGACAAAGACGATGGTCGGCAGGTAGACCTGGCCGGTGCAGGCCAGCTCGATCAGGGAGATCACCGCCCCGCTGACCAAAGCGACGGCCACGAAAGCCGGCAGGCGCGCTCCCTCCCGGATCACCTGATTGACCTTTCTCCGCAGCCGGGTGGGCAACTTCAGTTGCATGTCCTGTGGCCTGCCGCGCCGCGCCTGCCACCAGTCGTACAGGTTGCCGCCGGCCAGGACCAGGCACAGCAGCGCCGTGAGGCCATAGATCCAGCGGCTCACCGTGCTCAGGAACGGCAGAGCCGTCAGGAACCTCAGCAGGCCGAATCCGACCCCCAGATAGGTCAAGAAGACGCCGAGGGCAAAGGCGGCACCCACGG
Organism: Anaerolineae bacterium; assembly: GCA_029907105.1. GTDB lineage: Bacteria > Chloroflexota > Anaerolineae > UBA3071 > UBA3071 > JARYMM01. The sequence continues at coordinate 4,985 of JARYMM010000036.1, read as the reverse complement.
CGAGTATCTCCTGCCCCTTGCGCTCCATGAAGGCCAGGTAGGAGATAAAGAAGACGATGGTGGCGAAGGCGCAGGGGTTCAGCCCGTCCACCAGCCCGGCAGCCAGCACCGTCAGCAGGCCGAAAGAGCGGAACCGTTCGACGATGCTTTGCGTGGCCAGGCTATGAGCCTCCTCTCTTCCCTCCCACACCGGCTCGGCTCCGCTGGTCACGTGGCGAGCGATCAACTCTTCCAGGCTGCGGGCGTGCAGGTCCTCGGCCACCAGCGCTTCGTCGCCCACGAAGACGGCCGGAGCGGTAAGCCTCTTCTCCTCTGGCACGCCGGCCCGCTGCCCCAGCCACTCGCACAGGGCCGCCTCCGCCTTGACGTCGAAAGCATGGACGACAAGCTGCGGGTAGCGCCGTTGCAGATAGTCCAGGTCTACTTGCACCCGGTCACACTCTCGACATCCCGGCTGATAGAAATAGGCCAGGTGGATGGTCGGAACCTCGCTGACGACAGTGGGTGTCGGGGTGGGCCGCTTCACTTCCGGCAGCGCCACGCCGCCCTGAGCCAGGTACTGGTCAATCAGCGTTGGCAGCCGGGCCTGGATCTCCTCATTGCCCTTGAGGACATAGTCGCCGATGAAGATCTCGGGGATGTCGCCTCGCTCTACGCCGTATTGCGCTTCCAGGGCCACCAACTCTTCGTAGCCTGTCTTCTCCAGGTCCTGCTCGTAGACGACTACCTGCCCCTCTTCGTACCTGGCCAGGATCGGCGGCAGGATGTCTTTCAGCAGAACCAGGCAATGGTCGCAGTGCCTGTCGTAGAACAGCCAGAAGTGCACGGCCCCTCCCGGTGGTGGTGTTGGCGTGGGGGGCCATTCCTCTTCTTCGCAGATGTGGCAGGCCTTGACGGTTGGCGTGGGCCGGGGAGTGGGGCTGGCCGGAGGCAGAGGCGTAGGCGTCAGCCGGGTTGCCAACCCGGGGATGGGCGGATAGTCCAGCCCGCCGGCAGCCAGGTATCGCTCGATCAGCCCTGGGAGAAGGCGCGGGATCTCCAGCGAACCGACCAGATGGACATCGCCGATGAACAGGGCAGGCCCCCCTTGCCGTTCAGGGGGCACGTTATAGGCCTCCAGGGCGGCGCGGTACAGTTCATACCCTTCGAGATCCGAGGTCTCCACCAGCAGGAGCTCGAATTGCTGGCCATACCTGGCCTGCAAAGGAGGCAGGGTCTGTGTCATGACCTCATGGCAGTGCGGGCAGGTGGCGGACCAGAAGAGCACGGCCCGCACCACCGGCTGATCGGCCTGAGTTACAGGTAAAACGAAAGCCTGGCCGATCCACAGCAGCACCAGCAGCGCTATGATGCGTTTTCTGCCCATCCTTCTCTCCTGACCTCGCGTCTATCATTCCGGCCGGCCGATGGCGGGCATGTCCTCTGGGAGCAGGTCGGCCAGTTCCTCTCGTTGCTCCCGGTATCGAGCTTCCTGCAAAGGCGGGCAGTCGTCCAGTTTCACATGCCCCAGCACCAGTTTGCTGGCGAAGATGAAGCAGGTGGGCTGGCCGCAGGCCCGACAGTTGGTGCGCGGCAGGAGCTTGTAGACATCCATTGGCCCCGGCCGGCGGCGCATCTCGTGATCCGGCTCGATCTCCTCCCGCCGCTCCCAGGTGCGGTTGACCAGGTCCACCAGCCCTCTGGCCACTTTCTCCGCCTCGGCGCGGTCCTCCAGGTGGCCGATGGCGATCTTGTAGGGCCAGAAGGCGATGTTACGGCCGCCCTTCTTCCAGGTCAGGGTGGGCGCGTTGGCGATGTACACCGCGCCGCGCAGGGTGCGGTTCAGGTAAGGCAGCACGGGGCTGATGTCCGTCTGGAGACGGACAATCGCGGCGAATTCCTCAGCTCCCGGCTCGCAGGGCACGGTTTCCACTTCCAGGTCATAGGCCTCGATAAGCATACGAACACCTCGCTTTACGTTTTACGCTTCAATCCAGCCGTTGCGCCAGGACGCGCACGGCCAGGGCGAACAGGACGATGGCAAACACTGCCAATATCAACAGGTCGAGCGCTGCTTCCGGGGACGAGCCGCCGGCCAGCGCTGCGTGCAGCGCCTCCACCGCATAGGTCAGCGGCAGGAGGCGGGCCACAACCTGCAGGCCCGGTGGCAGCGACGCTACCGGCACGAACACGCCTCCCAGGAACATCATGGGGAAGCGGATGAAGTTGGCCAGGGTCTGGGCCTCGAAGACCTCTTTCACGGCCACGGAAACGAACGCCCCCAGCGCGGCGAAGGTCGCCGCCGAGGTCAACAAGGTCAAGATGAGCAGAAGCCAGTGCACACCACCGGCCCCGAAGGCCCCCAGCACGGCCACCAGTACGACCAGCGTCACCGTCAGCCCGAAGACCATCCCGCCCAGGAGTTTCCCTGCCAGCAGTGCCGGCAGGCGCACCGGGGCCAGCACAAGCCGCTCCAACGCCCCGATGCGCCGCTCGAAGACGATGACGATGGCTTCCATGGAGCTGGTGCCAAAGAGCACAGTCAACGCCAGCAACCCCGGCACCAGGCCCCGCAACTCACCCGGATTGCGGATGGCAAAGGCCAGCACGAAGGCGAAGGGGAACAGGATGCCCCAACTGATGTTAGGCGGTTTGAAGTAGTAGGCCCGCAGGTCTTTCAAGGCAATGTAGAGCATCCCGCGCAGGTCGTCGCGCCACACGGAAGTCCTCCTCACACAGAACACGTGTTGCGTGTTACGTCTTTCCTTTTTCGGCCAGCATGACCTCGGCGCTCAGGCCGGTCAGTTGGACGAACACATCCTCCAGCGTCGGGCGGCCGGTGTTGACAGCCAGCAGGTGTTGTCCATTGGCTGTGGCCTGCGCCAATGCGGCCTGCACCGCCGCAGCCACATTCTCCCCCTCGAAACGGGCTGTCCTGACGGTGCCGTTGCCGTCGGCCAGGGTCACTTCCACGGTCGTTCTGCCTTCTACACTCGCTTTCAGCCCTTCCACCGTGTCCAGCGCCACGATGTGTCCCCGGACGATGATGGCGATGCGGTCGCACAGCCGTTCCGCCTCCTCCAGATAATGGGTGGTCAGGAAGACTGTCACGCCCTCGTCGCGCAGGTCGGCGATCATCTGCCGCAGGTTGCGTGCACTCACCACGTCCAACCCGGTGGTCGGCTCGTCGAGGAAGAGGAGCAGCGGGCGGTGGGCCAGCGCGGCGGCAATGGTGAGCGCCCGCTTCATGCCCCGCGAGAGCTTGGCGAAGGGAGTGTCCCGCTTCTCGCTCAGGCGAAAGCGGGCCAGCAGTTCTTCAGCGCGCGCCCGGCGCTCGCAGCGCGGCACGCCGTACAACTGCATGCTGAAAACCAGGTTGTCCAAGGCCGACAGTTCGTCGTACAGGTTGGACATCTCCGGCACGACGCCGATGCGCTTCTTGATGCGCGTCGCATCGGTCATCAGGTCGAAGCCCAAGACACAGGCGCTGCCGGATGTAGGGCGTGTCAGGCCGGTCAGCATGCGCACTGTCGTCGTCTTGCCCGCACCGTTGGGGCCCAGGAAGCCAAAGACCTCGCCCTCGCGCACGGCGAACTCGATGCCATCCACGGCGCGGACGGGCAGCGCGCCTCGCGCCGCCGGGTAATGCTTGGTCAGTTGGGCCACCCGAATCACGTCATTCATCATCGCGGATGCTCTTTCAGAGCCGTGGTCAGGAGGTCGCGCCTGCGCTGCCGGCCGGTTCGAGGAAAATCGTCTCATCGGCGTCGTCGTAGGCCAGCAACTCGGCGTAGCGTCCCCAGTTGACGGCGATCTCGATCTGCTTCTCCGCCTCGTCGGGCGGGAACTCGAGTTCTAACGCCGTCTGGAGGACTTCTCTCTTCAGGTGCTGCCCGGGAGCCGAACCGAGCATGGCCAGCAGCCACCGGATAATGGGCACCCGTCGGATGCGCGTGGCAAAGATCTCTTTGCGGGCCAGGATGCTGGCCTCGGCAAAGGTCTCTCCCAGGGGCGTCAGGGCAATATCGCCCTGGCTGATGGTGGCAAGGCCCAGCAACTCGGCCGCCTCGGTCAGGCGCAGCAGGTGATCGGAATCCGCCCGCAGTTCCTCGGCCAGCCGGTAGATGTCGTGGCGATGGCTGGGAGTTTCGGCCAGGTGTTCCAGGAAACCGGCCAGGTCGTTGATGGTGATGGGGGGTAACGAGCGAATGCGCCCTGTCTCACCAGGCGCCACCCCCAGTTCGATGTGCTCGGGTTGCGTCTGACCCGCCAGCGCGGCATAGACCTGGTCCACCGTCTCCAAAAAGACGGGCGATTTGCGCTGGCGGGGATGGGGCAATTCGACCTTCACCTCGGCCACAACCCGGCCGGGTTCCTTTTCCATCAGCACGATGCGATCGGCCATAAAGACGGCCTCCTCGATGTTGTGGGTGACCATCAGGATGGCCTTGGTGGGAATCTTGCCGCCGGTCCACAGCTCCAGCAGTTCGCCGCGCAGCGCCTCGGCGCTGAGCACGTCCAGGGCGGAGAACGGCTCATCCAAGCACAGGAGTTCCGGCTCTACCGCCATAGCGCGAGCAAAGCCGACCTTTTGGCGCATGCCGCCGGACAGCTCGCGCGGATAGGCCATCTCAAAGCCGTCCAAACCCACCCGGTCCAGCAGGTCGAGGGCGCGGGCCGTGCGCAGTTTGGGCGGCACGTTGCGCGCCTTGAGCGCCACCTCGACATTGTCCAGCACGGTCAGCCAGGGGAACAGGGCGAAGGTCTGGAAGACAATGGTCGCCTGGGGATTGACGCCGCGCAGCGGCTGGCCGCGGTACAGCACCTGCCCCTCGCTGGGCGCTTGCAGGCCGGTGATGATGCGCAGCAGGGTGCTCTTGCCGCAGCCCGAAGGGCCGACGAAGACGATGAACTCGCCGTCGCGGATCTCCAGGTCGACGCCCGGGATGATCACCGCGTCGCCGAAGGCCTTCTTCAGCGACTTGAGGAGCAGGTTGGCCATGAGG